>NZ_PDWM01000018.1 GCF_010093225.1 Pseudoxanthomonas koreensis | reverse complement strand
GGCGGAGCCGGGGCAACCGGCGGCGGACCCAGCGGGATCACCAGGCCGACCGAGGCCAGCACGTCGCCGAACCAGTCTTCGTTCGGGGCGTTGACGCTGCGATCGTCGAAATCGGCGCGGTAGGCCACTTCGGCACGCACGGCGACGCGGCTGTCGAAAGTGGTCTGCAGGCCGACGCCGACCTTGGCGGCCAGGTTGCCGTTCTCGCGCTGGCCCGGGGAATCCGGGTTCGGGAACGCATCGAACTCTTCCTCGGCGCGCTGGTAGCCGACACCGAACAGCAGGTACGGGTTGTACTCGCGGGCTTCAGCCAGCCAGAAGCGGCGGAAGTCCAGCGACACGCCGTACTGGCTCCAGTTCAGGTTCTGGTTGTCGCTGAGGTTGGGGTTCTGGTAGTTGAGCTCGCCATCGACCGCCCAGTTCGGGCTGATGAACTTGCCCACGCCCAAGCCCAGGAACGGGGCATCGTTGGTGCCGCGGTCGCTGTCCTGGAAGTTGAAGCCCGCCGAACCGGTGAGGTACCAGCGGTCGTCAAACTCCTGTGCGGAAGCAGCCTGCGCCATGGCGAGGCCGCCAAGCAGCGCAGCGGCCAGAAGTTTCTTGTTCATCTCATCTTGCTCCTTGCTGATTCGGGGGGTGAAGAAACCGTATTGCCTCAGGTAATTGCAGACGCCCACTGACACTCTCCCGGCGGACATCCCTGACGGCCGTTCTGCACGTCGTCCCGCGAAAGCCTAGGCGGAGACAGGTGAAGACGGCGTTAACAGTACCATAACATGTGAAGACAGTCGATCCCGTCTCACTTTTGCGCATTCCCGGCCGGCCCGCAAGCGCTTTCGTGCACTGCAGGCCGGGGGCCATCCGGTCCGACCGCACGGCATACTCATTGGACCGCACCTTGCCTCCGGAACCCGCGCATGAGAGCTGTCGCCTTCACCCGCCACCTGCCCATCGACGACCCGGACTCGCTGCAGGACCTCACCCTGCCCCGGCCCGAACCCGGCCCGCAGGACCTGCTGGTCCGGGTCGAGGCGGTGTCGGCCAACCCGGGGGACCCCAAGCTGCGCGCGCCACGCCCGGACAACGCCGGGGTCGTCCATTCGCCGCCGCGGGTCCTGGGTTTCGACGCCGCCGGGGTGGCGGAGGCGGTCGGCGCCGGAGTGAGCCTGTTCAAGCCCGGCGACGAGGTCTATTACGCCGGCGACGTCACCCGTGCGGGCAGCAACGCCCAATACCAGCTGGTCGACGAACGCCTGGCCGGGCCCAAACCGACCACCCTGGACTTCGCCGAGGCCGCCGCCCTGCCGCTGACCGCGCTCACCGCCTGGGAACTGCTGTTCGAGCGGATGCCGTTCGACTTCGACGCCGAGGACAACCGGCGCAGCCTGCTGGTGGTCGGCGGCGCCGGCGGGGTCGGGTCCATCGCCATCCAGCTGGCCCGGCATGCCGGCTTCACCGTCATCGCCACCGCCTCGCGCCCGCAGACCCAGGCGTGGTGCCGGGACATGGGCGCGCACCACGTGGTCGACCACCGCCAGCCGCTGGCGCCGCAGCTGCAGGCGCTGGGCTTCGCCAGCGTCGACGCGGCGCTCAACCTGGCCGACACCGACCGCTACTGGGACGTACTCGGCGAACTGCTGGCGCCGCAGGGCCACGTGGGGCTGGTGGTGGAACCGGCCGGCCCGCTGCGCATCGGCGACCCGTACAAGGCCAAATGTATTGGCATCCACTGGGAATTCATGTTCGCCCGCGCCCGCTTCCGTACCGACGACATGATCTGCCAGCACCGGATCCTGGCCCGGGTCGGCAGCCTGGTCGAGGCAGGCCAGCTGCGCACCACGCTCACCGAGGTGCTGGGCCCGATCGATGCGGCCAACCTGCGCGAAGCCCACCTCCGCCTCGAATCGGGAACCACCGTCGGCAAGCTCGCCCTCGCCGGCTGGCCCGCCTGAAGCACGGGCCCCTCTCCCCCGGGAGCGGGGAACGGCGGGCAGGCAGACGCTTGCCGCCGCCCACGTTTGGCGGGACGATGCACGATCCGTACGCCAGCGTATCCGAACCATGACGCCCGCCATCGACACGCCCTACCCGCACCTGTTCGCGCCGCTGGACCTGGGCTTCACCACCCTGCGCAACCGCGTGCTGATGGGCTCGATGCACACCGGCCTTGAGGACCGCGCCCGCGACTTCCCCAGACTGGCCGCATATTTCGCCGAACGCGCCGGCGGTGGCGTCGGCCTGATCGTCACCGGCGGCTTTGCCCCCAACCTGGCCGGCTGGCTCACCCCGTTCGGAGGCAAGCTGTCCTGGCCCTGGGAAACGGGCCCGCACCGCCAGCTCACCCGCGCCGTGCACGAACACGGGGCGAAGATCTGCCTGCAGCTGCTGCACGCCGGCCGCTACGGCTACCACCCGCTGCAGGGGGCGCCGTCGAAGCTCAAGGCCCCGATCAACCCGTTCACCCCGCGCGCCCTGTCCGCGCGCGGCGTCGAACGCCAGATCGACGCCTTCGCCAGTGCCGCCGCCCGCGCCCGCGAGGCCGGCTACGACGGCGTGGAGGTGATGGGCTCGGAGGGCTACCTGATCAACCAGTTCACCGCCCCGCGCACCAACAGGCGCGGCGACGCCTGGGGCGGCAGCGCGGAAAAGCGCATGCGCTTCGCGGTGGAGACGGTTCGCCGGGTGCGCGAGGCCTGCGGCCCGGACTTCATCCTCATCTACAGGCTCTCGCTGCTGGACCTGGTCGAGGACGGCAACGCTTGGGACGAGATCGTGGCCCAGGCCCGGGCGGTGGAAGCGGCCGGCGCCACGATCATCAATTCCGGCATCGGCTGGCACGAGGCGCGGGTGCCGACCATCGCCACCTCGGTGCCGCGCGCGGCCTTCGCCGGGATCACCGCGCGGCTGAAGCCGGAGGTGGCGCTGCCGCTGGTGGCGGTGAACCGGATCAACATGCCCGAGGTGGCCGAAGGCATCCTCGCCGCCGGCCAGGCCGACCTGGTCTCGCTGGCACGACCGCTGCTGGCCGACCCGGAATGGCCGGCCAAGGCCCGCGCCGGCCGCGCCCACGCCATCAATACCTGCATCGCCTGCAACCAGGCATGCCTGGACCATGTGTTCGAGAACAGGACCGCCAGCTGCCTGGTCAATCCGCGCGCGGTGGCCGAGACCGAGCTGAACTACCTGCCCACGACGGCGAAGAAGCGCATCGCTGTGGTCGGCGCCGGGCCCGCCGGCCTGGCCTGCGCCACCGTGGCCGCGCAGCGCGGGCACGCGGTGGTGCTGTTCGACGCGGCCACGGAGATCGGCGGCCAGTTCAACCTGGCCAAGCGCATCCCCGGCAAGGAGGAGTTCCACGAGACCCTGCGCTACTTCGGACACCGCCTGGCCGAGACCGGGGTGGAGCTGCGCCTGGGCACCCGTGCCGGGCCGGAGCAGTTGGCCTGCTTCGACGGGATCGTGCTGGCCACCGGCATCGTGCCGCGCACGGTCGACTTCCCCGGTGCCAGCCATCCGATGGTGGTCGGCTACCTGGACGTGCTCTCCGGCCGCGCGCGCGTGGCCGACCGGGTGGCAGTGATCGGCGCGGGCGGGATCGGCTTCGACGTGGCCGAATTCCTGGTCCACGAAGGCGTCTCCCCCAGCCTGGACCCGGTCCGCTGGCGTGCCGAATGGGGCGTGGACATCGAAGGCTGCGGCCGCGGCGGCCTGACTCCGCCGCGACCGGAGCCGCCGGCGCGCGAAGTCTGGCTGCTGCAACGCAGCCCCGGCCGCCCCGGCGCCAGGCTGGGCAAGACCACCGGCTGGATCCACCGCGCCACGCTCAAGGCCAAGGGCGTGAAGATGCTCGGCGGGGTCGAGTACCTGGGCGTGGACGACGCCGGCCTGCGCATCCGCCTCGAGGGCATCGAGCAGGTCCTGCCGGTCGGCAGCGTGGTGGTCTGCGCCGGGCAGGAACCACGCCGCGACCTGCACGCGCAGTTGCAGGCCGCCGGCAGCACCACGCCGGTGCACCTGATCGGCGGCGCCGACGTGGCCGCCGAACTGGACGCCAAGCGCGCGATCGACCAGGGCAGCCGGCTCGCCGCCGCACTCTGACCCCTGCCGCCGTTCGCTCCTCCTGTAGGAGCCCACTTCAGGGGGCGACCCGATCCCGTCTGGAGATGCCACGTTCGACGCGTGGGCTCCGGAAGGGGAGCGTTCAACGCGGTTGCATGTCCGGCGGCGTCGGGTCGCCCCCTGAAGTGGGCTCCTACAGAAATCCGTCGCGGCGGATCGGATCGGGCCAAGTAGCTGAATACGCAGGGAAGTTTGCCAGGAGTCACGATTTCACACCCCGTGCCAGCCCCGCCTGTCAAGCGGACGCGTTCAGTTTCGGTTGGGAAACCGGCCCCTATCGTGCCGCCACTTTCCCGACCCGCCGCTCTTCCGGCAGGTTGCGCCGGCCCTCCAGATTCGCCGGCAACCCGGGCGGCCCGTGGACCTTCGGCCGCCTCCCCATGACGCCCCGCGGCGCCGTGCCCGCCCCCTTCCGGGACGAGGCGTGGCCACGCGCAGACGGAGCAAGGAGAAACTGATGAAACTGGCATGGATCCTCTGGCTGTCGCAGCTCCTGCCGCAGCCGGCCGCCGACTCGCTGTGCCTGAGCACTACCGTGTACCTGGAAGCCCGCGACCAGAGCGTGCGCGGCCAGGAAGCCGTCGCCGAGGTGGCCCTGCGCCGCCGCGACAGTGGCCTGTGGGGCGACTCGATGTGCGACGTGGTCACCGCGCGCAAGCAGTTCGCGCCGACGATCGTCTCGCCCAACACCCGGCTGGCCAACATGCAGGCCTGGGACCGTTCGATCGACGTGGCCCTGCGCGCCGAGCGCAACTGGGCACTGCCGGTCGGCCAGCGCCGCGAGATCGTGCCCGGCGCCAGCCACTTCGCCGCCCACGCCATCGCCAGCCCGAGCTGGAGCAACGCCTACCAGGTGGCCACCATCGGCGACCACACCTTCTACCGGGTGCAGCGGCTACGGCCACGGGGCTGACGCGACGGCGGCGCAAGCCGGGCTGCCGCGACGCTCCGTTGCGGCACCACCACGCATGCTGGACGACAGGCCCGCGCATAATCGCGGGCCTGTCTCTTTCCATCGCGAGGATCGCTGCATGAAGCTCTACACCAAGCCCGGCGCCTGCTCGACCGCGGTCCACATCGACCTGTGCTGGACCGGCCAGCCGTTCGAGGCACAGGTGGTCGACGCCGACGCCATGAAGTCGGACGTGTTCCGCGCGCTCAACCCCACGGGTGCTGTGCCGGTGCTGGTCGACGGCGACTTCGTCCTGACCCAGAACGCGGCCATCGTCGGCTACATCGCCGACCGCTTCCCCAAGGCCGAACTGGCCGGTGACGGCAGCCCGCGCCAGCGCGCCGAGGCCGGGCGCTGGCTGGCCTTCGTCAATTCGGACCTGCACCCGGCGTTCAAGCCGCTGTTCGGTCCTGGCAACTACATCGACGACCCGGCCCAGCACGAGGCGGTCAAGGCCAGCGCACGCAAGCGCGTGCGCAGCCTGTTCGAGGCGGCGGACCGCCAGTTGCAGGGCCGCGAATGGCTGGCCGGTTTCCGCAGCTTCGCCGACCCCTACCTGTTCGTGACCCTGCTCTGGGCCGGCCGCACCGGCATCGACCTGTCCGGGCTGGAAGCGCTGGCCGCGTTCGTCGCACGCATGCAGGCCGACGCCGGCGTGCAGCGCGCGCTCAAGGCCGAAGGCCTGGCCTGATCGCCAGCGGCACTGGCCGTGCCGGCGCGACTTCACCGGCGCGACCCTCGCCTGCCGGCGGCGGCTCTCCCCCGCCGCCGCCGGCAGGCTCAGGCCGGCTCTACCAGCGCCCGCTCCCAGTCGCTGGCGAAGCTGGCGCCCTTGCTCTTGGCCAGGGCCTGGCGCAGCTCCGGGAGCACGGCCTGCAGGCCGGCTGCGTCAGTGCAGCGCTCGATCTTCAGCTGCAGGAAATAGCCGCGCAGGCCCAGGTGGGTACGCACCGCCTCGGTCATGCGGCCGTACAGGCGCACGTAGTGGTCGGGATCAAGGGCGGGCGTGGTCGCGTCCGGCGCGACGTCCAGCACGGCGATGGCTTCGTCGGCGATCTGGGCCTGGGACGCCGGTCCTGCCGCGGATGCGGTGGTGGGCTCGGGTGGTGCAGGCAGCGGCACCGGCGGTGCCACCGCCACTGCCGGCCTGGCCATGGCCGCGGCGGCGGCGCTGCCTGATGCGGCCCGCATCAGGCCTTCCACGTCGAAGCTGTCGGTGGTCGGCTCGATCAGCCCTTCCGCCAGCAGGCGCTCCAGTGCGTCGTCCGGCGCGCGCATGCCGCCGGCCACCTGGCGCAGGTCGGCCAGCGTGCGCTGGCCGTCCACCATCAACAGCACGGTCCTCAATGCCGGCGGCAGGCGCCGGCTGCGGTCACGGATCTCGTCCCGACCCGCATCCGTCTTGCGATAGATCCCCTCGCGCATCGCTCCCCCCGAGCATCCGCGTCATCGATGTCACCCCCGCCGATCCCTCGGCACGAACTTCTGGTCCTCAGGCCCGGTGTAGTTGGCGCTGGGCCGGATGATCTTGCCATCGATCCGCTGCTCGATCACATGGGCGCTCCACCCGGATGTGCGCGCGATCACGAAAAGCGGGGTGAACATCGCGGTGGGCACGCCCATCATGTGGTAGCTGACCGCGCTGAACCAGTCCAGGTTGGGGAACATCTTCTTGATGTCCCACATCACCGTCTCCAGCCGCTCGGCGATGTCGTACATCTTCATGCTCGACTGCTCGGCCGACAGGTCCTTCGCCACCTGTTTGATCACCTGGTTGCGCGGGTCGCCCACGGTATACACCGGGTGGCCGAAACCGATCACCACTTCCTTGCGCTCGACCCGGGCCTTGATGTCGGCTTCGGCGTCGTCCGGGCTGTCGTAGCGCTTCTGCACCTCGAAGGCGACCTCGTTGGCGCCGCCGTGCTTGGGCCCGCGCAGCGCGCCGATCGCACCGGTGATGCAGCTGTGCATGTCGCTGCCGGTGCCGGCGATGACGCGCGCGGTGAACGTGGACGCGTTGAACTCGTGCTCGGCGTAGAGGATCAGCGAGGTGTGCATCGCCCGCACCCACGATTCGCGCGGCGGCTCGCCGTGCAGCAGGTGCAGGAAGTGGCCGCCGATCGAGTCGTCGTCGGTTTCCACGTCGATCGCGCGGCCGTTGTGCGACCAGTGGTACCAGTACAGCAGCATCGAACCGAGGCAGGCCATCAGCTTGTCGGCGATGTCGCGCGCGCCGGGATGGTTGTGGTCGTCCTTCTCCGGCGACACGCAGCCGAGCACCGACACGCCGGTGCGCATCACGTCCATCGGGTGCGCCGACGGCGGCAGTTCTTCCAGCGCGGCCTTCACCGCGGCCGGGATCCCGCGCAGCGACTTCAGCTTGGCCTTGTAGCCGGCCAGTTCGGCGGTGTTGGGCAGCTTGCCGTGGACCAGCAGGTAGGCGATCTCCTCGAACTCGGAGCTCGTGGCCAGGTCGAGGATGTCGTAGCCGCGGTAGTGCAGGTCGTTGCCGCTGCGGCCGACCGTGCACAGCGCGGTATTGCCGGCGGCGGTGCCGGACAGGGCGACGGACTTCTTCGGCTTGAAGGGGGTGGTGGTGGTGTCGCTCATCGGGATTCTCCCTGTATTGGGCCACCTTCTCCCGCGGGAGAAGGGCGAAACGTCACTTCTTCGCGGCGAACAGCCCGTCGAGCTTCTGCTCGAAGGCGTGGTAGCCGATGCGGTCGTACAGCTCCTCGCGCGTCTGCATCGCGTCCACCACGGACTTCTGGTGGCCGTCGCGGCGGATCGCCTGGTAGACGTTCTCCGCCGCCCTGTTGGCGGCGCGGAACGCCGACAGCGGGAACAGCTGGATCGCCACGCCCACCGAGGCCAGTTCGTCGCGGGTGAACAGCGGGGTCTTGCCGAACTCGGTGATGTTGGCCAGCACCGGCACCTTCACCGCGTCGACGAAGCGCTTGTAGGTGGGCAGGTCGTAGGCGGCCTCGGCGAAGATGCCGTCGGCGCCGGCCTCCACGCAGGCGATGGCGCGCTCGATCGCCGCATCCACGCCGTCGACCTGGATCGCGTCGGTGCGCGCGATCAGGAAGAACGACGCGTCGGTCTTCGCATCGGCCGCGGCCTTGACCCGGTCGGCCATCTCGCCGGCGCTCACGATCTCCTTGCCCGGGCGATGGCCGCAGCGCTTGGCGCCGACCTGGTCCTCGATGTGGCAGGCGGCCGCACCGGCCTTGATCAGCGACTTGACCGTGCGCTCGATGTTGAACGCACTCGGGCCGAAGCCGGTGTCGATGTCGACCAGCAGCGGCAGGTCGCACACGTCGGTGATGCGGCGGGTGTCGACCAGCACGTCGTCCAGCGTGTTGATGCCCAGGTCCGGCAGGCCCAGCGAACCGGCGGCCACGCCGCCACCGGACAGGTAGATCGCGCGGTAGCCGGCACGCTGCGCCAGCAGCGCGTGGTTGGCGTTGATCGCGCCGATCACCTGCAGCGGCGATTCGGCGGCCAGGGCGGCGCGGAACTTCGCGCCGGCGGACAGGGGGCTGGACATGGACGGTTCCTCGGTGCGCAGGGTGCACGCGGCACCGGCAATGTGTCACCCTGCCATCAGTTGATCAATCTTGATCGTATCGATCAATATTTCCCGATGGACCGCGACCTCATTCCCGCCACCGAAGCCTGCCGGATCCTCGGCATCAGCGCCGCCACGCTGTATGCCTACGTCAGCCGCGGCCTGCTCGAATCGCGCCCCGGCGCGGACCATCGCAGCCGCGTCTACCGGCGCCAGGACGTGGAGCGGCTGGCCCAGCGCAAGCGCCTGGGCCGCGGCCCCGCGCGCGGCGCGGCGCAGAGCCTGGACCGCGGCCTGCCGGTGCTGGAAACCCGGATTTCGCTGATCCGCCCGGACGGCCCCTACTACCGCGGCCGCCCGGCCGTGGCCGCCGCCGAAGCCGGCGCCACCCTGGAAGACATCGCCCGCCTGCTGTGGGACTGCGGCAGCCAGAATCCGTTCGCCGACCCGCCCGGCGACTGGCCGGCGCACATCGCCGCGCTGGCCACCGACGCCGGGCTGCCGCCGCTGAGCCGGTCGATGGCCGCGATCCCGCTGCTGGCCCTGCACGTGCCGCATTCATTCCAGGCCGACCAGCCGACCCGCCGCGCGGTGGCCGCCACCCTGCTGCGCCAGAACGCCGCCCTGCTGGTCGCCCGGCGCCCGGCCGGCCCGGTCCACCGCCTGCTCGGCGAGGCCTGGCGCCCCGGCGATGCGGCCTTCGCCGAGCTGGTCCGCGCCGCGCTGGTGCTGTGCGCCGACCACGAACTCAACGTGTCCGCATTCGCCGCACGCGTGGTCGCCTCCACCGGCGCGCACCTGCACGCCACCGTCTGCGCCGGCCTGGCCGCGCTGTCGGGTCCGCGCCACGGCGGCGCCACCGCCCGCGCCTACGCCCTGGTGGAAAGCGCGCGCGAATCGGCCGACATCGAAAGCTTCATCGCCAAGCGCTGGCAACGCGGCGAAGACCTGCCGGGTTTCGGCCATGCGCTGTACCCCGACGGCGACCCGCGCGCGGCCACCCTGCTGGCGATGCTGCGCGCCAACCCGGTCGACGCCGACACGTTGCGCACGCTCGAAGCGGTGATCGCCGCCGCCGAAGCCGCCAGCGGGCGGCGCCCGAACGTGGACTTCACCCTGGCCGCGATCTGCTTCGCGCATGGACTGCCGGCTGCGCCGGCGCTGTCGATGTTCGCGGCGGGGCGGCTGGCCGGCTGGCTGGCGCACGCGCTGGAACAGCAGGCGCCGGGGCAGGTGATCCGGCCGCGCGCGAGCTACACCGGACTGCAGCCGGAGGCCGACGCCGACGTCGCCCACGATTGACCGGAAAGGCGCCCCGCCCGCCCCGCCGTTTTGACTTCGCGGCGCGCGGGAACCCCGCTGCCCTGCACCCGAACCGCCCTGGCACGACCATGGCCAAGCCCTCCGCGCCCGCCCTGCTCCTGGCGCTTGCCGCATGCGCCGCGCCCGCGTTCGCGCAGGAACCGGCGGGCGCGCCCGCCCCCGCCTCCACGCCGGTTCCGCCGCCCCCGGCATGGATGGCAGGGGTCGACGCGCTGTACCCCGGGCTGCGCGTGCCCGGCCTGGACCGGCGCGACTTCGACCCGGACCAGTGGTGGCGGGTCGCCACGCCCTTGCTCGGCCGCGATGCCGGCTTCCGCAGCGAAGACATCGGCCGCAGCGTCGAGGGCCGCCCGCTCCGGCACCTGCGCTGGGGCACGGGCAAGACCCGCGTGCTGCTGTGGTCGCAGATGCACGGCGACGAGAGCACCGGCACGATGGCGCTGGCCGACCTGTTCGCCTTCCTTGGCCAGCACCCGGACCATCCCGTGGCGGCGCGGCTGCGCGCGAACACCACGCTGCACGTCCTGCCGATGCTCAATCCGGATGGCGCCGCGCGCTTCCAGCGGCGCAACGCGCAAGGCATCGACATCAACCGCGACGCACGCCTGCTGGCCACGCCCGAGGCGCGCGCGCTGAAGACGCTGCACGACCGCGTGCGCCCGGCGTACGGATTCAACCTGCACGACCAGGACCCCGGCCACCGCGTCGGCGACTCAGGGCGCGGCACCGCCATCGCCCTGCTCGCCCCGCCCGCCGACGCCGCCAACCGCGTCGACGCGGCCCGCGCCCGCGCGATCGAGGTGGCCGCCACGATCCGCATCGCCCTGGAGCCGCACATCGCCGGCCACATCGCGCGCTGGGACGAGACCTTCAACCCGCGCGCGTTCGGCGACCTGACCGCACAGTGGGGCACCAGCACGGTCCTGATCGAAGCCGGCGGCATCGAAGGCGATCCGCAGAAGCAGGCACTGCGCAAGCTGTATTTCCTTGGCCTGCTGGCGGCGCTGGACGGCATCGCCGGCGGCGGCCACGCCGGCGTCGCGCACGCGCTCTATCGCGACCTGCCGGAGAACGGCGATACCTGGGCCGACCTGCGCATCATCGGCGGCACGCTGGCGATCCCCGGGCAACCACCCGCGCGCGCCGACCTGCTGGTGAACTTCCGCGAGCCGCTGGCCTGGCAAGGCGGCAGCATCCGCGACATCGGCGACCTGGCCGACACGCCCGCGCGCAGGACCATCGATGCCAGCGGGCTGTTCATCGTGCCGGCTCCCGATACCGGCGCAGCGTCGGATGCGCCTTGCCGGATCGCGATCAACGCCGCCGCCTGTTTCCACCTCGCCCGCGACCCGGAAGGCCGCGACCAAGTGTGGACGTTGCGCTACGACCTGGATCCCGCGCGACCGGTGCCCGACGCCGACCGCTGAGCCGGGTCAGCTTACCGCGTCGGTGCCCAGCGCTGGCCCGGCCAGGGTTCCGTAGACACCCAGTGGCGGCCGAGAAAACGCTATGACCACAAGAACCCATCGAACAACTTGAAGAGATAGGCGGGCTGTTGCACTTCGAGTGCTAATTCACCGCTCTATGCTTGATGGTGCCGCCGCCAGACGATCTGACAGCTCAGCTACCGCGACAAGCCACTCCGAAAGATCTGCGTCAGCCCACAACTCATACAGTTCGGAACCCTCCGGCGATACGATTCTTGAGATTGCGGATTTTGCGGAGGGGATGAGTGCGATGAGTTCTAGCGCTGATTGGCGGGCAATCCAGGAGTTCAGATCGTCTGGCAGGTCGGGGCTGGGATAGCCAGCCGCGGCCGCTACTACCTCTGCTGCAACGAGTGCGGTCATAGCCTCGGGTGCTTCGATGTACGTCGACCCTTTAATTGCCTCAAGTGCGCGCTGAACAACCAACGTCGATTCAGCCTCAGCCCAATCGGACGAACGATCCAGAGCCTCGTCGTTGTCGAACTGTCCAACACCCCAAGTGCCCGCCTGCGCGGGGAATGAGAGAAGAAGGACGAGGATAGCGATGAATGCTTTCATGAGCCCTGAATTAAGCCGCGCGGCAAAGCGGCGTCGGCTTGAATGACTGGCTAGGGCACAACGCCACCAGCCATGCCGGCCTAGCGACCACGGCGATAAACCCAACGCCAAGCCAGCGGGACTGTGCATATCGCAACAAGCCCGAAGGCCAATGACATGAGGCCGACCCACGGTGGGTTGTAAGAGAAATCGTCGGGCCCAGCCAGAAGACGTGGCAGAACGATCTTACAGGCCAAGCTTGCCAGGAGTGAAACAAGAAAAATTAGGGCAAACCAACCCCTAATTTTTCTTTCCCGGACCTCACGCCAAGTCTCAGTCCGAGATACGTTTGAACTCGTCATCGTGTCCCCTCTTGCCCCCCAACTACCAGTAGACCCCCAGCGGGGGTGTAGCACCGAGTTTGGGGCGGTCCGTGAGAGGCGTCAATTGAAAGATTCGCCCTCCGATCAGGAGGTTGCCCCGATGCAGCCAAGACCACACCTTGGCTGGCAACCGGGAAAGACGGCGAGCAGACCCCGATATGTTTTATGACGGTCTGCAGCCCCCGATATCTCTCAGCACCGGCTACGGAAGGGCAACAGGCATCCGGGTGTGCGCGCCCGATGGGATCACCCGTTTTTTCACCGGCCCCTGCTGGCTTGCCAAGTCCTTCTGCACCGGCCCGCTCAGCCGCCCGCGTCCGCGCCCCGCTCCAGCGCGCGCTTCACTTCCTCCAGCGCGTTGGGATCGTCCAGCGTGGACAGGTCGCCCGGGTCGCGCTGCTCGGCCAGCGCCTGCAGCGAACGCCGCAGCAGCTTGCCCGAACGCGTCTTCGGCAGCGCGTTGACCACGTACACCCGTGACGGCCGCGCCACCGCGCCGAGCTGCTCGGTCACGGTGCGCATCATCTGCGCGGCGGACTCGGCCGCATCGCCGTCGCTGCGCTTGAGCGTGGCGAACACCACCGGCACCTGCCCCTTCAGTTCGTCGTGCACGCCGATCACCGCCGCCTCGGCCACGGCCGGATGGCTGGATACCGATTCCTCGATCTCGCGCGTGCCCAGGCGGTGGCCGGCCACGTTGATCACGTCGTCGGTGCGGCCGAGGATGAAGGCGTAGCCGTCCTCGTCGCGGATCGCCCAGTCCAGCGAGCTGTACAGCAGCTCCTTGAAATGGCTGAAGTAGCTGGCGATGAAGCGCTCGTCGTTGCCCCACACCGTGGTCAGGCAGCCCGGCGGCAGCGGCGGCTGGATCGCCAGCACGCCCTTCTCGCCGGGGCCGCAGTCGCGCCCGGTGTTCTCGTCGATCACGCGCAGGCGGTAGCCCGGTGCGGGCAGGCCCGGCGAGCCGAGCTTCACCGGCTTCATCTCGACCCCGGGCATCAGGGTCAGCACCGGCCAGCCGGTCTCGGTCTGCCAGTAGTTGTCGATCACGGTCTTGCCGAGCGCGCCGGCGATCCAGTCGGCGGTCGGCTCGTCCAGCGGTTCGCCGGCCAGGAACAGGTATTGCAGCTTCGACAGGTCGTGCCGGCGCAGCCATTCCGGGTCCTGCTTCTTCAGCACGCGCACCGCGGTGGGCGAGGAGAACATGGTGCGCACGCCGTAGCGCTCGCAGATCTTCCACCAGATGCCCGGGTCGGGCGACGTCGGCAGGCCTTCGTAGAGGATCGAGGTGGCGCCGGCGATCAGCGGGCCATACACGTTGTAGGAATGGCCCACCACCCAGCCGATGTCGGAGGTGGAGAACATCACCTGGCCGGCGCGGATGTCGTAGATCGACCACATCGACAGCGCCAGTGCCACCGCGTAGCCGCCGACGTCGCGCTGCACGCCCTTGGGCTTGCCGGTGGTGCCGGAGGTGTAGAGGATGTAGCTGGGCGCGTTGGCTTCCAGCCATGCCACGGGCACTTCGGCGTCGGCATGGGCCTGGCGCAGCGGGCCGTACTCCAGGTCGCGGCCCTGCTGCATCGGCAACTCGCCCGCTAGGCCGCGGTTGACCACCAGCACGTGCACCGGCGGATGCGCCGACAGCGCCAGCGCCTCGTCCACCATCGGCTTGAACGGGATCACCTTGCCGCCGCGCATGCCGGCGTCGGCACAGACCAGCACCTTCGGCTTCGCATCGTCGATGCGCAGCGCCAGGTTGTGCGAGGCGAAGCCACCGAACACCACCGAGTGCACCGCGCCGATGCGCGCGCAGGCGAGCATGGCGATGGCCGCGTCCACGGTGTGCGGCATGTACACCACCACCCGGTCGCCGGTGTCCACGCCCAGCGACTGCAGCGCGGCGGCGAAGGTGTTCACCTCGCGGTGCAGCTGGCGGAAGGTCAGCTCGCACACGCTGCCAGTCTCGCTGGACCAGCCGACCAGGGCGAGCTGGTCGCCACGCTCGGCCAGGTGGCGGTCGACCGCGTTGTGGCACAGGTTGGTGGTGCCGCCGACGAACCAGCGCCGGAACGGCGGATTGTCGTAGTCGAGGATGCGCTGCGGCGGGGTGTGCCAGTCGATGGCCTGCGCGGCCTCGGCCCAGAACGCTTCCGGCTCCTCGATCGAACGCCGGTGGAAGTCTTCGTAACGCATCGCCTGCCCTCCCGGTAGCTAGCCTGAAGGCTAGACCCGGGCCGGGCGGGCCGCGTTAAGACCTTGGTCGAAAATCCGCCCGCCGGACCGGGAAAACACCGGATCCAGCGGCATTCCCACGCCCGAAAGGTTGATCGGGCTCGTCAATGCGGGCGCGGCGGAAGGCGTCGTGGTCCGCGCCGGGACCACGGCGATGGCTCAGCGGGCAGCGGGCTGCTGCGCCGGCGCTTCCTTCACGTAACGGTCGAACCAGGCCAGCATCTCGGCGACGAAATGCTCGTTGGACTCCTGCGCGGCGTACCAGTGCGGCTCGAACGGCAGCATCACCAGCCGGGTGGTGCCGCCGTTGCCGCGGATCGCCTGGAACAGGCGCGGCGACTGGGTCGGCTCGGTGCCGGGGTTGGCGTCGTCGCTGCCGTGCACGATCAGCAGCGGCTCGTTGATCCTGTCGGCGTGGAAGAAGGCGGAGGCCTGGTCGTACACCTCGCGCGCGTCCCAGAACGAGCGGCGTTCGTTCTGGAAGCCGAACGGGGTCAGGGTCTTGTTGTAGCCGCCGCTGGAGGCCACGCCGGCGCGGAACAGGTCGGTATGGGCCAGCAGGTTGGCGGTCATCAGCGCGCCGTGGCTGTGGCCGGTGACGCCGATCCGGTCGCGGTCGACCACGCCCAGCTCCACCGCCTTGTCCACCGCCGCCTGCGCGTCGGCGACCAGCTGCTCCAGGTAGGTGTCGTAGGCGGTCTTCGGATCGCCGACGATCGGGAACGAGGCGTTGTCGATGATCGCGTAGCCGGCCAGCAGCATCAGCCGGTAGCCGGTGAGGCGGGTGAAGGTCTGCTCCGAACCGCTCACCTGCCCGGCCTTGGACGGGTCGGCGTAGTCGGCCGGATAGGCGTACAGGATCGCGGGGATGCGCGTGCCTTCCTGGTAGCCGGGCGGCGTGTACAGGGTGAACGACAGGTCCACGCCGTCCTTGCGCTTGTAGGTCACCAGGCGCTTCTTCACCCCGCGCACCAGCGGCGCCGGGTCGGGGAAACGGGTCACCGTGACCGGGGTGGAGGCGTAGGCGGCCTCGCCGGCGGCGGCATCGGCCTGCGCCTGGCCCAGCGTGCGCAGGAACAGGTTCGGCGGATCGGACGGCGACTGGTGCCAGGTCAGCAGCCGGGCGGTATCGCCGCCAGCGAAGTCGACGAACGACTCCAGCGCATCCGGTGCGCTGCGGAACAGGCGCGTGCTTGTGCCGCTGGCCAGGTCGTAGCGGTCGAGGAACGGGCGATTGCCCTGCGGCGAGGCGCCGGCGCCGGAGAGGAACAGCGCACCATCCCGCTGCAGCAGCACCGCCGCGCCGTTGGCCAGGGTGTGGAACCGCGGCGAACCCGGATCGGCGTACAGCTCGTCGGTGGACAGGTCCCACAGCACGCGGCCCTTGTCGCCGGCCTTGTCGGCATCGACCAGGGTGGTGGTGCGCCAGTTGCGGTTGGCGTCGTATTCGTTGAGCAGCGCGGCGCCGCCGCGCTCGAACCAGGCCAGGCCGGCGTAGCGCTGCTTCGTGCGCGCGAACTCCTTCGGCTTGCCGGTAAACGGCGCGGCCAGGGTCAGCAGGCGGTCGCGCGCCGGCACCTCGGTCTTCCAGTCGCCGCCGTCCAGTGCCTCGGCCCAGACCAGGGTGGCCGGCTGGTTGGCGCGCCAGCCGTAGCTGCGCGGGCCGGTCGGCACGCCGCGCACCGGCACCCGATCGGCCACCGGCAGGCTGGCAAGCACGCGGCTGCTGCCGTCGGCCAGGTCGAGCACCAGCATGTCGTGGGCGAAGCGGTTGTAGGTGGTCACGTAGGAATACGGGCGCTTGAGCTTCTGCACGCGCACGTGGCGGCCGTCGGGCGCGACGGCGACGCTGGCGTACACCGCCGGCGGGCCGACCCTGGCGACCTTGCCCGAGGCCACGTCGACCGTGGCCAGTTGCGCAGTGGCGAAATGGTCGAACAGCGCCTCGTCCTCCGGGCTGGAGAGCGTGTCGCGCGCCTCGTAGGTGCTGCTCTCGCCCTTGCCGCCGATGGCTTCCTTCATCTCCGGGCCGGGCGGCACCGCGGCCTTCTGCGGCATCGGGCCGAGGTCGGCCGGGACCAGCTTGACCAGCAACTCGTGCCTGGCGCCCAGCCATTGCACGTCGCTGCCCAGGAGCGTGTTGAGCTGCACGCCCTCGATCCGGCGCACGCGGCCGTCGCGGGCGTCGCCGACCCACAGTTCCACCCCGGCATCGGTGGTGTTGTCGAAGGCGAAGCCGCGCCCGTCCGGCGACCATGTCGGCAGGCCCGGACAGGCGCCGGCTGGCAGCGCCACCCCTGTTTCGCGGCCGCTGGCCAGGTCGAGCAGGCTGAAGCCGTCCAGGCAGGTGCGGATGCCGTAGCCGTTGGCGCGGTCGTGGCGGCTGTGGTTGCGCGGCTCCACGCGCACGCCGGCCAGTTTCAGGTAGGGCTCGGCGACGCGTTCGACCGGCGGGTACAGCGATTGCCGCACCAGCAGCGCGGTGGTGCCGGTCGGGTCGATCGAAGGCGAGGGGTTGAGTGGTGCGCGCAGCACGCCCAGCAGCGGCTCGGGCGGCTGGCGGTAACCCGCGTCATCGGCCGCCTGCGCGGACAGCGCGAACGCGCTGCCAGCCAGCATCGACACTCCCAGGATCCGCCCACTCACGCGCATGCCACGTCTCCACCGCAGTTGAAGGATGCGGCGAACGTAACACGGGAAAACATCGGCTTCCGGGCCGGAATCGCCGCATGTGCCATCGGTCATGACGATGCCGCAAACGGAAAGGGGCGGCCGAAGCCGCCCCTTTCGCATCGCATACCGCCGTGGATCAGAGCAGGTGCGCCACGCCGGCGCGCTCTTCTTCCAGCTCGGCCAAAGTCTTGTCGATCGCGGCCTGGCTGAAGGCGTCGACCGGCAGGTCCTTGATCCGGGTGTACTTGCCGTTCTCGGTGGTCACCGCCACGCCGAAGATCACGCCCTCGGGGATGCCGTAGGAACCGTCGGACGGCACGCCCATCGTCACCCACTTGCCGTTGCTGCCCAGCACCCAGTCGCGGACGTGGTCGATGGCGGCATTGGCGGCCGAGGCGGCCGAGGACAGGCCGCGCGCCTCGATGATCGCGGCGCCGCGCTTGCCCACCTTCGGGATGAATTCGTTGGCGTTCCAGTCGGCGTCGTCGATCTTGTCCTTCAGCGACACGCCGCCGGCGGTGGCGAAACGGTAGTCCGGGTACATGGTCGGGCTGTGGTTGCCCCACACCACCAGCTTCTCGATATCGCCCACGGCCACGCCGGCCTTGCTGGCCAGCTGGCTCAGCGCGCGGTTGTGGTCCAGGCGCAGCATCGCGGTGAAGTTTTCGGGCTTGAGGTCCGGCGCGGACTTCATCGCGATGTAGGCATTGGTGTTGGCCGGGTTGCCGACCACCAGCACCTTGACGTCGCGGCTGGCGACCTTGTTCAGCGCCGCGCCCTGGGCGGTGAAGATCTTCGCGTTCTCCAGCAGCAGATCCTTGCGCTCCATGCCCGGGCCGCGCGGACGCGCGCCGACCAGCAGGGCCACGTCGGCGTCCTTGAACGCCACTTCCGGGTCGTCGGTGCCGACGATGCCGGCCAGCAGCGGAAACGCGCAGTCCTCCAGCTCCATGATCACGCCCTTCAGCGCGGCCTGGGCCTTGTCCAGCGGCAGTTCCAGCAGCTGCAGGATCACCGGCTGGTCCTTGCCCAGCATCTCGCCGGAGGCGATGCGGAACAGCAGGGCGTAGCCGATCTGGCCGGCCGCGCCGGTGACGGCAACTCGAACGGGGGTCTTCATCGTGGGGATGTCCTTCGTTGGGTGTTGCGGAAACGGGGGTGCGTGGCGGGGCCGGCGCGGGCCGGCGCTGCCGCGCAGGTTAATAGACGTCGTAGCCCAGCGGACCCAGTCTTTGGTCCAATGCGGCGGTGTCGTAGCCGCGGACCACCGCCTGGCCGATCACGGTCACCGGTACGCCACGGGTACCCAGTGCGCGCATCGCCCGATCGCCGTCGTCCTGGTCGATGTCGAGGACGCGGTAGCGCACGCCGGCGCGCTCGAAATCGCCCTGCTGTTTCCTGCAGTAGCCGCACCACTCCGCGGCGAGCATCACGATGCCCTGCTCGCCGGTGGCCAGGCGCGGGTCGTCGGGATGCAGTTCCGGCACGCGGGCCTTCGACCACCAGGCGAACAGGCCGCCGGCCAGGCCGAGGATCATCAGGAAGCCGAGGATGCGCATGGGTCCGTCGTCGCGAGCCGGTCGTCGGGAGCCGGCGATTCTACCATCCGCCCCCTTGCCGACCGGCGCCCCCCATGGCTGCAACAGTCCGCTGCGCCGCGGGCCGGCCGCACGGCCGGCCCTGCCTGCGAGGATCAGGCGCTGAGGTGGCGGTTCCACTCGGCGACGCGGTCGGCCTTGGCCGCCAGCACCGCCTCGGCATCGCCCTCGATCTTCACCGAGTTGATCGCATCACCCTGGGCGACGGCATCGACCACGTCCAGGCCCTCGACCACCTTGCCGAACACGGTATGGCGCCCGTCCAGCCACGGGGTAGCCACGTGGGTGATGAAGAACTGGCTGCCATTGGTGTTCGGGCCGGCGTTGGCCATGGACAGCACGCCGCGCTCGTGGGCCACGCCATTGCCGGTCTCGTCCTCGAAGCGGTAGCCCGGGCCACCGCGGCCGGAACCTTCCGGGCAGCCGCCCTGGACCATGAAATCCGGGATCACCCGGTGGAAATTCAGGCCGTCGTAGAAGCCGCGCCTGGCCAGGTTGACGAAATTGGCCACGGTCAGCGGCGCCTTCTCGGGCAGCAGCTCGACCCGGATCGGGCCGCGGGCGGTGTCGAAGGTGGCGATCAGGCTCATGTATTCAGCTCCAGGTGCCCGGACCGGGCGGTTGACCGGCTATAATAGCGCGCTTCCTTCCGTCCACCCCTCGCGCCCTGCCCCTTCGAAGGGGGTATCCGGGTGCGCTTTTTCGATCCCACGCGATCCGATCCCAGAATCCATGTCCATCCAGAACCTGCGCAACATCGCCATCGTCGCCCACGTCGACCACGGCAAGACCACCCTGGTCGACCAGCTGCTCAAGCAGTCCGGCACCTTCAGCGAGCGTGCGCAGGTCGGCGAGCGCGTGATGGACAGCAACGACCTGGAAAAGGAACGTGGCATCACGATCCTGTCCAAGAACACCGCGATCCGCTGGACTTCGCCCGAGGGCGAGGAATACCGCATCAACATCGTCGACACCCCCGGCCACGCCGACTTCGGCGGCGAGGTCGAGCGCGTGCTGTCGATGGTCGACTCGGTGCTGATCCTGGTCGACGCGATGGACGGCCCGATGCCGCAGACCCGCTTCGTCACCCAGAAGGCCTTCGCGATGGGTTTCAAGCCGATCGTGGTGATCAACAAGGTCGACCGCCCCGGCGCGCGCCCGGACTGGGTGCTCAACCAGACCTTCGACCTGTTCGACCGCCTCGGCGCCACCGACGAGCAACTCGATTTCCAGGTCGTGTACGCCTCCGGCCTGAACGGCTACGCCGGCCTGACCGAGGACGTGCGCTCGGGCGACATGACCCCGCTGTTCCAGGCGATCGTGAACCATGTCCCGCCGCCGCCGGTGGACCTGGAAGGCCCGTTCCAGATGCGCATCACCTCGCTGGACTACAACAACTACGTCGGCATCATCGGTGTCGGCCGGGTGCAGCGCGGCACGATCCGCACCAACATGCCGGTCACGGTGATGGACCGCGAGGGCAAGACCCGCAACGGCAAGGTGCTGCAGGTGCTGGGCTTCCACGGCCTGGAACGGCACGAGGTCAAGGAAGCGCAGGCCGGCGACATTATTGCCATCTCCGGCATCGAGGCGCTGGGCATCTCCGACACCATCTGCGACACCTCCGCGGTCGAGCAGCTGCCGGCGCTCACCGTGGACGAGCCGACCATCAGCATGACCTTCCAGGTCAACGATTCGCCGTTCGCCGGGGTTAAGGACCGCAGCGGCGGCAAGTTCCTCACCAGTCGCCAGCTGCGCGACCGCCTGACCCGCGAGACCCAGCACAACGTGGCGCTGAAGGTCGAGGACACCGAGGACGCCGACAAGTTCAAGGTCAGCGGCCGCGGCGAACTGCACCTGTCGATCCTGATCGAGACCATGCGCCGCGAGGGCTACGAACTGGCCGTGTCGCGCCCGGAAGTGATCGTCAAGGAGATCGACGGCACCATGCAGGAGCCGTACGAGCAGCTCGTGGTCGACCTGGACGAGCAATACCAGGGCGGCGTGATGGGCCGCCTCGGCGAGCGCAAGGCGCTGCTGCAGAACATGGAACCGGACGGCAAGGGCCGCGTGCGCCTGGAGTTCATCATCCCGGCGCGCGGGCTGATCGGCTTCCAGACCGAGTTCCGCACCCTCACCGCCGGCACCGGCCTGCTGTTCCACGTGTTCGACCACTACGGCCCGAAGGCCGACGGCAGCATCGGCCAGCGCCAGAATGGCGTGCTGATCTCCAACGGCACCGGCCCGTCGCCCGCCTACGCGCAGATGGCGATGCAGGAGCGCGGCCGGCTGATGATCGAGCCGGGCGAGGAGATCTACGAGGGCCAGATCGTCGGCATCCATTCCAAGGACAACGACCTGACCGTCAACGCGCTGCGCGGCAAGCAGCTGACCAACTTCCGCGCCGCCGGCAAGGACGACGACGAAGGCCTGATCCCGCCGGTCAAGCTGTCGCTGGAACAGGCGCTGGAGTTCATCGACGACGACGAACTGGTCGAGGTCACCCCGCAGCAGATCCGCCTGCGCAAGAAGTTCCGCTCCGAAACCGACCGCAAGCGCGCCTCGCGCGCCGCCTGAGCACCATCCCTCCCCGCGGCGGTTTGCCAACCGCCGCCACCGGCGGTAGCCTCGGCCCCGTCGCCGTGGGGAAGCAAGGCATGCGTCTGCTCGCACTGCTGGCGGTCGCGCTGCTGTGCACAGGCGCAGCGGGTTGCCGCCGCGAGGATCCTGCCGTGCCGGCGCCGCCGGCGCAGGCAGCCGTCGCGCCCGCCGCGGCAGCCGCCTTCCCCTACGCCGAAGCCGACATCGCGGAACTGCAGGCGGCGATGGAGCGCGGCGAGACCAGCAGCCATGCGCTGGTCCAGGCCTACCTGGCGCGGATCATCGCCCTGGACCGCAACGGGCCCCGGCTCAACGCCATCATCGAACTCAACCCGCTCGCGCGCAGCGAGGCCAGCACGCTGGATGCCGAGCGCGCCGCCGGCCGCGTGCGCGGGCCGCTGCACGGCATCCCGGTCCTGCTCAAGGACAACATCGACGCCGCGCCCATGGCCACCAGTGCCGGCTCGCTGGCCCTGGCCGACTTCCGCCCGGGCACCGACGCCTTCCTGGTGAGCCGGCTGCGCGAGGCCGGCGCGGTGATCCTGGGCAAGACCAACCTGAGCGAATGGGCGAACTTCCGCTCCACCCGTTCCACCTCCGGCTGGAGTTCGGTGCGCGGCCAGACCCGCAACCCCTACGCCCTGGACCGGTCGCCCTGCGGCTCCAGTTCCGGCACCGCGGTGGCGGTGGCGGCCAACCTGGGCGCGGTCGGCATCGGCACCGAGACCGATGGCAGCATTCTCTGCCCGGCGGCGGTGAACGGGCTGGTCGGGCTCAAGCCGACGGTCGGCCTGGTCAGCCGCGACGGCATCGTGCCGATCTCCAGCAGCCAGGACACCGCCGGCCCGATGACCCGCACCGTCGAGGACGCCGCGCTGCTGCTGGCCGCCATCGCCGGCCGCGACCCGGCCGACCCGGCCACCGCCGACAACAGCGCGCTCACCACCTTCGACTACGCCGCGCGCCTGCGCGACAGCAGCCTGCGTGGCGTGCGCATCGGCCTGCTGCAGGACAAGCTGGCGATCTCGCCGGAAGTGGCCGCGGCGACCACGCGCGCCGTCGCGGCCCTGCGCGAGGCCGGCGCGATCGTGGTCCAGGCCCGGATCCCCACCGAGGGCCAGTGGGACGCCGACGAGCGCGAGGTACTGCTGTCCGAGTTCGGCCCATCGCTGGAGCGCTACCTGGGCCGGCGCCAGGCGCCGCTGCGCAACCTGGGCGAACTGATCGACTGGAACCGGCGCCACGCCAACCGGGTCATGCCGCTGTTCGGCCAGGAACTGTTCGAACAGGCCGCAACGCGCCCGGGCCTGGCCTCGCCGGCGTACATCGCGGCGCGCACGCGCGCGCGCCGGCTGGCCGGCCCCGAAGGCATCGATGCGGCGCTGCGGGCGCAACAACTGGACGTGCTGGTGGCGCCCACCACCGGCGTCGCCTGGCCGCTGGATCCCGCGCATGGCGACACCTTCCCCGGCGACGGCTACGGCGCCGCGGCGGTCGCCGGCTATCCGGCGCTGACCGTGCCGATGGGCCACAGCAACGGGTTGCCGCTCGGACTGGTGTTCATCGGCCCGGCCTGGAGCGAGGCGCGGCTGCTGCGGATCGGCCACGCCTACGAGCAGCTCACCCGCGCGCGCCGCCCGCCCACGTTCCGCGCCAGCGTCGAGTCGCCGGCGGCGGCAGGCGCGCCGGCGCACGCGGCGCATTGAAGCCAGCCATGGCGGACGCCCGTGCGGCGTCCCGCGGCCTCAGGCCCGCGCGTCGCCCTTGCGCTGGCCCTGCTTGCGCACGATCGCCATCGCGATCTCCAGCGACTGCTCGTAGTTCAGCCGCGGGTCCACGCTGGAACGGTAAGCCCGCTCCAGGTCCGCCTCGGTCAGTTCGCGCGCGCCGCCGGTGCATTCGGTGACGTCCTCGCCGGTCAGCTCCAGGTGCACGCCCCCCAGGCGCGTGCCCGCGGCCGCGTGCAGGTCGAACGACTGCTCCACCTCGGCCAGGATGTTGGCGAAGCGCCGGGTCTTGTAGCCGTTGGTGGTGCTCTCGGTATTGCCGTGCATGGCGTCGCACACCCACAGCACGCGGCGGCCGTCGCGGCGCACCGCCTCCAGCAGCGGCGGCAGCCTCTCGGCGACCTGGCCCGCGCCCATGCGGTGGATGAAAGTCAGCCGGCCCGGCTCGTCATCCGGGTTGAGCGCATCCATCAGGCGCAGCAGCTGGTCCGGCTGCACCGACGGTCCGACCTTGATCGCGATCGGGTTGCGGATGCCGCGGAAATACTCCACGTGCGCCCCGTCCAGCGCCGCGGTGCGCATGCCGATCCAGGGATAGTGCGTGGACAGGTTGAACCAGCCCCACTGCCTGGGCACCTGCCGGGTCAGCGCGGCTTCGTACGGCAGCAGCAGCGCCTCGTGCGAGGTGTAGAAGTCGATCCGGTTGAGGTTGTGGACCTCCGCGCCGGCCAGCGTCTCCATGAAGCGCACCGCATCGCCGATCGAATTCACCATCTCCTGGTAGTCCTCGGCCAGCGGCGAGCAGCCGACCCAGCTCAGGTTCCAGTACTCGGGGTGGTGCAGGTCGGCGAAGCCGCCGTCGATCAGCGCGCGGACAAAGTTCATGGTCATCGCCGAACGCGCGTGCGCGGTGAGCATGCGCCGCGGATCGGGCACGCGCGCGGCGGCGGTGAACTCCGGCCCGTTGACCACGTCGCCGCGGTAGCTGGGCAGGCTGACCTCGCCGCGCGTCTCCATGTCGGCCGAGCGCGGCTTGGCGTACTGGCCGGCGAAGCGGCCCACGCGAACCACCGGCAGGCGCAGGCCGTGGACCAGCACCAGGCTCATCTGCAGCAGCACCTTGAGCCGGTTGGAAATGGTGCCCGACTCGCAGTCGGCGAAGTTCTCGGCGCAGTCGCCGCCCTGAAGCAGGAAGCGCTTGCCTTCCTGTGCCTCGGCGATCTGCTTCTTCAGTGCGAAGATCTCCCACGAGGTCACCAGTGGCGGCAGCTGGCGCAGCTCGGCAAGGGCCGCCTCCAGGGCGCCGGCATCCGGGTACTGCGGCAACTGCAACGCCGGCTTGCCGCGCCAGCTTTCCGGCGACCAGCCTTCGGCGAGCGTGACGGGATGCAGGGTGCGTTCGGGCGTGCTCATGGGGGACTCGTGTGGGGGATAACGGAATGCGTTGCCGGTCAGAGCCGGTTGCGGCCCTTGCGCCGCCTGAACGCGGCGTACAGGCCCCAGCCCGCCAGCAGCACGAAGCCGATCAGGCTCCACACCGGCATGCTCAGGCCGAACAGGGTCCAGTCGACGGTGCCGCAGTCGCCGGTGCCGGTGAGCACCTTGCGCACAAGTTCCATCGGGCCCAGCGTCTCCTGCAGGAACGAGAGAGGCGGCCCGCACGAAGGCGCGGTGCCCTTGGGCAGCAGCTGCAGCCAGACGTGGCGACCGGCGATGCCGATGCCAACCAGCGAGGCCAGCGCGACCAGGCCACCGTAGAAGCGCCGCCCGCCCATGGCCCGTGGCGCATGCAGGCCGCCAATCAGGAACACCACTGCCAGCGCCGCATAGGCCATGCGCTGGAAGATGCACAGCGGGCACGGCTCCAGGCCCTGGTAGAGCTGGGTGTAGATCGCGTAGGACAGCAGCGCGGCGCAGCCGAGGAAGCCGGCGAGGAACTGCGCGCGGAAACTCCAGCGGAAGGGATTCATCGGCGGGTCGGACCCGGGGACAGTGGAAGGATGCGGTCGATTATTCCGCATCCGCGGCCCCCGCGCGTAGCGATGGTGGCGCCTGAAACGGAAAACCCCGGCGCGGGCCGGGGTTTCCGTTCACGTTGCCGCCACAGGGCGGCCGGCGTGGCTTACTCGGCCGCCTGCGGGCGGTCGACCAGCTCGACGTACGCCATCGGCGCGTTGTCGCCGGCGCGGAAACCGCACTTGAGGATGCGCAGGTAGCCGCCCGGGCGGGCCTGGTAGCGCGGGCCCAGTACGGTGAACAGGTTGCCCACCGCTTCCTTGTCGCGCAGGCGCGCGAAGGCCAGGCGGCGGTTGGCGACGCTGTCGACCTTGCCCAGGGTGATCAGCGGCTCGGCGACGCGGCGCAGTTCCTTGGCCTTGGGCAGGGTGGTCTTGATCAGTTCGTGCTTGAACAGCGAGGCGGCCATGTTCTTGAACATCGCTTCGCGGTGGGCACTGGTGCGGCTGAACTTGCGGCCGGCTTTCTGGTGGCGCATGACGGTGTGTCCTTTATCGATTCAATGGTGGATCGTTGTGGTTCGCTGTCGCCATCCTGGCGCTGGAGCTTTGGACTGCGCTGGCCCGATCCGGCGTTCCCTTGCCGGGGAGTCGCCGCGGGCCTGAGGGCCCGTCGGCGCTTTGACGCTCCCGCATCGCGGTGGATGCGGGAACGGTGTCGCTTCTCTTAGCCAAGCATGCCGTGGGCGGCAACGCCGGCCGGCGGCCAGTTCTCGAGCTTCATGCCGAGGGACAGGCCGCGCTGGGCGAGGACTTCCTTGATCTCGGTGAGCGACTTCTTGCCCA
This sequence comes from Pseudoxanthomonas koreensis, assembly GCF_010093225.1. Classification (GTDB taxonomy): domain Bacteria; phylum Pseudomonadota; class Gammaproteobacteria; order Xanthomonadales; family Xanthomonadaceae; genus Pseudoxanthomonas; species Pseudoxanthomonas koreensis. Next base: position 32,368 of record NZ_PDWM01000018.1, on the reverse strand, counting down.
GGTTCGGGGTCTTGAGCAGCTCGACCTCGGTCTTCTGGATCAGGTCGCCGATGTAGTAGATGCTCTCGGCCTTGAGGCAGTTGGCCGAACGCACGGTCAGCTCGAGGTCGTCGATCGGACGCAGCAGCACCGGATCCACGCCGGTCGGGGCCGCCTTGGCGGCGCCACGATCGCGGTGGGTGAAATCGCCGAACACCGACAGCTGGTCGCTGAGGATGTCGGCAGCGGTGCGCACGGCCTCCTCGGCGTCGATCGTGCCGTTGGTCTCGATGTCCAGGACCAGCTTGTCCAGGTCGGTGCGCTGCTCGACGCGCGCGGCTTCCACCGCGTAGGCGACGCGGCGGACCGGCGAGAACGAGGCGTCCAGCACCAGGCGGCCGATCGCACGGGTCTCTTCGTCCGGATGGCGGCGCGAGGTGGCCGGCTGGTAGCCGAAGCCGCGCTCGATCTTCAGGCGCATGTTCAGCGCCGTGTCCTTGGTCAGGTGGCAGATCACGTGGTCGACGTTGAGGATCTCGACGTTGTGGTCGGTCTTGATGTCGCCGGCGGTGACCACGCCCGGGCCCTGCCTGGACAGGGTCAGGGTGGAGCTGTCGCCGTTGTGCATGCGGATGGCGACGTCCTTCAGGTTCAGCAGGACTTCCAGCACGTCCTCCTGCAGGCCTTCGACCGTGGTGTACTCGTGCAGCACGCCGTCGATCTCGACCTCGGTGATCGCGAAGCCGGGGATCGAGGACAGCAGGACGCGGCGCAGCGCGTTGCCCAGGGTGTGGCCGTAGCCACGCTCGAGCGGTTCGATCACGATCTTGGCGCGATTGTCGGTGAGGCGTTCGATCTGCGGTCCGCGGGGACGCAGGACCTGGTTGGCGGTAACCGTCATGTTGCGGATTCTCCTGCAGTGAGCCGACGATCAGGGGAACCGCCGGCTCTGGCTTGTGGCCCCGTCATCCGGGGACGGCCGGAAGGCGGGGCAACGCGTTCCGGCCGGGGCGTGGAATACGGCGCCGCGCCCGGGTGGGCGCGGCAGCCTGCCACTGTTACTTCGAGTACAACTCGACGATCAGCGCTTCGTTGATGTCAGCCGGCAGGTCGGCCCGGTCGGGCACGGCCTTGAACACGCCAGCGAACTTCTTCGAGTCGACCTCGACCCACGACGGGGTGATGTCGTGCTGCTCGGCGACGGTCAGGGCCTCCTGGACGCGCAACTGCTTCTGCGCCTTCTCGGACAGGGCGATCGCGTCGCCGGCCTTGACCTGGTACGAGGGCAGGTTCACCGGCTTGCCGTTGACCAGCACGCCACGGTGGCTGACCAACTGGCGGGCCGACGGGCGGGTCACCGCGAAACCCATGCGATAGACGACGTTGTCCAGGCGGGTTTCCAGCAGCTGCAGCAGGTTCTCGCCGGTGTTGCCCTTCTTGGTCGAGGCCTTCTTGTAGTAGTTGCGGAACTGGCGCTCCAGCAGGCCGTAGATACGCTTGACCTTCTGCTTCTCGCGCAGCTGGGTGGCGTAGTCGGACAGCTTGCCCTTGCGCGCGGTGGCGCCGTGCTGGCCGGGCTTCTGCTCCAGCTTGCACTTGGAGTCGAGCGCGCGGCCCGGGCTCTTGAGCGACAGGTCGGCGCCTTCGCGGCGCGCGAGCTTACAGGTGGGACCGATGTAACGAGCCATTGTCTTATCGCTCCCTTAGACGCGACGCTTCTTCGGCGGACGGCACCCGTTGTGCGGGATTGGCGTCACGTCGATGATGTTGGTGATCTTGTAGCCCACGTTGTTGAGCGAGCGGACGGCCGACTCGCGGCCCGGGCCCGGGCCCTTGATGCGGACTTCAAGCGACTTCACACCATAGTCGAGGGCGGCCTTGCCGGCCTTCTCGGCGGCCACCTGGGCGGCGAACGGGGTGGACTTGCGCGAACCGCGGAAGCCCGCGCCGCCCGAAGTCGCCCACGACAGCGCGTTGCCCTGGCGGTCGGTGATGGTCACGATGGTGTTGTTGAAAGAAGCGTGGACATGCGCGATGCCGTCGGTGACGACGCGCTTGATCTTCTTCTTGGTCTTGGCTGCTGCCGGCTTTGCCATGGTCGTTTACTTCCTGATCGCCTTGCGCGGACCCTTGCGGGTGCGGGCATTGGTGCGGGTGCGCTGGCCGCGCAGGGGCAGGCCGCGACGATGGCGCAGGCCGCGGTAGCAGCCCAGGTCCATCAGACGCTTGATGGCGATGCCGATTTCGCGACGCAGGTCGCCTTCGACGATGTACTTGCCGACCTCGGCGCGCAGGCGCTCGACTTCCGGCTCGGACAGGTCGCGGATCTTGGTGGAGGAAGCCACGCCAGCGGCCTCGCACACCTTCTTCGACCGGGTACGGCCGATGCCGTAGATGCTCTGCAAGCCCACCCAGACGTGCTTCTGGGTCGGCAGGTTGACGCCTGCAATACGCGCCATGACGCGATCTCCAAACTTGGGGGTCGGCACGCGCCCAGGGCACGCCCGACAGGAATGGTTCAAAAGTGAACTGCGAATTCTATCAATGTCCCGGATTACATGGAAGCCCACGGCCCGAAGGCCCTGGACCCGGCATGGGGAGTGTGCCCATGCTCCGGCGCCGGACTCTGCTGGCCTCCCCGGTCGCCCGGTCGGGCCGGCCGCGCTACTCCAGCGCGGCACCGCATCGTCTCACCCGCGCGCGAGACGTCGCGCGGGCCGCCCATTTTGGTCTACCCGGCCGCGGGCCGGATTCGGCGGAATGGGTCCGCCGGAGGTATTCGTGGGTCAGCCCCGGGCCAGACCGCCGCCGCGGGAACCGCCCTTGAGGTTGGCCTTCTTGAGAAGGCTCTCGTACTGGTGCGACATCAGGTGGGCCTGGATCTGGGCGATGAAGTCCATCACCACGACCACCACGATCAGCAGCGAGGTGCCGCCGAAGTAGAACGAAGTCTGCAGCTGGGTACGCATCACTTCCGGCAGCAGGCACACGATCACCAGGTAGGCCGCGCCCGCGGCGGTCAGCCGGGTCAGCACGCCATCGATGTAATCGGCAGTGGCCTTGCCGGGGCGGATGCCCGGGATCAGCGCGCCGGACTTCTTCAGGTTGTCCGCGGTTTCCTGCGAGTTGAACACCAGCGCGGTGTAGAAGAACGCGAAGCCGGTGATCAGCGCGGCGAACACGATCATGTGCAGCGGCTCGCCCGGGGCCAGCGCGTTGGAGAAGCGCTGCAGCCAGGTGGCCGAAGTGGCCTGGCCGGACCACATGCTCAGCGTGGCCGGGAACGCCAGGATGCTGGAGGCGAAGATCGGCGGGATCACGCCGGACATGTTGAGCTTGAGCGGCAGGAACGAGGTCTGGTTCATGTACGCGTTGCGACCGCCCTGGCGGCGCGCGTAGTTGACCGTGATCCGGCGCTGGCCGCGCTCGACGAACACCACGAACCAGGTGAAGGCCAGCACCAGCACCACGATCAGCAGCAGCGCCAGGAAGTTCATGCTGCCGCTGCGGAAAGCCTCGACCGTCTGGATGATCGCCGACGGCAGGCCGGCGACGATGCCGGCGAAGATGATCAGCGACACGCCGTTGCCGATGCCGCGCTCGGTCACCTGCTCGCCCAGCCACATCAGGAAGATGGTGCCGGCGGTCAGCGACACGACCGCGGTGAGGACGAAGCCCATGCCCGGGGTGTAGACCACCGGCACGCCGCCCGGGGCGACCTGGTTCTGCAGCGCCATGGCGATGCTGCCGCCCTGCACTACCGCCAGCAGCACCGCGCCGATGCGCGAGAACTGGGTGATCTTGCGACGGCCGGACTCGCCTTCCTTCTGCAGCGACTTCAGCGTCGGGAAGATGTGCACGGCCAGCTGCATCACGATCGACGCCGAGATGTACGGCATCACGTTCAGCGCGAAGATGCTGAACCGGTGCAGGGCGCCACCCGAGAACATGTTGAACATGTCCACGATGCCACCGCCCTGCGCCTGCATCATCGACAGCATGGCATCGGGGTTGACGCCCGGCACCGGCACGAAGCAGCCGATGCGGTAGACGAGCAACGCGCCAAGCACGAACAGCAGGCGCTGGCGCAGTTCGGTGAACTTGCCCAGGCCGCTGCCGAGATTGCCGATACCAGCTTGCGCCATGTGCTGCTTACTCCTCGATGCTGCCGCCGGCGGCTTCCACCGCGGCCTTGGCGCCGGCGGTGAGCTGCACGCCCTTGATGACCAGCTTGCGGGTCAGCTCGCCCTTCTTGACGATCTTGGCGCGCTTGGCGGTCGACGGGACCAGCTTGGCCGCCTTCAGCGCGGCGAAGTCGACGGTGTCGCCTTCGACCAGGGCCAGCTTGTACAGCAGCACCTCGGCGGTGTCCTTGGCGGTCATCGAGCGGAAGCCGATCTTCGGCAGGCGGCGCTGCATCGGGGTCTGGCCGCCTTCGAAGCCGGCCTTGATCTTGCCCTTGCCGGAACGCGCGAACGAACCCTTGTGGCCGCGGCCAGCGGTCTTGCCCAGGCCCGAACCGATGCCGCGACCGACGCGGGTGCGCTCCTGGCGGGCGCCCTCTGCGGGCTTGAGAGTGTTGAGACGCATGGTGTTCTCCTTAGTCCTCGACCCGCACCAGATAGTGCAGCTGGTTGATGAGGCCACGAACCTGCGGGCTGTCCTTCAGCTCGCGCACGTCGTTGAGCTTGTTCAGGCCCAGGGCCTTCACCGACAGGCGGTGGCGGGACTGGGTGCCGCGAAGGCCGCGCACCAGGCGCACCTTGACGGTCTTGTTGGACTCGTTAGCCATTGAGGAGTTCCTCCGCCTTCTTGCCGCGCTTGGCCGCGATCTGCGTCGGCGACTGCATGGCCTCCAGGCCCTTCAGGGTGGCGCGGACCAGGTTGATCGGGTTGCGCGAACCGACGGCCTTGGCCAGCACGTTCTTCACGCCTACCGCCTCGAGCACGGCGCGCATGGCACCGCCGGCGATCACGCCGGTACCTTCAGAGGCCGGCTGCATGAACACGCGGGCCGCGCCGTGGCCGGCCTTGACCGGGTGCCACAGGGTGCCGTTGTTCAGGTCGACGTTGAGCATGCCCTTGCGCGCGTACTCCATCGACTTCTGGATCGCCACCGGGACCTCGCGGGCCTTGCCGTAGCCGAAACCGACCTTGCCGTCGCCGTCGCCGACCACGGTCAGGGCGGTGAAGGTGAACTGGCGGCCGCCCTTGACGGTCTTGCTGACGCGATTGACCGCGACCAGCTTCTCGATCATGCCGTCGTCGACCTTCTCTTCGCGGTTGCGATCGCGATCGCGGCCGCGCTGCTGACGCTCTTCTGCCATTTCCGTATTCCTGTGTTCGTTATGGGATGTACGGCTCGCGGCCGCTTATGGTTGTGGTCTGTCGCGGTGCAACGTCATGTCCCCGCAGAAGGAGGACAGCGCCCGGCGCACCCTGCGCCGGCAGGCCGGACCCGCCGCAGCGGGCCCCGGGGATCAGAACTGCAGGCCACCCTCGCGGGCGGCGTCGGCCAGCGCCTTGATGCGGCCGTGGAAGCGGTAGCCCGAGCGGTCGAAAGCGACCTTCTCGATGCCCGCGGCCCTGGCGCGCTCGGCGAGCAGCTTGCCGACCTTGGCGGCCGCTTCGGTGTTCTTGCCGCTCGTCAGGCCGTCCTTGACGTCGGCCTGCAGGGTGTTGGCAGCCGCGATCACGGTGGCGCCATCGGCGGTGAACAGCTGCGCGTACAGGTGCTGGCCGGTGCGCAGCACCGACAGGCGCGGCACGCCGAGCTTGCGGATGTGGGCCCGGGTGGACTTGGCGCGGCGCAGGCGGGCGTCGTTCTTGATGCTCATGTGTGTTTACCTCGTGGAAGCTGAAGGATGGTGCAGGCCTTCGTAGCGGCAGATCCGGCCATGGAGGACCGGGCTCCCGCGGATGGCCCCGCGAACGCTTACGCCTTCTTGGCTTCCTTGCGGATGATGACTTCGTCGGAATACTTCACGCCCTTGCCCTTGTACGGCTCCGGCTTGCGGTAGGCGCGGATCTTGGCGGCGACTTCGCCCACCAGCTGCTTGTCCGCGCCCTGGACCACGATTTCGGTCTGGGTCGGGGTGCTGATGGTGATGCCTTCCGGCGCCGCGTACACGACCGGGTGCGAGAAACCGAGCGACAGGCTCAGGTCCTTGCCCTGCATCGCGGCGCGGTAGCCCACGCCCACCAGCTCGAGCTTGCGCTCGAAGCCCTCGGAAACGCCCTTGACCATGTTGGCCAGGATCGCGCGGACGGTGCCGGTCAGCGGCACCAACGAGGCATCGTTGGCCGACAGCACGGCATTGCCGTCCTCGACCACGATCTGCACGCCGGCCGGCTTGGCAAGCGACAGGGTGCCCTTCGGACCCTTGGCGCTGACGCTGGTGTCCTGGATGTTCAATTCGACGCCCTTCGGCAGGGCGATCGGCTTCTTGGCTACGCGGGACATGTCGTCGTACTCCTTAGGCCACGTAGCACAGGACTTCGCCGCCAACGCCGGCGCGACGCGCCTGCGCATCGGTCATGATGCCCTGCGAGGTGGAGATGATGGCCACGCCGAGGCCGCCAAGGACCTTCGGCAGCTCGCTCTTGCCGCGGTACAGGCGCAGGCCCGAACGCGAGGCGCGCTTGAGCTGCTCGATGACCGGGCGGCCCTCGAAGTACTTCAGCACGATCTCGAGTTCGGCCTTGTTGTTCTCGGCCTGGACGACGCGCAGGTCGGCGATGTAGCCCTCGTCCTTGAGGACGTTGGCGATGGCGACCTTGATCTTGGAGGACGGCAGCTTCACCGTCTGCTTGCCCACAGCGGCCGCATTCTTGATGCGGACCAGCATGTCGGCGATGGGATCAGTCATGCTCATGAATGGTTCCTTGAGTGCACCGATATCCGCTTTCGCGAAATCTGGATTGTGTCCCGGAGGAGGCCGGGTCCTGTACCGCCGCCCGGAGGAGCCGGGGGAAGCGGGCAATCATAGCAGAAGAAACCGGCCTTGTGGGCCGGTCCCGTCCGGTCTTGCGGGGACGGGCGGCCGGGGCCACCCCGCCCTTCTTACCAGCTGGCCTTGCGCAGGCCCGGCACGTCGCCGCGCATGGTGGCTTCGCGCAGCTTGTTGCGGCCCAGGCCGAACTTGCTGTACACGCCGCGCGGGCGACCGGACAGCTCGCAGCGGTTGCGCTGGCGGCTCGGCGAGGAGTCGCGCGGCAGCTTGGCCAGCCTGGTCGCGGCCTCGATCTTCTCTTCGTACGACGCGGTCTGCGAGGAGACGACCTTCTTCAGGGCGTCGCGCTTGGCCGCGTACTTCTTGGCCAGCTTTTCCCGCTTCGCGTCGCGGTTGACCATGGAGGTCTTTGCCATGTCTCTAAGCCTTAGTTGCGGAACGGGAACTTGAACGCCTCGAGCAGCGCCTTCGCTTCGGCGTCGGTCTTGGCGGTCGTGGTGATGGCGATATCCATGCCACGCACCGCGTCGACGGCGTCGAAATCGATCTCCGGGAAGATGATCTGCTCCTTGACGCCCATGTTGAAGTTGCCGCGGCCGTCGAAGGAACGGCCGGACACGCCGCGGAAGTCGCGCACTCGCGGCAGCGAGACGCTGATCAGGCGGTCCAGGAACTCGAACATCTGGTGCCGGCGCAGGGTGACCTTGCAGCCGATCGGCCAGCCGTCGCGGATCTTGAACGACGCCACCGAGACGCGCGACTTGGTCGTCACCGGCTTCTGGCCGGCGATCTTGGCCATGTCGGCGAGTGCGTTCTCCAGCACCTTCTTGTTGGCCGCAGCCTCGCCCACGCCCATGTTCAGCGTGATCTTGACGAGCCTGGGCACTTCCATCGGATTGGTGTAGCCGAACTTCTCCATGAGAGCCGGCACAACCTGTTCCTTGTAGATCTTTTCGAGCCGCGTGGTCATTGCTTCATTCCTCAGGCGTCGAGCGCCTCACCACTGGAGCGGAACACACGCAGTTTGCGTCCATCCTCCAGGACCTTGAAACCGATGCGCTCGCCCTTGCCGGTGGCGGGGTTGAGCGGCATGACGTTGGAAATGTGGATCGAGGCTTCGCGCTCGACCACGCCGCCGGCGACGCCCGCCTGCGGGTTCGGCTTGGTGTGGCGCTTGACCAGGTTGATGTTGGAGACGACCACGCGGTCGCCCTCAACGCGCACAACCTCGCCCTGCTTGCCCTTGTCCTTGCCGGTGGTGACGACGACCTGGTCGCCCTTCTTGATACGGTTTGCCATGTCTGCTTCCTCCGCTCAGAGCACTTCGGGCGCGAGCGAAACGATCTTCATGAACTTCTCGGAACGCAGCTCACGGGTCACCGGTCCGAAGATACGGGTACCGATCGGCTCCTGCTTGTTGTTCAGCAGGACGGCGGCGTTGCCATCGAAGCGGATAAGCGAACCGTCGGCACGACGGACGCCCTTGCGGGTACGGACCACGACGGCGTCGTAGATCTCGCCCTTCTTGACCTTGCCGCGCGGGATCGCGTCCTTGACGGTCACCTTGATGATGTCGCCGATGCCGGCGTAGCGGCGCTTGGAGCCGCCCAGCACCTTGATGCACATCATTTCCTTGGCGCCGGAGTTGTCGGCGGCTTCGAGGTAGCTTTGCACCTGGATCATGTCTCAGCCCTCTTATTCAGCCGCGCGGGTGATGACTTCCACCACGCGCCAGTTCTTGGTCTTGGACAGCGGCGCGATCTCGGTCACGCGCACCACGTCACCCTCGTTGCAGCTGTTGTCGGCATCGTGGGCGTGGAGCTTGGTCGAGCGCTTGATGTACTTGCCGTACAGCGCATGCTTGACCTGGCGCTCGACGAGCACGGTGACCGTCTTGTCCATCTTGTTGCTGACGACGCGGCCTTCGACCGTGCGCAGCGTCTTTTCGTTGTTGTCGCTCATCGCTGCGATCCCTTACTGGTTGCCGCCGAGCAGGGTCTTCACGCGAGCGATCTCGCGGCGCACCTGGCGGGTTTCGTGGGTCTTCGTCTGCTGGCCGGTCGCCCGCTGCATGCGCAGGGAGAACTGCTCCTTGCGCAGGTCCAGCAGGTGGGCCTTCAGCTCGTCGGCCGACTTTTCGCGGAGTTCGTTGATCGTAGCCATTAGCGCACCGTACGGGTCACGAAGGTGGTGGTGACCGAGAGCTTGGCGGCCGCCAGGCGGAACGCCTCGCGCGCCTGGTCCTCCGGCACACCCTCGATTTCATAGATCATGCGGCCGGGCTGGATCTGGGCGACCCAGTACTCGACGTTGCCCTTGCCCGAGCCCATGCGGACTTCGATCGGCTTCTGGGTGATCGGCTTGTCCGGGAACACGCGGATCCACATCTTGCCGCCGCGCTTGACGTAGCGGCTGATCGTGCGGCGGGCCGCCTCGATCTGGCGCGCGGTCAGGCGGCCATGGTCGGTGGCCTTCAGGCCGTACTCGCCGAAGGACACGGCGTTTGCGCTCCAGCTCAGGCCGTCGTTACGGCCCTTGAACTGCTTGCGGAACTTGGTTCGCTTGGGTTGCAACATCGCCGTTACCTCGCTTCACGTGCGGGACGGGAGGGACGCTCGCGGTCGCCGCGCTCGCCGCGCGGGCTGCTGGCTTCTTCCTGCTTCTCCTGTCCGACCTGGGCGAAGTCGAAGATCTCGCCCTTGTAGACCCATACCTTGATGCCGATCACGCCGTAGGTGGTGTGCGCCTCGGCGAAGCCGTAATCGATGTCCGCGCGCAGGGTATGCAGCGGCACGCGGCCTTCGCGGTACCACTCCGAACGGGCGATCTCGGCACCGTTCAGGCGGCCGGCGACGTTGACCTTGATGCCCAGGGCCCCGAGGCGCATCGCGTTGCCGACGGCGCGCTTCATCGCGCGGCGGAACATGATGCGGCGCTCGAGCTGCTGCGCGATCGACTCGGCGACCAGCTGCGCGTCGAGCTCCGGCTTGCGGACCTCGGTCACGTTGATGTGCGCCGGGACGCCCATCAGCGCGCTGACTTCCTTGCGCAGCTTCTCGATGTCCTCGCCGCGCTTGCCGATCACCACGCCCGGGCGGGCGGTGTGGATCGTGACGCGCGCGGTCTTGGCCGGGCGCTCGATCAGGATCTTGCTGATCCCGGCCTGCGCCAGCTTCTTGCGCAGCATCTCGCGCACCTTCAGGTCGGCCGCCAGGTACTGGGCGTACTCGCCCTTGTCGGCGTACCACTTCGAATTCCAGTCCTTGGCGATGCCAAGACGGATGCCGGTGGGGTGAACTTTGTGACCCATATTACTTGCCCTCTCCGACGACGACGGTGATGTGGCTGGTCCGCTTCAGGATGCGGGTGCCGCGGCCCTTCGCACGCGCCATGAAGCGCTTCAGCGTCGGACCCTCGTCGACCATGATGGTCTTGACCTTGAGCGCGTCGACGTCGGCGCCCTGGTTGTTCTCGGCGTTGGCGATGGCGGACTCGACGACCTTCTTGATCAGGGCGGCGGCCTTCTTGTCGGAGAACTTCAGCAGGTTGACGGCGCGTTCGGCCGGCAGGCCACGCACCTGGTCGGCGACCAGGCGGGCCTTCTGCGGGGAGATGCGCGCGGTGCGCAGGATGGCTTTCGCTTCCATGGTCATCTCCTTACTTCGACTTCTTGTCGCCGCCGTGACCCTTGAAGGTCCGGGTGACAGCGAACTCGCCGAGCTTGTGGCCGACCATGTTCTCGTTCACGAGGACCGGGACATGGTTCTTGCCGTTGTGCACGGCGATGGTGAATCCGACCATTTCCGGCAGGATCATGGAACGACGCGACCAGGTCTTGATCGGGCGCTTGCTGCCGCCCGCGGCCTCCACCTTCTTGACGAGGTGGTGATCGACGAACGGGCCTTTCTTGAGGGAACGTGGCATGGTCGATTAGCCCCTACGATCACGGACGATGAATTGCTGGGTGCGCTTGTTCTTGCGCGTCTTGTAACCCTTGGTCGGCACGCCCCACGGGGTGACCGGATGCGGGTTGCCCTGGCCGGCCTTGGCCTCGCCGCCACCGTGCGGGTGGTCGACCGGGTTCATGGCCGCGCCGCGGACGGTCGGCTTGACGCCGCGCCAGCGCTTGGCACCGGCCTTGCCCAGCTTCTCCAGGTTGTGCTCGTCGTTGCCGACTTCGCCGATGGTCGCGCGGCACTCGGCCGGGACCTTGCGCATCTCGCCCGAACGCAGGCGCAGCAGCGCATGGGTGCCTTCGCGGGCGACCAGCTGCACGCCGGCGCCGGCGGCACGCGCGATCTGCGCGCCCTTGCCCGGCTTCAGCTCGATGCAATGCACCGTGGTGCCGACCGGGATGTTGCGCAGCGGCAGGGTGTTGCCGGCCTTGATCGGGGCATCGGAACCGGCGATCACCTGGTCGCCGGCCTTCAGGCCCTTCGGCGCGATGATGTAGCGGCGCTCGCCGTCGACGTAGCACAGCAGGGCGATGTGCGCGGTGCGATTCGGGTCGTACTCGATCCGCTCGACGCGCGCGACGATGCCTTCCTTGTTGCGCTTGAAGTCGATCAGGCGGTAGTGCTGCTTGTGGCCGCCGCCGACGTGGCGGACGGTGATGCGGCCGTGGTGGTTGCGGCCACCCGACTTGCTCTGCTTCTCGACCAGCGCGGCGTGCGGGGCACCCTTGTGCAGGTCGGGGGTGACCACGCGGACCGCGGAACGGCGGCCGGCGGAGGTGGGCTTGAATTTCATCAATGGCATGGGTTTACCCTCAGGCCTTCGCGGACACGTCGATGCTCTGGCCGTCGGCCAGGCGCACGTACGCCTTACGCCAGTCGCCACGGCGACCGGAACGGAAGCGGAAGGACTTGTTCTTGCCCTTCACGTTGACGACGTTGACCGACTCGACCTTGACGTCGAACAGCTGCTCCACGGCGGCCTTCACTTCGGCCTTGGTGGCGTCGTTCGAAACTTCGAACACGTACTGGTTGCTGACTTCCTGCAGGCGCGCGGTCTTTTCGGACACGCGCGGCGCGAGCAGCACGCTGAAAACTTTCTCGTTGGCGCTCATGCCAGCCACTCCTCGACCTTCTTGACCGCATCGGCGGTGATCAGCACGGAATCGGCGGCGACCAGGGCGACCGGATCCAGGCCCTGCACGTCGCGGACCTGCACGTAAGGCAGGTTGCGGGCCGACAGGAACAGGTTCTCGGACGCGTCCTCGGTGACGATCAGCGGACGCTTGCCCAGGTCCAGGCCGGCCAGCTTCTCCACCAGGCCGCTGGTCTTCGGCGCGTCGATGTCGAACGACTCGACGACCGTCAGGCGACCCTGGCGGTTGAGCTCCGACAGGATCGCGGCCATCGCGGCGCGGTACTGCTTGCGGTTGACCTTCTGCGCGAAGCTGCGCGGCTTGGCCGCGAAGGTCACGCCGCCGCCGACGAAGATCGGGGCCGTCAGGGCGCCATGACGCGCGCCGCCGCCCTTCTGCTTCTTCGACTTCTTGGTGGTGCCGTTGACCTCGGCGCGGGTCTTCTGCGCCTTGGTGCCGGCGCGACCAGCGTTGCGGTAGGCGACGACGACCTGGTGGACCAGGTCCTCGCTGAAATCGCGGCCGAACACTTCGTCGGAAACCGACAGCTTGTTGGCGCTACCCGTAATGGTGAGTTCCATGGTGATTCTCCTTACGCCTTGCTCGCCGGGCGCACGACCACGTCGCCACCCGGGGCACCCGGGACGGCGCCGCGGACGGCGATCAGGCCGCGCTCGGCATCGACGCGAACCACTTCCAGGTTCTGCGCGCTCTGCGTTTCGGCGCCCATGTGGCCGGACATCTTCTTGCCCGGGAACACGCGGCCCGGCGTCTGCCGCTGGCCGATCGAACCCGGCGAGCGATGCGACAGCGAGTTGCCGTGGGTGGCGTCGCCCATGGTGAAGTTGTGGCGCTTGATCGTGCCCTGGAAGCCCTTGCCCTTGGTCACGCCCTGGACGTCGACGATCTGGCCGACCTCGAAGATGTCAGCCTTGATCTCGCCACCAACGGCGAAGTCACCGAGCTTGTCGTCGGCGACGCGGAACTCCCACAGGCCACGGCCGGCTTCGACCTTGGCCTTGGCGTAGTGCCCGGCCAGCGGCTTGTTGACCAGCGCGGCGCGGCGCGAGCCGGCCGTCACCTGGACGGCGCTGTAGCCGTCGGCTTCGACGGTCTTGATCTGGGTGATGCGGTTCGGGGTGGCCTCGATCAGGGTCACCGGGATGGAACGGCCATCATCGGTGAAGACCCGGCTCATGCCGGCCTTGCGGCCGACCAGACCCAACGAATACTTCTTCGTCATGTCGGCAGTCCTCAGGCGAGCTTGATCTGGACGTCGACGCCAGCCGCGAGCTCGAGCTTCATCAGCGCGTCCACGGTCTTGTCGTTGGGGTCGACGATGTCGAGCACGCGCTTGTGCGTGCGGGTCTCGTACTGGTCGCGCGCATCCTTGTCGGCATGCGGGGAGACGAGAATGGTGTAGCGCTCGATCTTGGTCGGCAGCGGGATCGGGCCACGCACCTGCGCGCCGGTCCTCTTGGCCGTTTCGACGATCTCGCTGGCCGAACGGTCGATCAAACGGTGATCGAACGCCTTGAGCCGAATCCGGATCTTTTGGTCCGCCATGACGGAGTTCCTTCGTTAAAAGAGCGACGGGCGCGGCCTCTGGGATGCCTGCCCCGGTTTCAGGGTTCCTGTTCGCCCACCAGGCGTTGCCTGCGGGCGGGAGCCGGCGCTGCCGGCCCCCAAAAGCGCGGGCAGACCAGCAAGCCGGTCTGCCCAGACGGAAAAGTATAGAACGCGTAAACATGCACGTCAACAGCCTGTGAGGCTGCCACGCGCGTTGCGTCACGCGACCCTTCCCTGTCCGGCGAACACGAGGCACGTCCTGTGCCTCTTTTCGCGTTGGGGATCGCCGCCCACCCAGGGAGCGGCGACCCAAGTTACTGAATTACTTGATGATCTTGGCCACGACGCCGGCGCCGACGGTGCGGCCGCCTTCGCGGATCGCGAAGCGCAGGCCTTCGTCCATCGCCACCGGGTTGATCAGGGTGACCACCATCTTGATGTTGTCGCCCGGCATCACCATCTCCACGCCTTCCGGCAGCTGAACCGCGCCGGTGATGTCGGTGGTGCGGAAGTAGAACTGCGGACGGTAGCCCTTGAAGAACGGGGTATGACGGCCACCCTCGTCCTTCGACAGCACGTACACCTCGGCCTCGAACTCGGTGTGCGGGGTGATCGAACCGGGCTTGGCCAGCACCTGGCCGCGCTCCACGTCGTCACGCTTGGTGCCGCGCAGCAGCAGGCCCGCGTTGTCGCCCGCCTGGCCCTGGTCCAGCAGCTTGCGGAACATCTCCACGCCGGTGACCGTGGTCTTCTGCGTCGGGCGGATGCCCACGATCTCGATTTCGTCGCCCACCTTGATGATGCCGCGCTCGATGCGCCCGGTCACCACGGTGCCGCGGCCGGAGATCGAGAACACGTCTTCCACCGGCATCAGGAACGGCTTGTCCACGTCGCGCTGCGGCTCCGGGATGAACGTATCCAGCGCGTCCACCAGCTTCAGGATCGCCGGCACGCCGATCTCCGACTGGTCGCCTTCCAGCGCCAGGCGGGCCGAGCCGTGGATGATCGGGGTGTCATCGCCCGGGAAGTCGTACTTGCTCAGCAGCTCGCGGACTTCCATCTCCACCAGCTCCAGCAGCTCGGCGTCGTCCACCATGTCGGCCTTGTTCAGGAACACCACGATGTACGGCACGCCGACCTGGCGCGACAGCAGGATGTGCTCGCGCGTCTGCGGCATCGGGCCGTCGGCCGCCGAGCACACCAGGATCGCACCGTCCATCTGCGCCGCACCGGTGATCATGTTCTTCACGTAGTCGGCGTGGCCCGGGCAGTCCACGTGCGCGTAGTGGCGCGTCGGGGACTCGTATTCCACGTGCGCGGTCGAAATCGTGATCCCGCGCGCCTTCTCTTCCGGCGCCGCGTCGATCGCGTCGTACGCCTTGAACTCGCCGCCGAAACGCTCCGCGCCGATCTTCGTCAGCGCCGCCGTCAGCGTCGTCTTGCCGTGGTCAACGTGACCGATCGTGCCCACGTTCACGTGGGGTTTGGT
The DNA here is from genome assembly GCF_010093225.1 of Pseudoxanthomonas koreensis. Lineage (GTDB taxonomy): Bacteria > Pseudomonadota > Gammaproteobacteria > Xanthomonadales > Xanthomonadaceae > Pseudoxanthomonas > Pseudoxanthomonas koreensis. The sequence goes on along the minus strand of NZ_PDWM01000018.1, from coordinate 17,289 downwards.
GCGCTCGAACTTACCCTTGGCCATGTCTCTGTCTCTCTAACTTGGGAAACTGCTTCTTTTGGGAAGTGCGGCCACGGATGGCCGCTTCTTGATTCTGCTTCCGCGCCCATGGACGGGCGCACTAAGCCTTACGCCTTCTTGATCACCGTCTCGGCGATGTTGTTCGGCGCTTCCTCGTAGTGGTCGAACTCCATCGAGAAGGTCGCGCGGCCCTGGCTCATCGAACGCAGCGAGGTCGCGTAGCCGAACATCTCGCCCAGCGGGATCTGCGCGTTGATGATCTTGCCCGACGGGCTGTCGTCCTGGCCCTGGAGCACGCCGCGGCGGCGGCTCACGTCGCCCATCACGTCGCCCAGGTAATCCTCCGGGCTGACGATCTCGACCTTCATGATCGGCTCGAGCAGCACCGGACGGGCCTTGGCGAAGCCCTGCTTGAACGCCATCGAGGCGGCCAGCTTGAACGCCATTTCCGAGGAGTCGACGTCGTGGTACGAGCCGAACACCAGCTTCACCTTCACGCCCACGACCGGGAAGCCGGCCAGCGGACCGCTGGTGATGGTCTCGCGCATGCCCTTCTCGACCGACGGGATGAATTCCTTTGGGATCACGCCACCGGTGATCTCGTTGAGGAACAGGAAGTCGTCCTTGATGTCGGCGGCGTACTTCTCGCGATCTTCCTGGGTCAGCGGCGACAGCTCGATCACGACGTGGCCGTACTGGCCCTTGCCGCCCGACTGCTTGGCGTGCTTGTAGTCCGACTTGACGTCGCTCAGGCGGATGGTCTCGCGGTACGCGACCTGCGGCTTGCCGACGTTGGCCTCGACGTTGAACTCGCGCTTCATGCGGTCAACGATGATGTCCAGGTGCAGCTCGCCCATGCCCGAGATGATCGTCTGGCCCGACTCCTCGTCGGTCTTGACGCGGAACGACGGGTCTTCCTGTGCCAGGCGGCTCAGGGCGTTGCCCATCTTCTCCTGGTCGGACTTGGTCTTCGGCTCGACCGCCATCGAGATCACCGGCTCCGGGAACGCCATGCGCTCCAGGATGATCGGCGCGTCCTGCGCGCACAGGGTGTCGCCGGTGGTGACGTCCTTCAGGCCCACCGCGGCGGCGATGTCGCCGGCCAGCACTTCCTTGATCTCGTCGCGGTTGTTGGAATGCATCTGCAGCAGGCGGCCGATGCGCTCCTTCTTGCCCTTGACCGAGTTCAGCACGGCGTCGCCGGCGTTGAGGGTGCCGGAGTAGACGCGGAAGAAGGTCAGCGAACCCACGAACGGATCGGTCATGATCTTGAACGCCAGCGCCGAGAACGGGGCCTTGTCGCTGGATTCGCGGGTCAGCTCCCTGGTCTCGTCGTCAACGTCCACGCCCTTCACCGCCGGCACGTCGACCGGCGACGGCAGCAGGTTGACCACGCCGTCGAGCATGGCCTGCACGCCCTTGTTCTTGAACGCGGTGCCGCAGAACATCGGCACGATCTCGGTGTTCAGCGTGCGCGCGCGCAGGCCGCCGATGACCTCCGCCTCGGTGAGGTCGCCCTCTTCGAGGTACTTGTTCATCAGGTCTTCGTTGGCCTCGGCCGCGGACTCGACCATGAACGCGCGCTCTTCCTCGGCCTTCGCCTGCAGCTCGGCCGGGATGTCGCGGTACTCGAAGGACAGGCCCTGCGAGGCGGTATCCCAGTGGATCGCCTTCATCTTCAGCAGGTCGACCACGCCCTCGAAGCCGTCCTCGGCGCCGATCGGCACCTGCATCGGCACCGGCACCGCGCCCAGGCGCGACTTCAGCTGGTCGCGGACCTTGTAGAAGTTGGCGCCGGTGCGGTCCATCTTGTTGACGAACGCGATGCGCGGCACGTGGTACTTGTTGGCCTGGCGCCACACGGTTTCCGACTGCGGCTGCACGCCGCCCACGGCGCACAGCACGAACACCGCGCCGTCGAGCACGCGCAGCGAACGCTCGACCTCGATGGTGAAGTCGACGTGCCCCGGGGTGTCGATGATGTTGAAGCGATGCTCCGGCAGGGACTTGTCCATGCCCTTCCAGAACGCGGTCGTGGCGGCGGACTGGATCGTGATGCCACGCTCCTGCTCCTGCTCCATCCAGTCCATGGTCGCGGCGCCGTCGTGCACTTCACCGATCTTGTGGCTCTTGCCGGTGTAGAACAGGATGCGCTCGGACGTCGTGGTCTTGCCGGCATCGATGTGGGCCATGATGCCGAAGTTGCGGTAACGCTCGATGGGAGTGGTGCGAGCCACGGGAATCTCTCGTTTGCTTGGGGCTTCTGGAGGCGGAGCGGCGCGCGGCGCCGGCTTCCGTTCGACGGGGGGCGCGGAGCCTGCCGCGCCGCCCGGGCTGGTCGCGCGGGCCCGGTCACGGGCCCGCGGGAATCACCAGCGGTAGTGCGCGAAGGCCTTGTTGGCCTCGGCCATGCGGTGCGTCTCTTCGCGCTTCTTGATCGCGCCGCCACGGTTTTCCGAGGCGTCGAGCAGCTCGGCGGCCAGCTTGCGGGCCATGGTGTTCTCGCCGCGCTTGCGCGCCGAATCGATCAGCCAGCGCATGGACAGGGCCAGGCGACGCGAGGAACGCACTTCGACCGGCACCTGGTAGGTGGCACCGCCGACGCGACGCGACTTGACCTCGACGGACGGCGACACGTTGTCGAGCGCCTTCTGCACGACTTCGATCGAGTTGGGATTCTTCTGGCCGATGACGTCCATCGCGTCGTACACGATGTTCTCGGCAATCGACTTCTTGCCGCTCTTCATCACCATGTTGATGAAGCGGGCGATGGTCTCGCTCCCGTGCTTCGGATCGGGAAGGACGGCGCGCTGGGGGGTGGAACCTTTACGGGACATGTCGTGACTTCCTCAATCAGCTCTTCGGGCGCTTGGCGCCGTACTTCGAACGGCCCTGGCGACGCTTGGTCACGCCGGCGGCGTCAAGCGAGCCGCGGACGGTGTGGTAACGGACACCCGGGAGGTCCTTGACGCGGCCACCGCGGATCAGGACAACCGAGTGCTCCTGCAGGTTGTGGCCTTCGCCGCCGATGTACGAAATGACCTCGTAGCCATTGGTCAGGCGGACCTTGGCGACCTTGCGCAGGGCCGAGTTCGGCTTCTTCGGGGTGGTGGTGTACACGCGCGTGCAGACGCCACGGCGCTGCGGGCACTTTTCCAGCGCCGGCGAGGCGCTCTTGTAGGTTTCCGCCTGCCGCGGCTTGCGGACCAGCTGGTTGATAGTCGCCATTGGTAAGGTTCTTCTGCTTGGGGCCCCGCATCGGTGGGGGCCGGAAGGAACATGAAAACGACGGCAGGCCGAAGGACGGCCTGCCGAGAAGCGGGAGTATAGCGGCCGCGCGGAAATCGCGTCAACCGAGCCCCTTCCGTGGGTTCAGCCCCCGGCAGCCGGACGGGCCGGGCCGGGGACCTCGCGGCGGGGATCCTTCCCCGCCCTGCCCCGGGCCTGGCGGCCCGGGAGGCACTGCTCACTCGCCCGCGGTGCCCTCGTCGGCGACGGCCGCGGCCTCGACCGGCGCTTCGGCCACAGCCTCGGCACCACCCGACAGTGCGGCGATCTCAGCCTCCGTGAGACCAGAGGCGGTGCGACGGCGCTGGCTGTGGTACGCCAGGCCGGTGCCGGCCGGGATCAGGCGGCCGACGATCACGTTCTCCTTCAGGCCGCGCAGGCTGTCGCGGGTACCGCGCACGGCGGCCTCGGTCAGCACGCGGGTGGTCTCCTGGAACGAGGCCGCGGAGATGAACGACTCGGTCGCCAGCGAGGCCTTGGTGATGCCCAGCAGCACCGGGTCGAACTTCGCCGGCAGCTCGTTGCGGCCGACCAGGCGGGAATTCTCCTCGATCACGCGCTGGCGCTCGACCTGCTCGCCGTTGAGGAACTTCGAATCGCCCTGGTCGGCGATCTCGACCTTGCGCAGCATCTGGCGGGTGATCACCTCGATGTGCTTGTCGTTGATCTTCACGCCCTGCAGGCGGTACACGTCCTGGATCTCCTTGACCAGGTAGGCCGCCAGCGGCTCGATGCCCAGCAGGCGCAGGATGTCCTGCGGGCTCGGCTCGCCGTCCACCACGGTCTCGCCCTTGGTCACGTGCTCGCCTTCGAACACGATGATCTGGCGGTACTTCGGGATCAGCTCCTCGTGCTCGCCGCCCTCGTTGTCCTTGATGATCAGGCGCTGCTTGCCCTTGGTGTCCTTGCCGAAGCTGACCACGCCCGAACGCTCGGCCAGGATCGCCGGATCCTTCGGCTTGCGCGCTTCGAACAGGTCGGCCACGCGCGGCAGACCGCCAGTGATGTCGCGGGTCTTGGACGCTTCCTGCGGGATCTTGGCGACCACATCGCCCACGCCGACCGGCGCCCCATCCTGCAGGTTCACCAGCGAGCGCGGCGGCAGCAGGTACTGCGCCGGCAGGTCGGTGCCCGGGATGGTCAGGTCCTTGCCGTCCTTGTCGACGATGCGGACCAGCGGACGCAGGTCCTTGCCCTGGGTGCCGCGGCGCTTGGGATCGGTGATCTCGCGCGAGGCCAGGCCGGTCAGCTCGTCGGTCTTCTCGATGACGGTGACGCCATCCACGAAGTCCACGAAGCGGACGAAGCCAGCCACTTCCGACACGATCGGGTGGTTGTGCGGATCCCAGTTGGCGACCGACTGGCCGGCCTTGACCTCGGCGCCGTCCTTGACGCTGATGGTCGCGCCGTACGGCAGCTTGTAGCGCTCGCGCTCACGGCCGTGCGGGTCGAGCACGGAGATCTCGCCCGAACGCGACACCGCGACCAGGGTGCCGTTGCTGTGGTCCACCGACTTGAGGTTGGTGAACTTCACCGAACCGGTGGTCTTGACCGTGATGTTGTCCACCGCCGCCGCACGCGAAGCCGCGCCGCCGATGTGGAACGTACGCATGGTCAGCTGGGTGCCCGGCTCGCCGATCGACTGCGCGGCGATGACGCCGACCGCCTCGCCGATGTTGACGATGTGGCCACGGGCCAGGTCGCGACCGTAGCACTGCGAGCACACGCCGAACGAGGATTCGCAGGTGATGGTCGAGCGGACCTTGATCGACTGCACGCCGGCGTCTTCCAGCTTCTGCACCCAGCCCTCGTCGAGCAGGGTGTTGCGGGTGACGATCGGATCCTCGTCGTTGCCCGGCAGGAACACGTCTTCGGCCACAACGCGGCCCAGCACGCGATCGCGCAGCGGCTCGACCACGTCACCGCCCTCGACGATGGGGGTCATGGTCAGGCCGTAGCCGGTGCCGCAGTCGACCTCGGTGATCACCACGTCCTGGGCCACGTCGACCAGGCGGCGGGTCAGGTAACCGGAGTTGGCGGTCTTCAGCGCGGTGTCGGCCAGGCCCTTTCGCGCGCCGTGGGTGGAGTTGAAGTACTCCTGCACGTTCAGGCCTTCGCGGAAGTTGGCCTTGATCGGCGTCTCGATGATCGAGCCGTCCGGACGTGCCATCAGGCCGCGCATGCCGGCCAGCTGGCGGATCTGTGCCTGCGAACCACGCGCGCCGGAGTCGGCCATGATGTACAGCGAGTTCATCGACTTCTGCGCGATGGCCTCGCCCTTGGCGTTGACCACCTTGTCGGTGCCGATGGTGTCCATCATCGCCTTGGCGATGCGCTCGTTGGTGCGCGACCAGATGTCGACCACCTTGTTGTAGCGCTCGCCGGCGGTGACCAGGCCGCTCTGGTACTGCTCCTGGATCTCCAGCACCTCGGCCTCGGCCTCGGTCAGGATGCCCTTCTTCTCCTGCGGGATCAGCATGTCGTCGATGCCGATCGAGACGCCGGCGCGGGTCGCGTAGGCGAAGCCGGTGTACATCAGCTGGTCGGCGAACACCACGGTGTCCTTCAGGCCGAGCTGGCGGTAGCAGGAGTTGATCAGGCGCGAGATCGCCTTCTTGTTCAGATCGGTGTTGGCCAGCGCGAACGGCAGGCCTTCCGGCAGGATCTCGGCCAGCAGGGCGCGGCCGACCGTGGTGTCCACGATCGAGGTCTTGCTCGCCTTGTTGCCAGCCTCGTCGGTGACGACTTCGGCGATGCGGACCTTGACCTTGGCGTGCAGCTCGACCACGCGGTTGTCGTAGGCGCGCTTGACCTCGGCCACGTTGGCGAACGCCATGCCCTCGCCCTTCTTGTTCTCGAGGGCGCGGGTCATGTAGTACAGGCCGAGCACGACGTCCTGCGACGGCACGATGATTGGCTCGCCGTTGGCGGGCGAGAGGATGTTGTTGGTCGACATCATCAGCGCGCGCGCTTCCAGCTGGGCCTCCAGGCTCAGCGGGACGTGCACGGCCATCTGGTCACCGTCGAAGTCGGCGTTGAACGCGGTGCAGACCAGCGGGTGCAGCTGGATCGCCTTGCCTTCGATCAGCACCGGCTCGAACGCCTGGATGCCCAGGCGGTGCAGGGTCGGGGCGCGGTTCAGCAGCACCGGGTGCTCGCGGATCACCTCTTCGAGGATGTCCCACACGTCGGCCTCTTCGCGCTCGACCAGCTTCTTGGCGGCCTTGATCGTGGTGGCCAGGCCGCGACGCTGCAGCTTGGCGAACACGAACGGCTTGAACAGCTCCAGCGCCATCTTCTTCGGCAGGCCGCACTGGTGCAGGCGCAGGTACGGGCCCACGACAATCACCGAACGACCCGAGTAGTCCACGCGCTTGCCGAGCAGGTTCTGGCGGAAGCGGCCCTGCTTGCCCTTGATCATGTCGGCCAGCGACTTGAGCGGGCGCTTGTTGGTGCCGGTGATGGCGCGGCCACGGCGGCCATTGTCCATCAGCGCGTCGACCGACTCCTGCAGCATGCGCTTCTCGTTGCGCACGATGATGTCGGGCGCGTTGAGCTCCAGCAGGCGGCGCAGGCGGTTGTTGCGGTTGATGACGCGGCGGTACAGGTCGTTCAGGTCGGAGGTCGCGAAGCGGCCGCCGTCCAGCGGGACCAGCGGGCGCAGGTCCGGCGGCAGCACCGGCAACACGGTCATGACCATCCATTCCGGGCGGTTGCCGGACTCGATGAACGCCTCGACCAGCTTGATCCGCTTGGTCAGGCGCTTGAGCTTGGTCTCCGAACCGGTGGCGGCGATCTCCTCGCGCAGGCGGGCCATCTCGGCCTGCAGGTCGATCGTGCGCAGCAGCTCGTAGATCGCCTCGGCGCCCATGGCGGCGTCGAAGTCGTCGCCGTGCTCCTGGCGCGCGGTGAGGTACTGCTCCTCGGTCAGCAGCTGGCGGCGCTCAAGCGGGGTCAGGCCCGGCTCGGTGACCACGAACGCTTCGAAGTACAGGATCCGCTCGATGTCGCGCAGGGTCATGTCCAGCATCAGGCCGATGCGCGACGGCAGCGACTTGAGGAACCAGATGTGCGCGACCGGCGAGGCCAGGTCGATGTGGCCCATGCGCTCGCGGCGCACCTTGGCCAGGGTCACCTCGGTGCCGCACTTCTCGCAGACCACGCCGCGGTGCTTCATGCGCTTGTACTTGCCGCACAGGCACTCGTAGTCCTTGATCGGGCCGAAGATGGCGGCGCAGAACAGGCCGTCGCGCTCGGGCTTGAAGGTGCGGTAGTTGATCGTCTCGGGCTTCTTCACCTCGCCGAACGACCACGAGCGGATCAGGTCGGGCGAAGCCAGCGCGATCTTGATCGCGTCGAAGTCCAGCGTCTGGCGCTGCTGGTTGAAGAGGTTGAGCAGGTCTTTCATTTCATGTCTCCGTCAGGAGTGAAGGCGTGTTTGGCGGTTCGATGCGGGATCGCGGCGGCCTGGCCCGGGTTGCGGGCGGCCGCCACGCGCCTTACTCGTCCTCCAACTCCATGTTGATGGCCAGCGAGCGGATTTCCTTCACGAGCACGTTGAAGGACTCCGGCATGCCGGCGACCATCTCGTGGTTGCCGTCGACGATGTTCTTGTACATCTGGTTGCGGCCCTGCACGTCGTCGGACTTCACCGTCAGCATTTCCTGCAGGGTGTAGGCCGCGCCGTAGGCTTCCAGCGCCCAGACTTCCATTTCGCCGAAGCGCTGGCCGCCGAACTGCGCCTTGCCGCCCAGCGGCTGCTGGGTGACGAGCGAGTACGGGCCGGTCGAACGGGCGTGCATCTTGTCGTCGACCAGGTGGTTGAGCTTCAGGTAGTGCATGTAGCCGACGGTCACCTCGCGCTCGAACGCCTCGCCGGTGCGGCCGTCGTGCAGCACGGTCTGGCCGCTGCTGGGCAGTTCGGCCAGCTCGAGCATGCGCTTGATCTCGGCCTCGCTGGCGCCGTCGAACACCGGGGTCGCCATCGGCACGCCATTGGTCAGGTTCTTCGCCATGCCCAGCAGCTCCTCGTCGCTGAACTGCGACAGGTCCACCCGCTCGCCGACCGCGGTGCGGTCGTGGTTGTAGATGTCCTCGAGGAACTTGCGCAGGTCCTTGACCGCGGCCTGGGCCTCCAGCATGCGCTGGATCTTGCGACCCAGGCCCTTGGCCGCCCAGCCCAGGTGCACTTCCAGGATCTGGCCGATGTTCATTCGCGAAGGCACGCCCAGCGGGTTGAGGACGATGTCCACCGACTCGCCCGAGGCCATGTACGGCATGTCCTCGACCGGGACGACGTTCGACACCACGCCCTTGTTGCCGTGGCGGCCGGCCATCTTGTCGCCCGGCTGGATGCGGCGCTTCACCGCCAGGAACACCTTGACCATCTTCAGCACGCCCGGGGCGAGGTCGTCGCCCTGGGTGATCTTGCCGCGCTTGTCGTCGAAGCGGCGCTCGAACTCCTTCTCGTGCGCGGCGATCTGCTTCTGCGCGCGCTCGATGGCTTCCGAGGCGTCCTCGTCCTTCATCCGCAGCAGGAACCAGTCGGACTTCTTCAGGCCGTCCAGGTAGGCGTCGGTGAGGCTGTCGCCCTTCTTCAGGCCCGGGCCGCCGTTGGCGACCTTGCCCACGATCTGCGAGCGCAGGCGCGCGTAGATCGCCGCTTCCAGGATCCGGAACTGGTCGTCGAAGTCCTTCTTGACGCGCTTGATCTCGCTCTCTTCGATCTGCTTGGCGCGCTTGTCCTTCTCGATGCCGTCGCGGGTGAAGACCTGGACGTCGATGACGGTGCCGTCCATGCCCGGGGGCACGCGCAGCGAGCTGTCCTTAACGTCCGAAGCCTTCTCGCCGAAGATCGCGCGCAGCAGCTTCTCTTCCGGAGTCAGCTGGCTCTCGCCCTTCGGCGTGACCTTGCCGACCAGGATGTCGCCGGCGCGGACCTCGGCGCCGATGTAGACCACGCCCGACTCGTCCAGGCGGCCGAGCGCCTGCTCGGACACGTTGGGGATGTCGGCGGTGATCTCCTCCGGGCCCAGCTTGGTGTCGCGGGCCGCACAGGTCAGTTCCTCGATGTGGATCGTGGTGTAGCGGTCTTCCTGGACCACCCGCTCGGACAGCAGGATCGAGTCCTCGAAGTTGTAGCCGTTCCACGGCATGAACGCGATCAGCATGTTCTGGCCCAGGGCCAGCTCGCCGATGTCGGTGGACGGACCGTCCGCCAGCACGTCGCCGCGCGCCACCACGTCGCCCACGTGCACCAGCGGGGTCTGGTTGATGCAGGTGTTCTGGTTGGAGCGGGTGTACTTGGTCAGGGTGTAGATGTCGACGCCGGCATCGTGCTCGCCGGAGATCTCCACCTCGTTGACCTTGACCACGATGCGGCCGGCGTCGACCTGCTCGATCACGCCGCCGCGGCGGGCGTTCACGGTCACGCCCGAGTCGCGCGCCACGGCGCGCTCGATGCCGGTGCCCACCAGCGGGGTCTGCGAACGCAGGGTCGGCACGGCCTGGCGCTGCATGTTCGCGCCCATCAGCGCGCGGTTGGCGTCGTCGTGCTCCAGGAACGGCACCAGCGCCGCGGCGACCGACACGGTCTGCATCGGCGACACGTCCATGTAATGGATCTCGGACGCCGGCTTCAGCAGCGACTCGCCCTGGTAGCGGACCGGGGCGAAGGCCTCGGTCAGGCGGCCGTCCTTGTCGTGGGCAGCGTTGACCTGGGCGATGACGTACTCGTTCTCCTCGATCGCCGACAGGTAGTCGACCTCGTCGGTGATGCGGCCGTCCACGACCTTGCGGTACGGCGTCTCCAGGAAGCCGTACTGGTTGGTGCGGGCGAACACCGCCAGCGAGTTGATCAGGCCGATGTTCGGGCCTTCCGGGGTTTCGATGGTGCAGACGCGGCCGTAGTGGGTCGGGTGCACGTCGCGCACTTCGAAGCCGGCGCGCTCGCGGGTCAGGCCGCCCGGGCCCAGCGCCGAGACGCGGCGCTTGTGGGTGACTTCCGACAGCGGGTTGTTCTGGTCCATGAACTGCGACAGCTGCGAGGAGCCGAAGAACTCCTTGATCGCGGCGGCGACGGGTTTCGCGTTGATCAGCTCCTGCGGGGTCAGGCCTTCCGACTCCGCCATCGACAGGCGCTCCTTCACCGCGCGCTCGACGCGGACCAGGCCCACGCGGAACACGTTCTCGGCCATTTCGCCGACCGAACGCACACGACGGTTACCGAGGTGGTCGATGTCGTCCACGGTGCCACGGCCGTTGCGGATCTCGGTCAGCACGTTGAGCACGTCGAGGATGTCGGAGGTGGCGCCCTGCGCTGCGACCAGCCGCTTGGACTCCTCGTCGTTGCGCTCGCCGAAGTACTTGGAATCGAACAGCACCGACGGGCCGAGCACGTCCTTGCGGCCGACGCGGCGGTTGAACTTCATCCGGCCCACGGCCGACAGGTCGTAGCGCTCGAAGGTGAAGAACAGGTTGTGGAACAGGTTCTGCGCGGCTTCCTTGGTCGGCGGCTCGCCCGGACGCATCATCCGGTAGATCTCGACCAGCGCCTCGAGCTGGGTGCGGCTCGGGTCGATGCGCAGGGTGTTGGACAGGTACGGGCCGCGGTCCAGGTCGTTGACCCACAGCGTGCCCACGGCGGCGACGCCGGCCTTGCGGAAGGCGGCCAGCTGCTCGTCGGTGATCTCGTCGTTGGCCGAAGCCAGCAGCTCGCCGGTGTTGGCGTCGACCACGTCATGGGCCAGGATGCGGCCGAGCAGGTACTCGTCCGGCACCGCCAGCGCGGCGATCTGCGACTGCTCCAGCTGGCGCACGTGGCGCGCGGTAATGCGCTTTCCGGCTTCCACGATGACCTTCTCGCCGTCGGCCAGGTCGAAGTTCAGCGTCTCGCCGCGCAGGCGCTCGGCCACCAGCTCCAGCTGCACGCCTTCGTTCGGGTCGATGTGGAAGGTGTTGATCTCGAAGAACGCACGCAGCATCTCTTCGTTGTTGTAGCCCAGCGCGCGCAGCAGGATCGTCACCGGCAGCTTGCGGCGACGGTCGATGCGGGTGTACAGCGCGTCCTTCGGGTCGAACTCGAAGTCCAGCCAGGAGCCGCGGTAGGGGATGATGCGGGCGCTGTACAGCAGCTTGCCCGAGCTGTGGGTCTTGCCGCGGTCGTGGTCGAAGAACACGCCCGGCGAACGGTGCAGCTGCGAGACGATTACGCGCTCGGTGCCGTTGACGATGAAGGTGCCGTGCTCGGTCATCAGCGGGATCTCGCCGAGGTAGACCTCCTGCTCCTTCACGTACTTGATCGCCTTGGTCGACGACTCGCGGTCGTAGATCACCAGGCGCACGGTCACCCGCAGCGGGGCGCCGTAGGACAGGCCGCGGTTGCGGCACTCGCGCTCGTCGAACACCGGCTCGCCGAGCTTGTAGCCGACGTATTCCAGGGCGGCGTTGCCGCTGTAGCTGGAGATCGGGAACACCGACTTCAGGGCGGCGTGCAGGCCGGTGTCGCGGCGCTTGGCCGGGTCGGTGTCGGCCTGCAGGAACTCGCGGTACGAGTCGACCTGGATGGCCAGCAGGAACGGCACCTCGAGGATCGAGCGCTGCTTGCCGAAATCCTTGCGGATGCGCTTCTTCTCGGTGAACGAGTACGTCGTCATTGGGTGTACCACCTTTGGCAGTGCGGGCCGCGCGTCCGCGGACCGGGGGGAACATGAAGCTGTCAGTCGGTAGTCGCTGGTATTGCCGGCACCAGCACGCCCTATCCCGCTACTTCCGACTACCAGCTCCGCATGTGCGTGAGACTGGGTTTCCTGTTGCTTGCGGCCGCCTGGAGCCCGCGGCTCCGGAACGACCAAAGGCCGGGGGCTTTCGCCCCCAGCCTTCGCGCATCACCGAGTATGCCGGCGATGCAAGGTGTCGCTTACTTGAGCTCGACGGTGGCGCCGGCGGCTTCCAGGTCCTTCTTGAACTTGGCGGCGTCGTCCTTCGACACGCCTTCCTTGACGTCCTTCGGGGCGCCTTCGACCAGGTCCTTGGCTTCCTTCAGGCCCAGGCCGGTGATGGCGCGGACGGCCTTGATGACCTCGACCTTCTTCTCGCCGGCGGCCTTCAGCACGACGGTGAACTCGGTCTGCTCCTCGACCGGGGCGGCGGCGGCGGCCGGGCCGGCGGCCACGGCGACCGGGGCGGCGGCGGAGACGCCGAACTTCTCTTCGATGGCCTTGACCAGCTCCATCACTTCCATCAGGGTCTTGCCGGCGATGGCTTCGACGATCTGCTCGTTGGAAAGGGACATTGTGATTACCTTCTGGATGTTTATCTAAAGGGAAAGGGAAATCGTCGACGCGACTCAGGCTTCCGCCGGAGCCTCTTCGGCCGGGGCGGCTTCGCCACCACCCTGCTGCTCGGCGACGGCCTTGACCGCGCGGGCGAACATGGTGGCCGGTTCGGCCAGGACGCGGGCCAGCATGGCCAGGGCCTGGTCGAGGGTCGGCAGCGAGGCCAGGACTTCGACGTGGCTGGCCGGGTACAGCTGGCCGCCGACGGCGACCACCTTCGGCTGCAGCTTGTCGTTGCCCTTGGCGAACTCCTTGATCAGGCGACCGGCGGCGCCGGGCTCCTCGGTCGAGAACGCATACAGCAGCGGACCCACGAGCGCATCCTTGGTGCACTCGAACTCCGTGCCTTCGATGGCGCGCGCGGCCAGCGTGTTCTTGACAACCTTCAAGTACACGCCGTTCTCGCGGGCCTTCTTGCGCATCGCGGTCATCTGGGAGACCGAGGTGCCTGCGTATTCGGCGGCGATCAGGGAGTGCGCCTTGGCGGCGACGTCGGCCAGTTCGGCGACGACTTCCTTCTTCTGGGACAGATTGAGAGCCATAACACTCCTCCGTAGTAACTCCGCTCGCGGCTCCTGCCGCTTGCGGTCCTGGGCGGCGCCCTTCCGTGCGCGCCGGGGATGCCTCGGGCATCCCGGTGCTGGCCTTTCTGATCCGGAGTCCCGAATGGATCGGTCTACCGGTAAAACTTCCAGAAGGCGGCACCATCTGCGCAGGTTTCGGGTCCTCGCGGACCTTCGATTAAGCGATCCCGCTGCATCGACGGCGATTCCCTGCCAATGCGAGCATCCGTGCCCGTCGTCGATGTGCGCCGACCGCGCCTGCGGTCTTTGACGGCTGTCGCCGGGATGAACCGGCGACTGCCCTCAAAATGCCGCCTGGCGCTCGCGCGCCAGGACGGGTGAAACGATTACTTCAGGGTCAGCGAGGCCTGGTCGACGGTCACGCCCGGGCCCATGGTCGAGCTCAGCGAGATCTTCTGCAGGTACTGGCCCTTGGAGGTCGCCGGCTTGGCCTTGATCAGGTCCAGCAGCAGCGCCTGCAGGTTGGACTTCAGCGCGTCATCGCCGAAATCGGCCTTGCCGATCGTGGTGTGGATGATGCCGGCCTTGTCGGTGCGGTAGCGGACCTGGCCCGACTTGGCGTTCTTCACCGCCTCGGCCGGGTTCGGCGACACGGTGCCGACCTTCGGGTTCGGCATCAGGCCGCGCGGGCCCAGCACCTGGCCGAGCTTGCCGACCACGCGCATGGCGTCCGGGGTGGCGATGACCACGTCGTAGTCCAGGTCGCCGGCCAGCATCTTCTCGGCCAGGTCGTCCATGCCCACGGCCTCGGCGCCGGCGGCGGTGGCCTCGTCGGCCTTGGCGCCGGCCGGGGCGAACACCGCCACGCGCACGGTCTTGCCGGTGCCCGCGGGCAGCACGGTCGAGCCGCGCACCTGCTGGTCGGACTTCTTCGCGTCAACGCCCAGGCGGACGGACACGTCCACGGCCTCGACGAACTTGGCCTTGGTGAAGCCCTTGATGATCTTCAGCGCCTCGTCGATGGAGTACGCCTTGCCCGGCTCGACCGCAGCCTTGATCGCCTTCTGTCGCTTGTTCAGTGCCATGTCCTCAGCCCTCCACCGTCAGGCCCATCGAACGGGCCGAGCCCGCGATGGTGCGCACAGCCGCATCCAGGTCCGCCGCTGTCAGGTCGGGCTCCTTCGCCTTGGCGATGTCCTCGAGCTGCTTGCGGGTGACCTTGCCCACCTTCTCGGTGTTCGGGCGCTTGGAGCCGGAGGTGATGCCGGCGGCCTTCTTGAGCAGCACGGTGGCCGGGGTGCTCTTGGTGACGAAGGTGAAGGTACGGTCCGAGTAGGCCGTGATGATGACCGGGGTCGGCAGACCCGGCTCGAGCTTGGAGGTCGCCGCGTTGAACGCCTTGCAGAACTCCATGATGTTCAGGCCGCGCTGGCCCAGGGCCGGACCGACCGGCGGCGAGGGGTTGGCCTGCCCGGCCTTCACCTGCAGCTTGATGTAACCGACTACTTTCTTTGCCATTTCAATGCTCTCCGGGTGCAGACGCCTGGGTCACAGGCTCCCCATCGTTCCGGGAAAATCACGCGTCCCGGCATCGCGTCTTGAACTCGAACCCCGATCGGGCAAAGGCCGCCAGTGCGGCGGCCATTGCGGATACCCGGCTGTCCCGGGCAGGGAGCCGCGTATTATAACAGGTTTTTACAGGCCCGTGGGCGGCGCCGTCCGGCGCCCGCCGCGGCCGGCCTCAGGCCTTCTCGACCTGGCCGAATTCCAGCTCCACCGGGGTGGAGCGGCCGAAGATCAGCACCGCCACGCGCAGGCGGCTCTTCTCGTAGTTGACTTCCTCGACCACGCCGTTGAAGTCGTTGAACGGGCCGTCGGTGACCCGGACCATCTGGCCGGGCTCGAACAGGACCTTGGGCTTGGGCTTCTCCACGCCCTCCTGCACGCGCTGCAGGATCGCGTCGGCCTCTTCGTCGCGGATCGGCAGCGGGCGGTCGGCGGTGCCGCCGATGAAGCCCATGACCTTGGAGGTCTCCTTGATCAGGTGCCAGCTCTCGCTGTCGATGCGCGGGATGCCGCCCTCGTCGTGGGTCTCGATCTGGACCAGCACGTAGCCCGGGAAGAACTTGCGCTCGGAGCGGCGCTTCTGCCCGGCGCGCATCTCGACCACTTCCTCGGTCGGCACCAGGACGTCGCCGAAGCGGTCTTCCATGCCGTTGCGGACGATGCGGTCGCGCAGCGCCTGGGCGACGCTCTTCTCGAAACCGGAATAGGCATGAACCACGTACCAACGCTTCACTGCGTCATTCTCCTCAACGGCCCAGGAACCACTGGATGGCCTTCTGCACCACGAAATCGAAGCCGGCCAGCGTCAGGCTGACGATGACCACGACGATGATTACCACCCAGGCCATGCGCGTGGTCTCCTGGCGGGTCGGCCAGACCACCTTGCGCAGCTCGAAGCGCGACTCGGACAGGAACTCGCGCACGTCGCGCCCCTTGGCCGTAACCAGGAACACCGCGGTGGCGGCCAGCAGGCCGGCGACCACGGCCAGGCCACGCAGCTGCGGACCCCATTCGCCCAGCTGGGCGGCGCGCGCCGGCGCCGAGAACCAGAACCAGACGAACAGGCCACCGATCGCCAGCAGGGCGGCGATGACGTACTTGGCGATGTCGCCGCCGGAAGCGGCCTGGGCCGGGTTGATCTTGCTGTTCGCCAATGCGAGTCCCTCGCAGGAGCCCGCCATCCGTGCGCGGACTTCTCGATCTCTTGCAGAACGGCCGTCCGACGACCGCATTCGGTAAGTGGCACGCCAGGAGGGACTCGAACCCCCAACCTGCGGTTTTGGAGACCGCTGCTCTGCCAATTGAGCTACTGGCGTACGTGTTGAAACCTTCAGCTCCCTTAGACGGCGAAGGCGGACCGGGGTTCCGGACCGCCTTTGCCTGTCAGTCCTGCAGTGGGAGCCACTGGATCCACGCCTGGGCGGGGATCGCGGACCGACGCAGCCGGGCAGGCTCGCGCCTGCCCGGGCCGGTCCATTACTTGATGATCTTGGCCACGACGCCGGCGCCGACGGTGCGGCCGCCTTCGCGGATCGCGAAGCGCAGGCCTTCGTCCATCGCCACCGGGTTGATCAGGGTGACCACCATCTTGATGTTGTCGCCCGGCATCACCATCTCCACGCCTTCCGGCAGCTGAACCGCGCCGGTGATGTCGGTGGTGCGGAAGTAGAACTGCGGACGGTAGCCCTTGAAGAACGGGGTATGACGGCCACCCTCGTCCTTCGACAGCACGTACACCTCGGCCTCGAACTCGGTGTGCGGGGTGATCGAACCGGGCTTGGCCAGCACCTGGCCGCGCTCCACGTCGTCACGCTTGGTGCCGCGCAGCAGCAGGCCCGCGTTGTCGCCCGCCTGGCCCTGGTCCAGCAGCTTGCGGAACATCTCCACGCCGGTGACCGTGGTCTTCTGCGTCGGGCGGATGCCCACGATCTCGATTTCGTCGCCCACCTTGATGATGCCGCGCTCGATGCGCCCGGTCACCACGGTGCCGCGGCCGGAGATCGAGAACACGTCTTCCACCGGCATCAGGAACGGCTTGTCCACGTCGCGCTGCGGCTCCGGGATGAACGTATCCAGCGCGTCCACCAGCTTCAGGATCGCCGGCACGCCGATCTCCGACTGGTCGCCTTCCAGCGCCAGGCGGGCCGAGCCGTGGATGATCGGGGTGTCATCGCCCGGGAAGTCGTACTTGCTCAGCAGCTCGCGGACTTCCATCTCCACCAGCTCCAGCAGCTCGGCGTCGTCCACCATGTCGGCCTTGTTCAGGAACACCACGATGTACGGACGCCGACCTGGCGCGACAGCAGGATGTGCTCGCGGGTCTGCGGCATCGGGCCGTCGGCCGCCGAGCACACCAGGATCGCACCGTCCATCTGCGCCGCACCGGTGATCATGTTCTTCACGTAGTCGGCGTGGCCCGGGCAGTCCACGTGCGCGTAGTGGCGCGTCGGGGACTCGTATTCCACGTGCGCGGTCGAAATCGTGATCCCGCGCGCCTTCTCTTCCGGCGCCGCGTCGATCGCGTCGTACGCCTTGAACTCGCCGCCGAAACGCTC
>NZ_PDWM01000017.1 GCF_010093225.1 Pseudoxanthomonas koreensis | reverse complement strand
CGCCGTACCTTGGGTATATGGCCCAAGTGGCACATGGATGTGCCACGGCCCTTCGTAAAGACAGGATGTCGTCCCGAAGGGTGGGCCATATACCCAAGGTGCGGCGGCCCCCGCCGGAGCCGACGCTTTGAAGGCTTCCAGACGCGGTGCCTCCCTGGAGCCGAGGCCTTGAAGGCTTCCGATTTGGCGGCCCCATCCGGGCCGACGCCTCCTGCCGTGGGCAGCGGGGCAAGCCCCGCTCTACACGCCGGGTGTAGCGCTCTGTTAACTTTCCGCCATGGCCTGTGGCATTCTCCTGATCACCCATCCCGGCGTCGGCAGCGCGTTGCTGGCGGTGGCGACCACCCTGCTGCGCAACCTGCCGCTGCGGGCGGAAGCCTTCGAAGTACCCTTCGACGCCGACCTGGACCAGCTGCTGCCGGCCGCCTCGGCTGCACTGCGCCGGGTGGACCACGGGGACGGCGTACTGGTGCTGACCGACCTGTACGGCGCAAGTCCCAGCAACCTGGCCGCGAAAGTGGCCAGGCTGGGCACGCCGGTACGGCGGGTGGCGGCACTGAGCCTGCCGATGCTGCTGCGGGTGATGAACTATCCGGAACAGGGACTGGACGACCTGCCCGCCACCGCGGCGGCGGGTACTCGCAATGGAGCGATCATCGACGATGCTTGAACGTGAACTCACCGTCTCCAACCGCCTGGGCCTGCATGCCCGGGCCACCGCCAAGCTGGTGCAGGAACTGGCGCCGTTCCGCTGCGGCGTGACCCTGCAGGCGAAGGGGCGCGAGGTCAACGCCAAGAGCATCATGGGCGTGATGCTGCTGGCCGCCGGCCAGGGCACCCCGGTGACCGTGCGCACCGATGGCGTCGACGAGGCCGCGGCGATGGACGCCATCGTCTCCCTGTTCGAACGGCGTTTCGACGAGGACGCCTGAGCATGCGCGCGCCGGGCCGTGACCACGCTCGGCCGCATCCCTGCTTCGTGGCCGCGTCGCCATCGGCGGCGGGCGGCCCGCCATGAGCACCACCTTCGCCGGGCATGGCGCCGCGCGCGGCCTGGCCCTGGGCCGCGCCCGGGTCCGGCTTCCGCATGTGCTCGAGATCGGCGAACAGCGCGTCCCCGCGTCCCGGGTCGAGGCCGAGGCGGCGCGCCTGCAGGCCGCGCTGGAAGCGGCCCGCGAGGAGATGCGCGCGCTGCGCGAGAAGCTCCAGGGCGCGCTGTCGCGGGAAGCGGTCGAGTTCATCGACCTGCACGCGCTGCTGCTGGACGACCCGGAGCTGGTCAACGCACTCGATGCGCTGATCCGCCAGGAACGCTATTCGGCCGGCTACGCCCTGCGCGCGCAGCGCGACCGCCTGGCGGCGGTGTTCGAGTCGATGGACGACGCCTACCTGAAGAGCCGGCTCGACGACCTCGCCCACATCATCGGCCGGATCAACGCCCACCTGCAGCGGCGCGAACCGCTGCCGCGCGGCACCGCCGGCGAGATCCTGGTCTGCGACAACGTCGCCCCGTCCGAACTGGCGCAGCTGCAGGCGCAGGGCGTGGTGGCGATCGTCTCGGCCGGCGGCAGCCCGCTGTCGCACAGCGCGATCCTGGCGCGCAGCCTGCACCTGCCGCTGGTGGTCGGCGCGACCGAGGCGCTGGCCCGGATCAACGACGGCGACGTGGTCATGGTCGACGGCGAGACCGGCCAGGTGGTGGTCGACCCGGGCGCGGCCGACCTGCGCCGCTACCACCAGCGCGAACTGCAGGACGCGCGCCAGCGCCGCGACCTGGAACGCCTGCGGCGCAAGCCCAGCCGCACCCTGGACGGCATCGACATCGCCCTGCACGCCAACGCCGAATCGCGCGAGGACGTGGCCCGTGCGCATGCGCTGGGCGCGGCCGGGGTCGGCCTGTTCCGCACCGAGTTCCTGTTCCTGCAGCGCACCGAGCTGCCGGACGAGGACGAGCAGTTCCACGTCTACCGCGACGCGGTGCTGGGCATGAGCGGTCGCCCGGTCACCTTCCGCACCCTGGACCTGGGTGCGGACAAGGCCGACCGCACCGGCCTGACCCTGGCCAACGAGGACAACCCGGCGCTGGGCGTGCGCGGCGTGCGCCTGTCGCTGCTGTACGACCGCGTGTTCGACACCCAGCTGCGCGCGATCGCGCGCGCCGCCGCCTACGGCCCGGTGCGGGTGCTGGTGCCGATGGTCAGCTGCCGCGAGGAAGTGGTGCTGGTGCGGCGCCGCCTGCGCCGTGCGGTGGCCGCGGTGCGTCGCCACGGCGTGCAGGTCGAGGTGCCACCGCTGGGCGCCATGA
Organism: Pseudoxanthomonas koreensis; assembly: GCF_010093225.1. Lineage (GTDB taxonomy): Bacteria > Pseudomonadota > Gammaproteobacteria > Xanthomonadales > Xanthomonadaceae > Pseudoxanthomonas > Pseudoxanthomonas koreensis. Next base: position 57,229 of record NZ_PDWM01000017.1, on the reverse strand, counting down.
TCGAGGTGCCGGCCGCGGCGATCGGCGTCTACGGCCTGGTCGACGCGGTCGACTTCATGTCGATCGGCACCAACGACCTGGTCCAGTACATGCTGGCGGTGGACCGCAACAACGACGCCCTCGGCGACCTGTATTCGCCGCTGCACCCGGGCGTGCTGCGGCTGCTCGCGCACGTGATCGGCGCCGGCGGCGCGTCTCGCATCCCGGTGGCGGTATGCGGCGAAATGGCCGGCGACGTCCGCCTGGCGCCGCTGCTGCTGGCGCTGGGCCTGCGCGAGTTCAGCCTGCACCCGTCCGGGCTGCTGGAGCTGCGCCGCACGATCCGCGAGTGCCGGCTGGAAGACCTCACCGCGCGCGCGGCCCGGCTGCTGCAGGCGCGCGACCGCAACGCGATCGAACGCTGGTTGAGCGCAGCGACCTCCTGAGCACGAGTGCAGCCGCAGCCTCGGGCAGCATCCGGTCGCGATCCATGACCGCAATCACCACTGCGACCCACAACCACACCCACGACCGCGATGGCCACGCGCAAGGGCGGGCTTCCCTGCCCCGCACCGTGGCTACCCATCGCCGGCGTGAGCGGTGATAATGCCGCGCATGAACGCCTGACCCGCCGCGCACCTCCACCGCGGCCCCGCCCGCCACCGGAGACGCGCATGGCCGAAGCCGTCCGCCACGACAAGACCGCGCGCCAGCTGCGCCTGCTGTCCGATGCGCTGGACAGCGGCCGCCTGGGCCCGGTGCGGCGGCTGGTCAATACCCTGGCCCCGGCCGAGATCGGCAACCTGCTCGAGTCGCTGCCGCCCGGCAAGCGCGAGGTGGTGTGGGGCCTGGTCGACGCCGAGGACGACGGCGAGGTGCTGCTGCACGTTGGCGACGAGGTGCGTGAGAGCCTGATCGCGGACATGGATCCGGACGAGCTGGTCGCCGCGGTCGAAGACCTGGACATCGACGACCTGGCCGACCTGGTCGAGGACCTGCCGGACACGGTCATCGACGAGGTCCTCAAGTCGATGGACCGCGAGAACCGCGAGCGCCTGGAGCAGGTGCTCTCGTACCCGGAGGACAGCGCCGGCCGCCTGATGAACCCGGACGTGGTCACCGTGCGCACCGACGTCAACGTCGACGTCGTGCTGCGCTACCTGCGCCTGCGCGGCGAACTGCCCGACCACACCGATCACCTGTACGTGGTCAGCCGCCGCCACCAGTACCTGGGCCGGGTGCCGCTGGCGGCGCTGGTCACCCACGAGGACACCACCCCGATCAACCGCCTGGTCGACGACGAGCAGCCGGCGATCGACGTGGGCGAGAGCGCGCAGGAAGTGGCGCGCCAGTTCTCCGACCACGACTGGGTCTCGGCACCGGTAGTGGACGAGAACAACATCCTGCTCGGCCGCATCACCGTCGACGACGTGGTCGACATCATCCGCGAGCAGGCCGAGCACCAGGCCCTGGGCGCGGCCGGCCTGGACGAGGACGAGGACCTGTTCTCGCCGGTCAAGCGCGCCGTGCGCGGCCGCGTGGTCTGGCTGGGCATCAACCTGTTCACCGCGTTCCTGGCCGCCAGCGTGATCGGCCAGTTCGAGGTGACCCTGCAGAAGATCGTCGCCCTGGCGGTGCTGATGCCGATCGTGGCCGGCATCGGCGGCAATGCCGCGGTGCAGGTGCTGACCCTGATGGTGCGCGGCCTGGCCCTGGGCCAGGTCGGCGCCAGCAACGCGAAGATCCTGCTGTGGAAGGAGATCAGGGTGGCGCTGATCAACGGCCTGCTGATCGGCGGCATCGTCGGCGTGATCGCCTTCTTCTGGTTCCACAGCCCGTTGCTCTCGCTGGTGATCGCGCTGGCGCTGGTGCTGAACTTCTGCGCCGCGGCCGCGGCCGGCGTGCTGCTGCCGCTGCTGCTCAAGCGCATGAACATCGATCCTGCCGTGGCCGGCACCGTGGTGGTCACCGCGGTGACCGACGTGATGGGTTTCTTCTGCTTCCTCGGCCTGGCCACGCTGATCCTGCTGCACTGACGCCGACGACGGCACGGCCACGCGTGCCCGGCCATACTGCACCGCCCCGCCACCCGCCGGAGTCCCGCATGTTCCGCCAGTTCGGTTGCCTGGTCCTGCTGTCGATGCCGCTGCTGGCCGGCTGTGCTTCCGCACCCGCGGGCGGCACCCATGCCGGCGAGCCAGCCACGGCAACCACCTCCGGCCATTACCTCGCGCGCGAACTGGAAATCGAAGGGCGGCACTACCGCTACGCGGTGTTCGTGCCCTCACGCGCGCAGCCACGGCCGCTGCCGGTGGTGCTGTTCCTGCACGGTTCGGGCGAGCGCGGCAGCGACGGCCTTGCGCAGACCCGCGCCGGCCTGGGCCCCTGGCTGGACGCCGATGCGGGCAGCTTCCCGGCACTGGCCGTGTTCCCGCAGGTGCCCGAAGGCGAGGAATGGAGCGGGGTCAACGCGCGCATGGCGCTGGCCACGCTCGACGCGGCCAGCGCCGAGTTCGGCGGCGACCGTTCGCGCACCTACCTCACCGGGATGTCGATGGGCGGGTACGGCACCTGGGAAGTGGCGCTGCTGGCGCCTGGCCGGTTCGCCGCGCTGGTGCCGGTGTGCGGCGGGGTACTGCCGCCGCGCGCGGAGCGCCCCACGCTGCGGGTCGGCGCGGTGGCCGGCGAAGCCGATCCGTACGCGGCGCTGGTGCAGAGGCTCGGCCACGTGCCGGCCTGGATGTTCCATGGCGCCCTCGACGACCTGGTCCCACCGGCGGACGACCGCCGCGTGTACCGGGCCGCGCGCGAAGCAGGCGCGGACTTCCGCTATACCGAGTATCCCGAAGGCAACCACAACGCCTGGGACGCGACCTATTCCGATCCGGCGATGTGGGACTGGCTGTTCGCCCGGCGCCTGCCCTGAGGACACTGCGATGCCCGAACTGGTCGACGACTACTTCCTGCCCGGCTGGCGCACGCGCACGCACGAATGCGCGGCCTGCGAATGGCGCGGCGACAGCCGCGCGATGCAGCTGCAGCCGCACGAAGACCTGAGCGAATACCTGTGCCCACGGTGCGAGGACATCGTGCTGGTGGTGCGGCACCCGGACCTGGAACGGGTGCGCGCCGCGGCCGCCGACGGCCATCCGGAGGCGATTGAACAGCTGGCCCTGCTGCAGGAATACCTGGACCGCCCGCGCGAAGCGGATTGACACGCGGCCACGCCGCACCCATGCGGGTTCCTGCTACGGGCGCAGGCGGCGGATCAGCTCCGCAGTGACCGGATCGGAGGCCTTGGTCTCCCCGCGCAACGCCGGCAGCAGAGCGTTCGCCACCTGCTTGCCCAGCTCCACGCCGAACTGGTCGAAGGCGTTGATGCCCCAGACCACCGACTGCACGTAGACGCTGTGCTCGTACATGGCCAGCAGCGCGCCCAGCGACTGCGGGGTCAGCGCGTCGAGCAGGATCGTGGTGCTCGGGCGATTGCCCGGATAGACCCTGTGCGGGTCGTCGCTGTGCTGGCCATTGGCCAGCGCCTCGGTCTGCGCCAGCAGGTTGGACAGCAGCGCGTCGTGGTTCTCGGCGTAGGGATCGTCGTTGCGCACGGTGCCGACGAAATCGGCCGGGACAATGCCGGTGCCCTGGTGCAGCGCCTGGAAGAAGCTGTGCTGCACGTCGGTGCCCGCCCCGCCCCACCACACCGGCACGGTGTCGGCGGCGACCGGGGCGCCGTCCAGCTGCACCCGCTTGCCCAGCGACTCCATCACCAGCTGCTGCAGGTAGGCCGGCAGCAGCGCCAGGCGCTGGTCGTAGGTCATCACCGCGTGCGAGGCCAGGCCCAGCGCGTTGCGGTTCCATACCGCGGTCAGGCCGTGGCGCACGGCCAGGTTGGATTCCAGCGGCGCTTCCAGCGCGTGCGCGTCGACCCGGCCGGCGCCTTCGAGCAGCTGTTCGAAGCGCTCGAAGCCGATCGCCAGCGCGATCGGGAAGCCCACCGCCGACCACAGCGAATAGCGCCCGCCGACCCAGTCCCACATCGGCAGCACGCGCTCGCCGGCGATGTCGAACGCCGCCGCGGCGCGCTCGGGATTGGCGCTGACCGCATGGATGCGCTCGCTGCCGCCGAGCCAGTCGCGGACGATGCCGCCGTTGAGCAGGGTTTCCTGGGTGCCGAAGGTCTTGGAGATCAGGACCGCGGCGGTACGCTCCGGGTCCAGCGGCGCCAGCACGCGCTGCGCGGCGGCGCCGTCGACGTTGGAGATGAAGTGCACGCGGAAGCGGCCCGGCAGCGGACCGCGCAGCGCGTCGGCCACCAGCCGCGGCCCCAGGTCCGAGCCGCCGATGCCGACGCTGACGATGTCGGTGACCTCGCGGGCCTCCAGCGCTTCGACCAGCGCGCGCATCCGCACCCGCACCGCCGCGGCGGTGGCATGCGCCTCGCGCGCCACCGGCGCCGGCGACAGGTCGCCGCGCAGCGCGGTGTGCAGCGCGGCGCGACCTTCGGTGACGTTGACCTTTTCGCCGTCGAACAGCCGCCGGAACGCGCCGGCCAGGTCGCGCTGCCGGCCCAGCGCCAGCAGCGCCTCCCAGGCCCGCGCGTCGTAACGCTGGCGGGCGAAGCTGGCGTAAAGCGGCCCGACCTGCAGCGCCTGCGCCTGCACCCGCCCCGGTTCGCGTTCCAGCAGCCCGGCGATGCTGGCGCCCTGCAGGCGCGCGGCGTGGGACTGGAGGAGGTCGATACCGGAGGCGGATGCGGTCATCAGGCGGCCTGCTTGGGGATGCTGTGGTTGGTATGGGTGATGCGGTTGCCGGCGTCCACGTAGACCAGGTCGGGCTTGAACGTGGCCGCTTCGGCGGCGTCGAGCTGGGCGAACGCGGCGATGATCACCAGGTCGCCCACCTGCACGTGGCGCGCGGCGCCGCCATTGAGCGAGATGATGCCGCTGCCCTCGTCGGCGCGGATCGCGTAGGTGGTGAAGCGGCTGCCGTTGGTCACGTCCCACACGTGCACCTGCTCGAACTCGCGGATGCCGGTGGCATCGAGCAGCAGCCCGTCGATCGCCACCGAGCCTTCGTAGTTGAGCTCGGAATGGGTGACGGTGGCGCGGTGGATCTTGGCTTTGAGCAGGGTCAGGTGCATCGGTCGTTCAACTCTCGGGGCTTCAGAATTCGATGTTGTCGATCAGCCGGGTCCGGCCCAGCCGCGCGGCGACCAGCGCCACCTTCGGGCCGGTCTCGCCGTCCAGCGGCTCGGACAGGTCGGGCCGGCGCAGCGCGGCGTAGTCCACCGCGAAACCCGCCTGGCGCAGCTCCTCGCCCGCCTGCGCCTCGACCACCGTACGCGGCGCGCCGGCCTGGTGCGCGGTGCGCATGCCGAGCAGCACGCGGTGGATCGTGGCCGCGCGCGGGCGCTCCTCCGCGCCCAGGTACTGGTTGCGCGAACTCATCGCCAGGCCGTCGGCCTCGCGGACGATGCCGCCGCCGACGATTTCGATCGGGAACTGCAGGTCGGCCACCAGCTGCCGGATCACCGCCAGCTGCTGGTAGTCCTTCTTGCCGAACGCGGCCACGTCCGGCAGCACCTGGTGGAACAGGCGGCTGACCACGGTGCACACGCCGTCGAAGTGGCCGGGGCGGCATTCGCCCTCCAGCACTGCGCTCACGCCCGGCACGTGCACGTGCGAGGCCAGCTCCACCCCGAACGGATACATCGACTCGACCGTCGGCAGCCACAGCACGTCGCAGCCGGCGCCTTCCAGGCCGGCGGTATCGGCGTCGGGCGTGCGCGGGTAACGGGTGAAGTCCTCGTTCGGACCGAACTGGGTCGGATTGACGAACACGCTGGAGACCACGCGGTCGGCATACTGCCGGGCCAGCATCACCAGCGAGTAATGACCGGCGTGCAGGTTGCCCATGGTCGGGACGAAGCCCACCCGCAGGCCCTCGCGCTTCCAGCCGCGCACGCGCTCGCGCAGGGCATCCAGTCCGGTGATGGTTTCGATCATGTTCCCGTGCTTCGAGTGGCGTGGCGGAGTGGCGGCCCGGAGGCCGGCTCAGGCGTAGGCGTGCCCGGCGTCGGGGAAGCTTCCGTCGCGCACCGCCTCGGCATAGGCGCGGAACGCGCCGGCGACCGAGCCGCCTTCGGCGAGGAAATCCTTGACGAAGCGCGGCCGGCGATGACCGCTGTCCAGGCCGAGCATGTCGTGCAGCACCAGCACCTGGCCATCGCAGTGCGGGCCGGCGCCTATCCCGATGGTGGGCACGGGCACCGCGGCGGTGATCTCCCTGGCCAGCGGAGTCGGCACGCATTCGAGCACCAGCAGCGAGGCGCCGGCCTCGACGACCGCGCGCGCATCGGCGAGCAGCTGCGCCGCGGCGGCCTGCTCCCTGCCCTGCACCTTGTAACCGCCGAGCTTGAGCACCGACTGCGGGGTCAGGCCCAGGTGCGAACAGACCGGGATGTCGCGCGCGGCCAGGAAGCGGATCACCTCGAGCTTGGGACCGGCGCCTTCCAGCTTGACCATCTGCGCACCGGCCTGGAGCAGTGCCACCGAGGCATCCAGCGCACGCGCCGGCGTCGCGTCGGCCTGGAACGGCAGGTCGGCCACCAGCAGTGCCTGCGTGAGCACCCGGGCCACCGCGGCGGTGTGGTAAGCCATGTCGGCCACCGTCACCGGCAAGGGCGACGCGTGGCCCTGCACGACCATGCCCAGCGAATCGCCGACCAGGACCAGGTCGATGCCATTGCCGTCCATGACCCGGGCAAAGCCGGCGTCGTAGGCGGTCAGCATCGCCAGCCGGCGGCCCTGGCGCTTGGCTTCGGCCAGCGCGGGCACGGTCCACGGCTTCTGCTCGGCATGTACGCTCATCAAGGTATCCGGTTCGGCAGGCGGGCATTATGCCCACCCTGCGGCCCGGAAGGGTCGAAGAAGCGCTCTTCTCCCCGCCGCGGGCGCCGGACGCGCAGGCCCGTTTTCCGGCAACTACCCGTGGCCCGGCTGACCCTGGCGGCGGATCAACCCATCCCCGCGGGCCCGTCCAACGGCTCGATCGCGCCTGCACCGGACTGCCCGGGATCCAGGCCGCGCAGGGCGTCGGCGACGGTGCCATGGCCGGGGAACGGCTCGGCGGGCGCGATCTCGGCCAGCGGCACCATGGCAAAGGCACGCTCGTGCAGGTGCGGGTGCGGCACGCGCAGGCCCGGCAGGTCGAGCACGCGGCCGCCGTACAGCAGCAGATCCAGGTCAAGCACGCGCGGCCCCCAGCGCGAATCGGCATCCCGTTCGCGGCCCGCTTCGCGCTCGATCCGCAGCAACGCCTCCAGCAGCGCCAGCGGCGCCAGCCGGGTCCGCAGCAGTGCGGCGGCGTTGACGAAATCCGGCTGGTCCAGCCGGCCCCAGGCCGGGGTGCGATAAAAGCGCGAGAGCGCCAGCAGGCGGGTGTCCGGCAATGCCGCCAGCGCGGCGGCCGCGGCGCGCAGACCTTCGACCGGCCGGCCCAGGTTTGCGCCCAGGCCGATGCAGGCGTGGACCGGCGGGGCGCCCGCGCTCATTCGGCGGCGACGGGCCCGCGACGACGGCGACGGCGACGGCGGCGTCCGGGCGCATCGTCGTCCCCTTCGGCGGCCGCGCCGGCGGCCTCCAGGCTGGCCGACAGTTCGTCGCCGGAAGTGCGCTGCGCCTCCTTCCAGAATTCCACGTCGGCCGCGTGCGAATCCGACGCGACCTGGCGCAGCACCAGGAAGTCGAAGGCGGCGCGGAAGCGCGGATGCGCCAGCAGGCGGAACACGCGCTTGCGCTGGCGGCTGGAGAAGCGCGACTGCAGCAGCCAGATCTCCTGCATCGGCAGCGAGAAGCGCTTGGGCAAAGCAATTGTCTGCACCTGGTGCAGGGTGACCCGGTCGGCGGCGCGGCGCTGCGCTTCTTCGGCGTGCATGCCCTGCGCCTGCAGCCCGGCCAGGGCACGGCAGTAGGCCGGCCACAGCAGCAGCGCGAACAGGAACGCCGGCGACACCGGCTCGTCGGCGGCCACCCGCGCATCGGTGTTGGCCAGGCCCTGCAGCAGCATCCGCCGCAGCGCGCCGCTGCGGTTGGAGCGCAGCGCGGCGGCGGTTTCCGGCAGCAGCGCGCCGAGCAGGCCGTGCGCTTCCAGGCCCTCGAAGCTGGCCACCGCGTGCCCGGACAGGAACAGCTTGAGCATTTCCTCGAACAGCCGCGCCGGCGCAGCCTCGCCCAGCAGCGGCGCCAGCCGCGGGATCGGCGCGGCGGTGGCCGGCTCGATGCTGAAGCCGAGCTTCGCCGCCAGCCGCACCGCGCGCAGCATCCGCACCGGGTCTTCGCGGTAGCGTGTTTCCGGGTCGCCGATCAGGCGCATCACCCGCGCCTGCACGTCCTCGTAGCCGCCCACGTAGTCGCGCACCGAGAAGTCCTCGATCGCGTAGTACAGGGCATTGCAGGTGAAGTCGCGGCGGACCGCATCGTCCTCGATGCTGCCGTAGACGTTGTCGCGGACCAGGCGCCCGTCCTCGACCTCGCGGTCGCCGCTGCCGTCGTCGACGTTGGCGCGGAAGGTGGCGACCTCGATGATCTCGCGACCGTAGACCACGTGGGCCAGGCGGAAGCGGCGGCCGATCAGGCGGCAGTTGCGGAACAGCTGCTTGACCTGCTCGGGCGTGGCATCGGTGGCCACGTCGAAATCCTTCGGATGCATGCCCAGCAGCAGGTCGCGCACCGCGCCGCCGACCAGGTAGGCGCCGAAGCCGCCCTCGCGCAGGCGGTAGAGCACGCGCAGCGCATTGGGGCTGACGTCCTTGCGCGAGAGGATGTGCTGGTCGCGGGGAATGCGGCGCAGGATGGGCTGCGGGAGGGCTTGCGGATTGATGGGCGTGCTTCCGTGAACGGGAACGTGCCGGACCGATTGCCGTCCGGCGGGCGCGTGAATATACTAGCGCGCCTTCGCCGGCGACACCCCGACGCTCCCTTCGTCTAGTGGTTAGGACGTGGCCCTCTCAAGGCTAAAACAGGGGTTCGAGTCCCCTAGGGAGCGCCACTCCGCCGGCCGGAGCAAAGGAAAACCCCGCATCCGCGGGGTTTTTTCGTTTCCGGGCCCGGGGGCACCCCCCTGCCTTGCCGGGTCGCCCGGCCCCGCCCCGGAAACCGGCCCGGCGGGCAGCGACCGCGCCGGGCCTGCCCCCGTGCCCGGTCGTGGCGCGCGCCACGACCGGACCACCGGGCTCAGCCCTCCATCTGCTCCAGCTCCTTGCCCTTGGTCTCCTTCACGTAGCGCAGGACGAAGAACACGGAGAGCACCGCCGCGACCATGTAGATGCTGTAGGTCGCCGCCAGGCCGATGCCGGCGAGCAGGATCGGGAAGGTCATGGTGACGGCGAAGTTGGAGGTCCACTGCGCCGCGCCGGCCACCGCCAGCGCCGAGCCGCGGATCTGGTTCGGGAACATCTCGCCCAGCATCACCCACATCACCGGACCCCAGGAGATGTTGAAGAACACCACGTAGGCATTGGCCGCGACCAGCGCCAGCGTGCCCATGCCGCCGGGCAACTGCAGGTGGCCGTCCACCAGCGAACCGCTGGAGAACGCCCACACCACCAGCGCCAGGGTGACCGACATGCCCACCGAGCCGACCCACAGCAGCGGCTTGCGCCCGACCTTGTCGATCAGCAGCACGGTGACGATGCAGGCACCGATGCTCAACGCGCCGGACAGCACGTTGATCAGCAGCGCGTCGGATTCGGAGAAGCCCACCGCCTGCCACAGCACCGCACCGTAGTAGAACACCACGTTGATGCCGACCAGCTGCTGGAAGGTGGCAAGACCGATACCGACCCACACGATCGGGCGGATCTTTCCGGTCGCCCTGTTGACCAGGTCCGACAGGCTCGGGCGATGGTGGTCCTGCGACAGCGAGGCATCGATCTCGGCCAGCTTGGCCTGCGCCTCACCGGCGCCGAACAGGCGCGTGAGCACGGCCAGCGCGTCGTCCTTGCGCCGCTTCACCACCAGGTAGCGCGGACTCTCCGGGATCACCAGCAGCAGCACCAGGAACAGCGCCGACGGGAACGCCATCATCCAGAACATCCAGCGCCAGGCCGGATAGCCACCCCACAGCGCCTCGGTCGACGCGCCGGCGGTCCTGGCCAGCAGGTAGTTGCTCAGGAACGCGGCGAACAGGCCGGAGATGATCGCGATCTGCTGCACCGTGGCCAGGCGGCCGCGGTAACGCGCCGGCGCCACTTCGGCGATGTAGGCCGGGGACATCACGCTGGCCGCGCCGACGGCGAAGCCGCCGAGCACGCGCGCGACGATGAACATCAGCGAGCTGGATGCCGCGCCGGCGCCGATGGCCGACAGCAGGAACAGGACCGCCGAGATGATCAGCACGCTGCGCCGGCCCCAGCGGTCGGCCAGGCGGCCGGCGAAGAACGCGCCGATCGCGCAGCCCAGCAGCATCGAGGCGACCTCGAAACCGAGCGCGGCCTTGCTCGAACCGAACGCCTGCTGCAGGCCATCGACGGTGCCGTTGATCACGCCGCTGTCGAAGCCGAACAGGAAGCCACCGATCGTGGCCACGCAGCTGATCAGGATTATGAAGCGGGTGTTTTCCCCGCCTTGCGCGGCCGTCTGGCCGGCGATGGATGGACTGCTCATTTCAACCCTTGTCGTCGTATTGGTCTTCCGCACCGGCACGCCGGTGCGCCCTCCCCCGCGGTCCGCCGCACGCGGACCGTCCAACCACGCGGCCCGCAGGAACAGCGGACCGCGCCACAGCTTACCCGTACTGCCAGCGCCTTCACCGGCGGGTTTGCAACGCTCCCGATCATGCCCGCACCAGCCGGCCGCCCTGCCATGCCAGTGCCGCCGACTCGCCCGCGGCCAGTTCCAGTTCCAGCACCTGGCCGCCGTATTCGATGCGGTAGCGGCCACCGCGGTCGCTGGCCACGCGCGCGCGGTGCAGCTGCCCGCCCGCCCACTCCAGGTCCACGCCCGCCGCACCGCGCACACGCAGCCCGCGCACCCGGCCGTCGGGCCAGGCCTGCGGCAGCGCCGGCAGCAGGAACACCGAACCGCCCCAGCTCTGCAGCAGCATCTCGGTGATGCCGGCGGTGCCGCCGAAGTTGCCGTCGATCTGGAACGGCGGATGGGCGTCGAACAGGTTCGGGTAGGTGCGCGCGGGGCTGACCAGCATCGCCAGCACCTGGTACGCGCGCTCGGCGTCGCGCAGCCGCGCCCACAGGTTCAGGCGCCAGCCGATGCCCCAGCCGGTGGCCTCGTCGCCGCGGATCTCCAGCGAGCGGCGAGCGGCGGCGGCCAGCTCCGGCGTGTCGCGCACGTTGACCTGGCTGGACGGATGCAGCGCGTACAGGTGGGAGACGTGGCGGTGGTGGATCTCCGGCACGTCCATGTCCCAGTCCTGCTGCCATTCCTGCAACTGGCCGGCCTTGCCGATCCGGTGCGGCGGCAGGCGCTGGCGCAGCGCTTCGAGCCTGGCCGCCAGCTCCGCGTCCACGCCCAGTTCGCCGGCGATTTCGATGCACTGGCCGAACAGGTCGCGCAGCAGCTGCGCGTCCATCGACGGGCCGGCGCATAGCGTCGCGCCGAACGGATGCACGTTCTCCGGCGAGATCGACGGCGCGGTGACCATCGCTCCCGTGTCGGGATCTTCGACCAGGGTGGCGGCATGGAACTCGGCCGCGCCCTTGAACAGCGGCCACACCTTTTCCAGGTAGCCCGGCTCGCGGCCGTAGTCCCAGCGGTCCCACAGGTGCTGCAGCAGCCAGGCGCCGCCGGTCGGCCACAGGCCCCATTCGGCGCCATCGATCGGCGCGGTGCGCCGCCACAGGTCGGTGTTGTGGTGAACCACCCAACCGGGGGCGCCGTACATGCGCCGCGCAGTCTCTTCGCCGGCCGCGGCCAGTTCGGCCACCATCCGTTCCAGCGGCTCGACGCACTCGCCCAGCGCATTGGCCTCGGCCGGCCAGTAGTTCATCTCGGTGTTGATGTTGATCGTGTACTTGCTCTCCCACGGCGGCGAGAGCAGGTCGTTCCAGATGCCCTGCAGGTTGGCCGGCTGGCTGCCGGGCCGCGAGCAGCCGACCAGCAGGTAGCGGCCGAACTGGTGGTAGAGCGCGGCCAGTCCCGGGTCGCCGCCCTCGGCGAAGCGGGCCACGCGCTCGTCGGTCGGCAGCGCGGCAATGGCTTCGGGTGTGCGGCCCAGGTCGAGGTCGACGCGGCGGAACAGGCGCCGGTGCTCGGCCTGGTGCGCGGCGAGCAGCTCGTCCCACGGTTTCTTCGCGGCGGCGTCGAGCTGGCGCCGGGTAATGCCTTCCGGATCACCGCTGGTGTCGTCGAAGGCGATGAAGCTGGTGGCGGCGGTCAGCAGCAGCACCACTTCGTCGGCCTTGGCCACTTCGATGCGGTCGCCGAGGCGGCGCAGGGTGCCGCCCTTCGGCATCACCTTCAGGCGCAGGGCGAAACGCAGCCGGCCTTCGATGCCGAAGGCGTCGCCGTTGCGGCCACGCAGCAGCAGGCCGTCGTCACCGTCGGCGAGCACTCCGGTATCGGCGTGGTCGCTGTCCAGGCCGATGCGCAGGCCGATGCGCCCGGCCTTGTCGGCGGAAAGGCGCACGGCGATGCACTGGTCCACCGGCGAGACGAACACCTCGCGCAGGTGCTGCATGCCGCGGGCCTCGAACGTACTGGTCGCCAGCGCACGGTCCAGGTCCAGTTCGCGGCGGTAGCCGTTGACGTCGGAGATCTCGAGGAAATCCAGCTGCAGGTCGCCCAGCGGCTGGTAGGGCATCTGCTTCTTCGGCCGGCCCATCATCTTCGCGTTGGCCAGCGCTTCGGCCTCGGCGTAGCGGCCGGCGAACAGCAGACGGCGCACCTCCGGCAATGCGGCCAGTGCGTCCGGCGGCGTCGGGTCGTACGGGCCGCCGGCGTACAGCGTGTCCTCGTTGAGTTGCAGGCGCTCGTACCTGCCGCCGCCCCAGACCATCGCCCCGAGCCGGCCGTTGCCCAGCGGCAGCGCCTCGACCCATTGCGTGGCGGGGCGCCGGTACCACAGGCGCAGCGGTTCGGGCGCGGTCGTGGGTGCGGATGCGGCCGTGACCGCAGCCACGCCGGCCACGCCACCGAGCGCACCGCTGCCGACGGCGGCAGCGGTGGCCTTGAGCAGTTCGCGCCGGGTCAGGTCCACGTGCAGCGCTCCTTGCTCATGCCCTGCGACCTCAGCCGTTGCGGCCCACGGTCAGCGCCTGCCCCGTGTACTGCAGCGTGCGGTCGGCCTTCGGCTCCACTTCGCCGGCGTCGTCGCGCGGGCCGTCGATGAAGCGCACGCGGACCTCGCGCTCCGCCTGCATGCCCGGGTACGAGCCCTCACGCGCACCGATCGTCAACTCGCCGCTGGCCTCGTTCCAGGCCAGCGGAATGCGGCTGGATTCACCACGCTCGTAGCCGTAGTTGCGGCCGTCGTCCTCGTAAAGCGAGAAGCTGCCGTCGGCGCCGGTGTAGACCTCGATGGTCAACGGAGCATCGGGCTGCTCGTCCACGTACTGCTGGACCACGGTGCGCGGCACGATCGAGCCGGCGCGCACGAACAGCGGCATGCGCTGCAGCGGTGCCGCGGCGGTGATGGTCTGCCCGCCCTCGTGGCGCTGGCCGGTCTCGAAGTCGATCCACGACGTGCCCGCCGGCAGGTAGACCTCGCGGCTGGTCGCCTTGAATTCCACCACCGGCGCGACCAGGAAGGCCGGGCCGAACAGGTACTGGTCGGCGACCTCGCGGGCCTTCGCATCGGACGGGAAGTCCATCGCCAGCGCGCGCAGGATGGTGCCGTCGCGATGGTACGTGTCGCCGGCCAGGGTGTAGATGTACGGCAGCAACGAGTAGCGCAGCTTCAGGTAGTGGACGAAGCTGTCGTAGTGCGGCGTGCCCTCCGGGGCGATCTCCCAGATCTCGCGGTACGGGAACTGGCCGTGCAGGCGGAAGATCGGCACGAACGCGCCGTACTGGAACCAGCGCAGGTTGAGCTCGCGCCACTCCGGCACGTGCGCCGGCTGCTGCTCGATGAAGCGGTTCTCCGGGGCGAAGCCGCCGATGTCGAAGCTCACGTTCGGCGCGCCGGCCATCGAGGCGTTGACCAGGCCGGAGATCTGTTCGCGGAAGTCGTCCCAGCGCGGCACGATGTCGCCGCTCCAGAACGCCGCGCCGGCGCGCTGCTGCCCGGCGAAATACGCGCGAGAGAGGATGAACACGCGCTTGTCCGGATCGACCTGGCGCGAACCCTGGTACACGCCCTCGGAGTGCTTGAGCGGATAGGAATTGAAGTACTCCACCGACGAGCCCAGCGCATTGGGCAGCATCCGCGCCTTGCGCTCGCCGATGTCGATGTTGCTGTGCAGGTCCGGCTCGGACGCATCCAGCCACCACGCATCGATGCCGCGGCGGTTGAGGGTCTCGTTGACCTGGCGCCAGAAGATCGAACGGCCCTGCTCCGAATGCGCGTCGTAGAACGAGTTGAGGTAGCCCTTGCCGATCCAGTCCAGCTCGCCGACCTCGACGTTGCGCGTGAACATCGCGCCGGCCGCGTCCAGTTCCTTGTAGTGCGCGGTGGTCGGGTAGAACTTCGGCCACACCGAGATCATGATCTGCGCGTGCTGGTCGTGCACGTGCCTGACCATGCCGTCGGGGTCCGGGAAGTTCTTCGTGTCGAACTCGTGCGAGCCCCAGGCGTCCTCCGGCCAGTACGACCAGTCGAGCACGATCGCATCGATCGGCAGCTTGCGGCGGCGGTACTCGTCGAGCGCGCCGGTCAGTTCGGCCTGGGTCTTGTAGCGCTCGCGGCTCTGCCAGAAGCCGTAGGACCACTTCGGCAGGACCACCGCCTTGCCGGTGAGCTGGCGGTAGCCGGCGATCACGCCGTCGGCATCGTCATCGGCGACCACGTAGTAGTCGATCACCTGCGCCGCCTCGGACCAGATCGACAGGTCCTGCGCCTCCGTGGCCGGCAACGGGTCGCGGCCCTGCAGGGCGATGTAGGCCGGCTCGATCCGGTCCCACTCGATCTTCAGGTCGTGCTTCTCGCCGGCCTTGAGCTCGAGCGCGAACTCGTGGTGCCACGGGTTCCAGTTCTGGCGCCAGCGGTCGAGGACCAGCTTGCCGTCGACATAGAGCTTCGCGTACTCGCTGTTGTACAGCGAGAAGGTGTGGCGGCCGTCGGTCCGCGCGGCGATCTTTCCTTCCCAGGTCACGTCGCTGCGGCCGCCCGGTGCGAGGTTCTTGCCCTCCTCCGGGAAGTCCTCCAGGCCGGAGATGAACTGGTAGTCGACCTTCTCCTCGCGGCGGGCCAGCTTCACCTGGCCGTCGATCGAATAGGTCGCCGTCAGCGCGCCCTCCACGCCGTCCTTGTCGAACAGCGTCACCACCTCGCCGACCTGGCGCAGGCCGCGCGGGTCGCCGTAGCGGGTGATCGAGTTGTTGTCCCACAGGATGCCGTAGTGGCGGCTGGACATCAGGTAGGGAATGGCGTTGTCGATGTTGTGCTGGAGCAGCTCGACATCACGGCCCTTGAGGTCCATCCAGCCCTGCTGGTGCAGGCCGGTACCGTGCAGGCTCTCGTCGGCATTGCCGGCGAAGCGCTGGCGGATGCTGTAGTACGGCCGGCCGTCGAACTCGGTGGCGGTGAAGCTGCGGCCGCCGGCCACTTCCGACACCAGCGGCTTGCCGGCCGCATCGAAGAAGGCGACGTGGCCATCCTCCAGCGACACCGTCGCCGACACGCCGGCGGCGGCCACGCGCAGCTGGCCATCGGCCTCGCTGACCTCGAACGCCGGAGCCTTCGCGTCGGACGGCACCCGCATCAGGCTCTCGGCGCGCTCGAACTTGCCGGCCGGATCGGCGGTGACGCGGATGATGTTGTCGGCCACGACCTGCAGGCGCACGCCGGCGGCACCTTCGGCGCTGGGGCGGACGAGCACATCGTCGCCGGAGCGCTCCCAGTTCGAGGCCGCCTTGGTGCCGCAGCCGGCCAGCGAAATGGCCAGTGGCAGGGCCAGCAGGCCTGCGATTCGGTGGAGTCGGGTCATGTCAGGGCTCCTGGTGGTTCGCCGTGTTCGTGGTGTCGTAGGTCGCCAGCTTCACCCGCAGCAGCTGCGGGGCGCTGGAGAAGTTGAGTCCGTAATCGGTCTGGTCGCCGTTCCAGCGGCGGTGGAACACCCATTCGCCGTCGACGTAGGTGCCTTCGTCGACGTACTCGTAGATCTGGCGGTCGGCGATGGCCGGGTCGGTCGCGACCAGGTTCACCCGCGCGTACTGGCCGGTGACCAGGAATTCGTCTGGCCCCAGCTGCACCACCAGCGCGGCGCCGATCGGCTCGGGATTGCCCGGCGGCTCGCCCTGGAACCAGAACTGCGGCACGCCGTAGGTGACCACCGCCTTCCAGCGCCCGTCGATCGGCAGGATCTGCACCGGCTGGCCGGGTTGCTCGGCGGTGCCGTGCACGCGGCCTTCGAAGCTGGCCTTGGCGATCAGCCGCGCGGCCGGGGACACCAGCGCGTAGTTGAGCGCGAACGGCGCCAGCGTCTCCGGGTTCATGGATTTCGCGCCCAGCGGATAGTTCGAATACTTCGAGTAGTCGATCCCGAACGGCGACCAGCCGATCGCCTGGTGGCCCAGCGCGGAGAAGAAGTAGCGTGCGTACTCGACGCGGTTGCCGGTCTCGGCCACGAACAGCGGGTTGTCCGGGCGCGCGTAGCGGTCCAGCACCGTCGTGTACATCGTGTACTCGGGCATGTAGATGTCCGGCGCCAGCAGGTCGATATGCGGCGCGGCGGCCTTGTAGATGTCGAGCACGTTGTCGGTCGGGCCGCCGCTGGCGTACTGGCCGGGCTGGCCGGGATTGAACGGCCCGCGCAGGGCCGCATTGACGAACATCGGCAGCGGATAGACCGCCTTGCCGGCCTGCGCCACCTGGTCGATGAAGTGGGCGATGTGCCAGGCGTGGAAGAACTCGTCGGCGTCGGCGCCGAACACCTGGCGCCAGCTGCCCGGCGGCTTGCCGAGCTTCTCCAGCAGTTCCTGAGGCACCGGGCCTTCGAACACCTCCTGCGCCATCGGCGAGAAGTCGCGCACCCCGCCGTAGGTGCCCGGCTCGTTCTGCGGCTGGACCATGATCACCGTGCGCTGCGGATCGTTGTCGCGCAGGTGGGTCATCAGCTGGACGAAGGCGCGGCGGTCGGCCTCCAGCGTTTCCTGCCCGAGCGGCGACAGCGAATTGAGGGTGCGGCCGTCTTCGGTGATCACCCGCGGGAAGCGCTGGGTGTCCAGCTTCACCCACTTCGGCGCGTAATGCGGTGCGTTGTTCTTCCAGGTGGCGAACCACAGCAGGATCAGGCGCTTGTCGCGCTCGCGCGCCTGCCTGAGCAGCTCGTCGACGAAGGAGAAGTCGAACTCGCCTTCCACCGGCTCGATCTGCTCCCAGGCCACCGGCACCATCACCGTGTTCGGCTTGAGCACCTCGATCGCCGGCCACACGTTGTCCAGCGCCCTGGGCCAGTTGCTGGAATTGTTGACCTGCGCGCCGAGGATGAGGAACGGTTCGCCGTCGACCAGCAGGGCGTGGCGGCCATCCTTGCTGACGATCCGCGGGATCGGCGCCTCATCCGCCGCGCCGGGCCTGGCGGGCGCACCGGACGCGGGCGTGACTGCAGCCGTCGGCCCTGACGCGTCCGTCCCCTCGCGATCGCCGCATGCGGCCAGCGACAACGCCAGCAGCGCCAGCGCCGCCGTGCGCGCGAATCCGCCACCACTCCACCTCCACACGTTCCGCATCCCGCACTCCTCCACCATTCGAATCAGGTCCCGCTGCACGCCCGCCTCACCAGGCCCGCGTGCGGAACGGCGAAGCCGGCAGCCCATCGGCGCCGACCAGGTCGGCCTGCGCCGGGTTGTCGCTCCACGCGTAGCGCGCCGTTTCCGGCGTGGCGACCGCGTCGCTGCGCAGCACCACGGTATCGCCGGCGATGCGCGCCTGCGCCGGGTGGAAGCGTCCGTCGGCACCGGCCAGCTCGAAACCCCGCGGCGCGGCGCCGCCACCCATCCGCGCGGCCAGCACGCCGCCGATCGCGTCGAAGTGCAGGACCAGCTCGCGTCCCTTCGCCTCGACCCCGCGGAACTCCGGCCCGCGATGGACCAGGTCCTGCGCGCCATGGGCCACGTGCCGCGCCTGCAGCGCCAGGCGATGGCCAACGGTGTGCTTGTCGCGCGGATGGATGTCGTCGGCCGCGCCCACGTCGATGATCACCGCCTGGCCGGTGGCCGGGAGCGCCAGCACCGCGGACTGCGATTCGCGCAGGGTCGCCCACGGGCTGTCGATGACCACGCCACGCCCGTCGAGGCGGTCGCCGCCGGAATGGAACGCGGCCAGCTGTGCCCACAGGAACGGCATCTGCGGCGCGTTCCACTTCGCGCGCCAGCCCTCGATGAGGGTCCTGAACTGCTCGCGATAGCGGTACGCGCCCCACTCGCTGGCGTTGGTCTCGCCCTGGTACCAGATCACTCCCGCCAGCGGATATGGCAGCAGCGGATGGATCATCGCGTTGTACAGCAGGGTATCGACCTGGTTCTTGTCGTCGGAGGTGGAGACCGTGACCGCCGCGGTACGGAAGCGCCAGCCTCCATCCAGGCCGCGGCGCGTGCCGCCGACCGGTTCGACGAAGAGCTCGCCGGCGCTGCCGCCAATGCCGCCGCCACCGCCGCCGTCCTCGACCCGCACCGCGATCGTGTTCAGGCCCGCGCGCAGCGCCGACGCCGGCACCTTGTAGACACGCGGCACGTTGTAGCCGTTGCTGACGCCGCCCACGCGCACGCCGTTGACCCAGGTGGTGTCGGTATCGTCGACCTGGCCCAGGCCCAGCACCACCCCGGCCTTCGCCTCGCGCTCGCTCAGTTCGAAGACCGTGCGGTACCAGGCCACGCCATCCATGCCCGGATAACCCTGCTGCTCCCACATGCCCGGCACCTGGAGGGTGGTCCAGGCGCTGTCGTCCATCTGTGCGACGGCGAACGCCTCCGACGCCGGCTCCAGCGCTGGCCATGCCGCCAGCTTCGCCCGCACCTGTTCCTCGACCCGGAGGTCGGCGGCGCGGCGCTCGCGCATCTTCGCCTCCAGCGCTGCCGCATCCAGGCCGAGCATCGATGCGTCCATCCACGCCTCGATCGAACTGCCGCCCCAGGTGCTGTCGATCACCCCGACCGGCACGCCGAGCACCTGGCGCAGCTCGCGGGCGAAGGCATGCGCCACCGCCGAAAACTGCCCCACCGTATCCGGCGCGGCCGACTTCCACTGCCCGCCCTGCAACTGCGCCTGCGGCGCTTCGGCCCAGGACTTGGGGACCTTGAACTGGCGCAGCCACGGATCGGCCGGCGCGGCGATGTCCTCCTGCGCGTGCAGGGTCTGCGCCACCGGCCACTCCATGTTCGACTGGCCCGAGGCCAGCCACACCTCGCCGACCAGCACGTCGCGCACGCGGTGCTCTTCGCCGCCCGCTCGCACCACCAGCTCATAGGGACCGCCGGCGGCGTGCGCGGGCAGCTGCAGCGACCAATGGCCGTCGGCGCCGGCCACGGCCTGCGCACTGCTGCGGTCGAACTGCACCTGCACCTTCGCGCCGGGCGCGGCCTGGCCCCACACCGGCAACGCGCGGTCGCGCTGCAGCACGGCGCCGTCGGAGAACAGCAGCGGCAGTTCCAGCTGCGCCGCCAGCGCCGTCATCGGCAGTGCGAACAACGACAGTGCCGCAAGAAGGATGCGATGTTTCATCGTGCAGGTTCCCCATAGATGATGCCGCGGCCACCGGTGGCCAGGTAGACGCGGCCGGGCACGCGCGCATCGCCGGTGAGCATGCGCACGCTGCCGAAGCGGTGCCGGGCGTCGTCGATCCGCACCCAGCGCTTGCCATCGTCGTCGGAGCGGAACAGGCCCTGCACCCCACCGACTTCACCGGACACGAACAGGGTCGGCGCGTCGCTGCCGGGCTTCGGCGCGCCCAGCCCGGCGGCGTAGGCATTCTCCACCCCGGGCAGCCGCTCCAGCCTGCCTTCGCTCCAGCGCAGCAGGCCCTTCCACGACGCGGCAAAGTACACCACCCTGCCCACCGGCGCCGGCAGCAGCTCGGCGCGAAACCAGTCGCCAACCGCGCCGATGCCGCCGCTTGCCTTCTCGAATTCGACGCCACCGTCGCCACTGATGTACAGGTCGCCACTTACCGGATCGAAGCCGTACCACAGCGCCGCAGCGACCCGGTCGGCGGCGACCACCGCGGTCGCCGGCAGGCCGCGCACCTTCTGCCAGCGCCCGCCGAAGTTGTCGCTCAGCCACTGCACGCCATCGCGCGTGTGCCAGATCACCCGGCCGCCATCGGCGGCGATCGCGATCCGTCCGGCGCCGTTGCCGGCGCCCTCGCCCTGCGGCTCGTTCGCGAACGCGGTCCAGCTGCTGCCGCCGTCGCGCGAGTACGCCGCGCGCACCACGCCGGTGCCGGCATCGTGCAGGTGGCCGCTGCGCACCAGCAACTGCGGCTGCTGGCCGGCGTAGTCCAGGCTTTCGGTATTGCTGTAGCGCGGCGGCGCCGGGAACTGCGTGGTCGCCCGTTGCAGGTCGTCGTGGCGGAAACCATCGATGTCGCCCAGGCCGCTGACCAGCGGTGCACCCTGCGGCGGGCTGAGTAGATCCAGCGGCACCGTTTCCTCCAGCCCGGCGACCTCGAAGCTCCAGTGCACCCTGTCGCCGCGGTCGAACGCAGTCATGTCGCGCGAGGCCCATAGCCCGTAGCCGGTGACGAACAGCACCCGGTCCGGGTCGTGCGGGTCGATCTCGATGTCGGCCATCCAGTGCGGCTTCGCCTGCGCCGTCCACGGCGATGCGGAATGGTCGAACTGCGAACACACGAACACCGGCGTCCAGCTGCGGCCGCCATCGGTGCTGCGGTAGACGTCGTCGCCCGGCGCCCAGCGGGCGAAGGTGGAGGCCATGATCACGTCGGGATTGGATGCATCCACCGCGACCGCGCCCCAGCCGAAGCCGTCGCCCTGCTGGTCGGTGGACTGCGGCGCCGGGGTGACGTCGGTCCAGGCGCCACTGGCCGGCGACCAGCGCCAGACCGCGCCATTGCTCATGCTGTCCGGCCCCGGCTCGTCGCCGTAGCTGAGCAGGAAGTCACCGCGCGCGTCGCGGACCATGTGGTTCGGGCGCAGCCCCTGCGGCTGCCCCGCGACCGCCTGCCAGCTGCGGCCGCCGTCGCTGGAACGGAACAGCCCGCCGTCGCGGCTGGACACGCCCGCGTACACCACCGGCGTCGGCGCACCCGGCGTGCCGCTGGCCGGGTCGAAGGCGACGAAGACGATGCCGATCGCCTGCGTGCGCCAGTTGCTCGCGCTGGCCGACGCCGAAGTGGCCAGCGCCGGGAAACCGTCTACCCGCGTCCAGCGCTCGCCATGGTCCTCGCTGCGCCACAGCCCGTCGGCGCGCGAGCCGAGGAACAGCACGCGGCCATCGTTCGGATCCACCACCAGGCGCTCGCCGTTGCCGCGCGCCAGCTCGTTGCCGCCCAGCTTGAACGGCAGGTCGCTGCGCTGGAACGTCGCGCCACGGTCGGCCGAGCGCAGGATCGCGCCTTTGCCGGCCCGTTCGTGGGTATAGGTGCCGGCGGCCAGGTACACGCGCTGCGGATCGGAGGGATCCAGCGCCACGCTCTCGATCCCGGTGAGGTTGGCGTCGGCGTGGCCAATCCAGTCGGTCAGCGGAATCCAGCGCCTCGCGGCCGCGTCCCAACGGTAGGCGCCACCGACGTCGGTGCGCGCATAGGCCAGCCCGCGTTCGGAGGGATGGAACTCGATGCCGGTGACGAAACCGCCGCCACCGACGGCGACGTTGCGCCAGACGTACGGCTCGGATTTCGTGGCCGCTATGGCCGTGCCGCCGTGCCATGCGAGCACGGCAAGCAGGATCGCGATGCGACGCACGCGCTGTTCCCTCCCAGGACAGACCTCGTGTTGGGGACCGGCGGCACCGGACTGGCCCGTGCCGCCGGAGCCGGCCGCGATGCAGCGTGCGGTCCTGCCAGGGACGAGAATAGGCGAGGCTGCCATTCCGGACCAATGAATTCTGGGGCTCGAACTATTCCGCGAGGGAATTGCATCGCGGCAAGCGCCTGGTCGCCCCAGGCGCATCGGGCGTCCCGGAAAAAGGAAAGGGGAGGCAGCCACCTCCCCTTCCCCTCACTGCCGGTCTTCGATCAGAACGTGATGCGGAGCGTGGCCGCGTACCGGCGGTCGTTCACGTACCACGAAGTCACGTGCCGGCCGGCGTCGGCCTGCTGCATGATCGTGCGCTGCTCGGCGTTGTTGAGGTTGTTCATCTCCAGGCCGAGCTGCACGTTGTCGCTGAAGCGGTAGAAGATCGAACCGTCCAGCTGGCCGTAGTCGTCGCTGTACACCGGCAGCTTCCAGGCGATGCCACCGTCGCCGCCGTTGTAGCCGTTCGGGCCGACCGACAGCAGGAACTCGCTGCGCCAGTTGTAGGCGAAGCGGACCTGCCACGGACCCTTCTCGTAGAACGCGGCGATGTTGTAGGCGCGCTCGGACAGGCCGTCGGCCGGCAGGTCGCCGAGCGGGGTGCCGTCGGTGTCGGTCGGGATCACCGTCGGGTCGTTCGGGATGCTGGTCGAACTGTCGATGTAGGTGAAGTTCGCCGACATGCCCAGGCCATCGAACGGCGCCGGCAGGAAGGTGAAGAACTGGTTCCAGCCCAGTTCGGCGCCGGTGATGCGCGCCGAGCCGATGTTCACCGGGCGGGTGACCAGGTAGTCGTACATGTTGCCGTCGGCGCCCGGGAACGCGACCAGCTCGGACTGGCGGCGGAAGTAGTCCTTGATGTCCTTGTGGAACAGGTTCACCCAGGCCATGCCGCCGTGGTCCGGATCGAAGTACCACTCCGTCGACAGGTCGTACTGGTTGGCCTTCATCGGCTCCAGGTACGGGTTGTCGTAGGAGTCGCCGGTCAGGTTGAGGTCGGTGACTGGCAGCGGGCTGCCGTCGGTGGGCGGAGTCACCCCGTCGCGCGCCGAGGCGTTGAGCACCTGGTAGGCCTGCATGTCGCCGAAGTCAGGGCGCGCGATCGCCTGGGACGCGGCGAAGCGCACGATCACGTCGTCGACCGGCTCCCAGCGCACGTTCCCGCTCGGCAGGACGTCGGTGTAGGAGTTCTTCGCCTCGATCGGCTCGGACTCGCCGGCGCCCAGGAACGGCGCGTAGGCCACGTTCGGGAAGATCAGGTAGCCGTTGGCGGAGTTCTCGGTGCGCACCACGCGCACGCCGAAGTTGCCGTCCAGCAGCAACTCGTCCAGGCCGAAGTCGACCATCGCGTAGGCCGCGCGGGTGGTCTCGCTCTGGATGTTGGTGTACGCCGGCTCGTCCAGGCTGCGCGGCTCGAACGGGCCCAGGCCGTAGCAACAACTGTAGAACGGCGCGGCGGCGTCGTGGATGGCCTTGTAGCTGTCCGGGAAACCCAGCGCGGTGGCCAGGATCGGCGCGTAGAACTTGCCGGGGGTGTTGGCGCCGCCACGGTAGAAGTTGTTGAAGTTGTTGAGGTTGACCAGGCTGGAATTGACCGTGTCGTTGAGGTCCAGCCCCGGCAGCGGCACGCCGCCCGGCAGCGCCCACCACTGCATCCAGGTCTGGAACACCGGCTGCCAGTTGTAGCTGGTGTCGCGGCTGGTGGCGTCGCGGTCGGTCAGGCGCACGCCGCCGCGGATGCCCTTGAAGAGCCCGCCGTCCAGGCGGTGCCGGATGTCGGCGCGCCACGCAACCTGGTCGGCTTCGTTGTCGACCAGGTTCTCCATGGTGAAGCCCCAGTAGTAGTTCGCCGGGTTGGTGGTGAAGTCCTCGTTGATGCCGATGCTGGGCACGCCGCCCAGGGCGACGTCGATGTAAGGCACGTTGACGCCCAGTGACACGGTGGAATCGAGCTTCTGGGTGTCGGCCTTGACGTACTGCAGGTCGGTCGAGAACTCGGTGTTGTCGCTGAACTGCCACTTCACCCCGATCGAGTAGTCGGCGGTCTTCGACTTGCGGTCCGAGGCACGGATGTCGGTGCCCATCGGCACGCCACCGTTCTGGGTGATGCGGCCGGAACGGAACACGTTGCCTTCGAACTCGTAGGGCTGGCTGGCGTCGACCATGACCTGGGTCGGGTCGTTCGAGACGAAGATCGCGTCCTCGAACCACAGCTCGTTGTACTTGCTCTGGAAGGCGGTGGCGACGACCTCGATGTCGTCGTTCGGGCGCCACTGCGCCGCCACGTAGGCGCCGGAGCGCTCGCGCTCGTACTGCAGCGTGCGCCAGTCGGCACCGCGCGGGATCCACAGCTCGTCGCCGGTGCCGTCGCCGTTGAGGTCGCTGTTGCTGTTCTTGAAGAACGGGCGCACGAACAGGCCGTCGGTGCGGGTGGACAGGTCCGAGCGGGCCACGTCGACCAGCAGGCCGAACTCGCCGCCGTCGCCGTAGGTCCAGCGGTTGCTGTACAGCACCGAGGCCGACGGATCGACCTTGTCGGCGAAGTCGCCGCGGTTGATGCTGAAGCTGGCGGCCAGCTTCTGGTCCTCGAAGTCGAACGGCAGCCGCGTGCGCAGGTTGACGGTGCCGCCCAGGCCACCCTCGATCATCGCGGCGGTCTGGTTCTTGTACACGTCCACGCCGCCCATCAGCTCGGACGGCACGTCCTGGAAGCTGAGGCCACGGCCGCCGGAGGCGGAGAAGCTGTCGCGGCCGTTGAGCTCGGAACGCACCTGGGTCAGGCCACGCACCTGCACGCCATTGCCTTCGGCGGAGAAGTGCTCCGGGTCGCCCACGGCGAGGAAGCGGTCGATGGTCACGCCGGGGATGCGCGACAGGGTCTCGGTGACGCTGCGGTCGGGCAGCGCGCCGATATCCAGCGCGGTCACCGAGTCGACGAAAGTATCGGCTTCGCGCTTGATGTCCTGCGCGCGCTGGATCGAGCCGCGGATGCCGGTGACGGTGACCTGGTCGAGTTCGGTGACCGCCTGGTCGTCGCCGCTGGCGGGGGTGGCCGCGTCCTGCGCGTAGGCCGGGGCGGCGAGCAGCAGCGCCAGGCTCATCGCCAGCGTGCTGCGGTTGAGGGGGCGGAACTGGGTGCGCGTGGACGCGCGTCCGGACGGACGGCGGTTCTGGAGCTTGGACATACGATCCCTCCCAGGACGTGCGTTGCAAGCGGGAACGGGGCGGCCGCTCCCAGGCTGGTTTTTTTTTGGCCTTCGCGGCCGGCCGGTCCCGCGGAGGGGCACGGCCGATTGATTCGTGCAGCGGTCGATCGATGAACCGGCGACTCCCGCAGCCTAAGCGGCGCTCCAATTCCAGACCAATGAAATATCCGGGCCCACCTATTCCGTACTGGACTACATCAAGGCACCCGCAAGGAAGCAAAGAAAAGGCCCGCGCGGTTGCCCGCGCGGGCCGACGGAGGAAACATGTCGCGGTGGAACAGCGCTACCAGCGCGCGCGCAGCACCGCCGAGTAGCGCCGGTCGTTCATGAAGTACGAACGCGGGTACAGCGTCTCGTCCAGGTAACCGTCGTCGTAGAGCCGCGGCCCCATCAGCACGGTGGTGACCGCGTCGGTGAGGTTGTTGGCCTGGATGCCGACCTGGATGTTGTCGTTGATGTTGTAGAAGAACGAGCCGTCCAGCTGGCCGAAATCGTCCGCCCACATCGGCAGCTGCAGGTTGGTTTCGCTGGCCGTCAGCAGGTAGCGCGAACGCCAGTTGTAGGCCAGGCGGAACGACCAGGGGCCGTGCTCGTAGATGCCCACCACGTTGTACGAACGCTCGGACAGCCCTTCCAGCGGCAGGTTGTCCACCTGCGGCCGGCGCGCGTCCGGATCGTTCGGATCGGGGTTCATGTTGCTGCCGCCCGAGCTGTCCACGTAGGTGTAGTTCGCCTGCACGCCGAAGCCCTTCATCCAGCCGGGCAGGAAGTCGAAGAACTGGTTCCAGCCCACCTCGAAGCCCTGGATTTTTCCGGTATCGAGGTTGTGCGGGCGGGTCACCGCCCAGCTGATCCCGCCGATCTCCTCGTCGCGGGTCTCGGAGACGAAGTAGCCCTCCACGTCCTTGTAGAACAGGGTCGCGTAGAGCATGTTCGCCGGCCCGAAGTACCACTCCAGCGCGGTGTCGAACTGGTTGGCGCGCATCGGCTCAAGGTTCGGGTTGCCGGCCGAGCCGGTGAAGCCCTCGAGGTACTCGAAGCCGCACAGCGCGCCGCCGTTCTGCTGTGGCTGGCAGCTTTCGTCCACACCCACCCGCAGCGGCAGCCACGAGGTCATCTGCCGGAACTCCGGGCGCGCGATCGCCTTGGACGCGGCGAAGCGCCACTGCAGCTGCGGGTTCAGGTGCAGGCGCAGGTTGAGGCTGGGCAGCACGTCGGTATAGCTGCCGGCGCTGTCGATGTTGAAGTAGCTGCCGTCGAACGCCGCGCGTACCTCAGGGGTCAGCCGGAGCTGGCCGCTCAGGTCGGGGATCTGGCCATAGCCGACGCTCGAGGTGCTGGTCTGGACGATGCGCACGCCGACGTTGCCGTCGAGGGTGCGGCCGCCGAACAGGCTGTCGTTCTCGAAGTACAGCGCGCCGTACACCGCCTGGGTGCGTTCCTCCTGGTGGTTGGTGTCCTGCGGATTGAACACCGCCGGCAGCCAGCCCTGGCCGCCGGCGGCCAGGCGGTCGGCATACAGCGGCGGGAACGCCGCGCCCGCGTTCTCCAGATCGACGATCGCGTTGTTCGGGTACCACAGGTTGCCCGGCACCTGGACCTTGCCGCGGAAGAAGTTGCCCATCGTGTACAGCTCGGAGTACTGCGGCAGGTAGTCGCTCAGCCACGCCAGCTCGTTGCCGCCGTCCCAGGAGCCGTACTGCCCGGTGGCGCCGGGGTCGAGCGTGGCCCAGGTGGCGCTGACCGGCATCCAGTTGTCCCAGCCGCTGTCCCTGTTGACCTGCTCGCGCGAGGTGGCGCGCACGCCGAAACGGAAGAAGCGCAGCCAGTTGCTGTCGTCGAAGGCGTACTCCCAGTCCAGGCGCGCGGCGACTTCCTCGCCATGGTTGTCCTGCAGGTTGTCCATGTTCGCCAGCCACGAGTACGAGCGCGGGTCGCCCAGTTGCTCGTGCTCGGCGGCCAGCTGCAGCGAGGGATACTTGCCGGTCAGGTCGAGGTAGACGTCGCTGAGGAAGGTGCTGGCGATGACGGAGAAGTCCACCGGCTTGCTCGAGGACTCCACGTACTGCAGGTCGCCGCGCATCACCAGCCGGTCGGTGATGTAGTGGCGGAAGCCGGCCGACCAGTCGCTGGTCACCGTCTCCTGGGTGGCCAGGCGGTTGGTGGTACGGAAGGCCAGGCTGTAGGGCTCCAGGTCGCAGCACAGCTCGGTGATGCTCGGATCCCAGGGCTGGCTCCAGTCGATGCTGCCCCAGTCGATGTTCACCCAGTCGATTTCCTGGCGCTGGCGCGTCGCGTAACCGGTCTGGAACACGCCGTTGCGGTCGTAGGTGAACGTCGTGCCGGGCGCCGGCAGGATGTCGTTGTCGCGCCACGCGCCATCGGCGCCCTGCAGCTGGTCGCCGAAGGTCATCGAGTGCTCGCGCCACTGCATGTTGTACTTCGAGCGCAGGAACTGGGCGTAGACCTCGGTGTTCTCGTTCGGCCGCCATTGCGCCGCCAGGGCCAGGCCCTGCCGCTTGCGTTCGAAGTCCAGGGTGCGCCAGTTGACGCCGCCGGGGATGTAGACCCAGTCGAAACTGGTGCCTTCCAGCAGCGCGGCGTCGTTGCGGCGCTGGTAGGCCTCGACCTGGATGCCGTCCGAACGCGTGGCCAGTTCCGAATACGAGACGTTGGCCAGGAAGCCGAATTCGCCGCCACCGCTGGTGGTCCAGCGGTCGCTGAACAGGAACGAGCCCGACGGATTGCCCTTCTCGACGAAGTCGCCGTAGTTGTAGTCGATGCTGGCGGCGACCTTGCGCCCGGGCTCGTCGAACGGCATGCGTGTGCGCAGGTTGACCGTGCCGCCCAGGCCGCCCTCGATGATGTCCGCCGCCGGGTTCTTGTACACGTCCACGCCGGCCATCAGCTCGGAGGGCACTTCCTCGAAGCTCAGGCCGCGGCCGCCGTTGGCGCTGAACACGTCGCGGCCGTTGAGTTCGCCGCGCACCTGGGTCAGGCCGCGGATCATCACGCCGCTGCCCTCGGCCGAGAAGTGGTCGGGATCGTCGCGCGCCAGGAAGTTGGTGACGGTCACGCCGCTCACGCGCTTGAGCGTCTCGGTCACGCTGCGGTCCGGCAGCGCGCCGATGTCCTGCGCGGTGACCGAGTCCACGATCTGATCGGCGTCGCGCTTGAGGTCCTGGGCGCGCATCACGCTGCCGCGGATGCCCCTGACCTCGACGGACTGGAAGTCCTGGGTCCCCTCGGCGCCGCCAGCGGCTTCGGCGGTCTTTCCGGCGGCCTCCCCGGCCTGGTCCTCCGCCACGTCGGCCGCGGCCTGGGCGTGCAGCACCCCGGCCGGCAGCGCCAGGGCGATGCCCAGGGCGAGCGCGGAACGGGCGAGGTGGACAGGCAGGCGCAAGGTCGCACCGCGCGTGGCGGTGCCAATCGGTTGCTTCGACATCACTGTTCCCTCCCAGGACACTGACGGATCGAACGGACTGGTTTTTCTGTTTTTCCCCTGGAGCGTCCCGCCCCCCTGCAAGCGCTGTCATCCCGGACGAGATAACGATACCGCAGCGGCGCAAAGGTTTCCCCGGAGGCACCATAGGAGGGGGTGCGGGTCGGACACCAATGAAGTTTTGGGATAGGCGGTATTCCTCAATGGAATTGGAAAACCGCGGTCAGGAGGCCCCGGTCGGCCGGGCGTGACCCGCGTACAACCGCTGCGCCGTGGCCCGCAGCGCCTCCAGCACCCGCTCGGCGGCCGGCGACAGCAGGTGGCCGCGGCGGCGGATAATCCCGAACGACTCCATGCCGACCCCCAGCTCCACCGGCAGCACCGCCAGCTGCCGGGCCTGCACGTAGGAGGCGACCGATTCCACCGGCAGCGCCACCAGCAGGTCGCTGACCCGCAGCAGGTTGATCATCACCGGCAGCGACGCGGTCTCGATCGCGTTGCGCGCGCCGACCAGGCCGTTCTCCAGGAACATGGTCTCCAGCCGCGCGCGCAGCACGCTGTCCGGCGGCGGCAGGATCCAGCCGTAGTCCGCCAGTTCCTCGTGCCGGACCAGGGCGCGGCCGTCCAGCGGATGGCCGGCGCGCACGATCACCGAGTGTGGCTCGTCGGCCAGCGACTCGAACTCCAGGTCCACGCTGTCCGCCGGATCCATGATCCGGCCGACCACCAGGTCCAGCTGGCCGTCCAGCAGCGCGGCCACCAGCGGCCGGCTGTAGTCCATCTCGATCCGCACCAGGATGTCCGGGTACTCGCGCTTGACCGCAGCCACCGCCTGCGGCACCAGGTTGGTGCCCGGATTGACCACGGTCCCGATCGAGGCCTGGCCCATGCGCCCTTCGCGCAGCGCGGCGATCTCCTCCTGGGCGCGATTAATCTCCAGCAGCGCGGTGCGCGCGCGCCGGATCAGCACCTGGCCGTACCAGGTCGGCTCCACCCCGCGCGCATGCCGCTCGAACAGCGGCACCCCGAGCAGGCCCTCCATTTCCGCCAGCAACTTGGAGGCGGCCGGCTGGGTCATACGCGCGGCCTCGGCGGCGCGCAGCACCGAGCCCTGCTCTTCCAGGTGCATCAGCAGCAGCAGGTGCCGGGTCTTCAGCCGCGACGGGTTGAACCAGTGCGCGTTGCCGGTGGGCTTGCCCATCTCCCCTCCCAGGGCGATCTATGCGAGTGGGGAATAGATTACGGCGAAAATTTCATTTGCCCAACATAGCTTGCCGGGCGAGGCTAGCGCCGCCCATTCATCCGTGAAGCGCAGGCGCACGCCCGCGCCACGCGCGGGCATCGTCCGGGCGGAGGGCCCATGGCGCACGACAGAACAGGCCGTCCCCAGCGGGCCGGTCCGGCGGGCAGGACCTGCCGCAGCCACGGCGGCGTCGAACGGGCGGCCGCACCATGACCATCGCCGAGGGCGCGCGCGCGCCGCAACTGCCGTTCCGCCTGCCGCTGGTGGCGATCCTGCGCGGCATCACCCCGGCCGAGGCGCCGGCGCACGTCGGCGCGCTGGTCGAGGAAGGGTACGACGCGATCGAGGTGCCGCTGAATTCGCCGGACTGGGCGCAGAGTATTGCTACCGCGGTGCGCGACCACAGCGGGCACGCCTGGATCGGCGGCGGCACCGTGCTGCGCCCGGCCGAGGTCGACACCCTGCGGCAGCTCGGCGCGCGCTTCATCGTCACCCCGAACACAAACCCGGCGCTGATCCGCCACGCGGTCGCGGCCGGGATGCAGGTACTGGCCGGCTTCGCCACCCCCAGCGAAGCCTTCGCCGCGCTAGACGCCGGCGCGCAGATGCTCAAGCTGTTCCCCGCCGCCAGCTTCGGCCCCGGCCACGTGCGCGCGCTGCGCGCGGTGCTGCCGGCGGTACCCCTGCTCGTGGTCGGTGGCGTCACCCCGCTCACCCTCACCGATTACCTGGCCGCCGGCAGCGACGGCGCAGGCATCGGCGGGGAACTCTATCGCCCCGGCCAGCCGCTAGAACGCACCCGCACCAACGCGCGCGAGTTCCGCCTGGTCCAGTCCGGCTACCGCCGATGAGGGATGCCGGTCGATGAAGATCACCCGCCTCACCACCTACCACGCCGCACCGCGCTGGCTGTTCCTCAAGGTCGAGACCGACGAAGGCGTCACCGGCTGGGGCGAGCCGGTGGTCGAAGGCCGCGCACGCACGGTCGAAGCCGCCGTGCACGAACTCGGCGATTACCTGGTCGGCCAGGACCCGGCGCGGATCAACGACCTGTGGCAGGTGCTGTACCGCGGCGGCTTCTACCGCGGCGGCGCGGTGTTCATGAGCGCGATCGCCGGCATCGACCAGGCGCTGTGGGACATCAAGGGCAAGGCCCTGGGCGTGCCGGTGTACCAGCTGCTCGGCGGCCTGGTCCGCGACCGGATGAAGACCTACCGCTGGGTCGGCGGCGACCGCCCGGACGACCTGGTCGAACAGATCGACGGCTACCGCGGGCTGGGCTTCGACACCTTCAAGTTCAACGCCACCGCGGAGCTGCGCCTGGTCGACAGCCCGCGCGCGGTCGACGCGGCGCTGGCGCGGGTGGCCGCGGTGCGCGACGCGTTCGGCGACACGGTCGACTTCGGCGTCGATTTCCACGGTCGCGTCGGCGCGCCGATGGCGCGGGTGCTGCTGCGCGAGCTGGAGCCCTACAAGCCGCTGTTCGTCGAAGAACCCGTGCTGCCCGAGCAGGCCGAGCATTACCCGCGCCTGGCGGCGGCCACCGCGATCCCGCTGGCGGCCGGCGAACGCATGTACTCGCGCTTCGAATTCAAGCAGGTGCTGCAGGCCGGCGGCCTGGCGATCCTGCAACCGGACCTGTCGCACGCCGGTGGCATCAGCGAATGCGTGAAGATCGCGGCGATGGCCGAGGCCCACGACGTGGCCCTCGCGCCGCACTGCCCGCTGGGCCCGGTAGCGCTGGCCGCCTGCCTGCAGGTGGACTTCGTCGCGCACAACGCGATGCTGCAGGAGCAGAGCATCGGCATCCACTACAACCAGGGCGCCGACCTGCTCGACTACGTGCTCAACCGGGAGGATTTCGCCTGCGACGAGGGCGGCCACATCCGCGCCCTGCCGCGGCCCGGCCTGGGCGTGGAAATCGACGAGGAGCGCCTGCGCCGCGCCCACGCCAACCCGCCCGACTGGCGCAATCCCCTCTGGCGGCATGCGGACGGGAGCGTCGCCGAATGGTAGAACTGCGCCGATGGATCCCGGCCCGACCGCCCACCTGATCGTCGACGCGCGCTGCGCCCATGGCGAAGGCGTGCTCTGGTGCGAACGCCGGCAGGCGCTGCTGTGGGTGGACATCGACGGCGCGCGGCTGTGGATGCACGAACCTGCCAGCGGTCGCTCGCACCACTGGGCGTTGCCCGACCGCCCCGGCTGCCTTGGCCTTGCCGCTTCCGGCGAACTGCTGCTGGCGCTGGCCAGGGCGCTGTCCCACGCCGACCTGGACGCAGCGCTGGCCGGCGACGACGCGCCGCTGCCGCTGCGGCACCTGGCCGACGTGCAGCCGCACGAGCCGCGCACGCACAGCAACGACGGCCGCGCCGACCGCCACGGCAATTTCGTGTTCGGGACCATGGACGGATCGGCGGTGAAGTCGCCGCTCGGCGCGTTCTTCCAGTACTCGGCCGCCCATGGCCTGCGCCCGCTGCCGCTGCCGGGCGTGGCCATCCCCAATTCGATCTGCTTCTCGCCCGACGGCCGCACGCTGTACTGGTGCGATTCCACCCGGCCGCAGATCCAGTGCTGCGACTACGACCCGGAGGCCGCGCGGGTGGGCGACTCGCGCGTGTTCGCCGCGGTCGACCTGCCCGGCGTGGCCGCCGACGGCTCCTGCATCGACGCCGATGGCTTCCTCTGGAACGCGCAGTGGGGCGGCGCGCGCGTGGTCCGCTACGCACCCGATGGCCGCATCGACCGGGTCGTGCCGGTGCCGGTGCCGCAGCCGTCGTGCTGTGCGATCGGCGGCGCCGGGATGGACATGCTCTACGTGATCACTTCGCCGCAGGGGCTGGATGGGGCGGCGCGCGCCGCCGCGCCCGCCTCCGGCGGCCTGTTCGGGATACCGCTCGGCGCTGCGCTGGGCCTGCCGGAAAGCCGGGTGGAACTGCCATGATCGCGGTCGACTGGGGTGGCAGCAGCCTGCGCGTGTACCGCCTGGATGCCGGCGGCGCGGTGGTGGACCGCCGCCGCGGCGAGGAAGGCGCGCTGGCCTGCGCCGGCCGCTACGGCAAGGTGCTCGCGGCGATGATCGCCGGCTGGGACGATCCGCTGGTGGTGCTGGCCGGCATGGTCGGCGCACGCGGCGGCTGGATCGAAGTGCCCTACGTGCGCTGCCCGGCCGATGCCGACGCGCTGGCCGCGGGCATGCTGCGGCTGGACGCCTCGCGCGAGGCCCCGGGCTTCGGCTACCGCCAGTTCTGGTGCGTGCCGGGCATCGCCGACCGCACCAGCACCACCGGCGACGTGATGCGCGGGGAGGAAACCCAGATCGCCGGCCTCCTCGATGCGCTGGGCGGTGGCACGCACACCGTCTGCCTGCCCGGCACGCACAGCAAGTGGGTGCAGGTGCGCGACGGCACGATCACCTCGCTGGCCACGGCGATGACCGGCGAGCTGTACGCGCTGCTGCGCACGCACAGCATCCTCGCCCGCGGCATGGCCGAAGGCGAACCGCCACTGGACGAGCCTGCGTTCGACGCCGGACTGGCCTGCAGCGACGGCGGCGGCAGCCTGCTGCACGACCTGTTCGCGGTGCGCACCGCCTCGCTGTTCGGGCGCTTCCCGGCGCAGGTCCTGCCCTCCTTCCTGTCGGGCATGCTGATCGGGCACGAGGTGCAGTTCGCGCTCGCCGGCCTGTCCACGCCGGTGCACCTGGTCGGCGGCGACGGCCTGGTCGGGCGCTACGCGCACGCGCTGCGCCGGCGCGGCGTCGCCGTGCACCGCCATCCGGAGGAGCTTGCGGCCGCCGGGATGTTCCGCCTGGCCCGGGCGCGCGGCCTGGCCTGAACCGCGCCGCGGCCCGCGGGGCGACGGCG
The DNA here is from genome assembly GCF_010093225.1 of Pseudoxanthomonas koreensis. GTDB lineage: Bacteria > Pseudomonadota > Gammaproteobacteria > Xanthomonadales > Xanthomonadaceae > Pseudoxanthomonas > Pseudoxanthomonas koreensis. Next base: position 23,405 of record NZ_PDWM01000017.1, on the reverse strand, counting down.
CACGGGCGCTGGCTTAGAATATCGGTCGCTCTTCCCGCCACGCAGCCGTTCGCCATGCCCTTCGTCGTCACCGAGAACTGCATCAAGTGCAAGTACACCGACTGCGTGGAGGTGTGCCCGGTCGACTGTTTCCACGAGGGCCCGAACTTCCTGGTGATCGACCCGGACGAGTGCATCGACTGCACCCTGTGCGAGCCGGAATGCCCCGCCAACGCGATCTTCCCGGAAGACGACGTGCCGGCCGGCCAGGAAAGCTACGTCGCGCTCAACGCCGAGCTGTCGCAGGCCTGGCCGGTGATCACCGTGCGCAAGGAGCCGCTGCCCGACGCCGCCGAGGGGGACGGCAAGCCGGACAAGCTGCCGCTGCTGGAACGCTGAGGGCCGCACCGCGCGGCTTGCCCCGCCGCAAATGGGAAAGGCGCCCTCGGGCGCCTTTCCACGTGCCGGCGATGGCGGCTTCCGGAAAATCAGTGCTTGGCCAGCGCCGCCTGCAGCGCGGCGACCACCTGCAGCGGCGCGCCCGCCGTGGCCGGAAGGCCGCGCGGATCGACCGCCGAGACGTAGGCGCCGCCTTCGACCCCGACCACGCGCACCAGGAAATCCACGCCCTGGTACTTCACGTCGTAGGTGCCCAGCAGCTGTGCGCGGCTGGCGATCTCCAGGCCGTCGATGGCTTCCAGCGCCGGCCCGACCCTGGTGAACACTTCATCGCGACTGCCGGCGACGGTGAAGCCGCTGGGCGATGCGGCCGGTGCGGCGGCGGGCTGCGGGGCGGCCGCCTGGCCGGCGGCCGGCGGCAGTGCCATCGCGCCGCTGGTGTCGGGCAGGTTCAGGTCCGGCGGCACTTCCAGCGGGCGCGCTTCGGGGCTGAGCGCGTAATCGCCCTTGGAGCCGCCGCCGAACCAGGAGCAGCCGCCGAGCAGCGCGGTCGCGGTGAAGGCCAGCAGCGCGGCCGTGGAGGCGCGGGCGAGGCGGGAGGTGTGGGACATCGGCAAGGCTCCGGAAGGTTCGGGTGTTTCGGAAGGGATCAGGCCGCGAGCGGTTCGCGGCCACAACTGGCTTCGAGCGCGCGGGCCAGGGCGATCATGCGCGCGGCTTCATCGTGGTGCCGCGCCGACAGCGGCAGCAGCGGCAGGCGCACGCCGTGGCCGAGGCCAAGGCGCTGCAGCAGCGCCTTGACCGGGATCGGGTTGGGCTCGACGCCGCAGAAGGCGTGCAGCGGCGCCAGCCGCGCATCCCACTGCGCAGTCGCGGCCGCGTCGCCGCCACGTGCAAGGTCGAGCAGCCGACGGTAGGCGGCGGGAGCGGCGTTGGAACCGACCGAGACCAGGCCATCGGCGCCGGCCAGCAGCGCGCGCGCGGCGGTGGCGTCGTCGCCACCAAGCACGCGGAAACCGGGGGCGCGCAGCGCAACCAGCGCGTCGATGCGCGCCGCATCGGCAACCGCTTCCTTGATGCCGACGATGCGTTCGTGCGCGGCCAGTGCGGCTACCGTTTCCGGCAGCAGGTCGGCGCCGCTGCGGCCGGGCACGTTGTACAGCATCACCGGCAGGCCGCCCTCGTCGGCCACGGCGCGGAAGTGCGCCAGCATGCCGGACTGGGTGGGGCGCACGTACGGCGGCACCACCACCAGCGCCACGTCGGCGCCGAGCGCAGCGGCGCGGCGGGTCTGGGCGATGGTGCGCGCGGTGCCCGGCTGGCCGGGGCCGGCCCGCACCGGCACGCGGCCGGCGACGGCCTGCACCGCGGTGCGCAGCAGGGTGTCGTATTCGTCGTCGGCGAGCATCGAGGCCTCGCCGGTGGAACCGGCGACGACCACGCCTTCCACGCCCGCGGCCAGCTGCCATTCCAGCAACCTGCGCCAGGCGCCCAGGTCCAGTGCGCCGGCCTCGTCGAACGGGGTCGCAAGCGCGGTGATCAGGCCGGTGGGATGCAATGCGTTCGACTCGGGCGATTGCTGGGTTCCGGCGGTCTGCGCGCGTGGCGCGGCCGGCTTCCAGGGAGGCCCGATCATACTTGCGGCGCGAAAGCACGGGCAAGTATGCTGGCCGCGAGGCTGGGCCCTGGACGGCCCGCCATTCAGCCTTACGCACGCAATGCCGGAAGCCGACTTGACCGACACCCCGCCGCGGCCTTCGCCGACCGAAAACCACCTCCTGATCAACGCCTATACGACGCATCCGGAGTCGCCACTGCTGCCGGTCACGCGCCGCATCGCCGACAGCGGCTGCAACCTGGTCGACGCACGCCTGGCCACGGTCGGCCGCGACGTGTCGATGACCGCGCTGGCGACCGGTTCGTGGGACGCGGTGGCCAAGCTCGAAGCCATGCTCGGCCGCCTGGACCGCGAGGAAGGGCTCAAGCTCAACTGGTACCGCACCGCGGCCAAGCAGAGCCAGTCCAACCTGCTGCCCTACATCGTCGAGGTGGTGGCCGCCGACAAGCCCGGCATCCTGTTCCAGCTGGCCGACTTCTTCGACCGCCAGGGCATCACCATCGAGAACCTGCAGAGCACCCGCTACCGGGCGATGCAGACCGGCGCGGAGATGGTCTCGGCGCAGGTCACCATCGGCGTTCCCTCCAACATGCACATCGCCGCGCTGCGCGACGATTTCCTCGAGTTCTGCGACCACCTGAACCTCGACGCGATCATGGATCCGATGAAGTTCTGAGCAGGAGCGCGACCCCGGCACGATGAAACAGCCCAAGCTCGACCGCGCCACCCTCAAGCTGCCGCTGGCCCTTTCCGGCGGCAACAGCGCCACCCTCGCCGACTACGCCGGCCGCTGGCTGGTCCTGTACTTCTATCCCAAGGACAGCACCCCCGGCTGCACCACCGAGGGCCTGGACTTCAACGCGCTGCTGCCGCAGTTCGCCCGGCTCGGCGCCGACGTGCTCGGCGTGTCGCGCGACTCGGTCAGGTCGCACGACAATTTCTGCGCGAAGCAGGGCTTCGATTTCGCCCTGGTCAGCGACGCCGACGAAGCGCTGTGCCGCGCCTTCGACGTGATCCACGAGAAGAACATGTACGGGCGCAAGGTGCTGGGCGTGGTCCGCAGCACCTTCCTCATCAGCCCCGACTCGCGCATCGCGCGCGAATGGCGCGGGGTGAAGGTGCCCGGCCATGCCCAGGCCGTGCTCGACGCACTGAAGGCCGAAACCTCGCAGTGACCGCCATCGCCTCCCTCCCGAGCCGTCGCCCTGCCCCGCAGGCCGCGACGGCTCGCCCCTGTCCGGCACCGGCGCGCGCGACCGCCGCCGATGCCGCACGCACCATCCCGGCCCACCGCCACGCACCGCCCACCAGGAAGCCACGATGACCCGAGGCAAGCGCATCTACGTGCTGGATACCAACGTGCTGATGCACGATCCCACCGCGCTGTTCAAGTTCGACGAGCACGACATCTACCTGCCGATGCAGGTCATCGAGGAGCTGGACAACGCCAAGAAGGGCACTTCCGAGGCCAGCCGCAACGCGCGCCAGGTCAGCCGCTTCCTCAACGAACTGGTCGAGGCCTCGGGACTGGAGAAGCTGGACCAGGGCATCCCGCTGATGCAGCCGCAGGGCGTGCAGCTGCGCGGGCGCCAGATCGCCGGCCTGCTGCGCTTCCAGACCAGCCACTTCGAGGCCGGCAAGAGCTTCGGCGCGGTGATCCCCGACAACGCCATCCTCGGCGCGATCCTGGCGCTGAAGGAGACCACCCCGCCGGAGATCCCGGTGGTGTTCGTCTCCAAGGACATCAACCTGCGGATCAAGGCGGCGATCGCCGGGATCGCGTCGGAGGACTACGAGAACGACCGCGCGCTGGACGACTTCAGCCTGCTGTTCACCGGCGCCACCGAGCTGCCCGACGATTTCTGGGAGAAGCACCGCGACGACCTGCGCTCGTGGTCGGACAAGGGACGCACGACCTACGAAGTGGCCCCGCGCGAGGACGAGGACTGGCACCCGAACCAGTACCTGTACCTGCCCGGCGAGGACGAAGTCGAACTGCGCGTGGCGAAGATCGACGGCGGCAAGGCCACCCTGGCCCTGGTCGACGACTTCCGCGGCGGCCAGCACGCGGTGTGGGGCATCACCGCGCGCAACCGCGAGCAGAACTTCGCGCTCAACGCGCTGATGGACCCGGACATCGACTTCGTCACCCTGCTCGGCACCGCAGGCACCGGCAAGACCCTGCTGGCGCTGGCCGCCGGCCTGGCCCAGACCATGGACCAGCAGCGCTACCGCGAGATCATCATGACCCGCGCCACGGTCAGCGTCGGCGAGGACATCGGCTTCCTGCCCGGCACCGAGGAGGAAAAGATGACGCCGTGGATGGGCGCGCTGACCGACAACCTGGAAGTGCTCACCCACAACCAGGAAGGCGGCGCCTGGGGCCGCGCGGCGACCAACGACCTGCTCGCCAGCCGGATCAAGATCCGCTCGATGAACTTCATGCGCGGCCGCACCTTCCTTTCGCGCTACCTGATCCTGGACGAGGCGCAGAACCTCACCCCCAAGCAGATGAAGACCCTGATCACCCGCGCCGGCCCCGGCACCAAGATCGTGTGCCTGGGCAACGTCGAGCAGATCGACACCCCGTACCTGACCGAGACCACCTCGGGCCTGACCTACGCGGTGGACCGCTTCAAGAACTGGCCGCACAGCGCGCACATCACCCTGCGCCGCGGCGAGCGCTCGCGGCTGGCCGATTTCGCCTCCGAAGTGCTGTAGCGGCGGCCCCGCCGGCACGCTCCCGGTGGCACTGCGCGGAAGCGGGTGCCACCGGTGCCGGCAGCCTCCATCCGGCCCACTGGAATGATGTTTTATACATCACCATAGACTTATGGTGATTGCATCATCACGCCCCATGGCTCCAGAATGCGGCAGGTCCCCACCGAGGCCGCCACCATGATCACCGCCGCGCAGCTGCGCGCCGCACGCGCCCTGCTGGGCATCGACCAGCGCAGCCTGGCCGCGATGGCCGGCGTTTCCCTGCCCACCATCCAGCGCATGGAAGCCAGCGACGGCACCGTGCGCGGCGTGGTCGACACGCTGGTGAAGGTGATCGACGCGCTCGATGCTTCCGGGGTCGAACTGATCGGCCCCGGCCAGCCCAGCCAGGCGCAGGGCCGCGGCGTGCGCCTGAAGGAGCCAGCCTGATGGACACCCGACGCTACCTGCGCCAGTTCGAACCGAAGCTGCTGACCACCTTGCGCGAAGGCTACGGCTGGGGCGACCTGCGCGCCGACGCCGTCGCCGGCCTGACCGTGGCGATCGTCGCCCTGCCGCTGGCCATGGCCCTGGCCATCGCCAGCGGTACCGGCCCGGAAAAGGGCCTGTACACCGCGATCATCGCCGGCTTCCTGATCTCGGCGCTGGGCGGCTCGCGGGTGCAGATCGGCGGGCCGACCGCGGCGTTCATCCCGGTCGTGTTCGTGGTGATCGAGAGGTTCGGCTTCGGCGGCCTGGTGCTGTGCACGCTGCTGGCCGGGCTGATGCTCATCGCCGCCGGCCTGCTGCGGCTGGGCACGCTGATGAAGTACATGCCGCAGCCGGTGACCCCCGGCTTCACCGCCGGCATCGCGGTCAGCATCTTCTCCAGCCAGGTCAAGGACGCGCTCGGCCTGCGGATGGAGTCGGTGCCGGCCGAGTTCGTTCCGCGCTGGACCGCCTACGCCCAGCACATCGCCACTACCCAGCCGGCCGCGGTCGCATTGACCGTGCTGGGGCTGGTGGTGATCTTCGGCCTGCGCCGCTGGAAGCCGAACTGGCCCGGCTTCCTGATCGCGCTGCTGGCCTGCACCGGCGCGTGCCTGGCCTTCGCCCTGCCGGCCGAAACCATCGGCAGCCGCTTCGGCGCGCTGCCGTCGGCACTGCCGGCCTTCGATTTCCCGCACATCCCCTTCGAACGCACCCTGGAGCTGCTGCCCAGTTCGTTCACCATCGCCTTCCTCGCCGGCGTCGAGTCGCTGCTGTCGGCGGTGGTCGCCGACGGCATGACCGGCGGGCGCCACCGTTCCAACGGCGAGCTGGTCGCGCAGGGCGTGGCCAACGTCGGCTCGGCGCTGTTCGGCGGCCTGCCGGCGACCGGCGCGATCGCGCGCACCGCGACCAACATCCGCGCCGGTGGACGCTCGCCGATGGCCGGCATGCTGCACGCCGGGTTCCTGCTGCTGTTCATGCTGGCCCTGGCTCCGCTGATGCGCTACGTGCCACTGCCGGCGCTGTCGGCGGTGCTGCTGGTGGTGGCCTGGAACATGAGCGAGTACCAGCACTTCCGCCACACCCTCTCGGCGCCGTGGGGCGATCGCCTGGTGCTGCTGCTGACCTTCGGCCTGACCGTGTTCTTCGACCTGACCGTCGCCATCCAGGCCGGCCTGGTCACCGCGACGCTGATCTTCATGTACCGCATGGCCGAGAGCGTGGAGATCAGCTCGGGCGTGCGCGCCACCGACGACGACCTGTACGCCGACCCGCAGCGCGCCGCCGACGAAAGCCAGCGCCTGCGCCTGCCCAAGGGCGTGGAGGCCTTCCAGATCAGCGGCCCGCTGTTCTTCGGCGCGGCCAACCGGCTCGACAGCCTGCTCGACCAGTTCGTCGACCCGCCGAAGGTGTTCATCCTGCGCATGCGCCTGGTGCCGATCGTCGACGCCAGCGGCGTGCACGCGCTGGCGAACCTGGCCCGGCGCTGCGCGCGGCGCGGCATCGTGCTGGTCGTGTCCGGGCTGCAGCCGCAGCCGAACCGGGTCCTGGCCGACATGGACTTCGGCGCGATGCACGCGCAGGTGCACTTCGTCTCCAACTTCGACCGCGCCCTGCAGATGGCCGCTTCGCTGCTCGAGGACGGCGGGCACGCCCCGGCCACGCGCGCCGGTGCAGAATAGCGGCATGGCCGCCGACCCGAACGATATCCGCCCCGTCTCCGTCCTCACCATCGCCGGCTCCGATTCCGGCGGCGGTGCCGGCATCCAGGCCGACCTGAAGACCTTCGCCGCGCACGGCGTGCACGGGCTGTCGGCGCTGGCCGCACTGACCGCACAGCACACCCGCGGGGTGACCGCGGTGCACGTGCCGCCGCTGGATTTCCTCGACGCGCAGATCGATGCATGCTTCGACGACTTCCGCATCGGCGCGGTCAAGCTGGGCATGCTCGCCAGCGCCGACGTCATCGAGGCCGTCGCCCGCGCGCTGGAACGGCACCGCCCCGCGCACGTGGTGGTGGATCCGGTGATGGTCGCCACCAGCGGCGCGCGCCTGCTGCAGGAAGACGCCCTGCACGCGCTGCGCACGCGGCTGCTGCCGCTGGCCACCGTGCTCACCCCGAACCTGCCGGAAGCCGAACTGCTGCTGGGCTGGAAGATCGACGACCTGGCCGCGATGTCCGCCGCGGCCGCGGCGCTGCGCGCGCTCGGCGCACCGGCGGTGCTGCTCAAGGGCGGACACCTGGCCGGGCCGGGCGAGGTGGTCGACATCCTTGCCGATGCCGAAGGCGAGCAGCGCACCGCGCATCCGCGGCTGCGCCTGGAAGCACACGGCACCGGCTGCACCCTCGCCTCGGCGATCGCCGCCAACCTCGCCCGCGGCCTGCCGCTGCGCGAAGCCTGCGCGGCGGCGACCGGCTACGTGCATGCGGCGCTGCTCGGCGGCTACCGCCCCGGCCGCGGCGAGGTGGTGGTGCTCGACCACTTCGCGACGATGCCGTGCAGATGATCGAGGCCAACGGAGCCACCGAGGCGACCGTAGCCGCCGCCGACGGCCACCGCTGGACCCTGCTCGCGCATGCACCGGCGCGGCCGCGCGCGCGACTGCTGTGGCTGCCGGCGCTGGGCGTGGCTGCGCGCCACTACCTGCCGCTGGCCGAGGCACTGGCCAGGCAAGGCATCGCCACCCACCTGCACGAATGGCGCGGCAACGGCAGCAGTTCGCTGCGCCCGTCGCGCGAACAGGACTGGGGCTATCGCGAACTGCTCACGCTGGACCTTCCTGCCAGCCACGCGGCACTGCCCGACGACGGCACCCCGCTGCTGCTCGGCGGCCACAGCCTCGGCGGCCAGCTGTCCTGCTGCTTCGCCGGCCAGCATCCGCAGGCCTTCGCCGGCCTGTGGCTGGTCGCCAGCGGCACGCCGTACTGGCGCAGCTTCCCGCCGCCGCGGCGCTGGCTGCTGCCATCGCTGTACCGCTTCCTGCCCTGGCTGGCGCGGCGGCACGGCACGCTGCCGGGCCGGCGGCTGGGGTTCGGCGGCAACGAGGCGCGCAGCCTGATCGCCGACTGGGCGCGGGTCGGCCTGGGCAACCGCTACGCGGCCGCCGGCCTCGACCGCGACCTCGAGGCAGGCATCGCACGGCTGCACGTGCCGGCCCATGGCGTGCTGCTGGCCGACGACTGGCTGGCACCGGGCGACTCGCTGCACGCGCTGCTGGCCAAGCTGCCGCATGCGCCGGTGCGGATCACGCACCTGGATGCGGCAACGCTGCAGGCGCCGGCCGATCACTTCAGCTGGATGCGGCACCCGGACGCGGTCGCCACGACCCTGGCTGAAGGACTCGGAGCCGGAACCGGCGCGGACGATTGACGGCCGCCGGAAGCTCACGCATAATTCCGCGCCTTGAAACGCGCCCGTAGCTCAGCTGGATAGAGTACCTGGCTACGAACCAGGCGGTCGGGAGTTCGAATCTCTCCGGGCGCGCCATTTGCAAAGGGCCGGTGACTCATGTCGCCGGCCCTTCTTTTTGCCTCCGCAGCGGCGCCTTACTTCGCCGGCGCGCTGCCCGGCGGGAAGCCGGCGAACATGTCGGCGATGCCGGCCCGCACCAGCGCATCCACCTTGGCCGGATCGTCCGGCACCGTGTCGCTGGCGGTACCGCGCCAGATCGCCTGCTTGGTCTGGGTGTCGAACAGGTCGATGATCAGCGTGCCCACCGTATAGGTGCGGACGTGGGTGGTGGAGCTGCCCATGCCCATGCCGCCGTACCAGCCCGGGCCCCAGCCCCAGCCGCCGTACATCGGGCCCGAATACATGGTGTCCAGGCTCTGCTGCTGCTTGGTGGCCACGTGCGCGACCACGGCCACGTCGCCATTGGCCGCCTCGGTCCAGCCCTTGGCGTGCAGCTGCGCGTTCACGTACTCCACGATCCGCTGCGAAGCCAGCGGCGACACGCCCTGCTGCTCGGGCTTGCTCAGCCAGGTGTAGGTGCGGTAGCTGCTGAAGTTCGCCGACGGGTCCGCGTCGGTGTGCACGGTCGGCGTGCTGGCGCAGCCGGCCATCATCAGGATCGCGGCTGCGACGAGTACGAAACGCTTCATGTCATTCCTCCATTGGGTCTGATGCTGGCCTGGAATCGTCCCGCGCCGCTCAGGGCGCGGGTACGACCACGTATTGCACGGCGGTACCGGCGTACTGCGGCTGGTACCAGGTTGAACCGCACTGCTGGTAGGTCATGCCGTTGACCATGACCGGCACGCAGCCGGGCGGTACCGTGTTGACGATCGAACCGATCACCGCCGAGGTGAGCGCCACCGCGCCGGTCACCGCGGCCGCGGTCGCCACCGGATGGTCGTCCCAGTGGTCGCCGTGGCAGCAGCCGTCGTCGACGTCGATGTGGACCTCGCGACTGCTGTCGATGTTGACGTTGCTGCTGCGGCTGACGCTGGTGTTGCGGTTCGTGCTGGTATTGCGGTTGGCATTGGCGCTGGCGGCGCGCCCGCCGCCCTGCGCGGTGCTGCGCGCGCCGGCCTCGGCGTGCCCGCGCTGTGCCTGCACCGGCCGGTTGACGTTGCCGCTGGCGCTGGCCCGGGTGCCCGGGCGCGCGGCTTCGGCCTGCATGACCGGCGCCAGCGCGCCGGCCGCCACCAGCAGCAACGACACGGCCAGGCCCAGGGTTCCGCGGGAACATGCGTGCATGTCAGTCCTCCTTGCCTTCCAGCGCCGCGTGCACCGGCACCAGCCTGATCCGGTTGGCATCGGCCGGCGGCGCGAAGGCGAACGTCGCATCGGTGATCGGGGTCTTCGTGTCCCAGTGCAGCACGGCGCTGAACTCCGGCAACGCCGGATCGTCCTGGCCGACGATCACCAGCTTGCGCGGCAGCGATGAATCCTTCGAGATCCACACCTGCCAGTCCGCGCCTTCCTGGCGGAAGGCCCAGTGCTCGACGCGATCGCCGTCGACGATGCCGTCGCCCACCCGGAACGCGGTGGTGATGGCCGCCAGCGGCGCCGCTTCGGTGCCCCACAGGAACAGGTCGGTCAGCGGCAACGCCAGCCCGTAGCGGCTCGCGGCGTTGGTCACCAGCTGGCCGAGCGTGCGCGCCTCGGTGTCGACGGTGGCGTAATAGTTCAGCTGCGGCGCCCACACCGTCAGCTGCCTGCCGTCGAAAAACACCTGGCGGTCGTAGCTGTCGTTGCTCATGTCGACCCGCAGCCGGTCGGGGGTGCGCGCCCGGTAGCGGATGTCCTGGTCGATCTCGATCTTCTGCCCGTTCTCGAGCACCAGCTCGATGCTGGCGTCGGACACGACCTCGAACTGGCCCAGGCCGCGCAGGGCGCGCCCCATCTTCTCCAGCGCGGCGACCGCGGCCGGATCGACCGCCGCCTCCGTCCCCGCTGCAGCGGGGGCTGCGGGAGCTGCGGCGCGGGCGGCGGGCGCGATGGCCGGCACTGCCAGTGCCATGCAACCGGCGACCATGAACTGCAGGTATCGACTGGGCCGAGTCATCTCAACTCCCGGTACGGACGGTGGCGTCCCGGATCGTAATTCCGCGGCCGTCGCGCGACAAATAGGCCCAAGGACCAATGCAGCCGGCGCCGCGGCTAGCGATGATGCGCATGGAGCATCGCCCGGCCGGCGCGCGGGACGCGCAGGCACGGAACGAGCCGCACGGAGGCGTTCCGCCGCTCCGGTTCACGCGGCCTTTACAACCACCTGTCTGGCACTGCCGGAGGAACACATGCGACGCACATCTTCCCTGATCGCCGGCCTCCTGCTTCTGGTGCTGTCCCTGCCCGCATTGTGCGCCGCGCCGAGCTCGATCGACGCGCGCCCCTTCCCGCGCCAGTACAGCGCCTCCAACACGCCCTTCACCGTCTACCAGCCGCAGATGGAAAGCTGGGAAGGCAACCGGCTCAAGGGCCGTTTCGCGGTGTCGGTGAAGAGCGGCACCGCCACCGACGCCGACGGCAAGCCGGTCGACAACCTCGACTACGGCGTGGTCTGGTTCAGCGCGCTCACCGAAGTGGACAAGGAGGCCCGCGAGGTCGTGCTGCGCAATGCCACGTTCGACCGCGCCAGCTTCCCGACCGCGATCCCCGACCAGGACAAGTACCTGGCCATGGTCCGCAGCGTGGTCCGCGATGGCGCCACCTTCACCATCGACCTGGACCAGCTCGAGTCCGCGCTGGCGGTAAGCCAGGCGGACAAGCAGCCGGCCTCGCTGCCGGTGAAGAACGTGCCGCCGGAGATCGTGATCGCGTTCAAGCCCACCCAGCTGCTGCTGGTCGATGGCAAGCCGGCGTTGCGGCAGACCTCGATGGACGGCGTGCAGCGGGTGATCAACAGCCGCTCGCTGCTGCTGTTGCGCGACGGCCGTTACTACACCCGGATCGCCGGCCGCTGGGCCAGCGCGGCGGCCTTGGAAGGCCCGTGGAGCCGGGTCGACAAGGTCGACAAATCGCTGCAGGCCGCGGCCGACCAGGCCGCCGGCCAGCACCTGGTCGACACCCTGGACGATCCGCCGGACTCGCTGGAGAAGCTGCTCGCATCCGGTGGTTTCCCCGACATCCTGGTGCGCACCGGCCCGGCCGAGCTGATCGTGGTCGACGGCGACCCGCAGTTCGCGCCGATCCCGGGCACCTCGCTGAGCTACATCGCCAACACCCGCGCCGACGTGATCATCAACGGCGCCAAGGGCAACGCCTGGTACGTGCTGGTGTCGGGCCGCTGGTTCACCTCCGCGTCCAGCCGCGGACCGTGGCAGCACGTCGCCTCCGACAAGCTGCCGGTGGACTTCGCCAGGATCCCGCCGGACAGCCCCAAGGGCAGCGTGCTGGCCTCGATCGCCGGCACCCCGGAGGCGTTCGAGTCGCTGATCGCCAACAGCATCCCGCAGACGGCCACGGTCGACCGCAACGAGGCCAGGCTGGAGGTGAAGTACGACGGCGAACCGAAATTCGAGGCCATCGACGGCACCAGGCTGCAGTACGCGGCCAATACGCCGGTGCCGGTGATCCTGGTGCCGGGCGGCGCGTACTACGCGGTGGACAAGGGCGTCTGGTTCACCGCAACCGCCGCCACCGGCCCCTGGCGCGTGGCCGACAGCGTGCCGCCGGAAATCTATTCGATCCCGATCAGCTCGCCGCTGCACTACGTCACCTACGTGCGCGTGTACGGCGGCGAGGGCGACGATGTGTATGTCGGCTACACCCCCGGCTACTACGGCACGGTGGCCAGCAACGGCGTGGTCGTCTACGGCACCGGCTACTACTGCGACCCGTGGATCTACGACTACTGGTACGGCTGCCCGGCCACCTACGGCATGGGCGTGTACTTCGGCTGGAGCTCGTATGCGGGCTGGAGCTTCGGCTTCGGCTGGGGCTATTACCCCTGGTACCCGTGGTGGGGCCCGTGGTGGGGTTATCCGGGTGGCTGGTGGGGCGGCGCCGGCGCCTGGAACTTCTACGGACGCTGGGGCAATGCAGTGGTCGCCGGCACCGGCGCGGCCTGGGCCAACCCGTACACCGGCAACGTCGGCCGCGGCTACCGCGGCGGCTACCACAACGAGCGCACCGGCGGGCGCGGCGCCGGCCGTGGCTACGTCAACACAAACGTCTACACCGGCACCACCAGCGCCGCCGCCCAGGGCATCCGCTACAACCCGGAGACCGGGCGCGTGGTCGGCGGCACCGGCGGCGCGGCCTACAACCCCTATACCGGGCAGAAGGCTGCCGGCGGCACGCGCACGGTGGTCAACACCGAAACCGGCCGCACCACCGAGATGGCGGCGGGCAAGGTGTCCGGCCCGGAAGGCGCAGCGGGCGCGGGCGCGATCAACAGCGACGGCCAGCGGGTCGATATCAGCGGTGCCGGCGGCTACCGCTACAACACCGACACCGGCGAGTTCGACCGCGGCGGCGTGGCCAAGATCAACGACGAGGTCTTCGCCGGCAAGGACGGCAACGTCTACCACTACCAGGACGGCGAGTGGCAGGAGGTCAACCGGCCCGAGCCCAAGCGCGGCGACATCGACAGCCAGACCCGCAACGACCTGGTCCGCGACCGCGCTGCGCGCGAGGGCGGCTACCAGCGCTCGAACAGCGGCGCCACGCAGCGGCCGGCCGGTGGCTATTCGCGTCCGGCGGGCGGATTCTCGCGCCCTGCAGGCGGGTTCTCCAGGCCGATGGGTGGCGGTGGTCGCCGGCGTTGAGGGCTGGCCGGCGGTCGCCGAAGCCGGCGGCTCGCGGCGGCCGGCGGCACGGGCTGCGATGACGCCCCGTGCCGCCTGCCTGGCGTGGATAGCGCTGGCGGCCTGCGCCGCGGCGCCGGGACTGCAGGCGGGCGAGCCCACCGGCCATGGCGGGCCGCCCGTGGCTGTGGCTGGTGATGCCGCGTCTGGTGATGCCGCGTCTGGTGATGGCGCGGACGGCAAGGACGGCGCGTCCACCTTCCGCGACCCGCACGATGGTGGCTTCGACATGTCGAAGTGGCTGCTGGAGCGGCACGGTTTCCTGCCGGTGCCGATCGTCATCACCGATCCGGCGCTGGGCTACGGCGGCGGCATCGTGTTCGCCTTCTTCCACCGGCCCAAGGGCGCGCCGAGCACGCGCACCGCGTCGGACGGCAGCACGCAGATGATCGCGCCGAACCTGATGGGCGCGCTGGTGATGAAGACCGAGAACGGCAGCAAGGCCTACGGCGGCGGCGGCATCCTGCACTTCCGCGAGGACACCTGGCGCTACAAGGGCGGCGTGGCCGACGCCGATTTCAACATCGATTTCTTCACCGGCGGTGGCGTGTTGCCGGAGACGCGGGTGGCGGTGAACCTGACCGGCCTGGGTTCGATGCAGCAGGTTTCGCGTCGGATCGGCGACCAGGAACTGTTCCTGTCGGCGCAGTGGATCTACACCGACCTGGATCCGCGGCTGCAGGACCAGGGGCAGCGCCCGCTGTTCGACGATGTCGATTTCGCGCAGGTCAATTCGGGTCTGGGCCTGGCCCTGGAGTACGACAGCCGCGACAACACCTTCACCCCATCGCGCGGCTACCTGGCGATGGCCCAGGGCAACGCCTACCTGACCCGGCTCGGCAGCGACGTGACCTTCCAGTACTACCGTGCGCACGGCTACGGCTACTGGCCGCTCGGTACGCAGCTGGTGCTGGGCGGGCGCGCGGACCTGCGCCATGCCGATGGCGACGTGCCGTTCTACCGCCTGCCCTTCATCGACCTGCGCGGCATCGCCTCGGCGCGCTACCAGGACGAGACCGTCGCCGTACTGGAGACCGAGCTGCGCTGGAACCTCACCCCGCGCTGGGCCGGGATCGGCTTCGCCGGCGCAGGCCGCGCCTGGGGCGAGCGCGCCGGCTTCGGCGACGCATCGACCGCGGTCAGCAAGGGCCTGGGCGTGCGCTACCTGGTCGCGCGCCGGCTGGGGCTGTACATGGGCCTGGACTACGCCTGGGGGCCGGAAGACCGGACTGCGATCGTCCAGTTCGGCAGCGCCTGGCGCTGAGGCCGGAAACGAAGAAGCCGCCTGGCGGAGGCGGCTTCGACGGGAATTTCCTGCTTTTTCGAACTGGCGGAGTGAGAGGGATTCGAACCCTCGATAGAGCTTTTGACCCTATACTCCCTTAGCAGGGGAGCCCCTTCGGCCTCTCGGGCATCACTCCGTTCGACCCGCGCAGCGCCTGGGGCGCCCGCGGGCCGCAAAGGATACCGTCTGGGCCCATTCGCGGCAAACGTTTCCGCTCAGGCGGCCGGATCGCCCTCGCCCTCGCCCGCGGTGCCCGGCGCCTCGCCGCGCTGGATCCGCTGGTAGATCTCCTCGCGGTGTACGGCCACGTCCTTCGGCGCGGTGATGCCGATCCGCACCTGGTTGCCCTTGACCCCGAGCACGGTAACGCTGATCGAATCACCGATCATCAGGGTTTCGCCTACGCGGCGGGTAAGAATCAGCATTGTCTATCTCCTTTGCGCCGGCATCCCTTCGCCGGCCTGCGCATGGCCCCTGGCTGGGGCATGCGCGTCCACATCCGCCGCGCACGAAACCGCAACAAGTGCCGGATCGTACTGCTGCCGCCGCGAACCGGGCAAGGCCCGCAAGGCGGCGTACCGGAACTGGTGGCCCGGGCGCCAGCGCCCTACTGCAGGCGCTGGCCGACCCAGGCGTGAACCTCGTCGAGGGCAAGGGCAAGGGCGGGCCCGTCCTCGCCACCACCCTGGGCGAGGTCCGGGCGACCACCGCCCTTGCCTCCGATACGACCGGCCACGTGGGCCAGAAGTTCGCCGGCCTTGACCTTGCCCGTTGCGGCTCCGTTCACGCCTGCGACCAGCGCGGCCTTGCCTTCCTGCGCCCCGGCGAGCACCACCACGGTGTCGCCGAGCTGCTGCTTGAGCCGGTCCACCGCCTCACGCAGGCCCTTGGCGTCGATGCCCTCCAGGCGCGCGGCGAGGACCTTGATCCCGCCCACGTCCACCGCGGCCGACGCCAGATCGGCGGCGGCGCTGCTGGCGGCCTTCGCCTTGAACGACTCGATCTCGCGCTCCAGCCTGCGGATGCGCTCGGCCAGCGAGCGCGCCTTCTCGACCACGTCGGCGCGGCTGCCGCCGAGCACGGCGGCGGCCTCGTCCAGGCTGCGGCCTTCGGCGGCGGCATGGTCCAGCGCGCCCTGCCCGGTCACCGCCTCGATCCGGCGCACGCCGGCGGAGACGCCGCCCTCGGAGACGATACGGAAGAAGCCGATGTCGCCGGTGCGGCCGACATGGGTACCGCCGCACAGCTCGACCGACTCGCCCATCTTCACCACGCGCACGCGCTCGCCGTACTTCTCGCCGAACAGCGCCATCGCGCCCATGTCCAGCGCTTCCTGGATGCCCATCTGCCGGATCACGACCTCGTGGTTGGCGCGGACCTCGTCGTTGACCATGCGCTCGATCGCCGCCAGTTCCTCGCCGGCGACGGGCTGGAAGTGCGAAAAGTCGAAGCGCAGGCGGTCGGGCGCGACCAGCGAGCCCTTCTGCGCCACGTGGGTGCCGAGCAGGCCACGCAGGGCGCCGTGCAGCAGGTGGGTGGCGGAGTGGTTGAGGATGATGGTGGCGCGGCGGGCACCGTCGACCGCGCCGGACAGCACGTCGCCGACTTTGATCGAACCTTCGGCGACGCGGCCGAGGTGGCCGTGGAACTGGCCGGCGAACTTGTGCGTGTCGGCCACGTCGATGCGCACGCGCGGCGCCTCCAGGGTGCCGGTGTCGCCGACCTGGCCGCCGGACTCGGCGTAGAACGGGGTGTGATCGGTGAGCACGATGACGTCGTCGCCGGCTGCGGCCGACTCGACCGGGCGACCGTCGCGCAGCAGGGCCACGACCTTGAGGTCGCCGGCCTGCAGCTGGTCATAGCCGAGGAATACGGTCGGCTGCAGGGTGGCGACCAGGTCGGCCGGCAGCTGCACGCCACCGCCGAACTTGCCGGCCGCGCGTGCCGTCTCGCGCTGCTGCTCCATCGCCGCGTCGAAACCGGCAACGTCCACGCCCAGGCCACGCTCGCGGGCGATGTCCTGGGTCAGGTCCAGCGGGAAGCCGTAGGTGTCGTACAGGCGGAACGCATCCACGCCAGGGATGGTGCCGTCGGCCGCACGCGCAGCGACGTCCTCGAAGATCTTCATGCCGGCGTCGAGCGTTTCGGCGAAGCGCTCCTCTTCGGCCTTGAGCGCGCGCTCGACGGTGGACTGCGCCTCCGGAAGTTCCGGGTAAGCCTCGCCCATCAGCGCCGACAGGGTCGGCACCAGCTGGTGGAAGAACGGCTCGCGCACGCCCAGCATCCAGCCGTGGCGCAGGGCGCGGCGGATGATCCGGCGCAGCACGTAGCCGCGGCCCTCGTTCGACGGCAGCACGCCGTCGACGATCAGGAAGGCGCTGGCGCGGATGTGGTCGGCGATCACCCGCAGCGACTTGTTCTCCAGGTCGGCGGTGCCGGTGAGCCGGGCGGCGTGGCCGATCAGCGCCTGGAACAGGTCGATCTCGTAGTTGGAGTGCACGTGCTGCAGGATCGCGGCCAGCCGCTCCAGGCCCATGCCGGTGTCCACGCACGGCGCCGGCAGCGGCACCAGGGTGCCGTCCGGCTGCTTGTCGAACTGCATGAACACCAGGTTCCAGATCTCGATGAAGCGGTCGCCGTCCTCGTCAGGCGAGCCCGGCGGACCGCCGGCGATGTGCGCGCCGTGGTCGTAGAAGATCTCGGTACACGGACCGCAGGGGCCGGTGTCGGCCATCTGCCAGAAATTGTCCGAGGCGTACGGCGCGCCCTTGTTGTCGCCAATGCGGACGATGCGCTCCTCGGGCACGCCGACCATGTCGCGCCACAGCGCATAGGCCTCGTCGTCGTTGTGGTAGACGGTGACCAGCAGGCGCTCGGCCGGCAGCTTCCACACCCCGGTCAGCAGTTCCCAGGCCCAGGCGATCGCGTCCTTCTTGAAGTAGTCGCCGAACGACCAGTTGCCCAGCATCTCGAAGAAGGTGTGGTGGCGGGCGGTGTAGCCGACCGAATCGAGGTCGTTGTGCTTGCCGCCGGCGCGCAGGCAGCGCTGGACGTCGGCCGCGCGCACGTAGCTGCGCTTCTCCGCGCCCAGGAACACGTCCTTGAACTGGACCATGCCCGAGTTGGTGAACAGCAGGGTCGGGTCGTTGCCCGGCACCAGCGGGGCCGAGGGCACGATGGTGTGGCCCTTGCCCTGGAAGAATTCGAGGAAATCGCTGCGGATGCGGGCGGTGGTGTAGGCGGGGCTGGAGGCGGTCATCTGGCTTCGGCTGGCGGACGGGTCGCGGCCGGACATGGCCCTGGGGCCGCCCGGCGGGACGGGAAATTCAACCTGCAAAGGGTAGCAGAGCGTGGGGCGTGGCCCACGGATGCCGGGAGTGCGGGGTGAACGCCGGGA
Organism: Pseudoxanthomonas koreensis; assembly: GCF_010093225.1. GTDB lineage: Bacteria > Pseudomonadota > Gammaproteobacteria > Xanthomonadales > Xanthomonadaceae > Pseudoxanthomonas > Pseudoxanthomonas koreensis. Next base: position 5,281 of record NZ_PDWM01000017.1, on the reverse strand, counting down.
TGAACGCGGGCGTGGCGGCGATGGCCGGCCCGGGTACCGGCGCGTCAGTCGTCCGGATCGAAACGGCTGGCGGCGCGGATGCTGTCGCCGTCGAAACCGCGGCGCGCCAGCAGGTCGGCGGCCTTGCGGCGCTGGGCCAGGTCGAGCGGACCGGCCGGGCCGAAGCGGCGCCGGACCAGGTCGCGGGCGATGGCGGTCCAATCGCCCCCGTAGCCTTCCAGCGCGGCGGCGATGGCCTCCCCGCCCAGGCCATGGGTCCCCAGTTCGGCGCGGATGTAGAGCGGGCCGTAGCCGGCGCCGGCGCGGCCGCGGACCAGCGCTTCGGCGAAACGGGTGTCGTCCTGCCAACCCTCGCTGGCCAGGCGCTCGACCGCCGCGGCGGCCTCTCCGGCCTCGACCCCGCGCGCGGCCAGCTTGCGGGCCAGCTCCTTGCGCGAATGCTCGCGGCGCACCAGCAGGCCCAGCGCACGCTGCACCGGCGTCGGTGGCGGCCGCCGGCTGCGACGGCGACCCGGCACGGCGGCGTCACCCGCAACCGGCGCGCCCGTCCCTTCCGGAACCTCGTCCTGCGTCCCGTCATCGCCCGGCAGGCGATCGTTTCCGTGCGGATCCTGGCTCATCGCTCCACTGCAAGATGTGCGCCGTCCGTGGCGCCTGCCCTCCTGGCCTCCGGAGACCGCTCCCCGCCATCACGCCACTGACAGCGCTCCGGCGGGGAGACGGAACCGATGGCAGCGCCTGCGCGCCGCCGCTTACTCGTCGTCGCCCTCGCCTTCCTCGCGCGCGCCCTGCTCGGGCTGGAACTTCTCGCGCAGTTCGGCCTCGAGCTTCGCCGCCACCGCCGGGTTCTCGCGCAGATACTGGCGCGAGTTGTCCTTGCCCTGGCCGATGCGCTCGCCGTTGTAGCCGTACCAGGCGCCGGACTTGTCGACCAGCTTGGCGTCCACGCCCATGTCGATCAGCTCGCCCTCGCGGCTGATGCCCTCGCCGTACAGGATCTCGGTGACGATCTGCTTGAACGGGGGCGCCAGCTTGTTCTTGACCACCTTGATCTTGGTCTGGTTGCCGATGATCTCGTCGCCCTTCTTGATCGCGCCGATGCGACGGATGTCCAGGCGCACCGAGGCGTAGAACTTCAGCGCATTGCCGCCCGTGGTCACCTCCGGGCTCTGGCCCGGCATCATCACGCCGATCTTCATGCGCAGCTGGTTGATGAACACCACCAGGGTGTTGGAGCGCTTGATGTTGCCGGTCAGCTTGCGCAGTGCCTGGCTCATCAGGCGCGCCTGCAGGCCGGGCAGCTGGTCGCCCATCTCGCCCTCGATCTCCGCCTTCGGCGTCAGCGCGGCGACCGAGTCGACCACCAGGATGTCGATCGAGCCAGAGCGCACCAGCATGTCGGCGATCTCCAGCGCCTGCTCGCCGGTGTCCGGCTGCGACAGCAGCAGGTCGTCGACGTTGACGCCCAGCTTGGCCGCGTAGACCGGGTCCAGCGCGTGCTCGGCGTCGATGAAGGCGGCGGTGCCGCCCTGCTTCTGGCATTCGGCGATGGCCTGCAGGGTCAGGGTGGTCTTGCCCGAGGACTCCGGCCCGTAGATCTCGACCACGCGGCCCTTCGGCAGGCCGCCGATGCCCAAGGCGATGTCCAGCATCAGCGAGCCGGTCGGGACGACCTCGACCGCCTCGATCGCGCGGTCGCCCATGCGCATCACCGAACCCTTGCCGAACTGCTTGTCGATCTGGCTCAGGGCCGCGGCAAGGGCGCGCTTCTTGTTCTCGTCCATCTGGAAGTCCTCGGGTGTCAGTGGTGTGGTGCGAAGTCTGCGGAGGCCCGGTCGCACAGGCTGCGACCTGGCCGGGGAAATCGAAACTAGTCGCCGCCGGGGGACCGGCCCATCGCCGCGGCGCGCCGCCGGCCGTGGGGAAACACCTCGCGGCCGGCAGGAAAAACGCCCATCAGCGGTTCGGCCTGACCAGGCCGCAATACAGGCCCTCGATGGCGAAGTCCTGGTCCGGCAGCACCTCGATCGGGGCGTAGTCCGGATTGCGCGGCAGCAGGCGGATGCGGTCCTTGCCGATCTTCAGCAGCTTGACCGTGATCTCCTCGTCCACCCGCGCCACCACGATCTGGCCCGAGCGCGCGTCGCGGGTGCGGTGTACGCCGATCAGGTCGCCGTCGAAGATCCCCTCGTCGCGCATCGAGTCGCCCTGGACCTTGAGCAGGTAGTCCGGCGAGGGCGAGAACAGCACCCGGTCCAGGACCACGAAGCTCTCGGCCAGGTCGGCCGGCGCGTCGGCGCCGATCGGCAGGCCGGCAGCGACCCGGCCAAGCACCGGCAGGCGCAGCGCGTCGTCGTCATTGACCGCCGGCGGCAGCGCCAGCTCCGGCTGCACCGCCGGCGGCAGTTGCTTCACCCGGATCCCGCGCGCCCGCCCCGGCACCCGCTCGATCGCCCCGGCCGCTTCCAGCGCCTCCAGGTGGTACTGCGCCGCGCGCACGCCCTTGAAGCCGAAAGCGCGGGCGATCTCGGCCTGCGACGGCGGCATGCCCTCGGCCTCGATGCGTTCGGCGATCAGGGCGAGGATGGCCTGCTGGGTGTCGGTGAGCGTGTCCATGGTTAGTAGTAATACTACTAACGCTGGTGGGCCGCAAGGGGGGCGCCATGTTTGCCCCTGTAGGAGCGGACATGGCCGCGACCCGGCGTCGGCACAGGGGACGGCGTCATGGTTCCGACGACCGGGTCGCGGTCATGCCCGCTCCTACAACACCGTTGCTTCCGGTTCGCGCCTTTCCTCAGCGCCGGCCGCTGCGCCAGATCGAGAGCAGGATCCACATGCCGATCAGGGCGGCGCCGACGAAGCCCAGGGCCCCCAGCGCCAGCAGCCAGCGGCTGGGCACGCCGCCGCCGGCGCTGTTCATCACGATCGACGAGCCGATCACCAGGGCGGCGGTGACCACGCCCATGGTCAGGCGGTTGGCGGCGCGGTCGACCTGGTCGCCGAAGGCCTTCAGCGAGGTCACCTCGATCTGCATGTTCAGCCGCCCGCGCCGCGCCGCGCGCAGCAGGCGGCGCAGTTCGCGCGGCAGGTCGCCGGCCAGTTCCAGCGCGTCGATCGCGCCGCGGCGGCCACGGCGCAGCAGCGCGCGCGGCGAATAGCGCTGCAGCAGCACCTTCTCCACGTACGGGCGCGCGGCCCCGGCCATGTCGAAATCCGGGTCCAGCTGCCGGCCCAACCCTTCCAGGGTCAGGAACGCCTTGATCATGAGCGCCAGGTCCGGCGGCAGGCTCAGGCCGTGCTCGCGCAGGATCGTGGTCACGTCCAGCAGCATCGCGCCCATCCGCAGGTCCTTCAGCGGCACCCCGCGGTACTGGTCGACGAAGGCGCCGATGTCGGCCTGCAGGCGGGTCTCGTCGGTTTCGCCCGCGCCCTCGCCCCACTCCATCAGCACGTCGGTGACCGCCTCGGCCTCGCGCTCGACCAGGCCGTGCAGCAGCTGCACGATCTGCACGCGGCGCTGCTCGGACAGCCGCCCGACCATGCCGAAATCGATCACGCCGATGCGGTCACCTGGCAGGTAGAAGATGTTCCCCGGGTGCGGGTCGGCGTGGAAGAAGCCGTCCTCCAGCACCATCTTCAGCACGATGCCCGCGCCTTCCCGGGCCAGCCGGCGACGGTCCAGTCCCGCCGCATCGACCGCGGCCAGGTCCGGCCCGGGGATGCCGGCGACGAAGTCCTGCACGTTGAGCCGCTCGCTGGTCCATTGCCAGTGCACGCGCGGCACCACGATCCCGTCGTGGCCGGCGAAGTTGGCGGCGATGCGCTCGGCGTTGCGGCATTCGGCGGCGAAGTCCAGTTCGCGGCGCAGCGATTGCGCGAACTGCTGCACCACCTCGCGCGGGCGGTAGCGCTGCAGGTCCGGCGCCTGCGCCTCGACGATCTCGGCCAGCCGCGCCAGCAGGCGCAGGTCGGCCTCGACCGTGTCGCGGATGCCGGGCCGGCGGATCTTCAGCACCACCGCGGTGCCGTCGGCCAGCCAGGCGCGGTGGGTCTGGGCCAGCGAGGCGGCGGCCAGCGGAGTTTCGTCCAGTTGCGCGAACACTTCTTCCGGTTCGGCGCCCAGGTCCTCGACCAGCTGCGGCCGCACCTGCGCGAACGGCAGCGCCGGCACCGCGTTCTGCAGCTTGCCCAGTTCGACGATCCATTCCGGCGGGAACAGGTCCACGCGCGTGGCCAGCACCTGGCCGAGCTTGACGAAGGTCGGGCCCAGGTCCTCCAGCGCGCGGCGCACGCGTTCGGGAGGGGCCATGTGCGCCATCGCCTCCGGGTCCTGCCAGTGCAGCAGGCGCCCGGCGCGTTCCAGCGCACCGGCCAGGCCGATGCGTCGGACCATGTCGCCGAAACCGTAGCCGACCAGCACCGAGGCGATCTGCTGCAGCCTGCCCAGGTCGCGGACGGTGCCGAGCGTCTCCCACATCAGGCCCGCTCCCTTCGCCGCATCGCGCCGCGGGTCGTGTTCATGCCGGCAGCGACCCGGCGATGCCCTGCAGCGCGCGATCCACGGTCTGCCGGCGCACCGCCTCGCGGTCGCCGTCGAAGTGGAACACCTCGGCGTGGGCGTAACCGCCGCGTCGCTTCCAGGCGATCCAGACCGTGCCCACCGGCTTGTCGGCGCTGCCGCCGCCGGGCCCGGCGATGCCGGTCACCGCGACCGCGACGCTGGCGCCGGAATTCACCAGCGCGCCGGAAACCATCTCGATCGCGGTCTCGCGGCTCACCGCGCCGTGCAGTTCCAGGGTCTGCGGGTGCACGCCCAGCAGCGCCTGCTTGGCCTCGTAGCTGTACACGACCATGCCGCAGTCGAACCAGTCCGAGGAGCCGACGACGTCGGTCAGGCATTTGGCGATCCAGCCGCCGGTGCAGCTTTCGGCGGTGACCAGGGATTCGCGCTGGGTGCGCAGGCGCTCGCCCAGCGCGTGGGCCTGTTCGCGCAGCTGCGCGTCGGTGGGTGTCTGCATCGACGTCGGGGGCGGGTGGGGTCGCCGACCGTTTTAGCCGAAACGCCGGCGTGTGTCTGCCCCGTGGGCTTTCGGCTTGCCGGGGCCGGCGGCGCGGAAAAGCAACAGCTCCGGCTCCGGCGGGGGCCGCCGCGTCTGGAAGTCTTCAAAGCGTCGGCTCCGGCGGGGGCCGCCGCACCTTGGGTATATGGCCCACCCTTCGGGACGACATCCTGTCTTTACGAAGGGCCGTGGCACATCCATGTGCCACTTGGGCCATATAC
>NZ_PDWM01000016.1 GCF_010093225.1 Pseudoxanthomonas koreensis | reverse complement strand
CCTCAGTTCGCGAGCGCGGCACATCCCTGTGCCGCTCGACCCCCAATGCGGCAGAACGACGTCCTGTCGCGGCGTTGCGGGTATGGCTTCGTTAGGCCAATAGAAGCCACGCCCCCGAAGATCGCGACAGGACGCCGTACCTTGGGTATATGGCCCAAGTGGCACATGGATGTGCCACGGCCCTGAGTAAAGACAGGATGTCGTCCCGAAGGGTGGGCCATATACCCAAGGTGCGGAGGCCCCCACCGGAGCCCACGCTCCTGCCTTCGAGCCGTCGAGCCACCCAGCCACCCGGAAGTGGGCCAAAAAAGCGAGGCCCGGACATGCCGGGCCTCGCGGTATCGCATGGATGGCGCGACTGCTTACCAGATCACGACCTGGCCATCGCCCTGGCGGACCATCGGCTTGCCCGCCTCGCACTTGAACGCCGCCGCGAAGGCCGGCAGGTTCGAAGGCGCACCGACCGCACGGAACTGCGCCGGCGCGTGCTCGTCGGTGGCGATGCGGTTCTTCAGCTCCTCCGGCGTGAAGTTGCGGCGCCACACCGTGGCCCAGTTGAGGAAGAAACGCTGGTCGCGGGTCAGCCCGTCGGTCATCGGATCCGGCGTGTCGCCGGCCGCGGCTTTCATCGCATCGTAGGCCGTGGCCAGGCCGCCCAGGTCGGCGATGTTCTCGCCCAGGGTGTGGCGGCCGTTGATCTTCTGCCCGTCGGCGGTGGTGTAACCGTCGAACTGCGAGATCAGCTTGTCGGTGCGACCACTGAATCCCTTCGCGTCGGCCTCCGTCCACCAGTTCTCGAACTTGCCGGTCGGCCCGAAGCGGCTGCCCTGGTCGTCATAGCCATGAGTCATCTCGTGGCCGATCACCGCGCCGATGCCACCGTAGTTCATCTCGTCCGACGCGTTGGGGTCGAAGAACGGCGGCTGCAGGATCGCCGCCGGGAACACGATCTCGTTCTGCAGCGGGTTGTAGTAGGCGTTGACCGTCTGCGGGCTCATGCCCCACTCGGACTTGTCCACCGGCTTGCCGATCTTGGACAGGTTCCAACGATAGTTGAACTCCTGCGCGGCCAGCACGTTGCCGATGTAGCTGTCGCGGCTGGTGGCCAGGCCGTCCCACTCGCGCCACTTGTCCGGGTAGCCGATCTTCGGCGTGAACGAAGCCTGCTTGGCCAGCGCCTTCTGCTTGGTCTCGTCGCCCATCCACTCCAGGTTCTCGATGCGGGCCTTCAGTGCGGTGCCGAGGTTGGCGACCAGCGCCTCCATCTTGGCCTTGGATTCGGCCGGGAAAGCGACCTGCACGTACATCTGCCCCAGCGCCTCGCCGGCCTGCTGGTTGATGCTGGCCAGCACGCGCTTCCAGCGCGGCTTCATTTCCTTCTGCCCGCGCAGGGTTTTGGCGTAGAAGTCGAAGTTCTCCTGGGCGAAGGCGTCGCTCAGGTACGGCGAGGCGCCGTCGACGGTGTGGAAGCGCAGGTAGGAGCGCCACACCGAGGCGTCGGTGTCGCCCAGCGCCTTGCTCACTTCCTCGTGGAAGGCCGGGATCGCCAGCGAGAACTTCTCCGGCGCGGCCAGGCCCTGCGACTCGAAGAATTTCGTCCACGGGAAGTTCGGCGCCAGCTTGTCGGCGTCGGCCAGGGTGACCGGGTTGTAGAACAGCGACACGTCGCGGGACAGGTCCTCGCGCGACTTGGAGGCCTTGGCCAGGCGGGTCTCGAACGCCATCACGTCCTGCGCCTGCTTCTGCGCATCGGCCGCGGCCACGCCCGACAGCTCCAGCACCTTCGCGATGTGCTTGACGTAGGCGTCGCGGATGTCCTTCTTGTCGGCGTCGAAGTAGTAGTTCCTGTCGGGCAGGCCCAGGCCGCCCTGGCTGGCGTAGGCGATGTTGAGGTCCGGGTTCTGGAAGTCGGCCTCGGCGCCGAAGCCGAACAGGAAGTTCTCGCCCCTGGCGGCGCTGGTGCGCAGGTACTCGGCAACAGCTGCGCCGTCGGCCAGCGCATCGATCGCGGCCAGGTGGCCCTGCAGCGGCTCGATGCCCTGGGCGTTGATCTTCGCCTCGTCCATGCCGGTGGCCCACAGGTCGCCGACGATCTTGTTCACGCCGGTGGCGTTGGCGTCGGCCGCGGCCTGTTCGACCAGCTGGTGCTGCACGGCGTTGGAGCGCTCGTCCAGCATCTCGAACGCGCCCCAGCTGGTGCGGTCGCCCGGGATCGGGTTGGCGGCCAGCCACTTGCTGTTGGCATAACCGGCGAAGTCGGTGCACGCGTCCTGGGTGGTGTCCAGGTCGGCCACGTCGAAGCGGTTCACGCCCGGCAGGGTGCTCTCGTCGAGCTTGAACGCCGGTGCCTCGGCGGTGGCGGCCGGCGCTGCCGCTTCTTCCTTCTTGGAACAGGCGGCCAGGGCGATGGCGATGGCCACCGGCAGCAGCAGGGTCTGGGACTTGCGGATGTTCACGTTGCGGATTCTCCGGCCCGGCGCGCGGGCATGCTGGCAGGGCCCCGGGACGGGGCAGTGCCGGCGACTCTACGCCCGGTCCCTGAACGGAGGGAATGCCGGAGGTCATGGCGGCACAATGGGGGCCCTGGGCAACGGGCGGAGGCGGACATGCAGGTCGAATTCCACGGCGCGGCCGGCGAGGTGACCGGTTCGATGCACCTGGTCGAGGCCGCCGGCCGGCGGATCCTGCTGGACTGCGGGATGCTGCAGGGCCGGCGCGAGCTGGAGGCGCAGAACGCCGCCCCGTTCCCGTTCGACCCGGCCGCGCTCGACGCCCTGGTCCTCAGCCACGCCCACATCGACCACATCGGCCGGGTGCCGCTGCTGGTGGCGCGCGGCTTCCGCGGACCGGTCTTCCTGCAGCGCGCCACCGCCGACCTGCTGCCGGTGATGCTGGAGGACGCCGCCTCGCTGGCCGAATCCGAGGCCGCGCGCGCCAACCGCCACCGCGATCCGGAGCAGCCGCCACAGCAGCCGCTGTTCACCGCCGCGGACGTGGCCCGGGTGATGAAGCTGCTACGCCCGCTGCCCTACGACACCCGCACCACGATCGCGCCCGGCGTGGAGATCGCGCTGCGCGATGCCGGGCACATCCTCGGCTCGAGCATCGTCGAGCTGTGGGCGGACGGCAGGAAGCTGGTGTTTTCCGGCGACATCGGCCCGAAGGGCACCCCGATCCTGCGCGACCCGGTGGCGATCGCCGAAGCCGACCTGGTGCTGATGGAGTCCACCTACGGCGACCGCAACCACCGCGACCGCCAGGCCACCGTGGCCGAACTGGGCGAGGTGTTCGATCATGCCTGGCGCGAGCGCGGCAACGTGCTGATCCCGGCCTTCGCCGTGGGCCGCAGCCAGGAACTGCTGTACTGGTTCGCGCGCCACTGGAAGGAGTGGAACCTGCAGCGCTGGCGGGTGTTCCTCGACAGCCCGATGGCCGGGCGGGTGGTGGAGGTCTACGACCGCCACCACGACCTGTTCGACCAGCAGGCGCAGGCCGTGTGGCGACAGCACCCGTCGCCGTTCCGGCTGCCGAACCTGCACATCACCGCCAGCACCCAGGAATCGATGGCGATCAATTCCATCGCCAGCGGCGCGATCGTCATCGCCGGCTCGGGCATGGCCAACGGCGGGCGCCTCCTGCCCCACCCGCGCCATCGGGGCGGCCGGCGCGACCCCCCCGTGGTCTTCGTCGGCTACCAGGCCGAGGGCACGCTGGGCCGGCGCCTGGTCGAACGCGCGCCATGGGTGCGGATCCACGGATCCGATTACCGCGTCAACGCGCAGATCCACACCGTCGGCGGACTGTCGGCGCATACCGACCAGCAGGGCCTGATCGAGTGGTACGGGAACTTCCGCGGCGCGCCGCCGCTGGCGCTGGTGCATGGCGAGGACCGTGCCCGCGAGGCGCTGGCCGGCGAGATCGGCCAGCGCAGCGGCGCGCGGGTGATCCTGGCGCGGCCGGGAATGCGCCTGCAGGTGTGAGGTCCGCTGCGGCGCGCGCCTGGTGCCTGCTGTCAGCCTGCCGAGGCGGGTGCGGTGCGGGGGGCGAGGTGCCGCAGGCAGTCGCAGCTCTCGTCGGCGCAGGCATGGATGCTGCCGGCCAGGCGCAGTGGTGTCCCCGGCTCGGCCGCCTGTGCCCGGATCTCTTCGAGGATGCGTTCGGCCGCGGTCGCCGAGGTCCCTGGCAGCAGCAGGGCGAAGCGGCCGCCGCCGAGGTGCGCGGCCAGGTCGCCGGGTCGGCGCGCCCGCGCCTGCAGCAGGCGTGCGATGCGGGCGGCGGCATCGTCGACGGCCTGGCCGCCACGTACTCCTCCCGGCACCTCCAGCAGCAGCAGCGCATGGGCCGTGCCCTTGGTGCGGACCGCATGCACCGCCGAGGCCAGGCGGCCGCGCGTGGCCAGCCCGGGCAGGCGCCGACGGTCGCGCAGCCGCCGGCGCAGCGCCGTCAGGCAGCCGCTGGCCAGTATCGCGGCCAGCACCAGGACCACGCCGCCGGGCGCGAACCAGTGCCGCCAATGCAGCAGCACGATCGCCAGCAGCAGTGCGCCGGCGATGCCGGCCAGCAGCGCCAGCGGCATGCGCCAGGTGCTACGCCTCTCGCCCAGTCCGAGCAACACCGCGCCGCCGGCCAGGAGCAGCGAAAGCAGGGCCTGCACGGCTGCCGACAAGGGTGCGGAAACCGTTCCCTGCAGCAGCGAAGCCATCGCGCGCGCCTCGTGCTCCACCGGGTACAGCGTGGGGCTGCCGTAAGGGCCGGGGAGCGGCGCCAGTCGCGCCGGATCGGTCACGCCCACCAGCACCCAGTGGTCGCCGAGCAGGCCGGTGCCGGCGTTTCCCTGGAGCACGTCACTGGCATGCAGCGTGCGTGGTGCTGGACCCTGGCCGTTGTCGTAAGCCACGCGCCAGCGTGCCGGCGTTTCCATGCGGCCTGCCCCGACCGCATCGCCCGAGCGCACAAGCGCCAGGGCCAGCGACGGCCAGCGGATGCCATCGAGGCTGACGACGTGCGGCAGATGTCCGCGGATGCGGCCGTCGCGATCGCGCGGCAGCCATACGTGTGCCAGCCGCGCCGCATCGGCGAACTCGACCGGCGGCATCGACGCCCTTGGCCGGGCGTCGTCCCCGGCCTGCAGGGCGACGCCGAGGACCATGCGGTCGTCGAGCAGGGCGCGGGCCAGGCGCGCATCGCCTGCCGGATCGGCGGGGTCGCTGCGCAGCGGCATGTCCAGGGCGATGCCACGCGCGCCGGCCACTTGCAACTGCTCGAGCAGGCTGGCGAGACGGGCGTTGCTCCACGACTCGGCACCGGTCAGCCCCACCACCGTCACCGGTGGTGGATAGGCAGGTGCAGCCCGGGTGGCCAGTTGCGCGTACAGCGCGTCGTCGAGCGCGACGGCCACGCCCAGCACGCTGGCCACGGCCGCAAGCACACCGGCGGCGAGCGCAAGCGCGCCGCGGCGGCTACCGCCAGTCCGACCCGTTCCTCCGGCCATGACACTCCCCGTGCGCTGGCCCCCTGCGCGCCCAGTATAGGCACAGTGGTATACCTGTGAGCATGGAAAAACAGCGCAAAAATCGTGACGTACTGCTCGTTGGCGGCGGTCACAACGGCCTGGTCTGCGCCACCTACCTGGCCAGGGCGGGACTGGACGTCACCGTGGTCGAACGCCGCGGGGTGGTCGGCGGTGCCGCGGTGACCGAGGAGTTCCATCCGGCCTTCCGCAATTCGGTCGCGTCCTACACCGTTTCGCTGCTGCAGCCGAAGGTGATCGCCGACCTGGACCTGCACGGCCATGGCCTGCGCGTGGTGCTGCGCAAGCGCAACAACTTCCTGCCGCTGCCGGCCGCGGAGGGTGGCGGTTACCTGCTCACCGGTGCCGGCCGCACCGCTGACGAAGTGGCGAAATTCTCGCGCCGCGACGCGGAACGGCTGCCCGCCTACGAAGCGCGGCTGGACGCCATCGCCGACGTGCTGCGCGCGCTGGCGCTGCAGCCGCCGCCGAACATCACCGACGGCGGCTGGTGGCAGGCACTGCCGGAACTGCTGCGCACCGCGCGCCTGGGACGGCGCCTGCATGCGCTCGACGAAACCCTGCGCCAGGAACTGCTCGACCTGTTCTCGATCTCGGCGGCCGAGTACCTGGACCGCTGGTTCGAGAGCGGGCCGATCAAGGCCCTGTTCGGCTTCGACGGCATCGTCGGCAACTACGCCAGCCCGTACGCGCCGGGCACCGCCTACGTGCTGCTGCACCACGTGTTCGGCGAAGCCAACGGGGTCAAGGGTGCATGGGGTCACGCGATCGGCGGCATGGGCGCGATCACCCAGGCGATGGCGCGCGCGGCGGAGGCGGCCGGCGTGGAGATCCGCACCGGCACCGGCGTGCGCGAGGTCCTGGTCGAGGATGGCCGCGCCACCGGCGTGGTGACCGAAACCGGCGAGACGCTGCGCGCGCGCGCGGTGGTCGCCAACGTGAACCCGAAGCTGCTCTACGAACGCTTGCTGCCGGCGACGGCGGTGCCGGAAGCCACCCGCGAGCGGATGCGCAACTGGCGCTGCGGCTCGGGCACGTTCCGCATGAACGTGGCGCTGTCGCGGCTGCCGGATTTCAGCGTGCTGCCGGGCGAGGGCGAACATTTGACCGCGGGCATCATCATCGCGCCGTCGCTGGACTACATGGACCGCGCCTGGCGCGATGCGCGCGAGCATGGCTGGTCGCGCGAGCCGATCGTGGAGATGCTGGTGCCGTCGACCCTGGATGATTCGCTGGCGCCGCCGGGGATGCACGTGGCCAGCCTGTTCTGCCAGCACGTGGCGCCGGAACTGCCGGATGGCCGCAGCTGGGACGACCATCGCGAGGAGGTCGCCGACCTGATGGTGGCCACGGTGGACCGGCACGCGCCGGGGTTCGCGGCGTCGGTGCTGGGGCGGCAGGTGCTCAGTCCGCTCGACCTGGAGCGGGAGTTCGGGCTGGTCGGCGGCGACATCTTCCACGGCGCGCTGAGCCTGAATCAGTTGTTCTCGGCGCGGCCGATGCTGGGGCAGGCGGGGTACCGCGGGGCGATCCCGGGGTTGTATCTCTGCGGCTCGGGAACGCATCCGGGCGGTGGCGTCACCGGCGCGCCGGGGCACAACGCGGCGCAGGTGGTGATCGGGGATCTGCGTTGAAGTTGGTGGCGGGTGAAGAAAGGGGACGGAGGCAATTAAGCCAAGGGCTTAATTGCCTCCGTCCCCTTTCTTTCCGCCTCCCGCATTCGGGAGGCGCGCACCACTACTGCTGCAGCGTCGTCTTCTTGCGGTTGTCGCCGGAGTCGCGGTCGATCAGCTTGTTGTAGGGGTCGATGCCGGCCTCGTAGGGCAGTTCGTCGACCACCAGTTCCAGCGTGGCGTCGGCTGCGGTGATGCGGTGCTTGCGCAGGTACAGCACCCTCTCGTCGACCTCCTTGCCGTCCGCCGGCCGCGCAAACACGCCGATGTCCACGTCGACGTCGATCGGCTCCTCGGTCTCCTTGCCCTTACCGTCGGTGGATACCTTCTCGGCGTGGACCTTGAGGGTGACAACGTACTTGCCGTCGTCGCGCTTGCGCACGTCGGCCGTGGTCACGCGGTGGTTCCAGAACACGATCCGCTCGAACAGGTCGCGGATGAACGGGTGGTGCTCAGGCCCGGTGCGGGCATACAGCAGGTCGAGGAAGTCGCGGGTGGTCGGGTAGGGCGGGCCCTTGAAGCCCCACTGCTGCACGAATTCGGCCAGCACCGCGTTCAGCTTCTCCTCGCCGATGGCATCGCGCAGGGCGTAGAACACCACCGAGCCCTTGTTGTAGTGGATGTACTGCTGGTTCTCGTTGAGCGCCAGCGGTTGCTCCTCGACCCGCTCGGTGGCCCGGCTCATCAGGTAGCGGTCCAGCTCGTACTTGAGGAAGCGGCGCATCTGCCGCGGCCCGTACTCCTGCTCCATCACCATCAGCGCCGAGTACTGGGCCAGCGACTCGGACAGCATGGTCGCACCCTGCACGTTGGCGCCGATCAGCTGGTGCGCCCACCACTGGTGCGCGGCCTCGTGCGCGGTCACGTAGAACACGTAGTCGATGTCCTCCTCGTCGCGCAGGTCGGCGATGAAGCCGATCGACTCCGAGTAGGGGATGGTGCCGGCGAAGGCCTGGGCGAAGGTCTGGTAGCCCGGGAATTCCAGGATCCGGAACTGGCGGAACTGGTAGGGCGAGAAGTTGCGGCTGAAGTAGTCGAGCGATTTCCTGGTCGAGTCGATCATCCGCGGCACGTTCCAGCCGTGCGTGGGGTGGTGGTAGACCTCGATCGCCACGTCGTTCCAGCGGTCGCGCGCGACCTGCCAGTCGGCCGACAGCCAGGAGAAGAACGGCAGCAGCTTCGCTTCTGACCTGTAGTGGTAGTAGCGGCGCCCGTCCTGTTCCCACTCGCGCTGCAGGTAGCCCGGCGCCAGCGCGATCTGGCCGTCGCTGGTGGAGACAGTGGTCTCGAAGTCGACCCAGTCGCCGGCGCTGGTCAGGTAGTTCGAACCGCGCGCGGCCACGTCGTCGATCGGGTTCATCCGCGGCAGCTGCGGCAGGTCCTGCTTGCGCCGGTCGTTGCGGTCCTGCAGCTGGCGGCGCTCGTCGTAGCCGAACTGCGGCAGCGCGGCGTAGTTGTTGAAGAACGTGCCGTTGTAGACCACCGAGGTGCCGCCGCCGTTGAGCGGAAAGCCGTGCGGCTCGCTGGACAGCTCGAACTCGAAGTCCATCGCCGCGCCTGGCGCCAGCGGGGTGGTCAGCCGGTAGATGGTGTAGCCGTGGACCTCGTCGGTCTTGACCACGCTGTGCGGGCCGAATTCGAGGCGCCGCACCTCCACGTTCGGGTTGATCGCCACGTGCAGCTCCGGGATCGGCGCGCCGGTGCGATTCTCCAGGCGGTAACTGCCGCGGATGTCGACGCTGCGACGTTCCGGGTAGATGTCCACGTCGGCGCGGATCGAGGCGATGCGCGGCTGCGGCAGGTCCTTGTACTGGCGGTAGTCCTTCTCGTACTGCGCCGCCCGCTCCTTGGCCAGGTCGCCGGGCACGTACTCGTTGAGCACGTTGGTGTTGTGGAAGATCCAGCCGCCGAGCCCGGCGAACACCAGCAGCGAGGCCGCCAGCGTCGCCAGTGCCGGGCCGCGCAGCCGCGCGCGCGCCTGGCGCAGGCGGTCGCGCAGGGCCAGCGAGGTGCCGCGCGGCCAGAACAGCAGCGCCACCACCAGCAGTGCCGCGGCGAACGCGGCCCAGTAGGCGCGCAGCAACAGGTGCGGACCGATGAAGTGGCCGTAGTGGTTCATGTCCGAATATGGGGTCGGCGTCGCCGAACCGTATCGGTACAGCAGATGGTCCAGGTCGAGCATGCCCATCGCCGCGCGCGAGACCAGGTACACGATCATCAGCAGGTAGCCGATGAACTTGTTGCCGCTCACCGCCTGCAGGAACACCGCCAGCGCGGCCATCAGCACGAACGGCAGCACCGACAGGGCGATGCCCTTGAGATAGAGCAGCGGCTCGATGGCGGTGTGGCCATGGCCCAGCTGCCAGCCAGCGGTGAACAGCGCGCCCGCCAGCAACAGCGCGACCGCCAGCCCGGCCAGCGCGGTCATCTTGGCCGCCAGCGGGATCCAGTCGGGCAGGGCGTAGGCGTCGGTCGCCTCGGCCACGCGCAGGCTGCGTTCGCGCCAGACCAGTTCGCCGGCGTAGAAGGTCACGACGATGACCAGGAACAGGGACATGCCGCCGTCGATGGCCGAGAGCATGCGCCGGGTCACCGGGTACAGCTCGGTGCCGTACATGCTCGAGCCGAACTTGAGCACGCTGAACACCATCAGCAGCCCAAGTACCAGCATCACCAGGAACGGCGCGCTGGCCAGCGCGCCACGCAGGTCGAACGCGGCCAGCTGGCGGTACTGGGTCCAGCGCGCCGCCGCGCCCTGGCGCAGGGTCGCCACCGGCAGGGCGAGGGTGGTGGCGCTGGCGGCCACGCCGGGCAGCGGCGGGGCTTCGGCCTCGGCGGCACCGGCCTTGCGCCGGCGGCGCAGGACCAGGCCTTCGCGGTCGGCGCGGAACAGGCGGAAGGCGGCCAGCAGCAGCGCCACGGCCACGCCCAGCCACAGCACGCGGTTGCCCAGCAGCAGCCCGGTCAGCGCCGGCAGATCCTGGTTGTACTGCGCGCTGGACCAGTAGCGGATGTGCTCGCCTACCGCGGCGGTGCCGGACGGGTCGAGCAGGGCGCCGACCCAGCGCGAGTCCAGGTCCTGGGTCAGGAAACCGGACACCGTCCACAGCACGAAGAAGGCGATCACGCCGATGTAGCTGTAGAGCATCGAGCGGGTCAGCGTGGCCAGCAGGAACAGCAGCGCCGACAGGAACAGCAGGTTCGGCAGGACCAGCACGGCGAACGCCCAGGCGTAGGCCGGCCAAGGCGTCGGCCCGAGCCGGGCCTGGTCCAGCCACGGCATCAGGCTGCCCAGCCACAGGCCGAAGGCGGTGGCGAGCATGATCGCCAGGCTGGCCAGGAAGCCGCCGCCGAAGCGGCCGAGCAGGTAATCGCGCTTGCGCATCGGCGTGGCGAAGAACAGCTCGGCCGTGCGCTGCTCGAAGTCGCGCAATGCGATGCCGGCCACGAAGATCGTGGTCAGCAGCACCGACATCACGCTGAAGCTGCCGAGCAGGGCGATCACCACCGCCGGCGCATTGCGCATGATGTTGCCGACACCGCCGCCGAAGCTGACGTTGTCCGAGGCCATGCTGCCGAAGCCCAGCAGGGCGAACACCAGCATGACGATCCAGAACACGCCGTTGCGCAGCAGCAGGCGGCGCTCGAAGGAGAGGAGATGGCGCAGCATGGGTCAGGCCGCCTGCGCGGTGCTGGCGGCCAGCGCGACCTTGCGCAGCTCGCCGAAGTACACGTCCTCCAGGTTGGCCGGCACCGCGGCGAAACCCTCGCCCGGGTCCGCGTCGGCCAGCACGTGCACCACCGGCTGCCCGGCGACCAGGCGCGAGGACAGCACCGCGTGCCGCTCGATCACCTCGCCCAGCTCGGCCTTGTCCACCCGCTTGCGCCAGATCCGCCCGTCCAGCGAGCGGATCGCCTCGCGCGGCTCGCCGGCCAGGCGCACCTGCCCAGTAGCAATAATCGCCATCCGCGGGCACAGGTCGGTCACGTCCTCGACAATGTGGGTGGACAGGATCACCACCGTGTTCTCGCCGATCTCGGCCAGCAGGTTGAGGAAGCGGTTGCGCTCCTCCGGATCGAGGCCGGCGGTGGGCTCGTCGACGATGATCAGCGAGGGCTGCCCGATCAGCGCCTGGGCGATGCCGAAACGCTGGCGCATGCCGCCGGAGAAGGTGCCCAGCTTGCGCTTGCGCACGTTCCACAGGTTGACCTGGCGCAGCAGCGCCTCCACCAGCTCCTTGCGCTCCTTGCGCAGGGTCACGCCCTTGAGCACGGCGAAGTGGTCGAGCATGGCCTCGGCCGAGACCTTCGGGTATACGCCGAATTCCTGCGGCAGGTAGCCCAGCCGCCGCCGCGCCTCGGTCTTGTCCTTGAGCACGTCCAGCCCGTCGAGCGAGACGCTGCCGCTGTCGGCCTCCTGCAGGGTGGCGATGGTCCGCATCAGGGTGGACTTGCCGGCGCCGTTGGGGCCGAGCAGGCCGAACATCCCGCGCGGGATGTCCAGGGTCACGTCCTTCAGGGCCTGCACGCCGTTGGCATAGGTCTTGGACAGCGAGCGGATCTCGAGCATGCGCCATATCCTCCTTTGACTGGTTCCGATCCTGCGGGCGCGACGGCCGTCTGACCATCGGCTGGAAGTCATGCCGAGGGCAGGCGAACGCCCGCCCCCCTTGGGTCCTCAGGGCGCCGGTGCCTGGAACAGGCGCGCGATCTCCAGCGCCAGCCGGTACGGCTCCGGCGCATCGCGATTGCTGAGCACCACCACGGTCAGCCGCTCGCCCGGCCAGCGCACGATCACGTTGCGGAAACCGATGCTCTCGCCGCTGTGCCAGGTGCGGTCGTCCTGCAGGCGCCAGCCGAAGCCGTAATGGGCCACGTCGGTTTCGCTGGTGGTCGTGGCCGGGGCGAACATCAGCGCACGCGACTTGTCCGACAGCAGGCGCGCGTCGTACAGCGCGGCGTCCCACCTGGCCAGGTCGTCGATCGAGGAGTAGATGCCGCCGTCGCCCAGCACCGCGCTGGTCTGGCTCTGGTCGGTGCGCGTCCAGTGGCCATCGACCAGGCTATGTCCGTACGCGCGGTGGGCCACCTCGTCGACACCGTCCTGGTGGGCGACGGTGTCGCGCATGCCCAGCGGTACGAAGATCCGCTCGTGCAGGAACGTGGCGAAGTCGCTCCCGGAGGCCTCGCCCACCACCAGCGCCAGCAGCGCGTAGCCGCTGTTGCTGTAGCGGTAGGCGCTACCCGGCGCGAAGTACGTGCGGTCCTGTCCTTCGAGGATGCGCAGCACGTCGGCATCGTACAGTTGCCCTTCGAAACCGCCCGGGATGTGGTCCTCGTAGTCGACCAGCCCGGAGGTATGCGAAAGCAACTGGCGCAGGGTCACCGCGTCGGCGGCGGCCGGCAGCGAGGGCAGCCAGCGCCTCACCGGGTCGTCCAGCGACAGCCTGTCGTCCTCGGCCAGCAGCAGGATTGCCGCGGCGGTGAACTGCTTGGTCACCGACGCCAGCCGGTAGTTGGTGGCGGGCGTGGCCGCGGTGCCGGCCTCCAGGTCAGCCAGGCCGTAGCCGCGGCTGAGCAGCGGGCTGCCGTCGCGCAGCACAAGCACCGAGGCGCCTGGCACCTGGCCGTCGTAGTCGCGCATCAGCGCGCCGATCGCCGCCGCCGGGTCGGCGTCGGCGGCGGCGGTCACAGGAGTGGTGATGGCGGACAGTGCCGCCAGGGCGAGCAGGGGCAACATGGCAATCGGACTGTTCACGCGATCCTCCCCGGATCTGCGGTGGGACCTGCCGAGGTTAACCCGATGCGGCCTGCGGTGCCGTTTCCTGCCGGCTCGCGATCCACGCGTCGATCTTGGCTTCCAGTACGTCCAGCGGCACCGAGCCGTCCTTCAGCACTTCGGCGTGGAACTCGCGCACGTCGAAGCGTGGGCCCAGCGCCGCCTCGGCCTTGCGCCGCAGCTCCATGATCTTCAGCTCGCCGATCTTGTAGGCCAGCGCCTGGCCGGGGATGGCCATGTAGCGCTCGGCCTCCGCCACCGCGTCGGTGCGGCTGGTGGCCGAGTTCTCCAGCATGTAGTCGATCACCTTTTCGCGCGTCCAGCCCTTGCTGTGCAGCCCGGTATCGACCACCAGCCGGATCGCGCGCCACAGTTCGTTCTGCAGGTAGCCGAAGTACGAATAGGGATCCTCGTACAGGCCGAGCTCACGGCCCAGCGATTCGGCGTACAGGCCCCAGCCCTCGGTGAACGCGGTCTCGCCGCCGAAGCGGCGGAACTTCGGCAGCCCGGACAGCTCCTGTTGCAGCGCCAGCTGGAAGTGGTGGCCGGGGATGGCCTCGTGCAGGAACAGGTCCTCCGCATCCCAGGTCTTGCGCGTCGGCAGGTCGTACGTGTTGACGTAGAACACGCCCGGGCGGCTGCCGTCCTCGCTCGGCCGCATGTACGAGCCGCCCGCCGCCGATTGCGCGCGGTAGGGCTCCACCGGCCGGATCTCGAAGCCGGCCTTCGGCAGCAGCGAGAACTGCTCCGGGACCCGGGCCATCACCTTCGGCTCCAGGCCGCGGTAGAAGGCCAGCAGCGCCTCCTCGTTCCTGAATTCGAAGCGCTTGTCCTGCTGCATGTAGCGGAAGAATTTCTGCATGTTGCCGCGGAACTTCACCTGTTTCATCACCTGCCGGATCTGGGCGTGGATCCGCGCGACCTCGTCCAGGCCGATCTGGTGGATCTGTTCCGGGGTCAGGCCGGTGGTGGTGCTCTGGCGCGCGTTGTACGCGTACCACTCCGCGCCACCGGGCAGCGCAGCCATGCCGGCGCTGGTGCGCGTGGCCGGCAGGTACTTCGTGGCAATGAACTCGCGCAGCATGGAGTAGGCGGGCAGCAGCTGTCCTTCGATCGCTTCGCGATAGGCAGCGGTGAGCCGCTCGCGCTCGGCCGCGGGGAAGTCCGCCGGCATGTTGCGGACCGGGTTCCAGAACAGGGTCTCTTCCGCGGTCGGCTTGATCAGCGCGTCCAGTTGTGGCAGCACCTTCTCCATCAGCGGCCGCGGCTGGACCACGCCGGCGGCCATACCCTGTTCCATGTTGGCCACGGCCTGGCGGAACAGCGCCGGCACCTGCGCGGCGCGCTTGAGCCAGTTGTCGTAGTCGCGCACGCTCTTGAACGGCTGCGCGCTGGCGCCCGAACCGAGCATCGCCACCAGCGTGGCCGGGCTGTTGAACTGGTTGATCGGCTGCATCCAGCCCGGATGGCGCTCGCCCTCCAGCGCGTCGCGCGCGTTGCTCACGAAGATCCGGTAGCTGAGCAGGTCCTGGCCTTCCAGGCCCTCTTCGCCGACCGCTTCCACCTTGGCCAGCCATTCCGTAGTGAAGTCGTGCTTGCGCTTGCGGAAGTCCGCTGCCAGGTGGTTCGGCAGCTGGTCGTTCCAGCGCGGGTCGCCCTGGAAAGTGGCCTGCAGCGGGTTGAGCTGCAGCGAGGCTTCCCAGTACTCGTCATATAGCCGCTGCAGCTTCTGCGCCTTGCTCTCGACCTTGGCCGCGGGCTTCGCCGCCGGCTTGGCCTTGGCCGCCGCCGCGGGCCGCTGCGCCTTCTTCTTCGCCGCCTCGGCATGGATCGGCGGCAGCAGCAAGGCCAGGGCGACGGGCAGGGCGAGCCAGCGGAAGCGGTGCAGGGACATGGACGACTCCGGAAAACGCGAAGCCCCGGAGAGTGCCGCATCCTGCCGGCGCAGGCCAGCGCAACCGGTCACACCGCGGTCAGGCGGCGGCGTGTTCGCGCAGCTGGCGGGCGCGGGCGGCGCCGAGGTAGGTGGTGATGCCGCGACGCATCAGGTACAGCAACGGGATCAGCGCGATCGCCGCCAGCATCTTCCATGCGTAGTTGAGCGTGCTCACCGCCAGGAACAGCGAGGTCGGCCACTTCTGCGGCCCCAGCACGAACGCGATCCAGATCACCACGAAGCTGTCCACCAGCTGCGACACCGCCGTCGAACCGGTCGCACGCAACCACACCCAGCGCTCCCCCGTGGCGCGGCGGATGCGGTGGAATACCACCACGTCGATCATCTGCCCGAGCAGGAACGCCACCATCGAGCCGGCGATGGTCCACAGCCCCTGCCCGAACACCACCGCGAACGCCGCCTGGTAGTCAGGCACGCCCTGCGCCTGCGCCGCATCGCGCCACCACGACGCGGGCGCCAGCTCGATCGCCGCGAAAGCGAACAGGAAGCCGTACGCGATCAACCCCACCGCCAGCCACGAGATGAAGCGCACCCCGCGCCGGCCGAAGAACTCGTTGATGGTGTCGGTCATGATGAACACCACCGGCCACAGCAGCGTGCCCGCGGTGAAGTTCAGCGAACCGCTCTGGCCGAACAGGTTCCACTCCAGCGGCGCCACGCCCAAGCTGTCCTCCAGGGCGAAGATCTTGACCCCGATGAACTCGGCCAGCGCGGCGTTGACGCAGAAGAACGCGGCCAGCGCGATGTACAGCCGGACCGCGCGGTCGTCGAGCAGGCGCGCGGCCGGCGAGGCCGGGGTGGTGTCCGCAGCGGGCGTCGGCGCCGGGTCCATGGCCGGTGCGGCGGGCCGGCCCGCCTAGCGCTCGCCCGCGCGGGTGAAGGGCATGGTCTCGGGGGCGACGGCGCCTCCCGAGATGATGAACCCCATCGCCTGGTCGACAGTCCAGTCGGTCGGCGTCAGCAGCTCCACCGGCACCACTTCCAGGTAACCGGAGGTCGGGTTGGGCGTGGTCGGCACGTACACCGCCGCCAGCTCGCGACCGCTGCCTTCCTCCTTGAGCACGCGGGTGACCAGGCCGATGGCCTTCATGTCGCGGTGCGGGAAGTCGATCAGGACCACGCGCTGGGTGCTGCCCGGCTTGGTCTGCAGGATGTCCAGCAGCTTGCGCACGCTGGTGTAGACCAGGTTGGCCAGCGGCACCCGCGCCATCAGGCCCTCGAACCAGCCCAGCAGGCGCTGGCCGATGACCCGCCGCGCCAGCCAGCCCACGCCCAGGATCACCAGCAGGGTGGCCAGCATGGCGATGGTGTTCTGCAGCCAGATCGCCTTGCCCCAGCCGGCGTAGTTCGGGAACGAGTCGGCGATCGCCTCCGACAGCGGCACCACCCAGGGCGCGCTGATGCTGGAGAGCAGCACGAACACGAACTTGATCACGACCCAGGTCAGCCAGATCGGCAGCAGGGTCAGCAGGCCGGTGAGGAAAAGGCGTTGCAGCGAAGCGCGCTGCGGCGCGTGGTGGTCGGGGGACATGCGCGGATTGTAGCGTCGGACGCGGCTATGCTGGCAGCGGTGATGGGGCGTGGACGCCAGGGGGAAGCATGGTGCGTGTGCTGAAGTGGCTGGCGCTGGCAGTGGCGGCAGCGGTGCTGTTCGTGGTCGTGGTGTGGCTTGCGTCGCGGGCGACGGGGCCTTCGGCCGCCGAGAGTGATGCACTGGCGCTGATCGACGCAGCGCCTGCGAACCAGGGCCGGGGCGGCTTCGCCGCGCTCTACACCGTCGCCCACGACGTGCCGGAAGCCGAGCAGGCCGGGGTGCTGGCCGAGGACGTGCGGCATTTCGCCACCGCGCCGCTGGTGCCGGATGGATCGTCGCCGCCATGGCGCAGCGCGCTGGAGGACTGGCCCCGGCTGGGGATGTCGCTCGAGGGCGATCCGGCCTGGTGCGTGTCGCGCGAACCCGGATGCCTGGAGCGCGTGCGCGCGTCGCCGCAAGCCTATGCCGGCCTGCTGGAGCGCAACGCCGCGCTGCTGGACCGCACCGCTGCGCTGGCGGCCTGGGATCATTTCCACAGCCCGTTCCCGGCCCGGTTCGACACGCCGTTGCCGGCCTATCAGTCGTTGTCCCGGCTGGCCACGCGTGACGCCTGGCGCTTCGTGGCCGGGGACATCGATGTCGCCCTGGCCGGTGCCTGTACGGGGGTGCTGCAGGGGCGCCGGATGATCGAGGCCGGCGACAGCCTGATCGGTAGCATGATCGGTGCCGCCCTGGTGCAGGGCAATGCGACCCTGCTGGGGGATATGCTGGCCGAGCTGCCGCGCGAGCACGCGCTGCCGGCGCAGTGCGATGCCGCCTTCGCCTTGCCGCTCGCACTGGGGGACGGTGCCTGCCGGACCATGCTGGCGGAAGGCCGCCTCGCCACCGGCGGACTGCGGGGCCAGGTTGCCGCGAGCTTCGCCGCCGAGGTGGCCGGCTCGGACCTGCCGGGGTGGAGCACCCGGTTGCTCTTCGATCCGGAGCACACCGCCGCGCGCGGCGCGCCCAAGTTCGCCTGGTATTGCGGCGCGCAGGCCCGCGAACTGATCGCGCAGGACAGCCCGTTGCGCGACCCGGCGCCGCCGCCCTCGCGCTGGTCGCTGGCCTGCGCCTCCAACGCCGTGGGCTGCATCCTCGTCGACATCGCCGCGCCAGCCTATGCCGACTACGGCCTGCGCCTGCAGGACGCCGATGCCCGCCTGCGCACGACCGCGGCGCTGCTGTGGCTGCGCGGGCGCGACGGCGCGATCGACGAAGCCGCGTTGGCGCAGCTGCCGGCACCGATGCGGAGTCCGTCGCGACCGTTGCGGCTGGACATCGCCGCCGGCACCCTCGCTACCGCGCTGCACGAGCGGCCGCGTGAGGGCCAGGACGGGCACGACGGCAGCTGGTCGCTGCCGCTGCCGGCGAGCCGGCTTCAGCCGGCCGGTGCCGCGCCCTGAGCCGGCCGCCGCTCCGGCTTGCGCCGCACGTAGACCTGCTTGCGCACCCGGGCGACCACCTCGCCGTCCGCGTCGAGCACCTCGTTCTCGAACCAGTGCAGGTACTTGGCGCCATCGGCGGTGGCGGCGCGGATCTCTTCCAGGAGGGCGTCGCCGACCGTGAACGTGGTGGCCACGGTGCCGCGCCCGGGCTTGACGAAGTCGATCGCGCCGGACTGGTCCCAGACGTAGTAGTCGCGGCCCAGCCGGTGCATCAGCAGCAGCATCCAGAACGGGTCGGCCATCGCGAACAGGCTGCCGCCGAAGTGGGTCTTCACGTAGTTGCGGTTCCACGGCCGCATCCGCAGCTCGACCCGGGCGTGGCGCCAGTCGGGGCTGATCGAGGCGACATGGATGCCGCTGAACAGGAACGGCGGCCACAGGTTCATGCCGTGGCGCAGCGTGGCGGGTTTCATGGGACGGGGGGAGCGTGGGGCAGGGCAGGCGAGCCTACCATGCGTTAAGGTATGGACCGATGCGCCGCAGCGCCGGCGCCCGGGGCTCTGGGCTAGACTGTCGCCCTTTTCCGGCCGGCCACGGCCCCAGAACGGAACCGACCCCTTCGAATGAGCTGGCTCAGCAAACTGATGCCCTCCGGCATCCGCACCGACAATGCCGCCAACCGCAAGCGCAGCGTCCCCGAGGGCCTGTGGGAGAAGTGCGACCGCTGCGGCGCGGTGCTGTACCGCCCGGAGCTGGAGGAGAACCTGGAGGTCTGCCCGAAGTGCGACTTCCACATGGCCATCCGTGCCCGCGCGCGGCTGGCCTCGCTGTTCGACCCCGGCAGCACCAGCGAGATCGCCGCCACCCTGGCGCCGACCGACGTGCTGCGGTTCAAGGATTCCAAGCGCTACACCGAGCGGATCAAGTCGACCCAGAAGGCCACCGGCGAGTTCGACGCGCTGGTGGCGATGCAGGGCCTGCTCAAGGGCCGGCCGCTGGTCGCCAGCTCGTTCGACTTCGCCTACATGGGCGGCTCGATGGGTTCGGTGGTGGGCGAGAAGTTCACCCTGGCCGCCGAGCGCGCGCTGGAGATCGGTTCGCCGTTCGTGAACTTCTCCGCCAGCGGCGGCGCGCGCATGCAGGAGAGCCTGTTCTCGCTGATGCAGATGGCCAAGACCTCGGCGGCGCTGGGCCGGCTGCGCGCGGCTGGGCTGCCGTACATCTCGGTGCTGACCCACCCGACCACCGGCGGCGTGTCGGCCTCGTTCGCGATGCTGGGCGACCTCAACATCGCCGAGCCGGAGGCGCTGATCGGCTTCGCAGGCCCCCGGGTGATCGAGCAGACCGTGCGCGAGAAGCTGCCGGAGGGTTTCCAGCGCTCGGAGTTCCTGCTCGAGCACGGCGCCATCGACCAGATCTGCGACCGCCGCGAGCTGCGCGACCGCCTCGCCGGCCTGCTGGCGATGATGACCCGCCAGCCGCAGCCCGAGGACAGCGACACGCTGGACGCGGCATGAGCGGCACGCGACGTTATTTCGGCACCGACGGCATCCGCGGCCGGGTCGGCGAAGGGGCGATCTCGGCCGATTTCGTCCTGCGCCTGGGCAACGCCCTGGGCCGCGTGCTGGCTGCACGGCCCGGCCGGCGCAGCGTGGTGATCGGCAAGGACACGCGCATTTCCGGCTACATGTTCGAGGCCGCGCTGGAGGCCGGGCTGGTTGCCGCCGGCGTGGACGTGCAGCTGCTCGGGCCGATGCCGACCCCCGCGGTGGCGTTCCTCACCCGCACCCTGGGCGCCGACGCCGGCATCGTCATCAGCGCCTCGCACAACCCGCACTACGACAACGGCATCAAGTTCTTCTCCGCCGCCGGCGAGAAGCTCGACGACGCCACCGAACTGGCGATCGAGGCCGCGCTGGACGGCGCCTTCGCCACGGTCGGGTCGGAGCGGCTGGGCAAGGCGGTGCGCACCCGCGACGCGGTCGGTCGCTACATCGAGTTCTGCAAGGCGTCGGTGCCGCGCGGCTTCGACCTGCGCGGGCTGAAGGTCGTGCTCGACTGCGCGCACGGCGCCACCTACCACATCGCCCCGCTGCTGTTCCGCGAGCTGGGCGCCGAGGTCGTTGCCATCGGCGCGGCCCCGGACGGTCTGAACATCAACGCCGGGGTCGGTTCGATGCACATCGACAACCTCGCCAGCCAGGTCCGCGCCAATGGCGCCGACCTGGGCATCGCCTTCGACGGCGACGGCGACCGCGTGCTGATGGCCGACGACCAGGGCAACCCGGTCGACGGCGATGGCCTGCTCTACGTGCTGGCGAAGGCGTGGCAGGCCAGCGGCCGCCTGCGCGGGCCGGTGGTCGGCACGCTGATGACCAACTACGGCCTGGAGAAGGCGCTGGCCGAGGCCGGCATCCCGTTCCAGCGGGCGAAGGTCGGCGACCGCTACGTCCACCATGCCCTGGTCGAGGGTGGCGGCGTGCTCGGCGGCGAGGCCTCCGGCCACCTGCTGTGCCTGGACCGCGCCACCACCGGCGACGCCATCGTCAGCGCGTTGCAGGTGCTGGACGTGCTGCGCCGCTCGGGGCAGGGCCTGCGCCAGGCGCTGGCGGGGCTGTCGATGCTGCCGCAGAAGACGATCAACGTCCGCCTCGATGGAGCGTCGGCCAGGGCCATCGTCGACTCCGAGGGCGTGCGCGCCGCGCTGCAGGCCGCCCAGGCAGCGGTGCAGGGCAGGGGGCGCGCCTTCCTGCGTCCATCCGGCACCGAGCCGGTGGTCCGGGTCACGGTCGAGGCCGACGAGGCCGGGCTGATGCAGGACATCCTGGAAGGCCTGGCCGGCGCCGTGCGCCAGGCCGCCGCGGCCTGACCACGATCAAGAACCCCCGGCGCGCGGCGTGGTCCAATCCATGCCGTCCGCCCAACCCGACACGCGTTTCCGGAGCGATCCCATGGCCTCCCAGATCCCGACCCTCGACATCACCCGCTTCACCGCGCCGTCCACCGCCGCCGACCGCGACGCCTTCGTCGCCGAGCTCGGCGCCGCCTACCGCGAGTGGGGTTTCGCCGGCATCCGCAACCACGGCATCCCGCAGGCCGACATCGACGCGGCCTACGACGTGTTCAAGCGCTTCTACGCGCTGCCCGAGGAAACCAAGAAGAAGTACCACGTGCCCGGCGGCGGCGGCGCCCGCGGCTATACCCCGTTCGGGGTGGAGACCGCCAAGGGCGCCAAGCACTTCGACCTGAAGGAGTTCTGGCACATCGGTCGCGAGATCGCCGACGACTCGAAGTACCGCGAGGTGATGCCGCCGAACCTGTGGCCGGAGGAAGTCGAGGGCTTCCACGAGCACGGCTACGGCCTGTACCAGGCGCTGGATCGGCTCGGTTCGCAGGTGCTGGCCGCGCTGGCCCTGCACATCGGCCTGCCGGAGGACTACTTCGCCGACAAGACCGATTCGGGCAACTCGATCCTGCGCCCGATCCACTACCCGCCGATCACCGCCGACGACATCCCCAACGTGCGCGCCGGCGCGCACGAGGACATCAACCTGATCACCCTGCTGGTCGGCGCCAGCGCCGCCGGCCTGGAAGTGCTGTCGAAGAAGGGCGAGTGGGTGCCGTTCACCTCCGACGCCGACACCATCGTGGTCAACATCGGCGACATGCTGCAGCGCCTGACCAACCACGTGTACCCGTCGACCACCCACCGGGTCACCAACCCGCCGGGCGAGCAGGCGCGGCAGCCGCGCTATTCGGTGCCGTTCTTCCTGCACCCGAACCCGGATTTCCTGATCGACGTGCTGCCGTCCACGGTCACCGCCGACAACCCGAGCCGCTATCCCGAGCCGATCACCGCGCAGGGCTACCTCGAGGAGCGGCTGCGCGAGATCAAGCTGAAGTAGGGCGCGCGCGGTATCCTTTCGCGCATCACCGGACATTGGGAGCGGGGCATGCGTCGCAGGATCGTCGCGGGCAACTGGAAGCTGCATGGCACGCGTGCCTTCGCCACCGCGCTGGTGGGCGAACTGGCCGCGGCCACGCCGGTGCCGGGGGTCGAACTGGTGGTGCTGCCGCCGCTGCCCTACCTGGGCGACCTGATCGAGGACTTCGAGGGCAGCGCCCTGGCGTTCGGCGCCCAGGACGTCAGCAGCAACGAGCAGGGCGCCTACACCGGCGAGGTCTCCGCCGCGATGCTGGTCGACGTCGGCGCCCGCTACGGGCTGTGCGGGCACTCGGAGCGACGCCAGTACCACAACGAGAGCAGCGAGCTGGTCGCGCGCAAGTTCCGGGCCGCGCTCAACGCCGGCCTGCGCCCGGTCCTGTGCCTGGGCGAGCGCCTGGAGCAGCGCGACGCCGGCCAGGCCGGGGAGGTCATCGCCGGCCAGCTGCAGCCGGTCCTGGACCTGGTCGGGGTCGAGGGCTTCGCCAGCGCCGTGGTCGCCTACGAGCCGGTCTGGGCCATTGGTACCGGCCGCACGGCCAGCCCGGAGCAGGCCCAAGCCGTGCACGCCTTCATCCGTCGCCAGATCGCCGGCCACGATGCTAGAATTGCCGATTCCCTGCCAATCCTGTACGGCGGCAGCGTGAAGCCCGACAACGCCGCCTCGCTGTTCTCGCAGCCGGACGTGGACGGCGGGCTGATCGGTGGCGCCTCGCTGGTGGCCGCGGATTTCCTGGCCATTGCCCGCGCGGCCCCCGTGGCCCGCTAGGCGACGAGAGCAAGATCCGAGAAGACAACAGATGCTGATGCTGATCCTCAACGTGGTGTACGTGCTGGTGGCGATCTCGATGATCGCGCTGATCCTGCTGCAGCGCGGCGCCGGTGCGGCCGCCGGTTCGGGCTTCGGGGCCGGCGCCTCGGGCACCGTGTTCGGCGCGCGTGGCGCGTCCAACTTCCTGTCCAAGAGCACCAAGTGGCTGGCCGTGGTGTTCTTCGGCATCAGCCTGTTCATGGCCTGGTACGCCAGCCACAGTGCCCGTCCGGCCGCCCAGGCCGCGCCCAGCCTGATGGCCGAGCCGACGGTTCCGGTCCCGGCAGCGGGTGGCGCCCTGGCCCCGGGCGAGATGCCGGCGCTGCCGGCCGCCGCCCCGGCCGCGTCCGAAGTGCCCGCCGCCGCCGCTCCGGCACCCGCGCCGGCCGCCGCGACCGACGGCGGCACGGTGCCGCAGCCGCAACTGCAGCCGCAGCCGCAGCCGGAAGAGGCTGCGCCGCCCGCGCGGTAAGGCGTACAATGCGCGGCCGCGTGCGGCCGAGCATGCGATCCATTGCCCAGGTGGCGGAATTGGTAGACGCACTACCTTGAGGTGGTAGCGACGAGAGTCGTAGGGGTTCGAGTCCCCTCTTGGGCACCAACATAGCCAAGCAGGACAAGGGTTTCAGCCCTGCTTGGCGTAATTCTGGCGCGATCCGCGCCGAGCCGGGCGGTTCTCGTTCCGGTATGCGACCACTTCGCCGGCCCGCCATGTGGCCGGCTTCACGGACAGCCGCGCCGGGAAGTCCGGCCGGCAGGCCACCGTGCGCAACCAGTGGTCGGCGGTCATCCCCCACAGCTTCCCGCAGTCCTCGGCGGTCATCGCAAGCTCCGTCCAGGGGATCGATTCAGCCGCGCCCATCTTCCCCTCCATCGACCAGCAGCCGCACGCGGTCCTGCGCAACCCGCAGCGCACGGGAAGCGGCCACGAGCCCGCTTCCAGCGGCCCCATCGGTAAGCACGTCCAGCTCGCGCCCGAGGCAATCTGCGCACGTCCCCGCGCCTCGGCTACCGTTCCCGCACCTCGGGCACGCGCCCATCGTCGTGACCTCCGGGCGGAACACTTGATAGCGGATCGAGGCCATCAATTCAGCGGCGGTCATGGCTCATCCCCCTTGGGCGATGGCGCGGCGGGCAGGGGCATCCAGTGGGTTGGTCCGACGATCAGGGCGCGGTCACCGCCGCCAAGTTCGCCCAAGCTCCACGCCACTTCGCCCGTGAGCGGGTTCAGTGCCCACTGGCCGACGTACTGCTTGCCAGCCTTGTGCAGCTGGACTTGGACATCCCGCGGCGCCGTCTCGATAGGCTGCCACTCCGGCAGCCCGCCCGCTGGGGGTGTCAGGGCGGCGCGGCGGTTCCAGCGCTCGACAGCCTCGTCGTAGGTTGCGCCGCATGGTTCATGCGCGAAGCACGATGGATTTCCGCATCGGACCTCCCAGTGGCCGCCAGTCTGGAAGCATCCTTCATCGTTGCCGACATCCGCGTTACCGCAGAACGGACACGGAAGCAACTCGCGGGCCTTGCGTTCAATGGGGGTCATGGCTTCGTCCTCGACTTCTCGAAAGCTGAATTGCGCTCAGGTGAGCGGCTATGGATCGGGCAGTAGTGGAACGTCCTATGAAGGCACCCCGTGAACCAGTCCCAGCTCGACTGCGCCGCTTCCTGCATAGATGCCTGCCTGCTGCACAGTTCGCACTGAATGTAGGGCGCGCCATTGGCGTCCGTTCGATTGACCTTCACGACCCCTCCCCCTCAGCCCGGCCCGGCGGCGACAGGGCGGCTCTCTGGCAGTCCATCGTGTGATCTGGAGGCAGCTCGTCGTTGCCACCGCAGCATGGGAAATGGGCGGTGTCGGCCATCTTCTGGTGCTGCGTGCAGAGGTCGCCGTGCTTCCGTAGCCTTCCGCACTGCGCCCGGCTCCCGTCGCGCAGGGTCACGTCCCAGCGGCAGCGCATGTCGGTCGGCGCATCGATGAATCGGCGGCTGCTACCCACGATCCACCTCCCGCACCTCGGTCGCTGGCGGGTGGGTGATCGACTGCCAGCGATTCCGGCATGCGTCCCACCCGTCAATCCAGTCCTGCGAGGCATCTCCGCGATTCTCCGAAAGCCATTCATGCGCAGACGGGAGCCACGCCACAGCCTCTCCCGCAGGCGCCGCAGCAGCTTTGCCAAGTTCCGCGCCGCAACTATTGCAACAAACGCGCTCGCAGCCACAGGGGCACGGGTGTACGTCAAGGCAGGCAGGCGCGGCCGGTGGGTGGTGTCCATCGGCAACGCCACAGCCTTCGTTGGGGGTCGGCGGAAGCACGGGCTCGCCCATGTGCGTCGGCCCGTTCTCGGCGTTGAACTCGTCGGTCATGCGCTGGATCGCAGCTTCAGCTTCCAGTGCGCGCCGCTTCCATTCCTCCACGGTGTCGCGCATCTGGGCATATGCCTGCGCGTCCCATTCCACCCCAGCAGCGTCGCGGTTGTCGGCCGACAGGTTCACCGTCCCTGCGTCCTCGACGCTGCGGTTATTCGCTTCGCGTAGCAGCCGCTCCTGGAGACGAATAGCAGCCTTGAGCCAACGACGGATGTTCCCGTCTGCTGCGTCCTTGAGCATATCTGCGATCAGCTCACGGTCGTACTCCACCCCGTTGAGCATGGCGGGCGCGGTCATCTTTTCCAGCCACGATGCGGCATCCGTGCAGACGCTGGCGTCGAACCCAACGGCACTCATCTGGCGCAGCTTGTACGCGAGAAAGCGCATCGACTCGTACTGCCATCCGCTGCTGTTCTTGTTATCGGGCATGTCCTACTCCTGACTTGCGTTACAGGTGCGGAAGGGCGGCGAGTATGGCAGCGCGCATCACCTCGGTACATTCGGAGTATTCATCGATCAGTTGCCACACACGGATACCGTTGTTATGGCTATCGGAGAACGGCTTGGCGTCCAGAGCCGCCTCCACCGCACGATCAAGCGAGGGGGTCACCTCCCCCGAGGTCGCAGGTTGGGTGAGGGCTTCAGCGAGGACCAGTTGGCGGACGTAGCAGAAATGCGGCTTCCAGAACTCGGCCGCCTTGTCCATTTCCGCCTGCGTCCCGTGATCCGTTCGGATGACCGCGCCAGTTTTCTCGCCGATGATGGCCCACACCATCACCTTCTCCACATCACTTGCCATTGGTCGTCTCCAGGTTGACCCCATCCAGCAGCGCAAACGTGACATTGGTCGGGTGGCTGATCTTCTCGTTCATCATCTCGTCTCGCTGGTTGATGGGGCTATCGTCGGGTTACGCTGCTTCGCGTCTTGCCCGCTTCGCCACGGGCCGCGCATACAAGTGCGCTTCCATGTCGTCGCGGATCAGCCGCCACAGGTCGAGCCGGGAGTCGCTGGCGTACACGCCCACGATGTCGCCCTCCATCGCCCATTGCGGCGTCTCAACCGTGACGCGGCCATCCGGCGCAATGCACACGGCTTTCGGACTGCGAGCAGCCGTGACGCGCAGTGCGGCCTCGTCGGCAATGGCGCTCACCGGGCGGGTAAACACATTCCCGACGCTCACTTGCGGGCCTCGCGCTGCATCGTGTCGCGCAGTTCGCGCAGGTGGTGCAGGCGCAGCGCATTGATCGGATCGGCCGGCAGCTTCGCCAGTTCATCCGCCGCCCAGCGCAGGGCATCGTAGTAGTCGCTCGATTCGGCCATCTTCAGTTCCTCGTGGTGGAAACACTGCGCCCTATAGGACGGGGCGCCTCGACACCGGATCACTCGTGGGAGCTGCGCCCGTAGGCTCACAAGCTCCGGCTGCTATCGCGCAGGTGCGCGCGTGGTTGGGCACTCACGGCTTGCCTGGCGTGTCTCAAAACGGGATGTCGTCGTCGGCGAAGTCGTCGCCGGCCGGCGCGGGCTGCGGCTGCGCTGCACGCTGCGGGCGCTCCTGGCGCTGACCGCCGCCGTTCGGCTTCCAGTCGTCCACCGATGCGTAGGGCTTGCCGTCGCGGGAGCGTTTCAGGTCGAAGTTGACCCATTCCCCGTCCTGCTGGGCCAGCCATGCGGACAGGTCGGCAATCTTGATCGACCCCTTCGCCATCACGAAGTCGGGCGCGTTGTCGTGCGGCGGCTTGAAGAAAAGGCCGGGGATGAACTTGGCGTCGGTACTCATGCTGCTTCCTTATTGCTGCTGCGCTCATGGGCGCGCTTCAGGGCGGAGCGGACGGCGCTGCCAAGCTGCGTCCACAGCGCAGCCTTCTCGTCTCCGGTCAATTGCTGCGCGGCCAAGTAGGCGTGCGCGCTGTCGGCCTCGCTATCGGTCGGCTTGGGGCCGGCGAAGTGGTCGGTTACGTTGGCGGCGATGCCCGCCAGGAACTCGCGCTCTTCGTCATCCAGCGCGTTCCACACGCCATCCGTGGGCGACACCTTGCCGGTGGCCGACACGCCGGGGGCGATGCTGCGCACCTTCGCCTCGGGAGCCGCCTTGCCCGTGGTCGCGTCCAACGCGTCATGCTCGACAATCTCAAACGCGGCGACCCACAGGTAACGGCGCTGGTACGTCTCCACCGCGCCGATGTTCTGGACCTCGTGGCATCCTTTCAGCGCGGCGGACCCCATCGGCGACGTGATGACAACCTGCGAGCCGTCCTCGGTGTCCGTGATGGTCAGGGTTGCGGTGTCGGCGGTGAACGACACCAGCCCGCACAGCCCAAGGTCGGCGAAGATCGCCTGCGCGGTTGGCAGGAAGTCGCCCAGCTCGAAATACTTGTACCCGGCAAACTTGTTCTCACCGGTCTTTTTCAGGTCACGCTGACCCAGCTCCAGCCGGGCCTTCATGATTTTGGTGTGTACGCTCACGGCTTGCTCCCGTAGCTGAAAGTGAAATCCGGATCGCTTTCCCGATCCTGCGCGTCGGCCATTTCAGCCAGCACGTATTCCTCGTAGGTTTCGGTTTCCATGAATGCTCCTAGAAAAAGTCCGGCTTCGTGGCTTACCCGGCCGGCGCGGGCTGGGCAGGGCGGGGGAGGCGCCCTGCGTTGTGGGTGGAGAGGGCCGGTGCTGATCTCCGGCATGTCGGGGCTATCCCAGTCAGGTCAATGCGTCAGTCAGGACCCTTCATTTCGACCGGTGCTTTCGGTGACGCTGCCTACTTCTCCCGCTCTTGGCGGTCAGCGCATCAGCCTGCGCATTCCTCTCCGTAGAACTAGATCGCCATTCCCAGCACGACGCCTGCGCACACCAGCAGCACGGCAACGTAGGGCCAGGAACTCGCGCGCCGGATCGGATCACCCGTCGCGCATTCGATATGGGCGCGCATCAGTCGCGCAGATGTCGCATCACTCAGCATCGTCACTCTCCATCGCTGCGATACCTTCGGATGCCTCGACCTCGGCCAGCGGGTCGGGCGGATTGATCGGCGGCAGGCGGAACATGGCGTCGAAGTCACGTTCCAGCCGCGCCAAGTAGCTGTCGGGGCTCACCACGACCATCCATTCGCCAGCAGGGCGAGGAAGAAAACCCCAACGAAGCTGGACACAACCAGGGCGGTGCAGCCCAGCGCCACCAGTCCGTCGCGGATGAACTCGGCCCACGTCTCGCCTGGCTGCGGGTACTCAGGAAGCGGCGCCCGCGACCCGTCTGCCGTGGCCGGCGTGCCGGTCCACTGGCCCTCGCCGTACAGGTCGGCGTTGTTGTGTTCGATCACGGCAAGTCCTCCGATGGCGGCCATTAGTAGTTTTCGGCCTCCAGCCGGGTAATGAAGAAATGGATTCCGTTGGCGCACTCCGTCTGCCAGTCGTCGCTCCACGAATCCGGGCGGACCGTCTCGCCGACGCGGTATTCCGTCTTGCCGTCGTGCGAGCTGATGCCGACCTCGGCCCCGATCACCTCCAGGACTTCGACGTACTCGGCCCGGCACTTGCGGCCGAAGGCGTGCGAGCGCTTGGCGCCCTCGGGGATGCGCAGCTTCACGGTCACGCCGCCGTTGCACTTTTTCCAGCCGATCAGCGAGCCTTCCGGCAGGATGCGGGTCTGCGCGATGGCGTAGTCGGCGCCCTTGGCGCCGCTCAGGTTGGCGCCGCTCAGGTCGGCGCCGCTCAGGTTGGCGCCGCTCAGGTCGGCGCCGCTCAGGTTGGCGCAGCTCAGGTCGGCGCCGCTCAGGTCGGCGCCGCTCAGGTCGGCGCCGCTCAGGTTGGCGCCGCTCAGGTCGGCGCCGCTCAGGTCGGCGCCGCTCAGGTAGGCGCAGCTCAGGTTGGCGCAGCTCAGGTTGGCGCCGCTCAGGTAGGCGCAGCTCAGGTTGGCGCCGCTCAGGTAGGCGCAGCTCAGGTTGGCGCCGCTCAGGTCGGCGCCGCTCAGGTAGGCGCAGCTCAGGTTGGCGCAGCTCAGGTCGGCGCGGGCCTCAACCGCCGCCAGCACAGCCCGCCCCAGCTTTTCGCCCACGGTTAGCCCGGTGACTTCCGGGTCGCACTCCCACTTGAACAGGACGGCATCCGTGTAGCGGCTGCGGATTTCGATGATTTCCGGCTTCTTGGCGGTCATGCCGCAGCCCTCCCATTCAGCGCTTCCAGCTCGGCGTCCACGGCCTTGTGCAGGCTTTCGGTGCGGGCCAGCAGGGCGGCAAAGTCGGCCCGGTAGCTGGCGAAGTGGTTGCCGACGATGCGCGGCAGCTCGACGTTCTGCGCGATCCACCGCAGCGCCGGAAGCGCCTCGATCAGGTGCGCCGCCAGTTCCTCCGCCTCGCCGTCAAGCGATGCCACATTGCGGATGGCGTCGTCCATGCAGAACGCCGGCTCGCTGTAGTCCGGGCTGTTCGGGTGGCTGCTGTCGCCCGGCAGGTCGCCCGGACCGGGGAAGCGGCTGTAGTCGGGGTAGGTGGCCATGGCTCAGGCCTCCACCGGCACGCCGCCGCGTAGCGTGTACCACGTATCGGCCTTGATCCCGTCCCGGCCCGCGATACCCGCCCACGTTGCGATGATTTCGTAGTCGTCGTTGCGCTCGACAAGGAACAGGGCATTGCCATCCTTGCCCATGACCTTGCCGGCATAGCCGGATGACATGGCCGCGCCCCAGTTGCCCGTCGCGCTGGCCGCGCCCCGGTAGCCCGTCGCGCTGGCCGCGCCCCAGTTGCCCGTCGCGCTGGCCG
The DNA here is from genome assembly GCF_010093225.1 of Pseudoxanthomonas koreensis. GTDB lineage: Bacteria > Pseudomonadota > Gammaproteobacteria > Xanthomonadales > Xanthomonadaceae > Pseudoxanthomonas > Pseudoxanthomonas koreensis. Next base: position 31,037 of record NZ_PDWM01000016.1, on the reverse strand, counting down.
CGCCCCGGTCGCCCGTCGCGCTGGCCGCGCCCTGGTCGCCCGTCGCGCTGGCCGCGCCCCGGTAGCCCGTCGCGCTGGCCGCGCCCTGGTAGCCCGTCGCGCTGGCCGCGCCCCAGTTGCCCGTCGCGCTGGCCGCGCCCCGGTCGCCCGTCGCGCTGGCCGCGCCCTGGTCGCCCGTCGCGCTGGCCGCGCCCCGGTAGCCCGTCGCGCTGGCGCTCTCGCGCTCAGCCGTGGCCACCGACGTATTGCTCGGCGTGGCACGCTTGAAGGTGTACTCGACAGCCGCCTTGACCAGCCCCGGGATGCCGATTTCCGCGACGACCTTGATGCGCCGGCTGGCGACCTTGGAGTCGCCGCTGTGGCGGCTCAGGTCGCCGGATTGCTCGACCAGTGCGTAGCGGCTCGTGCCCGGCGGGTAGTAGCTCAGCACGTCCAGCGGGTATTCGCAGGCGTGGAAGCCGGCCTTGCACGCGGCCACTTCACCGGCCAGCTCGTACTCCCCGCCGACCTCGAACTGGAAATCACGACACTTCCAGTCCAGGCCGAAGCCCTTGTAGGTCTGGATGACTTCGCCGGTGGCTTCGGCGGTCTTGGTCTTGCGAGCGGCCATCTCATTCTCCCTGCCCGCCGTGGTGGGGGCATGGGAGTAGATTAGCGGCCCTTATTTCTTAAAGCAACAGGGGCGCTAATATTTCTTCGAGGATTGTTTCAATCGAACCCTGCTGGGCCGATAGTCAAGGGCTATTAGGGGCGCGAATAAGCGACGGATCAGTCACTTACGCTGTAGACCATGCAACCGACGAATGGCTGCTCGGTGATGTTCTCTTTCCCTTCGCTGGTCCGACAGCTATAGAGAACGCGCTTGCCAGCGGGCGCGGGCTCTGGGCTGCCCATGTAGACCGGAGCTTGCGCAGCCTGCGTTTGCGCCTGGAGCAGTTCCATCCTGGCGCGATGCTCCTGTTCCTCTCTTGCCCGTCGCGCGCCGGCCTCGCCTTGCGCCCGCACGTACTCATACCCCGCGAGGGGGCTCACCTGCGGCACCGTCTGTAGCTGGATTTGCTGGCGCTGCTGAACGCCGGTATTGGGTGCACACATGCCCCCAAGGGTCCGCGCTGCCGATCCGCACTGTCCCACAGTGTGGTACTGGCATAGGACGGGCCCCGCGTTGCTATGCAGGCAATAGGGCGCTTGCCCTTGGGCGGCGGCTGCGCCTGAGGCAAGGATGGCTCCAGCGATCACAAGTACGCGCATGTTTCCTCCGTCTCAGCTTCTGCGCCAACCGGCTTGGATGATGGCCCCACAGGGAGGGCACCATGGCAAACCACGATACCGAAGACCCCTTTGTTGCCTTCTGCCAACAGATTCAGGAGCTTAGGGCTGCTAAGCGGCGGCGCGCCCCGCTGCCTTTTTCGCGGGCGCCTTCTGCCCCAAGGCTTGCTGCAGTGCCGGCACAAGGCCCCGGTCCTGGAACTTCGCAGGCACCTTCGCAAGCTGCGCGGCCAGTTCCTCAGCTTCGGCTGGTCGGTGCCGAGCCATCACAGTAAGGACGGCGCCCAGCGCGAACTGGAGGGCGTCGATGTCGTTCTCCAGCCTCGCGATCAGCAAGCCGGTATCCTGTCCGGGCGCGTCGGGTAAGGCGTCCAGGTCGGGGCGGATCTCCGATGGCGACACCCCGAAGAACCTGGCGAACTTCAGCACCGCCCCGTAGCCGAACTTCAGGTACCCGTTTAGGTATTGGCTGATCGCACTCTGCGTGTAGCCGGTAGCTTCCGCCAGCACCGCCTGGGTCGGCGGCTTTCCGCTCGCCGATAGGTTCTGCCTTCGGTACTCGTTCCATAGCCGCGTGAGGGTTTCGGCCGTCTCCTTATCAAGCGGAGTCGGCTTCGCGGACCTGTCTGACTTCTTGTCGGCCATATCAGGAACGCTAATTCTGGCGATAGGCAAATTCAATTAGCGCCCCTGTTGAATGTGTGGATTAGGGGCGCTAATATGCGCCCATGGACCTTCGCACCTATCGCACGAACAAGGGCCTGTCCCAGGTCGAGCTTGCCGCCCAACTTTCCCGCTACGGCAGGCCCGTCTCCCAGAGTCGCGTGTCGCAGTGGGAGAACGGCCAGCTCGGTTACACGCCGGAGTGGGCAACTCAGATCGAGCGAGGCACCAGCGGCGAAGTCTGCCGCGTCGGCCTGATCTTCGGCCCAGCCCCGGGCCAACCCAAGGAGAACGCCAATGCGTAACCCCTTCGCGTGGCTGCAGCGCAGCCGCCGTCCTGACCGTGCGTCCGGTCTTGGCTTCGACTGGGTGTGCCGGGAAATCCTGGCGCTCAGCCAGGCAATTGAATCGCTTAAGGCCGAGGTTGCCGCCCTGCGTTGTCGGCAAGTAACCGAAGCAGTGCTGAGAACTCGGCCAGCTTCTTCTGATACGTGTCCTTGTAGAACGGAACGTCCAGCTGAAGATCGAACCCAGCATCCGCCATCGTCGGAAGCAATGCCTCCCAGTGGGCGGCAAGGATCTTCGGGTCCGGGTGGTTCGTGATGATGACCTTCAACAGGGTCTCCGCCACGTCCATTCGTGCCATTAGGGCCGCAGCGGCCCTTTCCGTGCTGCTCATCAGTGTCTCCAGTTGCGCCCCGGAGGCAGCTTACGCGAGTTGCCGCCACAACGGCCCAGCCGGGGAGGGCGGCAATGGCTGACCACTGGAATCCCCGGGTCTGGGTGCGCGACAGCATCCGTGCCGTCGCGGCTTGGCTTATGCGGCCGACTGCCGCAGAGGATGCGGAGTGGCGGCGGGTAATGGGCGAGGCGCAGGAGCTGCTTAACCTCGAAACGCCGCCGTGTGACTCATCGAGTTCATGTGCTTCAGGGCCAGCGCGGTCTGCTCGGAGGCTCCATTGAACAGCCTTCGGTTGACCGACGCGATCCACTCCGTTCCCTGTGGGGTCCTTGGGACGAATCCGAGTAATGCCTGCGTGTACGCCCGCAGCACATTCACTTCGGCTTCCAGCTGCGCGACTCGGCTTTCCAGGTCTTGCGACATAGCTGCCCCCTTTGGGCGCGGTGTGATCGGCCAATCCTACCCGGTCCACGGCTCACCGCACCCTCCGCACCACGACCCTGCCGCCGACCCGTCGCGCGGCCACAACGCCCCCGGCAATCCAGATCAGGACGGTCACGTTCTGCGGGGCGGTTCGCACTAGATCAAGCATGGCTCGGTCCTTCGGGGTCGGGCCTTTTTTGTACCCAAAACGAGACGCGAATCCATGCGAGCCGGCGCGAACCAACGCGAACTTCCCCTAGACGCTCCACTCGGCGTCGTCATGGCCGTGCGGTCAGAGGCCGATGCGGTGCGGAAGTGCCTGCGGATCGCCCGCGTACTGCATGGGCGCGACCAGCTCACGGTCGCCCTCCTGTGCGGATGGAAGGGCGATAGCTGCCTGTCCGAAATCGCCAGCGAGACGAACAAGCGCGCCATGCCGCCGGCCCGCCTGCATCGGTTTGCACTTGCGACCGGCTGCAACCTGGTGGCGCAGTACCGCGAGCGGGTCGAGAGCGAGGCGCGCAATCGCGGCCTGCTGATCCAGCGCGACGAGGCGGACCGTGCGGCCGATGCCTGCTTGGCTGCGTGGGGGGTCGCCGCATGAAGCGCGTCCTGATTGGCTGCGAATCGTCCGGCGCGGTGCGCGACGCATTCATAGGGGGGGGCACGAGGCTATGAGCTGTGACCTGCTCCCGACCGATGCGCCCGGCCCGCACTACCAAGGCGACGTGTTCGACGTGATCGACTTCCCGTGGGACTTCGCCGGCTTCCACTTCCCCTGCACCGATGCTTCGGTGTCCGGGGCCAAGCACTTCGCCGCCAAGAAGCTGGACGGCCGGTTCTATGCCAGCGCGTCTCTGTGGATGAACGGATGGCGTCGGTCGCGGCACATCCCGGGCGGCTACTTCGAGCATCCCGTTTCGGTCATGTCGTCGCTGTTCCGCAAGCCTGACCAGGTGATCCAGCCGTGGATGTTCGGCCACTACGAGACGAAGGCGACCTGCCTGTGGCTGTGGGGCGTGCCGAGGCTGGTGCCGACGTACCGGACGGCCGACGAGTGCCGCGAGGCGCTTGGCCTTCCTGTCGGCGCCGAGCCCGAGGCCCGAATCCACCGGATGCCGCCTGGGCCGAACCGCTGGAAAGAGCGCAGCCGGACCCTCCCCAACATCGCCGCCGCCATTGCCGCGCAGTGGGGCGGCGTTGACGCCGCCCAGGAGGCCGCATGACCACTCCCCAGCCCGCCAAGCCCAAGACCCACCCGTGGCGAGTGTTCGCCCCCGGCCAGCTGTCCAGCGACTACGCGCGCAGCCAGCAGGTCATCCCTTCCCATGCAAGGACGGTGCGCCGATGACCGACCACGCCGCCAAGTGCGCCGAGTGCCTGGCGCTGCTGTCCGACCTGTATGCGCCGCCTGTGACGCCACGGGACGTTGCCGAACACCGCGAGATGGTCGCCCGAGAAATGGCCCGTGCCGAGGCTCGCAGGGCGCCGGGGCCGCAGATGGAGTTGCCTGCGCCGTGAACTACTTCGAACTGTACCCCGGCGACTACCTGAAAGACACCGGCCGTCTGACGCTGGTGGACCACGGCGCCTACCTGCGCCTGCTGCTGGAGTACTACGCCACCGAGGAACCGCTGCCGGCCGACCTGGGCGACCTGTACGTCATCGCCGCTGCTGTCACCGCAGCGGACAAGACTGCGGTCAAGAAGGTGGCTGACCGCTTCTTTCCGGTCGATCCCGAGGACGGCCTGCGCCACAACGGAAGGGTTGACGAGGAGATTGAAAAGGCCCGTGGCCGGATGGCGGCGGCAAGGGAGAACGGGAAGCGCGGTGGTCGCCCGAAGAAAAACCCACTGGGTTCCGAAGAAAAACCCAGTGGGTTTTCGCTGGGTTCCATTCCGGTTATTGAAAACGAAACCCAGAAAAAAGCTCTCCAGACCCCAGACCCCATACAAGAGAACGTAGCTATCGCTACGTTGTCGCCGGGCAAGCCGGACGACGACGGAATCCCGCCATGCCCGCACGGCGAAATCCTCGCGCTGTACCACGAGCTGATGCCCGCCAACCCCCGGATGAAGGTTTGGGATGGAGCAAGGGCGGCAGCGCTGCGGACCCGGTGGCGGGAGGACCGCAAGCGGCAATCGCTGGACTACTGGCGCCGGTTCTTCGCCCACTGCGCGGCGTCTCCGTTCCTGACCGGGAAGCGTGAGGGGCAGAACGGCCGCCCGTTCCTGCCGGGGCTTGATTGGCTGGTGACGGCGGGGAACTTCGCCAAGGTCATCGAGGGCCGGTACAACGACAGGAGCGCCGCATGAGCCTCGCAGCCGAGAACGTGATTGGCGGAATCCTGCTGGGCGGCAAGGATGCTTACTGGCAGGTTGCCGACATGCTGCGGCCGGAGGACTTCCCGACGCTGCGGCTGGCGAACCTGTACCGCCTGTGCGGCGACGTGGCCCGGTCCGCTGCCGACCTTGACGCCATCGTGATTGGCGACGAGGCCGAGCGCCAGGGCGTGACGGACTGCGCCGAGGTCGTGAGCCTTGCGGCCAACACCGCCGGGTCGTCCAACGTTCGCGGCTGGGCTGAGAAGGTGCAGGGGGCGGCGCTGGACCGCCGGTTCCGCGAAGTCTGCCGACAGGGTGCGCAGACCGGCGACATGCCGACCACGCAAGCCGCCATGACTGCGCTGCTGTCCTCGCAGCCTGCGACCGCCGTCCCGGCCCGTGCGGCGCTACAGCGCATGTGGGATTCGGTCATGGTGCGGTACGAGGCGGGCGATGCGCTGATGGGCCTGCGCACCGGGTTCCCGCTGATTGACGAGATGACCGGCGGGCTGCAACCGGGCCGGGTGTATGGCATCGGCGCGCGAGCCAAGATGGGCAAGACCGTGTTGGCGATGAACATTTGCGCCAACGTCGCTTGCCCGCCGTTGCGTGACGGGCAGCCCGAGTGGCCGGCGAAAAGCGTGGCGGTGTGGTCGCTGGAGATGAGCGACGAGGAATTGATGCAGCGGATGGTGTGCGCCCGGTCGGGCGTTCCGTCAACGCTGTTGCAGCGCCCGCGCTTGATGGACTCCGCGCCCGAGGCAACCGGGCAGTTGACCGTGGCGATCAAAGACCTTCGCAACGCACCGCTGCTGATTTCCGACCGCACGGACGTGACCATCGAGCAGATCGAAGCACAGGCTCGCCAGCTTCACGCCTGCGGCCAGCTTGACCTGCTGTGCATCGACTACCTGGGCCTGCTGCGGCTTCCCAAGGCCGACCGTCACGACCTTGCGATTGCCCACGCCACGCGCCGGGTGAAGATCATCGCCAAGGAACTGCGAATCCCCGTGATTCTCGTGTTCCAGTTGAACCGTGGCAGCGAGCAGGGCGGAACGGTGCGCGCTCCGCGCCCGTCCGACGCGCGTGATTCCGGTGCGATTGAACAGGACTTGGATGCCATGTTCCTGCTGCACCGGCCCAGCTACTACGACAAGGCCGCGCCCAAGGGGTTGCGCCTTGACCTGGCGATTCAGCGCAACGGCCCGACCGGGCTGATCCGCCTAGAGGACGAATTGCACGCCTGCCGATTCACGGGCGGCACAAGCGAGTGGGCGGACGCGAAGAAAGATGCGGATTGGGGGGATTTGTGAAATGGACCAAAACCCCCGACCCCGACCTGATCGTATCGCCGCCGTACTTCATCCGGCGATGCGCAGGCCCGAACGGCACGCGGTACTTGCTGGGGCGGGATCGGAACAGGGTAGAGGATTGCTTGGGCGGATTCGATACGCCGGATGCGGCGAAACAGGAAGCGGAGAAGCACAGTGGAAATGATCGTCAACAGTGATACGGCGCTGCAATCGGCTATCGGCGAGCTGCGCGAGCAGTACCGCGCGCACCGATTCCTGCGGCTGAACGTGCGGACCGGCAAGGCCCGCTCGCTGGACCAGAACGCAATCAGCCACGCCTGGTATCAGCAACTTGCCCGCGAATGCCGGGAGGACGACGAGCTGGGGTGGAAGGCGTACTGCAAGCTACACCACGGCGTCCCGATCCTTCGGGCGGAGGACGCGGAGTTCCGTGCGTTCTATGACGGCGCGTTGAAGGGGCTGAGCTACGAACAGAAGCTGTCGGCGATGAAGTACCTGCCGGTGACTTCGCTGATGACCAAGCCGCAGCTATCTAAATACTTGGAAGCCGTACAGGCCGACTTCCTGTCGCGCGGCGTGGCGTTGGAGTTCCCGGCACAGGAGGCCGCCTGATGCGCTCCAAAAACTCCAAGGCCCACACGCGGGGCGAGTCGGCGCACATGGCTGCGGTCAAGTCGGCGGCCTGCGTCGTGTGCAATGCCCCGCCGCCAAGCGCGGCCCACCACATACAGCAGGGCGACCACTTCACCACGGTGGCGCTGTGCTGGCACTGCCACCAAGGCCCGAACGGCTGGCATGGCGACAAAACCCTATGGCGCATCCGGAAGATGGATGAACTGGACGCGCTGAACGAAACCCTGCGGAGGATTTACGGATGAGCGTTGACGTATACCGCCCCTGGACGCCGGCCGACAAGGCGCGATTGGCTCAGGAGTACCCGACGGCCGACATTGCCGCGCTTGCCGTGGCGATGGGGCGCACTGACCTGTCGCTTAAGAAGATGGCAAGCCGGATGGACATTCGCCGGGTCGAGCCGCTGTGCCCGAGGGACCGGGAGGAATCGGCGCTGTCTCGCATGTTCCGGGAGTGGGCGCCTGCGTTCGCAACGCCCGGCGCACAACTGGCGTGGAGGGTGTGACGATGGAGTACGGGATGGTGGAGCGCAACGAGCATGGGGCTGTCGTGGTCCGGCCGCTTGGCGTGCATAGCCTGCTGCCGGGGACGATGGTGGAGATTCGGCCGATAGACGAAGCGCCGACCGCGCAGGCGGAGCATGTGCCGCATCCGCTGCCGGAAGTGCGCGGGATGGCGCTTGCTTGACGGCCGTCCGCTTCGCCATCGGAATCGACCCCGGCCTGTCCGGCGCCATCGCCCTGCTGCGCAACGGCGAGTATGCCGAGGTGTGGGACATGCCCACGATGGGGCGCGGCACGGGGAGTAAGCAGCAGATCAACTCTGCCGAGGTCGCCCGAATCCTGCGCGAGTGCCCGCCGTGCCCGGCCTTCATTGAGCTGGTCGGCGCGATGCCGGGGCAGGGCGTGTCGTCCATGTTCAACTTCGGCAAGGCGGCTGGGGCCGTCATGGGCGCATTGGCGGCACTGAAATTCCCGGTGACTGAGGTCACGCCGCAGCGGTGGAAGCGGGCGTTTGACCTGATCGGCAAGGAAAAGGACATGGCGCGCACGGTGGCGCAGCAGTTGATGCCGCTGGCCCCGCTGAGCCGGAAGAAAGACTGTGGTCGGGCGGATGCGCTGCTGATCGGGCTGTGCGGGTATCGGCAAGGGGGCTGACATGGCGCAGGTTGAGCTAACGATGGTCCTGCTGTGCGAGGCGGCGGCTGCGGAGCTTGGGGCAGGCTGGGAGTTTGAGCTTGCGCTAGGGGAGCTTGTCGGCAAGGCTCGGCGCGAGCATGAGCGGCGGATGAGGGATGCACAGGCGGCGGAGCTGTTGCCGCTGGGCCGGGTAGTCGCTGCGGAACGGCTGGGGGTCGCAACGCGGACGGTGTACCACATGGCGCACCGGCACCGCGACAGGATTTGCAAGGTCGGCTAGGACAGTTGCACACATAGCCGGTTCAATCGCACAAACCCCAATGGGACGTGCGAATGCTGACCGACGATCCAGCCGAACGTAAACACATCCCGCTCGCGCGCGGGTGCCTTGACTACTTCCCGAGCGCCCTTGTGGCAATCGCCGCGCTGTCGGCCAAGGGGAACGACCAGCACAACCCCGGCGACGTGCTGCATTGGGACCGCGCCAAGTCCGGCGATGAAGCCGACGCGCTGCTGCGGCACTTCCTGCAACGCGGGACGGCAGACGCCGATGGGGTGCTGCACTCCACCAAACTTGCATGGCGGGCCCTGGCGCTGCTGCAAAAGGAACTGGAAGCGGCCGGAGCCCCCATTGCCCCCGGTGCCCGCAACGTGCCGACGCTTTCCGCCGACCTGCCCGACTCGCCAATCGTTGCCGCATTGATCGAGCTACACGACGAAGATGCAGCAACGGCGGGGCTGAAGGCGGGCGAAGCGTTCGCCAATCGTTCCGAATCCGTATTGCTCCCGCCGCACGTTGTCATCGGCGACAAGCGCGTTCTGCTGGACGCCGAGCACGACCACGCGGCCTATGTGGCTGCGACCGCGGCGATGGCGGGGGAGGGGAGCTGATGCGCGACATCCGCGAGATCCCCGGATTCGATGGCTACCGCGTTTCGCGTAGTGGACGCATATGGAGTCGCACCGGGAGGGAGCTGGCGCAATACCGAAACCGGAGCGGCTATCTCGGCGTCAAGGCGGATGAGAAATTCCTTCCAGTGCACCGCGCCGTTGCGCTGGCGTGGGTTGGCGACCCATGCGGCATGACCGATGTGAACCACATCGACGGAAACAAGGACAACAACGACCCGGCGAACTTGGAGTGGTGCACGCGCAGCCAGAACATTCGTCACGCGCTGGATACCGGCCTCCATGCCTGCCCGGAGACTCCGGTAATCGGGGTCAATTGGGAGACTGGTGCCGGAGTGTGGGCCAGATCGCAGGCTGCGGTTAAGGCATTGGGGTTTCAGCAGTCGCTGGTCAACAAGGTACTAAAGGGCGAGCGGCCCCATCACCGTGGCTACGTGTGGAGATACGCCGCATGAAGATTCTGATTCTGGACCTGGAAACGCGCCCAGCCCTCGTCTACACATGGGGCATGTTCAACCAGTCGTTCGGCCCGTCGCAGGTTGTGGATTGGGGTGGCGTGCTGTGTTTCGCGGCCAAGTGGCACAAGTCCGATGACGTGCTGTTCTACGCCGAGTGGAAGGGGCGGGAGCGCATGGTCAGGGCTGCGCACCGGCTGCTGAGCGAGGCGGACGCGGTTGTGGGGTGGAACTCGCAGCGCTTCGACACGCGATGGCTCCATTCGGAGTTTCAGCGGGCGGGCATGAAGCGCCCATCGCCCTACGCCAACGTGGACTTGATGCGCTCGCAGAAGCGGGACGCCTTCATGCTGTCGAACAAGCTGGAATCACGCCGGCTGTGGCTGGGGGAGAAGGGGAAGCTGGACACGGGCGGCTTCGGGCTGTGGAAGGCGGTCATGGACGGCAACCGCGAAGCGCGGCGGAAGATGCAGGAATACAACGAGCTGGACGTGCTCATCACGGAGGAAGAGTTCGACCGGATGCGTGCCGGCGGCTGGGTGCGCGGCCTGCCGAACTTCGCCATCGACGGCGGCCACGTCTGCCCATCGTGCGGCAGCGGGAAGTTGCAGGCACGCGGCTACCAGCACAGCAAGACGCGGCGTTACCAGCGGTTCCAGTGCAAGGAATGCGGCAGCTGGTCGCGGGCCGTGGCGTGCGAACCGGGCTCGGCAAAGGTTGTGGGGGCGGCATGAGCAGCGACTACACCCTGCGCGGGCTGGATTTTGAGTCGTACCTGTGCGGCGAGATCACCGACAAGATCATCGACGCCGACCGGTCCGTGCGGCTGGAGTGGTCAAACGGCTTCCCCAACTGGGCCATGTACCGCACGGTTCTGGCCGGGGACAGCCACATGCGCCGGCCGGTGCGCGACTGGTGCGTGGCCTACGCGGTCGCCGCTGCCGAGTCGGGCATCGTGCGTGCGGGCCTGCCTGCCGAGGAGATGGGCGCGCTGGCGGGCTGGGACGCCTACTACCGGCTGCACAACGCCCGATGGGTGATCGCCGGGCAGGACGTGGCCGACGTGGCGGGCGTGGACCCTAAGACGTACCGGAAGCTGCGGAACTACGTCTACGCTGCGTGCCGGGCCAGCTTGGACGAGTACTGGGTCCGGCTACAGGTGGAAGTGCGGCGGGTGTGGATGCGGGATCGGCACATCGAGGCGGCGCGCCCCGTCTCGTCCATGGGCGTGGGGCGTGGCTTTGGCGGCGAGGTGGACCCGTCCGGGAATGGCTGCTACGTGGCTATGCCCCTGCCAGTGAAGGGCGGGCGCGGCGTTACTTCTCCGGACCTGAAGAGAATCGGCGCCTGAAATCCCCATGCCGGAAAACCGGGGCTATATGGGCGTAGGAGGAGAGAATCCTCAAAGCTTCGCCCGCACAGCCTCTAGCCGGACGCCCGCTTCTAAGCGACCTACGCGCCGCCGGGCAATGCCAGACCCGGCGGGCGCCCATAACGGAGCCCGACATGACCGACGAGCCGGAGGTTGAGTTCGCCCCCGAGGGCGTGGTTATCGTCGGCCCCGGTGAAACTCACGTACTGGACGCCGACTACCTTGATCCTGCGGGCGAGGTGGAAGGCGTGCTGGCGGTACAGGCGGACGCGGAAGGCGGCTTGTGGGCCCTGTACGGGCTCAGGGACGCGGCGGACGGGTATCACCAGGTCTGGTTCCAGCCGGGGCGCACGCTGCCCGTGGCGCCGTCTGCGAAGGGCCGCGGACCGCTGCGGCCGGTGAGCTGATACGAAATAAAGCTGATCTTCCCCGGCGGAAGGCCAAGGTTATTTGCGCCGGGGCCGTTCCCGAGCGGGACTGTTTTGCTTGCGCGGTGCCGACTCCATCGGAATCGCCCCGAGCGGGACCAGCAACCGGACGGCGCTCTAGGCGGCCGTCGCCGGAGCCGTAACCGGCCACCTATCGCGGACTGTATCGCCGATTAGACACCCGGCCCGGAAGGTGCCGCACACGAAACATTTTCCCGATTCGGGTAACGCCGTACCCGTTCCGGGTATGAGACAGGGGCAGCCAGTGAAAGACCATCTCCCGGATGCGGTCATTGCCGCCGCCGCCGCCAAGGGCTCGTTTCTGGCATCGGTAACGGCATTCTTCGCCGGGGTGACGGCAAACACGATAGCGGCTATCGGCGGCCTGATCGTGGCGGTGTTGGGCCTTGTCGTGTCATGGCACTACAAGCGCCGGGAGGACCGCAGGCGGGAGGAAGCGCATCGGCTGGTGGTCCAGCGGGCGTTGCTGAGCCCCTACGAGGACGACGCGGGATGAAGGGCCGGATCGCTGTTGCCGCCGGGGCTGCAATCGTTGCCCTTGCGGCAACCATCGTGCGCCCGTGGGAGGGCTACGAGCCGACCCCCTACTTGGACATCGTAGGCGTCCGGACGGTCTGCTACGGGCAGACGGGCTCGCACATCGAGAACCGCACGTACTCCAAGGCGGAGTGCGAGGCGATGCTGCAATCGGAGCTGGGCAAGTACCTGTCCGAGCTGGACGCCTGCATCCACAAGCCCCTGCGCCGCCACGAGTGGGCGGCCTTGCTGAGCCTCGCGTACAACGCGGGGGTTCCCGCAATTTGCGGATCAACGCTGGTCCGCAAGGTCAACGCAGGCGCTGGGCCGGCTGAGTTCTGCCCGGAGCTGCGCAAGTGGGTGTACGCCGGTGGGCGCAAGGTGAAGGGCCTTGAACGCCGCCGGGAGGCCGAATACCGCGTCTGCATGGGGTACGAACCGTGATCCTCTCCGAGCTACGCGCGAACCTCTGGAGGTACGCCTGTATCGCAGCCGCCGTGCTGGCGGTCGCGGCGGTGCTGGGCGCGCTGTACTTTCGCGGGAGCGCCTATAGCGCCCGTGCTGATCGTGACGCAGCCGTCCATGAAAGAGATCAGGCGCGCTCGGACCGGGATGCGCTGGTGGAGCTGATCGCCATTGAGCGCTCCAAGGCGGCCGAGTACGCCCGGATCGCAACCGAATACGAACAGGACAAGGCCCGAGCCGATGAAGTGGCGACCGCTACTGCTGATTCTCTGCGTGCTGGCAATCTCCGGCTGCGCCACGAAATCGGCGCGCTCTACACTGCCCAACTGTCCGGTGCCGCCGCCCATTCCGCCGAGCTTGCTGGTGCCGCTGAACGCGGAGCAGAGCTTGCGGGAGCTGCTATTGCAGTCGGAGCCGCCTGCGACGCCCGGGATCGGGCCTGGCGGGCGGTAGCTGAGGAAGACAGGAAGTGATCGCACGCCACCAGTTCCGCGCCTACGCCGGGGCCGACACCACGCTTACCTGCTGGATCAGGGACGAGGCTGGCCGGCACGACCTGAGCGGGGCTGACGTGACCGTGGTGGTCAAGCGCCCGAACGGGTACGTGGTCGCCACCCTGGAGGCCACAGGGAGCGACCAGGGAGAGGTGACGTTCGAGGTGACCGCCGACACGGTGAGCCAGCAGCTCGCTCCGGGCGTGTTCAATGTCGAGATTCTGGCCGATGGCGCCGTAGTGGGGCTGGGGCATCTGGAGGTGCTGGGGTGAGCGGGGGCAGGCCGACCGACTATTTGCCGGAGTACTGCGAGCGGGTCATGGAACTCGGCAAGCAGGGTAAGAGCGTCACGCAGATGGCCTGCGAACTGGACGTGGTGAAGCAGACCCTGCACAACTGGGCGGCTGCACACCCGGCGTTCTTGGACGCCTTCACACGCGCGAAGCAGTACAGCCAGGACTGGTGGGAGAACGCGGCTCAGACCGGGCTGACGACCAGCGGGTTCAATGCCTCGCTTTGGTCTAGGTCGATGGCCGCCCGTTTCCCTGAGGACTACACCGAGCGCCGGCAGACCGAGCTGACCGGTAAGGATGGCGGCCCGGTGCAGTCGGTGACGAGGGTTGAGCGTGTCATCCACGACCCTGCAAATCCCAACGGCTAGGGTATTTGCGCCGCTTCTGCATCCGGCTCGCTACAAGGGCGCTCACGGGGGGCGTGGATCGGGCAAGTCCCACTTCTTCGCCGGGCTGGCGGTTGAACAGTGCCTGTTGCAGCCTGGATGCCGGGTCGCCTGCGTCCGCGAGGTGCAGAAGTCGCTGAAGAACTCGGTCAAGCTGCTGATCGAGGACAAGATCAGGGAGTTCGGCCTGGCCCAGCTGTTCGAGATCATGGAGGCGGAGATCCGCACGCCCGGAGATGGGGTCATCATCTTCCAGGGTATGCAGAACCACACGGCCGACTCGATCAAGTCGCTGGAAGGGTTCGACGTGGCATGGGTGGAAGAGGCGCAGAGCCTGAGCCGCCGTTCGCTGGACCTGCTGAGGCCGACGATCCGCAAGCCGGGATCGGAATTGTGGTTCAGCTGGAATCCGAACGAGCCCGACGATCCGGTGGACGCGCTGCTGCGAGGCGACCAGCCGCCCGCTGGCGCGGTGGTGGTAGAGGCCAACTGGTCCGACAACCCATGGCTCCCCGCCGAGCTTCGGCAGGACCTGGAGGACGACAGGCGGCGTGATCCGGACAAGTTCGCTCATGTGTGGGGGGGCGCCTACGCCAGGAACTCAGAGGCCCGCGTCTTCCGCAACTGGACGGTCGAGGCGTTCGACACGCCGGCCGACGCAATCCACCGCTATGGCGCCGACTGGGGCTTTGCGGTGGATCCGTCCGTACTGGTCCGCTGCCGGGTGGAGGGGCGGACGCTGTACGTGGACCAGGAGGCGTGGCAGGTCGGGTGCGAGATCGACCACCTGCCGGCCCTGTTCGACCAGGTCGAGGGCAGTCGCAGGTGGCCCATCCGGGCCGACAGTGCGCGCCCAGAGACGGTGAGCTACATGCGCAGGAACGGATTCCCGCGCATCACGTCGGCCATCAAGGGGCAGGGAAGCCTCGAAGATGGCATCGAGTTTCTGCGGTCATTCGACATCGTGGTTCACCCGCGATGCGTCCACGTGGCCGAGGAGTTGACGCGGTACAGCTACAAGACCGACCCGCAGACGGGCGAAATCCTGCCGCTGCTGGCCGACAAGGACAATCACACGATTGACGCGCTGCGGTACGCGCTGGAGGAACTGAGGCGGTCGGGCTACAAGCCGTCTGCCAACGCCCCCAGGGAACGCAAGCGCAGCGACTACGGCTTCAACGTGGAGCCGGTGCGCAACTGGAAAACGGCATAAGGACAGGCGATGGAGCAGGGCAAGGAAGCCCCGGACGTCGATAAGCTGGTCAAGCAGTTCGAGGAATCGCAGGACCAGGGGCGGGAGAACCGCGAACTGTCCGAGCGGGACCGCGACTACTACGACGGCTATCAGCTCACGGACGAGGAAATCGCCACGCTGCAAAGCCGTGGGCAGCCGCCCGTGGTGTTCAACCGCATCGCCCCGAAGGTGGACGCGGTGCTGGGCTTCGAGCGCAGGATGCGCACGGACCCCAAGGCGTACCCCCGGACCCCGAAGCACGAGGACGAGGCCAACAGCGTCACCGACGCGATCCGGTACGTGCTGGACGACCAGCGCTGGGACCAGAAGCGGTCGGACGTGGCCGAGAACGGATTTGTCGAGGGTGCTGGCGCGATTACGGTGACCGTGGCGCAGGGGCGCTCCGGGATCGACGTGATCCTGACCCATGTGCCGTGGGACCGGTTCTACTTCGATCCCTACAGCCGCACCCGCGACTTCAGCGATGCGGCTTACATGGGCGTGGTCGTCTGGATGGACGAGGACGACGTAGAGGCCAAGTGGGGTGAGGAGGGCGTCAAGCTTGCCACGGCCTGCCTGGACAGCAGCGACTGGTCGGGCGACACCTACGACGACCGGCCGCGATACACCGCATGGGCCGACGCCAAGCGTCGTCGGGTGCGGGTGTGCCAGCACTACTGGCGCAAGGCCGGCGTCTGGCATACGGCGATCTTCTGCCGGGCTGGCTATCTGGAAGAACCGGCCGTCTCGCCGTACCTGGACGAGGACGACCAGCCCAGCTGCCCCCTGATCGCGGTGTCCTGCTACATCGACCGGGAGAACAACCGGTACGGCGGCGTGCGGCGGATGATTTCCCCGCAGGACGAGATCAACAAGCGTAGGTCCAAGGCGCTGCACTACCTCAACAGCCGGCAAGTCATCGCCGAGCATGGGGCGGTGGAGAACATCGGCAAGGCCAAGGAGGAGCTGGCCCGCCCGGATGGCTGGGTGGAGGTCAACCCGGAATCCAAGATCGAAATTCAGCCGAACGTGCAGATGGCGGCCGGGGAGATGCAGCTCCTGGCCGAGGCCAAGGCCGAGATTGACGCTTCCGGCGTGAATCCGGCGCTTGAGGGCGACGTGAATGCGCCGTCTGGCCGGGCCGTGGAGGCGCTGCAACAGGCGGGCCTGGCCGAGCTGACCAAGTTCTTCGACGCCCAGCGCGACTGGGGCTGGCGCGTCTACCGGGCCGTGTGGAACCGCATCCGGCAGTACTGGGACGAGGAGCGTTGGATCCGCGTCACCGACGACGAGAACAACCTGCGCTGGGTGGCGCTGAACAAGCCGGTCACGGTCGAGGATGAGGTTCGCAAGCTGGTGGAGGCCGGGCAGCCGGTGCCCCCGCAGCTTGAGCAAGCGTTCATGGCCAACCCGCAGGCCGTTGTGCGCATGTCCAACCCGGTCGCCGACTTGGACGTCGATATCGTCATGCAGGACGCGCCGGACAGCGTGAACATCCAGTCAGAGCAGTTCCAGATGCTCACGGAGATGTGGTCCAAGGCCCCGGACCGCATCCCGCTGGAGATGGTCATCGAGGCCAGCACGCTGCGGAACAAGGAACAGCTACTGGAGCACCTGAAGTCCCAGCAGCAGCCAAATCCGCTGATGGAGCGGAAGGCGACCGCCGATGTGGCCAAGACCGAGTCGGAAGCCGCGAAGAACTTCGCCGCCGCCGAGAAGGACGCGGCCGATGCAAACGCAACAACCCAGCAGTCCAACGTGCAGGCCGTCCAGGCCCATCTAGCCGCCGAGTTCGGCACCCCCGTTCCCCTGATTGGAGTTTGAGATGACGACCCTTTACCCGACCGCTGTTGATCCGATTGATCCGCTGCCGTCCACGCCAGACCGCTCTGACGACGCCGTGCTTGCCTTGCAGAAGCGCGCCGGCACCGTGGCCGTGGTCACTGGCGACGCGGCCCTGCCGGTTGCCGATGGCATCTCCGGCGAGTTCATCCTGACCAAGGGCAGCGCCGCGGCGATCACCCTTGCGGCTCCGACCGCCACCGGCCAGCGCATCACGGTCACGTCTGCCAGCGCCTACGCCCACGTCGTAACGGCCACCGGCCTGATCCACGACGGCACGACCGGCGCGCACAACACGGTCACTTTCGCGGCCTTCGCGGGCGCCTCGGTGACCCTCGTTGGCTACAGCGGCAAGTGGCACACGCAGGCCGCGGTGGCCGCGACCATCGCGTAACGGCTCAACACATTCGATTCACCAAAGGCTCGCTTCGGCGGGCCTTTTTTGTACCCGTCGCCGGGGATCGGGCGAGCGTGACGACCACGGAAGGGTCGAAGGAGCAATGCAATGGAAGGCGACCTGAAAGCCATCTTGGATGGAACGGATACCGATGAAGTCGTGGAGACCCCGGCCCCGGAAGTGGTCGAGGAAACCGAACAGACGGAATCGGAAAAGGGCGAAGTAGTACAGCAGGAAGCCCCTGCGCAGGCCGTGACGCCACCGGCCGAATCCGATGAGGTCCGAGGGCTGAAAGCTGCCTTGAAGGAGGAGCGCCGCAAGCGGCAGGAACTTGCCCGCGAGCGTGCAGAAGCCAAGCAGTTCGATCCGCAGGTTCTCTACCAGGACCCTTCGGAGATCGTGAATTTCGTCAGCGTCCAGCAGCGCAACACGGCCATCAACATGAGCCGCGAGTTCGCCAAGGAGCAGTACGAGGATTACGAGGAAATGGAGGAGCTTTTCGCCGAGGAGGCAGAGCGCAATCCCGCCCTCGTGACCGAGATGCTGCAACACGCCGCGCCGGCCCTGTTCGCCTACAAGACCGCCAAGCACCTCAAGACGGTCAAGGAAGCGCAGGACGGCTCACTTGAGGCGCGTTTGCGGGCGCAGATCACGGCCGAACTGGAAGCCAAGTACGCCGGCAGCCCAAGCCGCCGGTGACGATCCCCACCGACCTTTCAAACGTGCGAAGCGCCAAGTCCACGGAGGACTTCGCGCCCGAATCGCTCGATTCAATCCTGCAACGCAAATAACCCAAGGAAGGGTAAACAATGACTCTCTCGACCGTTCAGACGGCCAACGTCGTCAAGCAGTGGGACGCGGACTTCTACCGCGAGTACATCCGCGACAACCGGTTCGCCCGCTACCAGGGCACCGATGTCAACTCGATCATCCAGCTCAAGGAGGACCTGACCAAGAAGCCGGGCGATGCCCTGACGTTGAGCCTGGTTGCGGCGCTGTCCGGCGCAGGTGTCACCGGCAACGCCCTGCTGGAAGGTGCCGAGGAGGCCATGCTGAACTATGGCCACCAGATCACCATCCAGGCATACCGCAATGCGGTGGCTCTGACCGAATGGGAAGAGCAGAAGACCGCGATGGGCCTGCGCAAGGCTGCCAAGCCGATCCTGAAGGAGTGGGCGATGCAGCTGAACAAGACCCACATCCTCAACGCGCTGGGCTCGGTGCGCGCCACCGCCGGCACCATCGTCAACTACGGCTCGGCCACCGAGGCGCAAAAGGACCAGTGGCTCCAGGCCAATCTGGACCGCGTGCTTTTCGGCGCGACCCTGAACAACACGGACGGCTCGGGCGGCGATGGCGGCGGCGCAGACCACAGCGATTCTCTGTTGGCCATCGCAAACACCGAGAAGCTGACGGCCGCGCAGGTGTCCCTGTACAAGCGCATGGCCAAGCGGGCCGACCCGATCATTCGCCCTGTGCGCGTGAACGGTGACGAGGAGTGGTACGTCCTGTTCGTGGATTCGCTGGCCTACCGTGACCTGAAGGCCGACCTGAAGTCCACGCTGGCCGATGCGCGCGAGCGCGGCAAGGGCAACCCGCTGTTCACCGATGGCGACATCACCTATGACGGCGTGATCATCCGGGAGATTCCGGAGATTGCTTCGCTCGGTGGGGTGGGCGACTCCGGGGCGACCATTTCGCCGGTCTACCTGTGCGGTGCGCAGGCCCTGGGCCATGTGATCGGCAAGCGCTGGGCTTCGGTGACCGAGGAGCGCGACTACAAGTTCGTCAACGGCGTGGCTGTGGCGGGCTTCTTCGGCATCGAGAAGCTGTTCTTCAACGCCAAGCAGCACGGCGTTCTGACCGGCTACGTGGCCGCGGCTGCCGACGCCTGATCGGAGCGGTAAGGACGGGAGGGGCGGCTTCGGTCGCCCCTCTTTTGCATGGATGCAAGGGCCAAGGATGGCCCACCTATTGAGGGGCGGCGATGGCGACCTTTGAACGGGAGCGGCTGGTACGGCGCACCCTGATGGCGCTCGGTGCGTTGGGCGCCAACGATGCCCCGGATGCGGATGACTCAGCTTTGGTGCAGGAGGTCTATGCACAGAAGGCCGACGAGCTCTACGAGGAAGGGCTGCTGCCGTTCGACGTGGAGGGCGACATTCCCGGACGGTACTTTCTGCCGCTGGTGTGGATTCTGGCCCGTGAGCTGCTGGCCGACTTCGGCAAGTTCGGAAGGGCGAAGGTGGTAGAGGTTCGCGCGGCCGAGGCCGACAAGCGCCTGTGGCAGCTTCGGCAGGCTGCCTACGTCCACACCCCGACGCGGGCGACGTACTACTGATGCCCAAGCAGACTCCCCTCGTCACCGGATTCTACCGGGACGGCAATCGGCACTGGTCGCGGCAGGACTGCCTGAACATGTTGCCGATTGCGGCAGAGAAGCCGGGCACGCTCACGCCGATGCAGCTGCGCCAGGTGGCCGGGTGCCGGCCGTTCGTGCAGATCGGTTCCCGCAGTGGCGACGTGTTCACGGCTGCTGGCATCAATCGCGGCCTGCGCAACGTCGAGGGCAAGCTGTTCGCCGTCGCCGGCAACAAGCTGTGGCAGATCACCAATGCCGGGGTCTCGGTGCCGATTGGCACGATTCCGGGGGTGGGCCGGGTGTCGATGGCCCACAACGCCAAGGGGCAGGGCAACGAGCTGCTGACCGTCAACGGTTCGGCCGGCTACGTCTACAACACGCAGACGCTCGCCTTCGGGAAGGTCACGGACACCGGCTACCCCGGCGCGTTCGTGGCTGACTTCGTGGATCAGTACCTGGCGCAGGTCGAGCCTGGCGGGCGCTACTGGTTCCATTCCGACATTGCCGACGCGCACGCCTACAACACGCTGGACCAGTACCAGGCCGAGGGCGACCCCGACCGGATCGTCTCGCTGCTGGTGTCGCATCGCGAGGTGCTGGCGTTCGGCCGCGACACCATCGAGCCCTACGTCAACGCGCCCTCCGGTGATGGCACAGCTCCGTTTGAGCGTGCCAGCAATACGGTCATCGAGGTCGGGTGCGCGGCCCGGTTCACCCCGCGCCGGATGGACAGCTCGGCGTTCTGGCTGGACGACCAGCGCTTGATTCGCAGGCTCGACGGCTACACCCCAGCCATCCTGTCAACGGATCCAGTAGCCGAGGCGTTCGCCGAGTGCACCGAGGCCGAAATTTCGCAGGCCTACGCCTTCACCTGGGAGCCGAAGGGTCACAAGGTCTACTACGTCACGGTGCCGGGCCGGTTCACCTTCGGATACGACGCAAAGACGCGGGAGTGGCACCGCCGCAACACCTACGGCCTGCCGCATTGGGCCATCATCGATATTGCCTACTGGAACGGCCAGTGGATCGCCGCCGACAGCCGAAATTCCAACCTCTACAGGCTTGATGACGCTTACGCTCTGGACGGCTGCGAGCCGATAGAGCGCGTGGTGGTGGCGCCCGTCCTATGGGCCGAGCAGGGCGACATCACGGTCAACAGCGTGGAGCTGATGCTCGATGCCGCCGGGCAGTCGGTGGGGTGCGTCGAGTTCCCGGATCAGCCGGCGGGCCCCGCCATGTCCGGCAGCGCCCCCGATGGATCGGTCAGCATTGTCTATAGCTACGGATACACCGTCACGTCAGGCAGTGCGCCCATCACCACGGTCCAGATCGTAAGCGGAGAGCTGCTGTCCGGCCTCTCCTGGAACTCCAGCACCGCGACGATTTCGGGAACCCCCACGGCAGCCGGAACGATGGATCTCCAGTTCAAGGCTACCGACGCCAACGGACTATGGGCGATCCACGAGGACAGCATCCGCGTTCGCGCCGTATGGGAGTGGGCGGATGACTTCGGCAACAACCTGCATGACGTCGCCTCGGACGGAGAGGCCAGGTTCCTCGCTGTCGGGTCTGGCCTGCTGGGAGTGGGCGAGATTTGGGCCACAGACCAGGTAGCGAACACCTGGACGGATATGTCCGCACTCAACACGCCGAACTGGCCATTGCGTTCGCTGGATTTCGGGAATGGGCAATGGGTCATAAGCGGGGACTCCGGCAATGTTCTAGTCATCGATCAAGCATTGACGGAATCGGCTCAGAACGCGACGTCGAACGGCAGCGCCTACCTTGTCACTCGCTGGACCGGACAGCGATGGCTGCGCATGGGATTCGGCGGAAATGCGGAGTACGCGGCCAATCCTCTCGGGACGTGGACTTCCATCAGTGTTGGCGTGTCGGAGACGGTCCGCCATGCGCTGGTCAATCGGGAGACGGAGCGAGTCCTGGCGTTCACTGAGAACGGGACCATCCGGCGCTCTGTAGATGGCGGCTTGACTTGGGGTGGTGCGACGATCAATGGCACTGACCCCTCCCCGGGAAACCCCTTCACTGGCGTATCGGAGCTGGCTGGGATTATTCGCGCATACAAGACGATCAACTCCAGCTCCTTCGCGGTCTATACGTCCATCGACGATGGCGCGACCTTCGATGCGGCAATCCAGTCCGCGGTTTCTGGTGCCTACAACGGCGGCCAGACCGCGATTGTGGATGGCGAATGGGGCGGCGGCGGCTCGGCGGCTACAGCGCCCAACTACCCGCGCATCTACTTCTCTGCCGACGGACTCTCCCCATTCACCGTGTTTGATTTCATCCCAGGGCCTCCAACGGTGGCCGACTCCCAGATAGTGAAGGTGCTGGACGGCGGATTCGGCACCGGGGTTGCCATTGGCCAGTACAGCGGCGGCGCGAATTTCGCCTATCGCTACAGGTACTCGACATGAGCGACCGCAAGGTGATGCTGGACGTCCAAAGGAACGGCCACCTGGCGCAGATCACCACGCGCGAGGCTGCGTTGCCCGACGTTGGCGAGTACGCCAAGCGCATCCGATTCAACCGGTTCGGCAGCGGCAAGCGCTTCGACCTGACCATCCGCATCACCTCCCCCGTGGTGGTCAACATCATGGGCGCGGTGGCGGAAACCGAGGTGGACGATGGCTGATTCGCTGCCTGACGTGTTCAGGGGCGCGCCGACGTACGCGCAGATCAGGGAACTGGAGCGGGCTATTGCGCAGCTGCCGCAGGCCGAGTTCAAGGAAACGCATCACTTCGCAGAGGGCATCTACGGCCGCGAGCTGTTCATCCCAGCCGGCACGGTGCTGACTGGGAAGATTCACCGCCATTCGACGCTCAACCTCCTGATGCAGGGACGCATCAAGGTGACGAGCGAGGACGGAATGGTCCGGGAGCTGGAAGCTCCGGCGATTTTCACCTCGCCACCGGGCTGCAAGAAGGTCGGCTACGCGCTGACCGACACGATCTGGGTCAACGTCCACGCCACGCGGCTGACGGACATCGCCGCCATCGAGTCGAAATTCATCGTGCCGGAAGCCCCGGCCCTCACGGATGAGGAAACGCTATGTCTTGGGCAGCAGTAGGCGGCGCCGTTGTCGGCGGTGCGATCAACCTCTACGGCCAGAAGAAGGCCGACGCAGCCCAGCAGAAGGGCATCGACCAGGCAACGGCGGAGCAGCGCCGTCAGTTCGACCT
Organism: Pseudoxanthomonas koreensis; assembly: GCF_010093225.1. Lineage (GTDB taxonomy): Bacteria > Pseudomonadota > Gammaproteobacteria > Xanthomonadales > Xanthomonadaceae > Pseudoxanthomonas > Pseudoxanthomonas koreensis. The sequence goes on along the minus strand of NZ_PDWM01000016.1, from coordinate 8,213 downwards.
GTCCCGGCAGGACCAGCAGCCGTGGCTGCATGCCGGGCAGAACGCACTGACCCAGCTCCAGGCGCTCAACTCCGGCGACTTCTCCAGCTTCAACAACTCGCCGGACTACCAGTTCGCGCGGGATCAGGGCTTGCAGGGACTGGACCGTAGCGCGGCGGCGCGCGGGGGGCTGTGGTCGGGTGGCGCCGATGCCGACCGGATGCAGTACGCCTCCGGCTTAGCCACGCAGAACTACGGCAACTACTACAACCGGCTGTCGTCGCTTGCCGGCCTGGGCCAGACCACGGCCTCGGGCCTCGGTACGCTGGGGCAGGGGTACGCCAACAACATGGGCAATCTTGCCATCGATGGCGCCAACGCCCGAGCCTCGGGCTACCAGAACCAGGCCAACACGCTCGGCCAGCTCGCCTACGGTGCCGGCGGGGCGTTCAGTGACTGGTACCAGGGCAACAAGGCCAACAACCCGGGCGGCACGCCGTGGTATCTGGGCAACAACCCGGGGAGGGGCTGATGGCTGACATCAATCGACTGGCAGCGGTGGCGGGCATCGGCCCGCTGGACGGCATGGAGTACATCCGCCAGCGTGGCGAGGCTGGCCGCCAGCGTGGGCAGACCAACTACCTGAGCCGGCTTGCAGGGCAGGCGTTCACCGCCGCCCCCGCTGAGCGACAGGCGATCATCGGACAGGCAGCGCAGCACTATCCGCAGCAGGCGATGGAGATGGAGCAGGCTTTCGGCAAGCGCGATGACAGCCGCATTGCCTCGGTCGCGCAGAAGGCTCGCTACATCGTCGGCCTGGCGAAGAACGGGCAGTCGCAGGTGGCGGCAAGCCTGTACCCGCAGCTCGCACAGGAGGCCCGAACGCTCGGCCTGGGCGAGGTTCCGGACCAGTGGGACGACTCGTTCGTCCCGGGGCTGGAGCAGCTGGCGCAGTACGGCGTGAAGCCGGGGGACGACACTACGCCGTCCGACATCCGCAGCCTGCAAATCCTCCAAGGCAACCCGGAACTCCTGAGGCTGGACCGCGAGCGTCGGCAGGCGGCGGGCATGGTGCCCAAGCCGTTCGAGACTTCGCAGGGCATCGGCTGGGGCACTCCGGGCGGCGGCATCGAGTTGGCGCCGATCACGGGTGTGGCGGGGTCGCAGGCGCCGCCCATCCAGAACGTAGCCGGCACGCCGGCCCAGAGCGATTTTGCGGCGCAGGCCGGGGAGGCGTTCTATCAGCAGATGATCCAAGCGGGCTTGTCCGACGAACAAGCCACGGTCGCCACTGGCGCTTACTTGACGAACTTGGAGCGGAGCGCCCCGTCCTTTACGCAGCCTCAGGCGTCTGCGCCTCCCCGCAGCCCGATGGTCATGGATCCGGTGAACGGGGGGATCGCGCAGCCCTACGAGGCGCCGACCAAGCCGCCGGCAGGCTATGAGTTCGCCGAGGATGGGCGCACCCTCCGGCCCATCCTCGGCGGCCCGCAAGACACTACCAACGCAGCGACCGCATTCAAGGACGAACAGTCGATCCGGAAGGAAGTGACGGACGCTGTCAAGCAGGATCAGTCCGTGCTGAGCATGTACCAGAAGGTGCAGGAGGCGGCGAACAGCAACACCGCGGCCGGCGACCTGTCACTGATCTTCGCGTTTATGAAGATGCTTGACCCCGGATCGGTGGTGCGTGAGCAGGAGTTCAACAACGCCCAGAACGCGGCAGGCATTCCGGACCGCATCCTGAACTACCGGAACCAGATCCTCAGCGGTGTTCGGCTCAACCCCGCGCAGCGCGCCGACTTCATGAATCAGGCGCAGCAGATCGCAGGACAGTCGCAAAGCCGTATCACCAACACTGCGCGCCGCTATCAGGGAATTTCTGAGCAGTACGGTTTCAACCCAGAGCGGGCGACTGGAATGCCGGACTTCCGTGGGGTGCAGGGCGGCGCGCAGCCTCGTGAAGGCGGCAACACCGTTCAGCCAGTGCAGAACATCCGTCTGCGCTACAACCCAGCCACCGGAGCTATCGAGTAATGGCAATCGAAGTCGAAGGACCGGACGGCGCGGTTGTTGAGTTTCCGGATGGAACCGACCAGGCGACGATCCAGAAGGCGATGCAGGGGCACTACGGCGGCCCGCCGTCGCCGCGGGCTCGCAACTGGTCCACGCCCAGCTATGCCCCGATCCCGCAGACCACGGCCAAGCCGTCGCTGTTCCGCATGGACTCGGACTTCGCCGAGAAGGGCGGGGTCGGCCCATTGGCGATGCTCAGCGGCGCCGCGCGCGACACTTTCGCAGGGCGGGAGAACGCGGCCGAGTACCTGGCCGGCAAGGCTGGCGGCAAGGCCGACGTGGACAACACGGGCGCACCCATCGTCACGCTGCCCAGCGGCGAGTCCTACCGGCTCAACGATCCGGGGCTTGACCTGAATGACGTGGCGAGCGTTGGCAGCAATATCGGCGCTTTCCTGATCCCCGCTGGCGCCGCTACCAAGCTGGGGCAGGCGCGCAACCTTGGCACGCTGAGCCGCGGCGCGCTTCAGGCGGGCACCGCAGCCGCGACGGACGCGGCGCTACAGGCCGGCGTGACCGGTGGCGACGTGGACCTTGGGCGTACCGCCGCGGCGGCTGCTGGCGGTGCTGGCGGAGAGGTGCTGGGGACCGGGGTCGGCGCCGCTGGCAGTAAGCTTGCAGCTCTTTCCCGTCGGACCAGCGGAGCGAACACCCGCAACGCTCTGGAGCTGCTGGCGGATGCAGGCGTGGGGTCTCCGCCGCCTCCACTGCTGGCCCGGCTTGCCGGCGGCATGGAGGAAGTCAGGGCAGGCGCCGATCCGAACGCGATCCTCGGCCGGGAGCTGTACGGCTTCCAGTACACGCTCGGCCAGCGCATGAAAGACCCGGTGCAGCGCTTCGACCAGTTGAGCCGGGAGGAGGTGCTAAGGCAGGCGCCGGGGGCGGGCGGCGTGTTCGATGCGGCCAATCGGGCGAATCGGGAGCGGCTTGGCGAGGCAGTCGATACCTTGGGCCAGAAGCTCGGCGGCCGTCCCGGCGCCACTCCTGCCGAGCTTGCGCAGGGCGCGGCGGGCAAGGTCCGGCAGCAGGCCGATGCGCTCGATACGCAGATCGGGGAAGCCTATGAGAAGGCCGGGCAGGGTGCCCGTACCGCCGTGGGGACGGACGCCGTGGCGGCGCTCCCTGGCCGCCTGCGGGCCGCTGTTGCCGACTTCGGTGTCGATCCGCAATTGCACCCCGCCGCTTCCCGCACGCTCGCACAGGTCCGCGAGGCGGCCGGCCAGGTGGCGCAGGGCGACATCAAGGGCGTCACCCTCAAGGCCATCGAGACCCAGCGCCGGATCATCAACAACAACGTGGCCGCCGCCGCCAACCCGTCCGACCGTGCCGCCACGCTGGCGATCAAGCGCGAGTTCGACGGCTGGCTGGACGATGCCGTGGAAACGGCTCTGGTATCCGGCGATCCGGCCGCGTTGCAAGCCCTGAAGGATGCCCGGCAGCTGCGTTTCGAGTACGGCCGCCGGTTCGAGGGCAAGGCGGAGGCCGACAAGTTCATCGCCGGCCTACTGGACGGTTCCCGCACGCCGGAGGAACTGGTGAACATTGCGCTCGGCGCCGGGCAGGTTAGCAAGGCCGGCGGCGCGCGGTTCATTGAGCGCCTGCGCGTGGCGGCCGACAACGATCCGGAGGTTATCGGGGCACTGCGGGCCGCGCACTTCCAGCGCCTGGCTCTGGGCCGCAATGGCGAGCCCCTGGGCATGGGCAAGATCGTGTCCAACATCAAGGCGACCGAGTACGGCAATGCCAGCGTCGTGAAGGCGCTCTACACCCCCGCCGAGTGGGCAGAAATCAAGTCGCTGGCCAACTCCCTGGAGCCGCTGATCGCCAAGGGCGACTTTGCACGCACGTCCGGGTCTGGCGAGCGCGTGGCGCGGATGCTGATGAGCAAAATGGGCGGCGGCGTCCCGGTCCTCGGCGATATGGTCGTCAAGCCGATACAGGCGGGGGTCAACTACTCCCGCGCCACCAATACGCTCAACAAGCCGCTGCGGTTGCCGGGGAGGGTGCCGCGCGGCTTCGTGCCCGCGTCGGCCGCGACCATGCAAGAGGTGACGCGCTAGAGCTTGTCGATGTGCCCGTCACGCAGCCACCGGCGACGGGCAGCATTCCAGCCGAATGCGAAAGCCAGGCCCGCAACGATGATCAGGGCGACCCACCAGAAACCTAGCCACTTAACCGGCAGGAAGAAAAGAGCCGCCAGCGGTATCGCCCAAATCGCCTGCCCAGTCGGATTCTCAAGCAGCCAGATCACGACCCTTCGCCAGCGGGGCAGGTGAGCGAGGGATTCGTAGTCAGCCACGACGCTTGTTCTTCCGTATTGCCCAAACGGCCACGACCAGGATTGCAAGAGGAATCCCGAAGAAAACGGCGGCGATGGCCCAGTGCCAGATGCTGAAGCTTCCCATCCCCGCCTTTTACCACACTGGGGCTTGCAATACAGTACCGAAATGGTACTCTTTAGTCCGGCGGCGCTTGCGACACCGCCGGGTTGTACTAGTGGATGAGCAGCCACGCCAGAAGCGCAAGCAACTGGCCGACGCCCCGCAAGTCCACCTTGATCTCCTTGATAACGATCTTCATCACAATCCTTTGTGAGTAAGCCGGGATGGACCCCGGCCCAATCACGATACACCCCAAGCCCCGGCCAACCCCCGGGGCTTTTTCTTTGCCCGGAGAGACACGGAATGTCCGTCCACCAGCTGTTGAACCCCTTCGTCGCCCTGGACAACCTGCTGGGCACGGCAACCGCCCCGGGCGGGAAGCTGTACTTCTACGAGCGCGGGACCACGACCCCGAAGGACACCTGGCAGGACTTCGGCAAGGGCACGTCCAACGCCAATCCAGTGATCCTGGACTCCGCCGGCCGGGTGCCGGCCCAGGTCTGGGGCGATGGTGACTACTCGGTCAAGCTGGACGCGGCGGACGACTCGGCCATCGTGGCGTCGGTGGAGTTCCGCGACCCGGCCCCGGCTGGCAGTGCGATCCCGGACCAGTCGGGGCACTCGGGCGAGTTCCTGGGCACGAATGGCACGGACACCGCATGGCTGCCAGTCCTCCAGCTGCCGGACCCCACCGGATCGGCCGGCTACATGCCCGTGGTGAACGGGGCGGGGGACGGCTATGCGCTGATCCCGCAACCGACCGCCCCGGAGTCGGCAAACATCGCGGTTACCAGCTCGCGCATCGTCCTGACCGACGCGGACGGCAACAAGTGGCAGATCATCCGGGGCACCGTTACCACGTCCTCCGGCGTGGGCACGATGCAGGCGCAGGGAACGGTCACGTACCCAAACGCATTCAGCGAAACCGTCTGGCCCGTGGTCACCCCGACCGGCGGCCCATTCGCTCCCGGCAATAGCTACGGCCCGTACTACGGCGACCTGTCTGTCACCGCCGCCAACGCCAACGGCTTCACCTTCATCGTCAACACCGCCCACGCCGACCCCGGCCCCGCGTCGCAGGAGCAGATCAGCGGGAACATCACGGCCAGCTTCATCGCTATGGGTCCGATTGCATGACCGACTCCCCGCTGCTGCCCGGCGCGCACGCATGGCGTGACGGCTCCGGCAAGCCCATGCCGGTGGAGTTCTACAAGTTCCTGCGCGACCTCGTGGCGTACTTGCGGGCCTCGGGGGCGAACACCGCCGACATTGCCGCGCTAGAGGACCGCATCTCGGTGGTTGAGGCCGGTGGCAGCAATGCAACCTTGCAAGGATTGGAGTCTGTGCGTGTCGCAGGCTCTCTCTCCGGCGGCCTCGTGCAATTCCGGCTGGATGGCGACGCGGCCACGCCCGGCGCATCCCTCTACTACGGCACTAATGCCTTGGGCGTGCGCGGCTTCCACGCCATGCCCGACCCGACGCCGGAAATCCCCTTCTCCTACATCACGTCTGATGGTGAGCCGTACTGCACCGAGGACTACGCCGACCTGTACGCAGGAGTTCTCTGATGGCGCTACGCCGATTTTCCGATAACCCCGCCGCATCCACGCCGCTGACCGGCACGGAGATCATCCCGGGCCTGCAATCGGGTGCGGATGTGCAAATGACCGCGCAGGACATTGCTGACCTTGCCGGCACCGGTGGCGCCGAGGACTTCACCGACTTGGCAGACGTGCCCTCCAGCTACACGGGAGAGGCGGGCAAGCTGGTGGCGGTCAACGGCACGGAAGATGGTCTGGAGTTCGTCTCCGGAAGTGGCGGCGCCGTTGATTCGGTCAACGGGCAGACCGGCACCGTGGTGTTGGAACTGGGCGACCTGGACGACGTTGACGCCGCCACCCCGACCGACGGCTACGTGCTGACGTGGAACAACACCGATGGAGAATGGAAAGCCGCTGCGGCCACGGGCGGCATGTCGAACCCCATGACTACGGCGGGCGACATCATCTATGGAGGCGCGTCGGGAACGCCGGTACGCCTTGCAGCAGGCACGGACGGCCACGTGCTTACCCTTGTGTCTGGTGATCCGGCCTGGGCAGCGCCCGGCGGCGGGGCCCTGACCAACTGGACGGAAGCTGCAAACAGTTCCGCCCCGAATGCAACCGTGCCGGTCGTGTCCTTTTCGGCCAACAATGCCGCGTCCAGTGTTGATGTCGTCATTGCCAGCAAGGGGTCGGGAGGGCTCGCCAGGGAGGTGGCCGATAGCACGGCGACCGGAGGGAATAAGCGCGGCACTGATTCGGTTGACCTGCAATCGGTACGGGCTACGGCTGCCCAGGTGGCGAGCGGTGCCAGGGCCTGCATTCCGGGCGGATTCAACAACACGGCCAGCGCTCAGGCGGCTTTTGCGATGGGCCAGACCTGCAACGCCAGCGGACAACAGGCCGTTGCGATGGGAGAATCCAACACGGCTTCCGGCATGAACAGCGTAGCCTTGGGCGGAAGTGGTGGGGCGGCTTCAGCCACGGACGCCGTGGCACTGGCTGGTGGTACAGCCAATGCAGTGGGAGCCTTCGCCATGGGCAGGGGCGCGAACACAAATTCAGTCACCGGGGCTTTTGCCGAGTGCTACAACAGCCAGCCTCCGCGCTCGCGCTATAGTCTGTACGGGCAGACGACCAACGCCACCCCATTGACGCTCACGACGACCGGAAGCGGGACCGGAGCGGCCACCAATCAGGTCTATTTCGGCGGCCTCAACAACCGCAGCGGCATCTATCGTGGCTTGATCGTCGCCCGGCAGTCTGGGAACGGTGGCGCTAAAATGTCGTGGCAGTTCGTAGCTCACTTGGACCGGGACAACAACACGGTCTCCCTGGTGGGAGCGGTAACCCCCACGGTCGTGGCGTCGTCCGCTGGACCTCCGGCATGGGCCGTAGCGGTCACGGCAGACAACACCCTGAAAACGCTGAAGGTCGAAGTCACGGGTGCCGCCGCCACCACGATCAACTGGGCGTGCTTTGTGGATGGGCAGGAGTGCACGGGCTGATTGCGCGGCCTGCGCGGTGGTGCAGTAGGACTTTTCCTACGCTCCGCCGCGCCATCCGCCGATAGGCAACCGTCAAGCAATCCCTGACAGTTGCCCCACCAGCACCGCGCGCGCCGACCCTCGGAGTCCAGGCAGCACCCCGCGCGGGCCCCGCGATCCTCCCCTGTTCCCGGGGCTGCTGGTCAGCCCAGCCGGTCCGCCAGCTCGTCGGGGTCGGCGTTGTAGTAGACCAGCAGGCTGCGCAGGTCGCGGTGGCCAATCATCCGTGCCAGCTCCATCACGTCCAGCTTCTTGGACAGCCGCCAGATCGCCTCTGCCCGGCTGTCGTGGAAGTGCAGGTTCGCTATTCCCGAATCCCGAACGGCCCGCCGCCACAGCACGTCCCGCGTGCCGGCGTCCAGACCGAAGCATGGCCCGTCCCCTCGCGGCAGGACGGCCAGTATCTCCCGCGCCCGCGCCGACAGCGGCACTCGCCGCACGTCCCCGTTCTTGGTCGCCGGCAGGGTGACCGACTTCTCGGCCACGTCCGGCCACGTCATCCCCAGCATCTCCCCGGCCCGCATGGCCGTCTCCAGGGCGAACAGGAAGGCCAGGCCGGTGCGTTGGCTTGCCGTGTCCGATTCCAGGTCGAGCAGGCCCAGCGCCAGCGTTACCCGGTCGATCTCGTCGGCCGTCACCCGGCGGCGGCGGGCGGGCGGGTTGCGGCCGGACATGGCCCTGGGGCCGCC
>NZ_PDWM01000015.1 GCF_010093225.1 Pseudoxanthomonas koreensis | reverse complement strand
CCATGGGGTGTTACCCCGCGCGTCCCGGCCCCCTCTTTCCGTCGCACCGCCGCGGGGTAACACCCCATGGCTGAGCTGCTGATCGTCCTCGCCCTGGTCCTGCTCAACGGCTTCTTCGCGATGTCGGAGATGTCGGTGATGACCTCGCGCAAGAGCCGGCTCAAGCAGCTGGCCCAGTCGAGCAAGCGCGCGGCCAAGGCCCTGGCGCTGTCGGAGAAGCCCGAGAGCTTCCTGTCCACGGTCCAGATCGGGATCACCCTGATCGGCATCCTTACCGGCCTGTTTGGTGGCGAGGCGATCGGCCTGGCCATCGCCGGCTGGCTGCAGGGGCTGTTCCCGTCGCTCGCGGCGCCCTTCTCCCTGGTCGGGCAACCGCAGCCGCTGTCGGAGCTGATCGGCAAGACCCTGGCCGTGGCCCTGATCACGTTCCTGACCCTGATCTTCGGCGAGCTGGTGCCCAAGCGTCTGGCGATCACCGCACCGGAGGACATCGCCAGCGTGGTCTCGGTGCCGATGGGGTGGCTGGCGAAGGCCGCCTTCCCCTTCGTCTGGCTGCTTTCGCACAGCACCCGCCTGGTCCTGCGCCTGCTGGGCCTGGGCAAGGACGAGGCCAGCACCATCAGCGAGGAGGAGATCCGCATGCTGGTGGCCGAGAGCCACGAGCAGGGCGTGATCGACGCGCACGAGCGCGACATGGTCAACCGGGTGATCCGCCTGGGCGACCGCACCGCCGAAAGCCTGATGACCCCGCGCAACCGCATCGCCTGGCTCGATACCGGCGCGGCGCTGGAGGAGAACCTGGAGGTGATGCGCGAGCACCAGTTCTCGCGCTACCCGGTCTATCGCGGTGGCGACCAGGACGTGGCCGGCGTGCTCGAGGTCAAGTCGCTGCTGCACACGCCCGGCGCGCTGCAGGACGGCGGCATGTTCCGCACCCTGCGCACGCCGCTGTTCGTGTCCGAGTCCACCCACGCGATGAAGCTGCTGGAGATCTTCCGCGAGGAGCAGCAGTCCCTGGCGATGGTGGTGGACGAATACGGCGAGATCCAGGGCGTGGTCACCGTCAGCGACCTGATGGGCGCGATCGTGGGCCGGCTGCAGGCGGTGGAGAACACCGACGAGGACGCGCTGGTGGTCACCCGCGACGACGGCTCGCTGCTGGTCGACGGCACCCTGCCCACCGAGGACCTGCGCGAGCTGATGGGCGGCACCGCCCTGCCCGACGCCGAGGACGGCGACTACCACACCCTGGCCGGCATGTGCATCGCGCACTTCGGCCGCATCCCCAACGTCGGCGAGCACTTCGACTGGGCCGGCTGGCGGATCGAGGTGGTGGACCTGGACGGCGCCCGCATCGACAAGCTGCTGCTGCGGCGGATGCCGCGGCACGAGGGCGATGAACTCGCCATCTGAACCGGCGCCGGCGGGACCCGCGCCGGGCGGCCCGCGCGGCAATGGCATCGCCCGGCTGCTGCAGTCGTTCGCCCACGGCGACCCGGAGGAGCAGCTGAGCGTGGACGGGCTGCTGCACGGGCTGGGCCACACCGCCTTCGGCATGTTCCTGTTCGTGGCGATCCTGCCCGGCTTCATTCCCATCCCCGGCGCCGGCGGCATGGTCAGCGGCCCGCTGGTGGTGCTGATCGGCCTGCAGTTGCTGGTCGGGCGGCGCAAGCCCTGGGTCCCGGGATTCGTCGGTCGCCGCGGCCCGCGGCGCGGCACCATGGCCCGCTTCTGCAACCGGATCACGCCGTGGATGGCCCGGCTCGAGCACCTGGTGCGGCCGCGCCTGCAGGTGCTGACCGGCAACCGCCTGGCCAATGCGCTCACCGGCCTGCTGCTGCTCGCGCTGGGCGTGCTGCTGGCGCTGCCGCTGCCGATGACCAACTACCTGTTCGCAGGCCTGCTGCTGCTCTATGCGCTGGCGCTGATGGAGCGCGACGGCGCGCTGCTGCTGGCGCTGTGGCTGTTCTCCATCGCCGGGCTGCTGTCGATGGGGCTGCTGTCCGAACGCCTGGTCGTCGTGGTCGGGCGCTGGCTCGGCCAGCTCTGGTAGCCCCCGGCTCGGCGCCGCGGCGCTTTGGACGTGCCGGGTTGAACGACGCCTCCGGGTGCGGCGTCGGGTCGCCCTCATGCGGGCTCCTACAGGGGCGCGGCGCGGGTCAGCGGCCGCGGCGGGCCAGCAGGTGGGCGAACTCGGTGGCGCTGATCGGGTGGCTGAGCCAGTAGCCCTGGACCAGGTCGCAACCACGCTCGCACAGCAGGTTGTACTGCGCCTCCTTCTCGACGCCCTCGGCGACCACGGTGATCCCGAGCGAATGGGCCATGGCGATGATCGCGGTGGTCAGGGCCAGATCGTCCGGGTCGCGCTGCAAATCGGCGACGAAGCTGCGGTCGATCTTGACTCCGTCCACCGGCACCCGGCGCAGGTGGCTGAGCCCGGAGAAGCCGGTGCCGAAGTCGTCCAGCCAGACCTTGACCCCGGTGCTGTGCAGCCGCGCCAGCATCGCGGCGGCCTGCAGCTCGTCGCTGATCACCGCCGTCTCGGTCAGCTCCAGGTGCAGGCACGACGCCGGCAGCCCGGTCTCGCGCAGGCAGTCGGCGACGATGTCCGGCAGGTCGCCCTTGCGCAGCTGCCGCGGCGACACGTTCACCGAAACGAACAGGCGTTCGCCGCTACCCATGTCGGCCCAGCGCACCGCCTCGTTGCAGGCCGCGCGCAGCACGTGCGGGCCGATGCCCTCGATCAGCCCGCTCTGCTCGGCCACGTCGATGAACACCGACGGCGCGATCATGCCCAGCATCGGGTGGTGCCAGCGCAGCAGCGCCTCGGCGCCGACCACGCGGCCGTCGCTGGTCCGGCACACCGGCTGGTAGACCACGCTCAGTTCGCCGCGCTCCCAGGCGCCGCGCAGTTCCTGCTCCATGTGCACGCGGCGCTCGACCGCATGGTCCATGGCCCGGCTGTAGAAACGGAAGCCGTTCTTGCCGGCGACCTTGGCCTGGTACATGGCGATGTCGCCGTTCTTCATCAGCGCACTGGCGCTGGAGGCGTCTTCCGGGAACAGGGTGATGCCGATCGAGGTGCCGAGGAACACCTGCCGGTCCTGGATAACCAGCGGCCGGCTCAGCTCGGCCACCAGCACTTCGGCCAGGCGGGTGGCGGCCGTGCGCACATCGCCTTCCTGGATCAGGATGACGAATTCGTCGCCGCCGAAGCGGGCCAGCAGCGCGTCGTCGCCGCCGTACTTCTCCACCGCCTCGCGGATCCGGTTGGAGAATTGCAGCAGCGCCTCGTCGCCGGCCTCGTGGCCGAGGGTGTCGTTGACCCGCTTGAAGTCGTCGATGTCGGCGAACAGCAGGGCCAGCTCGCGGCCGGCGCCACGCAGCAGCATCAGCCGGTGGTCCAGGCTCTCGCGGAACGCCAGGCGGTTGGTCAGTCCGGTCAGCGCGTCGGTGTAGGCCATGCGCCGCACCTCGCGGTCGTGGCGCGCCACCGACTCGCTCATCCGGCCGAAGGTACGGACCAGGTCGCCCATCTCGTCGCTGCGCCGGCTGTGCAGGCGCTCGACCGTGTAGTCGCCCGCCTCGATCCGGCGCGCCGAAGTCCCCAGCCAGCGGATCGGCTTGACCAGGGTGCGCTGCACGTACCAGGCGGCGAGGAAGCAGACCAGGACCAGCAGCGCCAGCGGCAGCGCCAGCCAGCCGATGTGGCGGCGCGCCAGTTCGTCCATGCGCTTGCCCAGCACTTCCAGGTTGCGGTCCTCGAAGCGTTCGGCCACCTTCAGGTCCAGGCCCACGCGCACGCCGCCGATCCGCTCGCTGCCGACCATGATCGGCATCGAGGCATCGAGCAGTTCCGGCGAGGCCTGCACCTGCGGGCCGTCGGCGCCGAGCGCCGCCGGCGCCAGCGGATCGTCCATGCGCTGGCCGTAGCCGGCGATCTCCAGCGAACCGTCGTGGACCAGGCGGCCTTCCAGGTCGTAGACCCAGATGTAGCGGACCAGGTTGCTGCGCGAGTTGTCGCGCAGCACCGCACCGATCTCGTCGAGGTCGCGGTAATACATCGGGTTGGCCAGGTTCTGCGCCAGCTGCCGCGCCGTCGACTGGGCGTGGTCGCGCAGGTAGCTGTCGATCAGCCGGTGCACGGCCTCGCGGCTGAGCGCCTCGGTCTCCTCGCGCATCTGCTGCTGGCGCTGCAGCAGCACGAACAGCACCAGCAGGACCACGCCCAGGACCAGCGCCATGGCCACCAGGAAACGCGCCTGCAGGCCGAACCGCAGCTTCATTCGACCTCCGCGCGCACGCGCTGGACGCCCTTGCGCAGCGCCTCCAGCGACTGTTCGGAGCCTTCATCGAGCGGCAGGAACCGCGAAGTGTTGAAGAACAGCCTGAGCGCGGCGGCCGCGGACGGGTCGGCGGCGGCGTCCAGCAACACCTGGCGCAGCCGCGCTTCCACTTCCGGCGCCATGCCCGGGCGCACCAGCTCGAGTGCGCGCGGGTAGGGCTTGGTTTCGTGGATGACGCGGAAGTCCTGCCTGAACGCCTCGGGGAAGCGCTCCAGATCGTTCCAGTCCAGGTTGCTCACCGCCCCCGCGTCGACCATCCGCTTGTGCACCCAGGACGCGATGTTGAGCTCCGAGCGCGCGAACACGTAGCCGACCCGGCCCTCGGAGGGCATATCCGACGGCGACAGCAGGATCTCCGGCGACAGCCGCGCGTCCAGCAGTTCGGTCATCGGCACCATGTAGGCACTGGTCGAGGCGGTGCTCTGCAGGGCCAGGGTGTGGCCGGGCAGCTCGTGCAGCGACTGGATCGGGCTGTCGTTCCGGACGAAGAACACGGTGTGGTAGTGGCTGACGCCGTTGCGTTCGGTCAGCAGGATCGGCCTGGCCGCGGCGCGCTGCTGCAGTTGCACGGCGGTGCTGGAGGTCTCGGTGACCCAGTCGACCCGGTCACGGCGCAGGTAGCTGGCCATCTGCTGCGCGTCACGCGCCATCAGCACGCGCCCTTCGGTGATGCCGACGTCGGCCATGCGCGGGACGACGTAGTCCAGCAGCGGCTTGAGCTGGGCGTAGTGGGCATTGGGGTCGTCGCTGATCCGGCCCAGCACCAGGACGTGGGCGTCCTCGGAGGCGTGCACCGGCAAGCCCATGGCCAGGAGCACGCCGCATGCGGCGGCCTGGATCCATTTCCACGCTCTGGACAACGTGCGCCCCCTGTTTCCCGTGCTGCAGAGCCTAGCCGGAAACGGCTCAGGGCGACAGCCGGCCGCCCTCGCCGGCCAGCCGCGCCATGCGCTGCGCGTCGGCCAGCACCCCGCGCAGCAGGCGCACCTCGTTCACGGTCAGCCCGGTGCGCAGGAACAACCGGCGCAGCTTGCGCATCGCCGACTCCGGGGCACGGCCCTTGTGGAAGTCGATCGCGTCCAGGGTCTCGGCCAGCTGGGTGAAGAAGCCCTCGACCTGCTCGTGCGTGGCCGGCAGATTGTCCGACCGGGCCGGTGCTTCTTCACGCGGCGTGGCGGCCAGCACCGCGCGCCGCACTTCGTAGGCCAGCACTTGCACCGCGGCGGCCAGGTTGAGCGAGCTGAACGCCGGGTCGGAGGGGATGTGGACCGAGGCGTGGCACAGTTGCAGTTCCTCGTTGGTCAGCCCGGTGCGCTCGCGTCCGAACACCAGCGCCACCGGGCTCTGGGCGGCCGAATCCAGCAGCCGCGCGGCGCCGGCGTCCGGCTCCAGCTGCTCCAGCTGGACCCGGCGGCTGCGCGCGGTGCAGCCCAGCACCAGGCGGCAGTCGGCCACGGCCTCGGCCAGGGTGGCGAACACCGGGGCCGCGCCGAGCAGGTCCTCGGCGCCGGCCGAGCGGCGGTAGGCGACGTCGTCCAGCGGTTTCTCCGGGGCGACCAGGACCAGGCGCGCCAGGCCCATGGCCTTGATCGCGCGCGCGGCCGCGCCGATGTTGCCCGGGTGCTGGGTCCCGACCAGGACGAAGCGGATGCTGGCGGCGGCCGCGGTCGCGGCAGGGGATTCGTTCAGGGGATCGGCCATGGCGCCGATGTTAAACTGCGCGGCCCGGCCCCGAGCGCCGGGCCGCTCTTTTCCTTCGCCCGTTCCGCCCTCTTGCCCTCCCGGGAGCCTTCGCCATGCAATCCCCAGCCGTCAACGTCATGGTCAAGGCCGCCCGTCTCGGCGGCAACGTCCTGCTGCGCAACATCAACCGGCTGGACGCGCTCAACGTGGTCCAGAAGCAGCGCATGGACTACGCCAGCGAAGTGGACGCCGACGCGGAGAAGGTGATCGTCAAGGAGCTGCGCCGCGCCTACCCCGAATACGGCGTGCTCGGCGAGGAAAGCGGCCACCAGCCCGGCCGCAACGGCCGCTTCCAGTGGGTGATCGACCCGCTCGACGGCACCAGCAACTACCTGCGCGGCTTCCCGCACTACTGCGTGTCCATCGCCCTGGTCGACAACGGCGAACCGATCGACGCGGTGATCTTCGATCCCCTGCGCAACGAACTGTTCACTGCCAGCCGCGGCGGCGGCGCGGTACTCAACGACAAGCGCATCCGCGTGGCCGACCGCAAGGACCTGGGCGGCGCGGTGGTCTGCACCGGCTTCCCGCCGCGCGAACGCGCCCGCGCCAGCGCTCAGCTCAAGTGCGTGGACTCGCTGCTGGTCCAGGCCGAGGACGTGCGCCGCACCGGTTCGGCGGCGCTGGACCTGGCCTACGTCGCCTGCGGGCGGCTGGATGCCTACTTCGAGGCCGGGGTGAAAGCCTGGGACATCGCCGCCGGCGTGCTGCTGGTGCGCGAGGCCGGCGGGCGGGTCTGCGATTTCCGTGGTGCGGCGACGCCGCGCATGGACGAACGCGGCCCGGAGGCGCGGCCGATCATCGCCGCCAACGTCAAGGTCGCCGACGAACTGCAGAAGCTGATCGTCAACACCGGGTACGCCGCGGCGTTCAACTGAGGCCAAAAAGAAGCCGCCTTGCGGCGGCTTCTTCCAACACTGCACGTGGCCGGCCGCTTACGGGCGGCGGGCCAGCGCAGCTTCGTCCTTGGCCTTGGGCAGCAGGTCCTGCTTGGTGACCTTGAGCGGACCGAAGGTCAGCATCGGGCAGGCGATGAAGATCGAGGACAGCGTGCCGATGACCGCGCCGATCATCTGGCTCAGGGCCAGGCCTTCCAGCGAGCCGCCGCCGTACAGGTACAGGGCCAGCACCGACAGGAAGAACACCACCGAGGTGATGATGGTGCGCGACAGGGTCTGGTTGATCGAGCGGTTCATGATCTCCAGCGGCTCCACGCGCAGGGCGCGGAAGTTCTCGCGGACGCGGTCGAACACCACGATGGTGTCGTTGATCGAGAAGCCCATCACCGCCAGCAGGCCGGCCAGCACGGTCAGGTCGAACTCGCGCCCGGTCCAGGCGAAGAACGCCGTCGTCACCAGCACGTCGAACATCGTGGTCACGGTGGCCACCACCGCGAACTTCCACTCGAAGCGGGCGCCGATGTAGATCAGGAAGCCAACGACCACGAATAGCGCCGCGTACACGCCGTTGCGGGCGAGTTCGGCGCCCACCTGCGGGCCGACGAACTCGGTGCGTAGCAGGTGCGCGGCGTTGTCCGCAGTGGAGATGGCGGCCATGACCTCCTGCGCGGTACGGTTGTTGGCGTCGGTGGTGGTCTGGCCGTCGCGCGGCTGCAGGCGCACCAGCACGTCGCTGCCGGAGCCGAAGCTCTGCACCTGGGCGCTCTCGAAGCCGGCCGCGTCGAGGCGCTCGCGCACCCCTTCCACGTTCACCGCGTGGTCGAAGCGCACCTCCACCACGGTGCCACCGGTGAAGTCCAGGGCGTAGTTCAGGCCCTTGGTCGCGATGGTGCCCACCGAGGCGACGAACAGCAGCGCGGCGATGGCCAGGGCGACCCACCGCATCTTCATGAAATCGATGCGGGTATCGTTCGGGATAAGCGTCAGCGGGAAGATCTTCATGTGCGTGTCCTTCCCGTCAGATGGCCAGGGACTTGAGCTTCTTGCGGCGGGCGTACACCAGGGTGACGATCGCGCGCGAGACGGTGATGGCGGTAAACATCGACGCCAGGATGCCGATCACCAGGGTGACGGCGAAGCCCTTGAGCGGACCGGTGCCGAAGGCGTACAGGGCGATGCCGGCGATGATCGCGGTGAGGTTGGCGTCGAGGATGGTGCCGCTGGCCTTCTCGTAGCCGGTGACGATCGAGGCCTTCGGCGGCACGCCGGCGCGCAGCTCCTCGCGGATGCGCTCGTTGATCAGCACGTTGGCGTCCACCGACAGGCCGATCGACAGGGCCAGGCCGGCGAAGCCCGGCAGGGTCATGGTGGCGGTGAACAGCGACATCACCGCGACCACGATCAGCAGGTTGAACAGCAGCGCGATGCCGGTGATCAGGCCGAACATGCGGTAGTACACGCCGAAGAACACCAGGGTGAACAGGAATGCGTACAGCACCGCGGTCACGCCGCGCTCCACGTTCTCCTTGCCCAGGCTGGGGCCGACGATGCGCTCCTCGACGAAATCCATCGGCGCGGCCAGCGAGCCGGCGCGCAGCAGCTTGGCCAGTTCTTCGGCCTCGGCCTTCTCCAGGCCGGTGGTCTGGAAGTTCTTGCCGAACACGCCGTTGATGGTGGCGACCGAGATCACCTCTTCCTTGACCCGGAAGCTGCGCACTTCCTCGCCGTTGACCATGGTCACCTGCGGGATGCGTTCGGTGAACACCACCGCCATCGGCTTGCCGACGTTGCCGCTGGTGAACTCGAACATGCGATCGCCGCCGACGTTGTTCAGGGTCACGCTGACCCCCGGCTGGCCGTTCTGGTCGATCATGCTGGTGGCCGCGACCATCTGGTCGCCGGTGACGATCACGCGCTTGCTCAGCAGGACCGGCTCGCCGGTACCGCGGCGCTGGAAGACCTTGGCCTCCGGCGGCACCCGGCCGGTGGCGAGGGCGTCGGCGGCGTTGCCGTCGATCACCGCGCGGTACTCCAGGGTCGCGGTGGCGCCGATCATGCGCTTGGCCGCGGCGGTGTCCTGCACGCCGGGCAGCTGCACGACGATGCGGTCGTCGCCCTGGCGCTGGATGATCGGCTCGGCGACGCCGAGCTCGTTGACGCGGTTGCGCAGGGTGGCGATGTTCTGCTCGATCGCCGAGCCGGCGATCCGGGTCAGCTCGGCCTCGGGGATGCGCACCACCAGGCGATTGCCCTCGCCTTCCAGAGACAGCGACGGCATGGTCCGGGCGAGCTGCTCGCGGGCCTTGGCCGGGTCGGCATCGGAGGCCAGGGTGACGGCGATACTGTGGTCGGCGCGGCGGTCCACGGCGGTGTAGCGGATGCGGTTGTCGCGCAGGGTGACGCGGACGTCCTCCACGTACGCGTCCACGCGCTTCTCCAGCGCGGCCTTCTGGTCGATCTGCAGGACGAAGTGCACGCCACCCTGCAGGTCCAGGCCCAGCACCATCGGCTGGGCGCCGAAGCGCTGCAGCCACACCGGCACGTTGGAGGCCAGGTTCAGCGCGGCGGTGTAGTTCTCGCCCAGGTTCTCGCGCAGGGTGTCGGCGGCCAGGGTCTGGGCGTCGGCGTCGACCACGCGCACCAGCAGGCTGTCGTTCTCCACCGCCACCGACTTCGGCTGCACGCCGGCCTGCTGCAGGTAGCCGGAGACGCGGGTCTTCAGCGCGTCGTCCAGCGCCGCGCCGCGGTTGCCGGTGACCTGCACGGCGTAGTCGCTCTGGTACACGTTGGGCAGCGCATAAAGCACGCTGAGCGCCAGCACCAGCAGGATGACGAAGTATTTCCAGCGGGGAAATTCGAGCATTGCGGGACCCCGCGCGGTCCCGCCGCGCGGGACCACGCTCAACGGTGGGACGGGAGGATCAGGCGGACTTCAGGGTGCCCTTGGGCAGGACGTTGCCGATGGAGCCCTTCTGCACGCGGATGCGCACGTTGTCGGCCACTTCGACGGTGACGAAGTTGTCGCCGATGTCGGTGACGGTGCCGGCCACGCCGCCGGAAGTGATGACTTCGTCGCCGCGGGAGAGCTTGTCCAGCATCGCCTTGTGCTCCTTCTGCCGCTTCATCTGCGGGCGGATCATCAGGAAGTACATGATCGCGATCAGGATGATCGGGAACAGCAGCATGCCGAAGCCGCCCTGCGGGGCGGGAGCGGCAGCGATGACGGCCGGGACGGCGGTGGCGACAAGGCTCATGGGTCTTCCTGGTTCAGCTGAAAATAGCCGGGGATTATGCCATAGGGGCGGCCCCGGCCCATTGCAAGCCCGGACTGTGACCGATTTCCGGGGGCGGCGGTTCCCGGGAGGAGCCGAGGGACGCCAATTCTGGCTTCCGGCGGGTTGGGGCTGACTCCGGGTGGACTTGGCCACTCTCTGGCTTCGGGCGTCACAAGGTCAAAAGCGCCGGCTTCGGACCGAGTCCGCCGTTGCAGCGGGGTATGGCCCACCCTTCGGGACGACATCCTGTCTTTACGAAGGGCCGTGGCACATCCATGTGCCACTTGGGCCATACCCCGCTGCAACGACGGCCTTCGGGAGCTTTTGGGTCTGCGCCGTGCGGTTCAAATGGAGAGCAAACCGAACAATCGTCCCATCCGGCGTTTGTTTTTTGTAGGAGCTCCCTTCAGGGGCGACCCGAGGACGTTGGAAGGCGCAGTTTCATACCAAGCATGGTCTCCGGAGCGGGTGCGTTGAACGCAGCTGCGTTCCGGCGTCCTCGGGTCGCCCCTGAAGGGAGCTCCTACAGAAGAGCAGGCCCCTGTCGGAAAGGCGACCTGGATGGTCCCAGAGCCGCAGGCGCGAACCCCAACGTGCCCGAAGGCCGTCGGCGCATGGGGGCATGGACCAAGTGGCACATGGATGTGCCACGGCCCTGAGTAAAGACAGGATGTCGTCCCGAGGGGTGGGCCATGCCCCCATGCGACGGCGGACTCCGTCCGGAGCCGACGAAACCCACAGCCCTTGCCCTTGCCCTGCGGTTGCGGTTGCGGTTGCGGTCCGCCCGCCAGCCCCGACTATCCGCCCCGGGCCGCGTAGAACGCCCGGCGGAAGGCCTCGAAACGGCCCTCGGCGATGGCCGCGCGCATGCCGGCCATCAGCTTCTGGTAGTACCAGAGGTTGTGCAGGGTGCCCAGGATCGGCCCGAGCATCTCGTTGCAGCGGTCCAGGTGGCGCAGGTAGGCGCGGGTGTAGCCGCCGGCGCAGGCCACGCAGCCGCAGCCCGGCTCGATCGGGTCCAGGTCGCGCTCGTACTTCGCATTGCGGATGCGGACCGTGCCGAACGAGGTGAAGTAGTGGCCGTTGCGCGCGTTGCGGGTCGGCATCACGCAGTCGAACATGTCCACGCCGCGGGCCACGCCCTCGACCAGGTCCTCCGGCCGGCCCACGCCCATCAGGTAGCGCGGCCGGTCGGCCGGCAGCAGCGGGTGCAGGTGCTCGAGCATGGCGTTGCGCTCGTGCTCCGGCTCGCCCACCGCCAGGCCGCCGATCGCATATCCGTCGAAGCCGATGGCCTGCAGCCCGTCCAGCGAACGGCTGCGCAGGTCGTGGTAGACGCTGCCCTGGACGATGCCGAACAGCGCCGCGTCGTTGCCGAGCTCGTCGTGCGCGTTGCGCGAGCGCCGCGCCCAGCGCAGGCTCAGCTCCATCGAGCGCCGCGCCACGTCCTCGGTGGCCGGGTACGGCGTGCACTCGTCGAAGATCATCACCACGTCCGAATCCAGCACCTGCTGGATCCTCATGCTCTCTTCGGGACCGAGGAACACCTTCGCCCCGTCGGTCGGCGAGGCAAAGGTCACGCCCTGCTCGGTGATCTTGCGCCGGTGCGCCAGCGAGAACACCTGGAAACCGCCGGAGTCGGTCAGGATCGGCCCGTTCCAGCGGGCGAAGCCGTGCAGGCCGCCGTGCGCGCCGATCACGTCCAGTCCGGGTCGCAGGTACAGGTGGAAGGTGTTGCCGAGGATGATCTCCGCGCCGAGGTCGCGGACCTGGTCCGGGAGCACGCCCTTGACCGAGCCATAGGTACCGACCGGCATGAACGCCGGGGTCTGCACCGTGCCGCGCGGAAACGCCAGGCTGCCGCGCCGGGCGGCGCCATCGCTGGCGTGGAGCTTGAACTGCAATCGGGACATGGCCGGCACGGGCGAAAACGGCCGGCATTGTCGCACGGCGCCGCTGCGGCCCCCCACAGCCCGGACTTACGGCGACTGCCCCCACAGCAGCATTGCATCACCGTAGGAGAAGAAGCGGTATCGCTGCTCCACCGCATGCCGGTAGGCCTCGAACCCCCGCTCCCTGCCGGCGAACGCCGACACCAGCATCAGCAGCGTGCTTTCCGGCAGGTGGAAGTTGGTCAGCAGCGCATCGACGCTGCGGATCCGGTAGCCGGGAAAGATGAAGATCCGGGTCTCGCCCGCGAACGGCTGCAGTTCGCCGTCGGGCATGGCCTCGCTTTTACGCCAGGCACTCTCCAGCGCGCGCACGACCGTGGTGCCCACCGCCACCACCCGGCCCCCGGCCTGACGCGTGCGCCGCACCTGCGCCACCAGTTCGGCGCCGACGTTGAGCCACTCGCTGTGCATGGTGTGCTCGCGCACGTCCTCCACCCGCACCGGCTGGAACGTGCCCGCGCCCACGTGCAGGGTGACGTGGCCGAAGCCCACGCCGCGCTCGCGCAGCGCCGCCAGCAGCGGCTCGTCGAAATGCAGGCCCGCGGTCGGCGCGGCGACCGCACCGACCTGCTTCGCGAATACCGTCTGGTAGCGCTCGGCGTCGTCCTGGCCCGGCTCGCGGCGGATGTAGGGCGGCAACGGCAGCCGGCCGACCTTCAGCAGCCAGTGCTCCAGGCCGCCTTCCACCTCGAAGCGCAGCAGGAAGAACTCGCCTTCGCGGCCCAGCACCTCGGCCTGGCCACCGCCGTCGAGCGCGATCCGGCTCCCCGGCTTCGGCGACTTGCTGGCCCGCACCTGCGCCCGCGCCTGCTCCTGCGGCAGCAGCCGCTCGATCAGGATCTCCACGCGCCCGCCGCTGTCCTTCTGCCCGAACAGCCGCGCCGGGATCACCCGGGTGTCGTTGAACACCAGCAGGTCGCCGGGCTGCAACAGCCCGGGCAGGTCGCGCACCTGCAGATCGGAGAACGCGCCCGCGCCCGGCGGCACGACCAGCAGCCGGCTGGCCGAGCGCTCGGCCAGCGGCGCCTGCGCGATCAGTTCCTCGGGCAGTTCGTAATGGAAGTCGGACTTCTTCAAGGGCCGGGCCGGCGCGCGGGAGCCGGCCATTGTACCGGCCCGCCGCCGCCCGGCTCAGCGCTCGAACTTGGTCGACAGCACGATCGCCGAGGAGGTACGTTCGACGCCGTCGACCGCACCGATGCGGTCGGTCAGTTCGTCCATCCGCCGCACGTCGGCGACCACGCCCAGCGCGACCAGGTCGTACGGCCCGCTCACCGAATGCAGGCTGCGCACCTCGGGGATGGCATGCAGTTCCTTCACCACCGCGGCCATCTTCTTCGGGAACACGGTGATCATGATGTGGGCGCGGATCCGCGCCTGCTCGACCGCCTCGTCCACCCGCACCGTGTAGCCGCGGATCACCCCGGCGCGTTCGAGCCGGTCGATCCGGCTCTGCACCGTGGTCCGCGACAGGTCCAGCCGGCGCGCGATCTGGGCGGTGGAGGCGCGCGCGTCCTCGCGCAGCAGGGAGAGGAGCTGCTCGTCGGCCTCGGTGATCTTCATTCCGCCCATCCGCTTTCGTCGATTTGACGAAAATCCCCCGATTCCCGCCCGGATCACAGCTGCCAATCGACGATCCCATCCCGATAATAGGACAAAGCGCCCTCCGGGCACCCGCCGACCGGGAGAACCGTCATGTCCGTCCTCACCCCCCTCGCCCCCCTGCGCGCCCATGCCGGGCAGCGCCTGACCACCGGCCTGGACGACGCCAGCGTCCCCGGCCTGGCCGCCTCGCACCCGGAACTGGTGCAGGCCATCGACGCGGCCGCCGCCGAGTACCGGCGCGTGCAGGCCGGCGCCGCCGACCTGCTCGACCTGGACGAAGCCGCGCAGATCGCCACGCTGCAGGCCGGCTACGTCAACTTCTACGCAGACGACGCGGTGACCCCCTACGTCGCCCTCGCCGCGCGCGGCCCCTGGGTGGTCACGCTCAAGGGCGCGGTGCTGTACGACGCCGGCGGCTACGGCATGCTCGGCTTCGGCCACGCCCCGGCGGCGGTGCTCGAGGCACTGGCGCGGCCGCAGGTGATGGCCAACGTGATGACCCCGAACCTGTCCCAGCGCGTTTTCACCGAGGCCCTGCGCGCGGAGATCGGCCACACCCGCGGCGGCTGCCCGTTCGCGCGCTTCATGTGCCTCAACTCCGGCTCCGAAGCGGTCGGACTGGCGACGCGCATCGTCGACGTCAACGCCAAGCTGCAGACCGACCCGGGCGCGCGCCACGCCGGCGCCACGATCAAGCGCGTGGTGGTCAAGGGCAGCTTCCACGGCCGCACCGACCGGCCCGGCCTGTATTCGGACTCCAGCCGCCGCACCTACATGCAGCACCTGGCCAGCTACCGCGGCGAGGACTCGGTGGTGGCGATCGCGCCGTAC
This sequence comes from Pseudoxanthomonas koreensis, assembly GCF_010093225.1. Classification (GTDB taxonomy): domain Bacteria; phylum Pseudomonadota; class Gammaproteobacteria; order Xanthomonadales; family Xanthomonadaceae; genus Pseudoxanthomonas; species Pseudoxanthomonas koreensis. The sequence goes on along the minus strand of NZ_PDWM01000015.1, from coordinate 52,582 downwards.
GACGTCGCCGCGCTGCGCGCGGTGTTCGCCGAAGCCGAGGCGAACAACAGGTTCATCGAAGCGGTGTTCCTTGAGCCGGTGATGGGCGAAGGCGACCCGGGTCGCGCCCTGCCGGTGGAGTTCTACGCCGCCGCGCGCGAACTGACCCGCGCGCATGGCAGCCTGCTGCTGGTCGATTCGATCCAGGCCGGCCTGCGCGCGCACGGCGTGCTCTCGCTGGTCGACTATCCCGGCTTCCAGGGCGTGGAGCCGCCGGACATGGAAACCTATTCCAAGGCGCTCAACGCCGCGCAGTTCCCGCTGTCGGTGCTGGCCGTCACCGCGCACGCGGCAGGCCTGTACCGCAAGGGCGTGTACGGCAACACCATGACCACCAACCCGCGCGCGCTGGACGTGGCCTGCGCCACGCTCGGCCTGCTCACCCCGCAGGTCCGCGCCAACATCCGCGAGCGCGGCGAACAGGCGATGCGCAAGTTCGAGCAGCTCCGGGTTTCGCTCGGCGGGCTGATCACCAAGGTACAGGGCACCGGCCTGCTGTTCTCGTGCGAGCTGGCGCCGCAGTTCAAGTGCTATGGCTCCGGTTCCACCGAGGAGTGGCTGCGCATGCACGGGGTCAACGTGATCCACGGCGGCGAGAACTCGCTGCGCTTCACCCCGCACTTCCTGATGGACGAGGCCGAACTGGACCTGCTGGTGGCCATGGTCGGGCGCGCGCTGCGCGAAGGGCCGCGGCGGGAGCAGGCCTCGGCGGCCTGATCCGACAGGATCGGCAAGCCGGGACGACGCAACGCGCCTGCCTGTCAGCGGCACCTTCGCATCGATCGATCGCACGGAGAACGGCATGGGATGGTCTCGGCGCAGCTTCCTCGTGGCGACCACGGCACGATCCGAGCCGGCGCGATGCAAGGCCACCGTGACGGACGTCACGCCCGGCGCATCGACTCCGGCAACGACCCGGCCCATCGCGACGACGTCGTTATAGGATCGGCCACAGCGCGGGGCGAGGGGCCCTGTCGCACAGGGGAGCGACGGGAAACCACCATGGGGAAGAAGTTCGTGCGGCGTGGAGCCATGCTGGCTGCCGCGTTTCTGGCCATGCAGGCCATCGTGGCGCATGCCACCGCGGCCACCGCTGCGTCGCCGGGAATGTTCGGGGTCCGCGAGACGGTCGAGCAGGTGGACCTGTCGCCGGACGGCAAGCATGTCGTCTACGTCACCCCCGGCAAGGGGCGCAACAGCTACGCCATGGTGGCCGAGCTGGGCTCTAATGCAGCCCCGCGTACCGTGCTGCACTCCAGCGGCGACCCGGAACGCATTTCATGGTGCCGCTTCGCCGGCAATACCCGACTGGTCTGCAAGATCGGCTGGGTCACCGAACAGGACGGGCTGCTGATCCCGTTCACCCGCCTGCTCACCCTCGGCATCGATGGCAGCGCGCCGGCCAGCCTGGGGCAGAAGCAGAGTACGTACGACGCCCGCCTGCGCCAGTTCGACGGCGCCATCCTCGACTGGCTGCCCGGCGAAGACGGGATGGTGCTGATGGCGCGCAACTACGTTCCCGAGGCCGGCAATATCGGGACCAACATCGTCCGCAACGCCGACGGCCTCGGCATCGACCGCATCGACCTGCACACGCTGCGCACGAAGCGGATCGAGCAGGCGGACGCCCGCGCCGACTTCTTCATCACCGACGGGCGTGGCGAAGTGCGGATCAAGGGCTACCAGACCAGCGACAACGGCCAGCTCACCGGCCGTTGGATCCATCATTTCCGCATGCCCGGCTCGCGCGAGTGGCGGCCTTTCTCGATATGGAACCGCGAAAGCGAAGGCATGTGGCCGCTGGACGTGGACACGGCCAGCAACTCGGCTTACGTGCTCAGGAAACTCGACGGCCGCCTTGCACTCTACCGGGTGAAGCTGGACAACACCCTCGCCACCGAACTGGTCTACAGCAACCCGAGAGTGGACGTCGACGGCGTCGTGCGCGCGGGCCACGGCTCCGGCGTCATCGGCGTGACCTACGCCGAAGAGAAGCGCCACGTGGCGTATTTCGATTCCAGCTACCAGGCGCTGGCCACCAGCCTGGGCCAGGCCCTCCCGGACCTGCCGATGATCGATTTCGTGGCCGCGGACGCGGACGCGGGGAAGCTGCTGATCCATGCCGGCAGCGATGCGGACCCGGGGCGTTACTACGTCTTCGACCGCAACCGGCGCAAGCTCGACGAGATCCTGCTGGCGCGGCCGGCGCTGGAACACGCGCCGCTGGCCGCGGTGCGCCCGGTCGCCTATCCGGCACGGGACGGCACCAGGGTGCCCGGATACCTGACCCTGCCGCCGGGCAAGCAAGACGCACGCGGACTGCCAGGCATCGTCCTGCCGCACGGCGGGCCGTCGGCGCGCGACGAATGGGGCTTCGACTGGCTCGCCCAGTTCCTCGCGCACCGGGGCTATGCCGTGCTGCAGCCGAACTACCGCGGCTCGGCCGGCTTCGGCGACGATTGGCAGCAGGAGAACGGCTTCCGCGGCTGGCGCACTTCGGTGGGCGACATCAACGATGGCGGGCGCTGGCTGCGGGACCAGGGCGTTGCACCCGATCGCCTGGCGATCCTGGGCTGGTCGTACGGCGGCTATGCCGCGCTGCAGTCCGGCAGCATCGAGCCTGGCCTGTTCAAGGCGATCGTGGCGATCGCGCCTGTGACCGACCTGGCGCTGCTCAAGCGCGACGCGTCCGGCTATACCAGCCAGCAACTGGTCGCCAGCATGGTCGGCAGCGGTGCGCACGTCGTCGAGGGATCGCCGTTGCGCAATGCGGGCCGGATCGAGGCACCGGTGCTGCTGTTCCACGGCACCCGCGACCTCAACGTCAGCGTGCAGCATTCCCACAGGATGGACAGGGAACTGCGCGCGGCCGGCAAGTCCAGCGAGCTGGTCGTGTTCGAGGGTCTGGAGCACTCGCTCGCCGACTCCGAAGCACGGACCCGGATGCTCGAACGCATCGACGCGTTCCTGGGCGCCCACACCGGCTCATGAAAACCGCGGGGCGCCCAGGGGCGCCCCGAAGCGGCGCGGCGATTCACCGGCCAGCGCCCTCGCCTCCGCGCATCGGCCCTTCCAGTGGACATGCCGACGATGCTCTCGTCGTGCCCCCTGGGCGATCGGCGGCGGCCATGCTGCCACCACGCCTATTCCCAGCAACGGTCGGCACGGCCCTTGAGGGTCCGCTCGCGGCCGCAGTTGCGCTCCTCGATGCGTCCTTCGGCGAGCTCGACCAGCCGCGTCGCATCGCCCTCGCGGACGAGTTCGAAGGCGTCGTACAGCCGGCCGGTCGCGGTGCGCGCCTCGTAGCGCAGCACCGGCCCATCGATGCGCAGCACCTGGAACAGCTGGGTGTCCTCCGCCACCGGGCGCATGGTCACGCGGGCCGCGTCCGAGAACCGGTACTGCTTGGCGCCGGCGACGGAAACCACGAACACCGGCGTCGCCGCCCCGTCCGCCTGGCGCCGGCCGTAGACGTGGTCGTGCCCCTGCAGCACGAGGTCGACCCGGTGCCTGCCGATCACCGGCAGCAGGTGTCTGCGCAGCAGCGTGTTGTCGCGCCCTTCGCGCGGCGAATGGAACGGCTGGTGGACCAGCACGATGTTCCAGCGCGCCTGGCTGGCGGCGAGCACGCCGTCCAGCCAGCGCGCCTGCGCCCGGGCCGTGCCCAGGTCCAGCGCCGAGGTGCCGTCGAGCACCGCCACGCGCAGGTCCTGGTAGTCGAACCAGTAGCTGGTGGCCGGCGCCGCGGCGATGCCATTGCCCGGCAGCGCGAACTGCAGCGACCAGTGCGCGCCCAGCACGCGCCGTTCCTGCGGGGTGTCCTCGAACTCCTCGAAGTACTCGTGGTTGCCCGCCGCCGGCGCCACCACCATCGAGGTCGGCAGCGGTCCGTTGGCCTCGAACCACTCGCCCCACTCGGTGTCGTCCTCGCCGTCGCCACCGCTGACCAGGTCGCCGGCGAACAGCGCCAGCCGCGCATCGGGCGCGTGCCGCATCGCCTCGCGCAGCACCCGGGTGCCCAGGCTGACGTTCTTGTTCTGGGTGTCGCCGAAATACAGCAGGGTCAAAGGTGTACCCGCCGCCGCCGCGGTGCGGGTGTGGTGCCAGGCGCTCCAGGTGCCGCCGCCCTGCACGCGCCAGGCGTACAGGGTGTCGGGCTGCAGCCCGTCGATGTCGGCGCGGTGGTGGAGGGCCAGGCCATTCTCCGTGCGTAGTTCGCGGGAGACCGCCTCGATCCGCTTCGGCGTGCCCATGTCGGGCGAATCGCCGGCGGGCACGACTTCCAGCACCGGTGCGGCGATGCCCGCAGCCGTGCGCCAGGCCACCGAGAAGCCGGTGGCCGCATCCTGCGCCGGCGAGGCGACGATGCGGTCGGGGAACACGGTTGGCGCATAGCGGACGACGCCGGCGGGCACGCGGGTGTTCGGCTCCGGTCGCGGGCCTTCTTCGCGCGCCGACGCGGACAGGCAGGCGAACGAGAGCAGGATCGCCAGCAGCGCACGCGCGGGCGTCGCGGCTGCGGCCGGTGCGTGCATGTGGCGGGAATGGAATCGCATGCGGGTAGTCCTGGTGGTGCGGATGGCGTTGGTGATGCGGGCCGTGGAGCGTGGCTGGCGCGGAGTCGCGCGCACGAAACGGGACGGGTGCGCGGCGGCTGCGGGGTTCGAGGGGTCGCCCCTGGAGGGGCCTCCTACAGGGAGGGGGCGTCGCGGAAGCGGGCCAACGACTGCCGCACCAGCGTTTTCGCTTCGGTGGCGTCGCCCCAGCCGGACAGTTCGACCGGGTTGCGGCCGGCGGGCAGGTCCTTGTAGACGCGGAAGAACGCCTCGATCCGCTCGCACTCGATCGGCGGCAGGTCGGCCAGGTCGCGGATCGCGGCATAGGTCGGATCGACCTTGTCGGTGGGCACGCCGATGATCTTCTCGTCGCGCTCGCCCTTGTCGGTCATGCGCAGCACGCCGATCGGGCGGAAGCGGAGCAGCACGCCTGGGTGCAGCGGTTCGCGGGTCAGCACCAGCGCGTCCAGCGGGTCGCCGTCCCCGGCCAGGGTGCGCGGCAGCGAGCCGTAATTGGCCGGATACACCACCGGCATCGACTGGAAGCGGTCGACGTAGACCAGCCCTTCCTCGTTGATCTCGTACTTGGTGAAGCTGCCGGCGGGGATCTCCACCGCCAGCAGCACCTCCTCCGGCGCGTCCTTCGGCTGCCCGGCATGGAGCGGATGGACCACGCCCGGCGTGGCCGCTGTCGCGGCGCCTGCCCAGGCAAGGCACGCCAGCAAGGCCACGCACGGGAAGCGCACGCCCACCGCCTGCCCTGCCCGCCCAGCCCGGCTCAGGAACGCGGGCACGCGGGCAGCTCCAAGGCCCCGGCAACAGCGCTCCAGTCCAGCGCGACCACGCCCTGGTCGTCGTGCACCGCGTACAGCACGCCCTCGGGGAAGCGCGCCGAAGCCACGTCGTGCATCCAGATGCCGTCGGTGTTGGCCACCTTCGCGCCGGCCACGGCACCCACGTGCGCCAGGCTGCGGCGGTCGAACAGGTGGAACACGGTGCGGCCCTTGCCCTGCTCGGTGGTGATCCACCAGCCGCTGCCGTCGGCGCAGGCCTTGAGCATGATGCCCTCGGCCTGGGCCTGGAACACGTCGCGGCCGACGGTGGTGCCGGTGAAGCGTCCGGCCAGGTCGTAGACCTTGAGTTCGTTGGCGTAGGTCTCGTCCTCTTCGGCGACCAGCAGGCGGTCGTTGGCCGCATCGCCCCACAGCGACTCCACCACGCGCAGCGCACCCTCGGGCGTGGTGTCGCCGAACGGTCCCAGCGGCCGCGCCTGCCATGTTCCGTCGCGCTGCTCCAGCGCATAGCGGTGGATGCGGCGGTCCAGCTCGGCGAGCGGCGGCAGGATGTCGTTGCCCTGCGCGTCCTCGCCCTTGTCGTAGGAATCGGTCACGTACAGCTCGTAGCCCTCGCCGGCCCGCTTCACCCACAGGCCATAAGGCTTCACCAGGTCCTCGCCGGCGAAGGTCACCACGTGGCCGAAGTCCGGCAGGCGCAGCACCTGCACGCGGCGGTTGTCGCGCTCGACCACGAACAGCAGGTCGTCGATGACGGCGATGCCGTTGGGGCGGTCGAACTGCCCCGGACCGGTGCCCAGGGTGCCGAACGTGCGCAGCGTTTCCCCGGTTGCGCCGTCGTACACGACCAGCTTGTCGGTCGCCTTGGCGGTGGCGATCAGCCAGGTGCTGCCGTCGGGCGCGGTCCAGGCGGCCGGGGAATCGATGTTGTCTTCCGGAGTCATCGCAGTGATGAAAGCCTCTTCCACCACCGGCAGCGCGCGCGCGTCGGCGGCGGGCGCATCGGCGCCGGTGGCCGCCGGCGGCGACGCATCGGCGGCAGCAGGCGCATCGGTGCCGCGGCAGCCGGCGAGCGCCAGGCCGAGCGCGAGGACGAGGACATGGGATCGATGGATGTGCGACATGGGTGCTCCGGGCGGGGCGCCGCCCCCGGCGGCGCCCGCGTGCATGAAGGTGGCGTGGCGGATCAGAAGTTGAGCTTCACCCCGACCGCAAAGGTGCGGCCGTAGAGCTCGTTCTGCAGGGTATTGGCCGGCGAGCCCTGGTACAGCTCCAGCGGCTCGTCCAGCAGGTTCGACGCCTCCAGGTAGAAGCCCCAGTGGTCGGCCACCTTGTAGTCCAGGCTGAAGTCGAGCTGGGTATTCTCGGCGACCCAGATGTCGAAGTCGGGCGTGTCGCCGATCTCGTCCAGGTACTCGCTGCGGTACACCGCCGCCAGGCGCGTGCTCAGCCGGCCCTTCTCGTAGCCGACGTGGGCGCTGTACAGGTTCTCGGACGAGCGCGGCAGCGGGAAGACCTCGCCGGCGCGGTCCTCGATCAGCGCGTCGGCCGGCAGGCGGAACTCGGTGTCCAGCCAGGTAGCGCTCAGGCCCAGCAGCAGGCCGCTGGCGAAGTGCTGCTGCCAGTTCAGCTCGACGCCGGTGACCCGCGCCTCGTCGCCGTTCACCGGCATCGACACGTCGAAGTCCGGCCAGTCCGGATGGTCCTGCGTCCACACCTGGGCGATGTAGCCGTCGATGCGCTTGTCGAACACGGCCAGCGAAAGCAGGCAGCTGTCGCCGAAGTAGCGCTCGACCGACAGGTCCAGGTTGCGCGAACGGTACGGGTCGAGTTCCGGGTTGCCCATGTCGACCTCCTCGTCCTCGCGGTTGATGCGGATCCGGGGCGAGATGTCGCCGAACGAAGGCCGCGCCAGGGTCTCGGTCCAGGCGCCGCGCAGGACCCAGTCCTGGCCCAGGTCGTAGCGCAGGTGCAGACCCGGCAGCACGTCGCTGTAGCTCTCCGAAACGCTGCGCGGCGCCCAGCTGAGGTTGCCGTCTTCGTCGATGTCGACCAGGTTGCCGGTGGCGTCGAAATCGGTGCTCTCCAGACGCACGCCGCCGATCACCCGCAGCGCGCCGAAGTCGACCGTACCCATCAGGTAGCCGGCCAGCACGTCCTCGCTGGCGGTGTAGTCCTCGACCAGCGAGGTCTCCAGGTTGCCGGCCACGTCCTGTGGGCGCTCGCTGTACAGGCCCAGGTTCCCGGCCAGGTAGCGGCGCATCGCCCAGGAGCTGATGCCGTCGCCCATGTCGCCATGGGTGTAGCGCGGCGGGTCCAGGGTCCACTCGCCCAGGTTGATCCCCGGGCCGCGGCGCAGTTCCTTCTCGTCCACGTCCACCGCGCGCTCGCGCCAGCGGCCCAGGGCGCCGGCCTTGACGCTCCAGGTGCCGCCTTCGAAGCGGAGGTTCATCGCCGCGCTGTTTTCCTCGTCCTCGACCCACTTCGGCCCGAGCACGAAGCGGTTGAAGTCGTAGTTCGAGTTGCGCAGCCAGCCGCCGGCCGGGGAATCGCTGATCGTGTAGCGCGGGATCGATCCGCTCTGGTCGAGCAGGATGGAAACGTCGTCGTCGCCCTCGTAGCTGAAGCGCGCCTCGACCTCGTCGGCCACGTCCTCGCGGGTGCGGGTGTGGCCCACCCTGTAATCCAGCACCGCATGGCCGAAGCGGTTCTCGCCGCCGGCGCTGGCGGTGAAGGTGTCTTCCTGCTTGGTGCGCCAGCGCAGGCGCCGGCTGAAGTCACCCGGGTCGATGCCTTCGATCTGGAACACCCTGCCGTCCACCGAGGCGATGTCGCCCTCGCCCAGCGGGATGATGCTGTTCTGGCGGGTCTCCGCGTCGGTGAAGTCGGTGTACAGGGTACGCAGGTAGTAGCGGTTGTCGCCGTCCGGGCGCCAGTCCAGGTTGAGGTTCAGGCCCGTGCGCTCACGATTGATGGAGTACTTGCGCTGCTGCACCTCCACCGCCATCAGGTCGGTGGAATCGTCGTCGTAGTAGTCGTACTCGGCCTCGATGTTGTCCGACTCGAAGCTGCGCTGCTGGTAACTGGCGCCGAAGCCGACGGCGAAGGTGTCGTTGTAGATGTCGCTGAAATTGAGCGAAGCCTTCGGGCTGACCTCGCCGCTCAGGCTCTGCCGCCCCAGCTCGCCCTTGATCCGCAGGCTGCGGCCGTCGCGGTCGAAACCGGACGCCGATTCGACCTGGATGGCGCCGCCGATCGAGTCGCCCGGCATGTCCGGGGTCGGCGCCTTGACCACGGTCAGGCGCTCGGTCGCATCGGTCGGAATCACGTCGAGCGGCGCGGCGCGGCTGGAATCCTCGGGCGTGCCCAGGGCGATGCCGTCCACGGTGACGCTGTTGAGCGCCGCGTCCAGGCCGCGGACGACGACGTAGCGGCCCTCGCCCTGGTCGCGGGTAACGCTGATGCCCGGCAGGCGCGACAGCGATTCGCCGACGTTCTTGTCCGGGTACTGGCCCATGGAGTCCGAGGAGATGCCGTCCTGGATCGCATCGGAGGCGCGCTTGAGGTCGATCGCGCGGACCTGCGCTTCGAACTGGGCGCGCACTTCCAGCGTGTCCAGGGTGACCGCATCGGCGACGACGGCGGCGGTGGCGGGCGTGGCGGCGGTGGCGGACTGGGCGCGCAGCGCCGGGCTGGTGGCCACGGCGAGGAGCGCCAGGCCGATGGCGGCGACAAGGGGGCGTTGCGAGGGCACGGGGATTTCCGTCTGGATGAAGGACGGGAGCAAAAGCTATTGCAGCTCTCTTGCATGACGGTGACAGGACGGCTGCGCGACGATGACGGCGCGTGCCGGCCGTCGCACGCCGGTCACACACTCGCCTGCCGGCGGCCACTCGGGCAGACTTCCATCGCCGCAGCAAAGGAGCCCCCCGATGAAAACCGTCGAAGTCCGCCACCCGCTGGTCCAGCACAAGATCGGCCTGCTGCGCGACGCCGGGCTGAGCACCAAGGGCTTCCGCGAACTGGTCACCGAGCTGGGCACCCTGCTCGCCTACGAGGCCACCGCCGACCTGGAGACCGAGGTGGCGACCATGCCCGGCTGGGCCGGCGAGGTGCAGGTACGGCGCATCGCCGGGGCCAAGGTCACGGTGGTGCCGATCCTGCGCGCGGGGCTGGGCATGCTGCCCGGCGTGCTGGCGCTGATCCCGGCCGCCAAGGTCAGCGTGGTGGGCCTGCAGCGCGACGAGGAGACACTGCAGCCAGTGCCCTACTTCGAACGCCTCACCGGCCGCCTGGACGAGCGCGACGCGCTGATCCTGGACCCGATGCTGGCCACCGGCGGCACCCTCATCGCCACCATCGACATGCTCAAGCGCGCCGGCGCGCGGCGGATCAAGGGCATCTTCCTGGTCGCCGCGCCGGAAGGCCTGGCGAACCTGGAGGCCGCGCACCCGGACGTGGAGGTCTATACCGCGGCGATCGACCAGCGCCTCAACGAAAAGGGCTACATCCTGCCCGGCCTGGGCGACGCCGGCGACCGCATCTTCGGCACGCGCCTGTAACCGCGCCGAACACTGCCGCGTCGCCCCCCTTGTAGGAGCCCACTTCAGGGGGCGACCCGAGGCGGCTGGACGCAGCCGCGTTCAAGGCGGCCGATCCGGACATTGCGCGTTGGACGCGGCGCCTTCCGGCGGAATCGGGTCGCCCCCTGAAGTGGGCTCCTACAAGGGGGCCTGGGCCAGGAAGCGCCACAGGCCGAGCAGCGCCATCGCCAGCAGCACCGCGAAGGTCAGCATCGCCCCGCCGAAACGGCCCACCGAGTACCCCGCCGACCGTCCCAGCCCGAGCGCATGCGCCAGCCGCGCCGCCAGCAGCAGCAGGCCGCAGGTCCACAGCACGCCTGCGCCGGCCCCGGACAGTTCCAGCAACGCCAGCATCAGCAGCGCCAGCGGCACGTACTCGGCGAAGTTGGCGTGGACCCGCACCTTGCGGGTCATGGCCTCGTCGCCGCCGGTGCCCACGCCGATCCGGTGCGCCTTGCGGTGCAGGGCCACCCGCACCGACAGCAACAGGTAGAACAGCACGTGCAGCGAAGCGACCAGCAGGGTGATGCGCGGCATCGGCGCCATGTGCAGCTCCTGGAAGGGATGCCCCGCAAGGGAGGCCAGTGTGGCAACTGTGCCAGCCTCAGGCGGCCAGCGGGCGCGCCCTCAGTTCGGCCACCTCGTGCGTGGTGCCGAAGCGGCCCCTGTCGTCGCGCACCACCTGCGCCAGGGCGCAGCCCGGGTCGTGGGTGAAGAACAGGTGCACGTTGCGCGCCAGCTTGTCCTCGAGGAAGGCGCGCTTCTCGTCGATCAGCAGCTCGGCGTTGCGGTCGTAACCCATGGTGATCGGCAGGTGCACCCAGGAGCGGCCCGGGATCAGGTCGGCGCAGAACACCACCCCACCGTGCCGCTGCCCGTCCACCGTTTCCGGGCCGGCGATCTCGGCCAGCATCAGCCCCGGCGTATGCCCGTCGCTGAAGGAGAACCGCACCGACTCGCCAAGCGCGCGCGAATGCGCGCCCTCGACGATCTCCAGCCGGCCGCTGGCCTCGAGCAGGCCCGGCAGTTCCGGGATGAAACTGGCGCGGTCGCGCGGATGCGGATGCCTGGCCCGCTCCCAGTGCGCGGCGCCGACCACGTAGGTGGCATTGGGGAACAGCAGCTCCGGCGCGCGCCCTTCGGCCCACGGCGCCAGCAGGCCGCCGGCATGGTCGAAGTGCAGGTGGCTGAGCACCACCACGTCGATGTCCTCGTGCTCGAAGCCGGCCGCGCGCAGCGAATCGACCAGCACGTGGCGGTCTTCCTGCACGCCGTAGCGCTCGCGCAGCTTCGGCTCGAAGAACGCGCCGATGCCGGTCTCGAACAGCACCGTGCGGCCGTTGAGCGGACTGGCCAGCAGCGCGCGGCAGGCCAGGTCGATGCGGTTCTGCGCGTCGGGCGGCGCCCACTTCTCCCACATCGCCTTCGGCGCGTTGCCGAACATGGAGCCGCCGTCGAGCTTCTGTGTGTTGCCGCGGATGGACCAGAGTTTCATGCGTGAATGCTAGCCAGCGCCCGGTTAAGAATCCGGAACCCGTTCAGGGCGCGGTCGCCGCCGCGCGCACCTGCGCGCTGCCCACGTCGTTGCGCGGGTCGGTCCCGCCCTCGAGCACGTTGCCGCGGCGATCCCACACCACCGTCTGCATGTTGCCCCAGGTGTGGCTGGAGGCGCGCCCGCTGACGCTGTCTTCGGGCAGCCGCAACGTGTGGCCCTTGGCCCGCAGCTTCGCCGCCAGGTCCGCGTCGAAGGCGCCGCTTTCGGCCGAGACCACGTCCGGCATCCACTGCTGGTGGTAACGCGGCAGCGCGGCCACCGCCTGCGCGTCCAGGCCATCGGCCACGCCCAGCGCACCGAGCAGGACCATGGTGATGATGCGGCTGCCGCCCGGCGTGCCCAGCACCGCAATCCGGTCCGGCGAAACCATGAAGGTCGGGGTCATCGAACTGAGCGGGCGCTTGCCCGGCTCCGGCGCATTGGCCTCGAAGCCCATCACCCCGAACGCGTTGGGCTGGCCCGGCTGCAGCGCGAAGTCGTCCATCTCGTTGTTGAGCAGCACCCCGGTGCCCGGCGGCACCAGGCCCGAACCGAACAGCAGGTTCACCGTCTGGGTGACCGCGGCGCGGTTGCCGTCGGCGTCGATGATCGAGAAATGGGTGGTCTCCTCGTCCTCCAGCGGCGTCGGCAGGCCGGGCAGCATGTCGCTGGGCGTCGCCTTCTCCGGGTTGATCGTGGCGCGCAGGCCGGCGGCGTAGTACGGGCTGGTCAGCACCTCGACCGGCACGTGCACGAAATCCGGGTCGCCGAGGTAGAAGGTGCGGTCGCGGAAGGCGCGGCGCATCGATTCGATGGTCAGGTGCGTGCGCAGCGCCGGGTCGAGCTTCGCAAGGTCCCAGCCGGCGAGGATCTGCAGCATCTGCGCCAGGGCCACGCCACCGGAGGACGGCGGCGGCGCGGTGACCACTTCCCAGCCGCGGTAGTCGAAGCGCAGCGGCTCGCGTTCGCGCACGCGGTAGCCGGCCAGGTCGTCGGTGGTCCAGCGGCCGCCTTCGGCGCGCACGCCGGCGATGAGCTTCTTCGCCAGCGGGCCGCGGTAGAAACCGTCGAAGCCGTCCTTCGCCAGCAGTTCCAGGGTGCGGGCCAGGTCCGGCTGGCGGAACAGCTGCCCCTGCTTCGGCGGCTGGCCACCGGCAAGGAACACCGCGCGCGTGCCGGGGAAGCGTTCCATCACTTCGCGGCGCGCGGCATAGCCGCGTTCCAGCCGCGCGTACACCGGGAAGCCGTCGCGGGCCAGGCGGATCGCCGGCGCCAGGCTCTCGGCCAGCGGCAGGCGGCCGTAGTTCTCCGCCACGTGGACCAGCGCCGCGGGCAGGCCCGGGATCGCCGCCGCCCACGGGCCATCCTCGGCCAGCGCCGAGTCGAGCTTGCCGTCGGCGGTGCGGTAGCGGTCGGCATTGGCCGCCGCAGGCGCGGTCTCGCGCGCGTCGACGAACACGTCGCGGCCGCTGTCCTGCTGGTGCAGCAGGAAGAAACCGCCGCCGCCCAGCCCCGAACTGATCGGCTCGACCACCGACAGCGCGGCGGATACCGCGACCGCCGCATCGAAGGCATTGCCGCCGCGTTCCAGCACCTCGAAGCCGGCGTCGGTGGCCAGGCGGTGGGCGCGGGCGATGGCGGCCTGCCCCGGGCGCTGCGCCGGCGCTTCCCTGCCGGTGCCGCCATCGGCGGCGGGCACGGCAAAGGCCGGCATCGCGAAGGCCGGCAGCAGCAGGAGCGGCAGCAACAGCCGCGCGAACGCGGACCGGGGCAGCAGGCGGGTCATCGGGCCTCCGGCAGGAAGATTTCGGGGGGTTCGCGCGCGAGCCGGCGCAGCTTGGCCAGCAGCGCCTCGTGGCTTTCGGGGAATTCGGGGTCCGGGTCGATGCACTCGACCGGGCAGACGACCACGCACTGCGGCTCGTCGAAATGGCCGACGCATTCGGTGCAGCGCGCCGGGTCGATCACGTAGATCGTCTCGCCCATGGCGATGGCCTGGTTCGGGCAGGCCGGCTCGCAGACGTCGCAGTTGACGCAGAGTTCGTTGATCTTGAGGGACATCGCTACGACTCAGGCGACGGCGCCCGCCGTCGCTCGCGCGAAGGCACGGCCGCCCGTCGGGCGGCCGTGCTCGCGAAGGTCACTTCGCTTCGACGAAGACGTACTCGGCACCGGTCGGCTCCAGCGCGACCTTGACCCGCGGGTTGTCGGCCGCGTCGCCGATGAACAGGATGCGCACGCCCTTCATCGTGTCCGCCGGCACGTCCTTGAACGCCACTTCGATCAGGTCGGCCATCTTCGCCGAGGCCGGCGAACCGAAGGCCAGCAGGTTGCCCTTCTGCACGCCACGGGCCATCGCGGTGGTGGCCGATTCGACCTGGCGCTCGTACTTGGCGGCGAATTCCGGGTCCGTTTCCGGCGGCAGGTAGTACAGGAACGGGTTGTTGGTGACCGTGCCCATGTTCTCCTGCACCACGGCCGGCAGGTACGCCTTCCAGCCTGCGTCGTCGTCCTTGGCCGGCGCGGTCAGCACCTTGGCCGCGGCCGCCTCGTTGGACACCGGCGCCTCCTTCTTGCAGCCGGCCAGCGCCAGCGGAGCCACCAGCAGGGCCAGCAGCAGGGCGCGCATCGTCTTGTTCATCAGGAACCTCCCGTCGTTCTTGGATTGTCGCTTGGTCTGGATACCGCCAGTGCGGATGCCGCTAGGAAACCTCGCCAGCCCGCCGCGCCTCGCGCAGTGCGTCGGCCACCGCCGGCGTCACGAAGCCCGAAACGTCGCCTCCCAGCCGCGCGATCTCGCGCACCAGCGAGGAGGAGATGAAGCTGTACTGCTCGGCCGGGGTCAGGAACAGCGTTTCGACCTCCGGGATCAGGTGGCGGTTCATGCTCGCCATCTGGAATTCGTACTCGAAGTCCGAGACCGCGCGCAGGCCGCGCAGCAGGACCCCGGCGCCGACGTCGCGGACGAAATGGGCCAGCAGCGAGTCGAAGCCCATCACCTCGACGTTGGCGTGCCCGGCCAGCGCCTCGTTGGACAGGCGTACGCGCAGCTCCAGCGGCAGGGTCGGGCCCTTGGCCTGGCTCGACGCCACGCCCACGATCACCTTCTCGAACAGCGGTGCGGCCCGCGCAACCAGGTCGATGTGGCCGTTGGTGATCGGATCGAAGGTGCCGGGGTAGACGGCGATGCGGCGATGGGCCACGGTTTCGGTCGTTCAAGGCGCCGGATTGGCGGGGGCCAGTGTATCAGCGCGCCCTCGCCCGGGGCCACGATGCAGGGCCGCGCGCGCCTGCGCGGTGCGCAGTTCGCGGTGCAGGACCCACTCCGGCGGCGGCGCGGGCAGCTGCTGCGGCGGCGATTCCAGGTAGAGCCAGGCATCGGCCGCCAGCCGCGGCAGCAGAGCCTGCAGCGCCGGTTGCCACAGGCCGGCGGCGAAAGGCGGATCGAGGAAGGCGATGTCGAACGGCCCGGCCGCCGCGCCCGGACCGGCCAGCCAGCGCAGGGCGTCGTCCTCCACCACCTGGACCTGTCCGGCCGCATCCAGCCGCTGCACTGCCGCGCGCAGGTTCGCCGCCTGCACCGGATCGCGTTCCACCAGCACCGCGCGCGCCGCGCCGCGCGAGACCGCCTCCAGCCCCAGCGCGCCGCTGCCGGCGAACAGGTCCAGCACCACCGCGCCGGGCAGCGCCGGCTGCAGCCAGTTGAACAGGGTTTCGCGGACCCGGTCGGAGGTCGGGCGCAGGCCGTCCAGGTCCGGCACCGGCAGTTTCGTGCCGCGCCAGCGGCCACCGACGATGCGCACGCTGCCGGCCACCGCGCGGGCGGGCGCGGGCGCCGGGCGCCGCCGAGGAGGCCGTCCGTTCATCGGGTACGCAGGGGGGGCGGTGCTAGCATTGCCCGCATTCTCCGACATCCGCAGGCAATGGTCAGTTTCTTCCGCCGCAAGAAGCCGCAGGACACCGCGTCCGCCCCGGCCAGCAGCCGTTTCAGCGCCGAGGAACTGGCCGCCGCGTTCCCGCAGGCTCCCTCCGGTGCGGGCATGGAGACGGAAGACGCGACCGCCACCGCGGCGGTCGATCCGGCCGCAGGCGCGATCCTGGTCGAACCAGCCGTCATCGAGCCGGCCGTGATCGACCAGGCCGTGGCCGGACAGGCAATCGCCGGACAGGCACAGGGCAGCGATGGCGCCGCGGAAGTGGTCGCACCCGATGCCGGCAGCGTCGCCGATGCCGGCGCGGCGATCGTCCCCGCCGCCGCGCCCGGCAAGCCCGGCTGGCGCGAGCGCCTGCGCAACAGCGGCTTCGCCCGCAGCGTCGGCGGCCTGTTCTCGCGCAATCCCAAGCTCGACGACGACCTGCTCGACGGGATCGAGACCGCCCTGCTCACCGCCGACGTCGGCGTGGCCGCCACCACCGCGCTGGTCGAATCCCTGCGCAAGCGGATGAAGGCGCGCGAATTCGCCGACGCCCGCGCGCTGCTGGCCGCGCTGCGCGCCGAACTGGTGGCGATACTGGCGCCGGTAGCGAAGCCGCTGGTGATCGACCGCGACGCCAGGCCCTTCTTGCTGCTGACCGTGGGCGTCAACGGCGTCGGCAAGACCACCACCATCGGCAAGCTGGCCCGCCGCTTCAGGGACGAAGGCCGCAGCCTGGTGCTCGCCGCCGGCGACACCTTCCGCGCCGCCGCGGTGGCGCAGCTGCAGGCCTGGGGCGAGCGCAACGGCGTGACCGTGATCGCCCAGGGCCAGAACGCCGACGCCGCGTCGGTCGCGTTCGACGCGCTGCAGGCGGCGAAGGCGCGCGGCATCGAAGTGCTGATCGCCGACACCGCCGGCCGCCTGCACACCCAGGTCGGGCTGATGAACGAACTGGGCAAGATCAAGCGCGTGCTGCAGAAACTCGACCCAGCCGCGCCGCACGAAGTGCTGATGGTGATCGACGGCACCACCGGGCAGAACGCTCTGAGCCAGCTGCGCCAGTTCCATGCCGCGGTCGGCGTCACCGGCCTGGTGGTGACCAAGCTGGACGGTACCGCCAAGGGCGGCGTGGTGTTCGCGCTGGCGCGCGAGTTCGGCATCCCGATCCGCTTCGCCGGCATCGGCGAACAGCCGGAGGACCTGCGCGTGTTCGACGCCGAAGCCTTCGTCGACGCGCTGCTGCCCGAAGCCCTCGGCGCCTGACTGCCTTCTCCTCCCCGGGAGAGGGGCAAGCGCCAGCATGAGCCAGCCCGACACCTTCGCCACCCGCCTGCTCGCCTGGTTCGACCGCCACGGTCGCCACGACCTGCCCTGGCAGCATCCGCGCACGCCGTACCGGGTGTGGCTGTCGGAAGTGATGCTGCAGCAGACCCAGGTCGCCACCGTCATTCCCTACTTCCAGCGGTTCGTCGACCGCTTCCCCACCCTGCCCGACCTTGCAGCCGCCGCCACCGACGACGTCATGGCGCACTGGGCCGGCCTGGGCTACTACGCCCGCGCCCGCAACCTGCACGCGGCGGCGAAACGCTGCGTGGAGCTGCCCGGCGGCGAACTGCCGCGCGACTTCGATGCGCTGCTCGCGCTGCCCGGGATCGGCCGCAGCACCGCCGGCGCGATCCTGGCGCAGGCCTGGGGCGACCGCTTCCCGATCCTGGACGGCAACGTCAGGCGCGTGCTCGCGCGCTGGCACGGCATCCATGGCTGGCCAGGCACGCCGGCGGTGGAGAAGCGGCTGTGGGCGCTGGCCGAAACGCACGTGGCGCAGGTTCAATCGGCGCGCCTGGCCGACTACACCCAGGCGCAGATGGATTTCGGCGCGACCCTGTGTTCGCGCTCGTCGCCGGCCTGCCTCGCATGCCCGGTGCAGGATGGCTGCGTGGCGCTGCGCGAGGGCCTGGTCGACGCGCTGCCGACGCCACGCCCGGGCAAGGTCCTGCCCGAACGCGAGGCACTGGCGCTGCTGCTGGAAAACGCCAGCGGCGAACTGCTGCTGCAGCGCCGCCCGCCGACGGGAATCTGGGCCTCGCTGTGGACCCTGCCGCAGGCGGAAACCGAAGCGCAGCTGCGCGAATGGTTCGCCGGCGAAGTGCACGGCGACTACGACGCCGCCGAACCGCTGCCGCTGATCGTCCATACCTTCAGCCACTACCGCCTGCACCTGCAGCCGCTGCGGCTGCGCAAGGTCGCGCCGCGGCCGGGGGTGCGCGACAATGCCGACCTGCGCTGGGTCGCGCGCGCCGGGCTGGCTTCGCTGGGCCTGCCGGCGCCGATCCGGCGGCTGCTCGACTCCCTCTGAACCGGCGCCCGCCATGTCCCGCACCGTCTTCTGCCAGTACGAACAACGCGAGGCCGAAGGCCTGGATTTCGCCCCGTGGCCGGGCGAACTGGGCCAGCGCATCCTCGCCGGCATCGGCAAGCCCGCCTGGGCCGCCTGGCTGGCGCACCAGACCATGCTGATCAACGAGAACCGGCTGTCGCCGCGCGACCCGAAGCACCGCGCCTTCCTCGCCGCCGAGCTGGAGAAGTTCCTGTTCGGCGGCGGCGCGGAAAAGCCGGCGGGCTATATCCCTCCGGACGCCTGAGTCCCGGCGACCATCCCGGGGCCGGCACGGTCGGGACCGTGCCGGCGCTGCAGGAACCTGGCTGCCTCAGTTGGCCGTCGGCTCGGCCGGCGGCGCATCGCTGCGCTCCTCCGCCTCGCCTTCGTAGCGCTCGTCACTGGTCTGGTTCGACGCGGTGGTGTCGAGCGGACGGATCTGCATGATCCGGCACGGCATCTGCCCGGTGCGACCGGTGCCCGGTCCACGCGGGGTGACGGTGTCGAACCGCGCGGTCACCGTGTTGGAGAAGTGCGAGATCGAGATCGAGGTGGCGAACTGCAGGTCCGGGCATGTGTTCAGGTCGAGCAGCCAGGCCTCGCTGGGCCGCGTCCACACCACCAGCGTGCTGTTGTTCACCCGCGTCCAGCTGTTGATCCGGCCGAACAGGCGGAAACTGCGCACCGGCTCGCCGGCATGCGCCTCGTAGAACGCCAGCCGTTCGGCATCGGTCATCCTCGGCGTGCTGCTGCAGGCACCGAGCACGAGGGTGAGTGCCATCGACAGCAGCATTGCGGAAATCAGCTTCTTCATGGGTATTCCTCCCTGGCAGGTCGAAACGTGCATGGCTGGCCGGCCCGATGATGCGCCAGCCGCCGGCCGGCCGCCAACAACGCCAGCCAGGGCGCATCCGGCTTGTCGGATCCGGAACGTCCCGGTATGATTCCGCCCCTTGCCGCGGTCATGCCGCGCATGGCCGGGTAGCTCAGTTGGTAGAGCAGGGGATTGAAAATCCCCGTGTCGGGGGTTCGATTCCCTCCCCGGCCACCAATACATCAGGTGGTTACGCGAGAAGGGCCCACAAGGCCCTTTTTTCATGGCCGGCGCCAGCATAGCAGGGCCCGGCGGATCCGCCATCCATGGGGCAAATGGCAGGTGCTAGGATCGGCACGCCGTTCCCTGGAGGCTCCATGCGCGCCCTTCCGACGCTGCTCCTGGCCTGCTGGGCCACGCTGTTGCTGTTGACCGCCCGGCCCGCATCCGCCGCCACGCCGGTATCTTCCGTGCCCGAACTGGAACTGTCGCGCTACGCCGGCCAGTGGTACGAGATCGCGCACCTGCCGATGTCCTTCCAGCGCCAGTGCGCCGGCGACATCACCGCTTCCTATGCGCTGCGCGCCGACGGCAGCATCGAGGTGCGCAACGCGTGCCGCACCCGCGATGGCCGGCGCGCCGAGGCCGATGGCGTGGCGCGCACGGTGGAGGGACACCCGGGTCGCCTGCAGGTGAGCTTCGTGCCGCGCTGGCTGTCGTGGGTGCCGCTGGTGTGGGCCGACTACTGGGTGATCGCGCTGGACCCGGACTACCAGTGGGCGATGATCGGCGATCCCGACCGCGAGTACCTGTGGATCCTCTCGCGCGAACCTTCCATGGACGCGGAACTGTTCGAACGCCTCAAGGCCCGCGCCGGGGAGATGGGCTACGACCTGGCGCCACTGGTGGTTGCCGCGCCGCTGCGCTGAGCGCGGCCGCCGGCGTACCATCGCCTGCAATCAAGTTTCCCGGAGCCCGCATGAAGCCCGTCCACAAGCTGTCCCTCGCCGTGCTTGCGCTGGCCCTGCTCGTTTCCTGCGGCACCTCGCCGCGCGTGTCACCGCCTGCCGCCGCGATCCAGCAGTTGACCGTACAGGCCAACGGCGACTGGAAGGTGGACCTGCGCCTGCACAACTACAGCAGCGTGTCGATGCGCTTCGAAACGGTGCGGCTGGAACTGAGCGTGGACGAGCACGTCGCCGGCACGCTGCAGGCCACACCGGCGATCATGATCGGCCCGACCTCGGCCGACGTGGTCCAGGTCGCGCTCAAGCCCGACGGCATGGCCCGGATCGCGGTGGCCGATGCGCTCGCCGGCCGCCGCTCGCTGTCCTACCGGCTGCAGGGCACGGTCAACGCCACGCCCGACCAGACCACCAAGTCGCGCGAGTTCAACGTCGACGACCGCAGTTCGCTCAACCCCGCGCCCGGGCTGGACGGCGTGCTGCGCTGATCCGCGCCGCGCCGCGCCGCGCCAGGCCACCGACGCACCGGGGCCCGGCCGCGTACACAAAGCGTCACCATTCGGGTATAAGCTGTTTTCCCGATGGAGACGGACACAGCAACATCAGGTCTGGTCTGTACCGGTGCCCAGGCCCCGGTCGCCTCCCCGCCCCCGCGCGAACACGCGCCGGCGGTCAGGGTTCTTTCGCTCGATGCCCATGGCCGGGCGATGGACTGGATCGGCTGGCAGGACGCCACCTGCCTCTACGCCCGCGACGCGATCGCCTGGACCCTCGGCGATCCCTGCCTGAGCGTGCGCGGCGGCATCTGCCGGATGACCGGCACCCGCAGCCTGATCGAACTGCATCCGATCGTCGCCACCCGCGGCCACGCCCACGCGCGGGCGCTGGACCCGACCCCGTGCCTGTCCAACACCGCCCTGTTCGCCCGCGACGCGCACCTGTGCCTGTATTGCGGCCAGCAGTTCGCCCGCCCGCACCTGACCCGCGACCACGTGATGCCGCTGTCCCGGGGCGGCCGCGACGTCTGGGAGAACGTGGTCAGCGCCTGCTTCCACTGCAATTCGCGCAAGGGCAACCGCACCCCGCAGCAGGCGCACATGCCGCTGCTGGCCGTGCCCTACCGGCCCAGCTGGATCGAGCACCTGATCCTGTCCAACCGCAACATCCTGGCCGACCAGATGGCCTTCCTGAAGGCCCAGCTGCCGAAGCGCTCGAAACTGGTGGCCTGATCGCCCCTGAACGGCCTTGCTTGCCCCGTCACGTCCCGGGGGAGGAAAATAGGCGGCCGTATGGTGCCTGACTGAATGAGTATCGACGCCTCCCGCTCCCCGCGCCTGTCGCGGATCGATTCGCCCGCCGACCTGCGCGGCTTCGACGAAGCCGAGCTGCCGGCCGTGGCCGACGAGCTGCGGGCCTATCTGATCGAGTCGGTCGGCCGCAGCGGCGGCCACTTCGGCGCCGGCCTTGGCGTGGTCGAACTGACCGTGGCCCTGCACTGGCTGTACCAGACCCCGGTCGACCAGCTGGTCTGGGACGTGGGCCACCAGGCCTACCCGCACAAGATCCTTACCGGCCGCCGCGACCGCATCCACACGGTCAAGCAGAAGGACGGCGTGGCGCCGTTCCCCAAGCGCGAGGAAAGCGAGTACGACACCTTCGGCGTCGGCCACTCCTCGACTTCGATCTCCGCGGCGCTGGGCATGGCTGTCGCCCTTCAGCAGCAGGCCGGCGACCCGCGCAGGGCGGACGTTCCCAAGGTCGTCGCCGTGATCGGCGACGGCGCGATGACCGCCGGCATGGCCTACGAAGCACTCAACCATGCCGGTGGCATGGACGAGGAACCGGACCTGCTGGTGATCCTCAACGACAACCGCATGTCGATCTCCGAGGCGGTCGGCGGGGTCACCCGGATGCTCGGCCGGATGACCGGCAGCGCCACCCTCAACAAGCTGCGCGAAGGCGGCAAGAAGCTGCTCGGCGACAAGAACCGGCCGCCGGCGCGCTTCGTGCGCCGCTGGGAAGAACACTGGAAGGGCATGTTCGTGCCGTCCACCCTGTTCGAGGAAATGGGTTTCCACTACACCGGCCCGATCGACGGTCACGACCTGCCGGCCGTGCTCGGTGCGCTGAAGACGCTCAAGACCCTCAAGGGTCCGCAGCTGCTGCACGTGATCACCACCAAGGGCAAGGGCTACGAACTGGCCGAGGGCGACCAGATCGGCTACCACGCGGTCGGCCCGTTCGATCCGGCCAAGGGCCTGGTCGCCAAGGCCGGCGCGAAGAAGCCGACCTACACCGACGTGTTCGGCGACTGGCTGTGCGACGCGGCCGCGGCCGAGCCGCGGCTGCTGGCGATCACCCCGGCGATGCGCGAGGGCTCGGGCCTGGTGCGCTTCTCGAAGGAGTATCCGCAGCGCTATTTCGACGTGGCCATCGCCGAGCAGCACGCGGTGACCCTGGCCGCGGGCATGGCCACCCAGGGCGCCAAGCCCGTGGTGGCGATCTATTCGACCTTCCTGCAGCGCGGCTACGACCAGCTGGTGCACGACGTGGCCACGCAGAAGCTCGACGTGCTGTTCGCGATCGACCGCGGCGGCGTGGTCGGCCCGGATGGCGCGACCCACGCCGGCAACCTCGACCTGAGCTACCTGCGCTGCGTGCCGAACATGGTGCTGATGGCGCCGGCCGACGAGAACGAATGCCGGCAGATGCTCAGCACCGGCCTGCACTACGAAGGCCCGGCCGCGGTGCGCTACCCGCGCGGCAGCGGCCCCGGCGTGGCGGTGGAGGCCACGCTCGACACGCTGCCGATCGGCAAGGCGCAGCTGCGCCGCCACGGTTCGCGCATCGCCCTGCTCGCCTTCGGCGCGACCGTGCCGGCGGCCGAACAGGCCGGCGCCGAACTCGGCCTGACCGTGGTCAACATGCGCTTCGTCAAGCCGCTGGACCGCACCCTGCTGCTGGAACTGGCGAAGACCCACGACGGCTTCGTCACCATCGAGGACAACGTGGTCGCCGGCGGCGCCGGCTCCGGCGTGGCCGAACTGCTCAATGCCGAAGGCGTGCCGATGCCGTTGCTGCAGCTGGGCCTGCCCGATGCGTTCCAGCACCACGCCAGCCGCGAGGACCTGCTGGCCGAAGCGGGCATCGACGCCGCCGGCATCCGCGCCGCGGTGCTCGCGCGCTGGCCGGCACTGGCCAACGCCGAGGGCGGGCTGTCGCTGGCCGCGGGCGCCTGACGCGCCGACGGCGGCCAATGCCGCCAGTGGCGAACACCTGATCCCCCGCACACGCCTGACGCTTCCGTAGAGCCGGGCCTGCGCGGCTACCCGGGTCAGCCGCAAACGACGACGCCCGTTACGGGACGGAGCAGCGGGGCAAGCCCCGCTCTACGGGAGCGGAGTCGTAGCCGCGGGTGCGGGTGCAATGTCGCCTGGCGGCAGTGCATCGCCAGCGGCTGCATCCACCGCTTCTTCCCCGTACTCGTCCGGCGCCTGGATCCGGTAACCGCGCGCGGTCAGCCCGGCGACATAGCCGTCGCGGTCGTACAGCAGGTTGTCGATGGGCATCGTGGCGAACGACATCGGATGCTCGGACAGCGCCTTGTCCACCGCTTGCAGCCAGCTGTCGCGGACCCGCGCATCGATGTCGACCAGGCCGCGCTTGCGCGCCGTCTCGGTCTCGGTCCAGGCCGACAGGCAGGCCTCCACCTGGCTCCGGTTCTGCGGGATCGCCCGCAGCGCGTCGAGGTCGCCCACCGCCCAGGCATTGGCGCGCGCGGCGATCCGCGGCAGGTCGGACTCGATCACGTCCAGGGTGTCGCCGAAGCACTCCAGGTCCTGCGGTTTCAGTCCTTCCTTGCGGAAATCCGCCAGCGCTTCGCGCGGGTCCTCGATCTTGAGCTCCAGCGCAGTGCTCGTGCCCTTCATGCCACGCTCCTTCAGCGACCGGGTGATCACCGGCCCGACGATGCCGCCCTGGCGCAGGCGGCTGTCGTCCAGCGCTTCCTTGTAGAGCTCGTAGACGGCGATCAGCGGCCGCTTCTTCTCCACCCCGCGATCGCGGCCCATGTAGCGCTGCTTGAGTCCGCTCCAGCGTGCGTACAGGCCGGGCGGCAGCAGCTCGTCCAGGGTTTCGCCACCCGGATTCTTCATCGCCTTGAGCGCCGAGGGCGCCAGCGTGAGCCCGCGGAAGAAGCCCACGTCCGCGCCGATCGACACGCCCGGCGGGCCGAGCACCGCGCCGGCCTCGGCCAGCACCTCGCGCACCTCGCGCGCATCCCAGGTCATGTCGCGCGGCAGCGGCGACTGCGTGCCGAGGATGTACAGCACATGGTCGTCCTTGCGCACCCGCCACAGGCCCGGACCGGGCTGCACGCCGCTGACCACGACCGCATCCATGTCGACGACGGCCGGCCCCTCTTCCCCCAACGCACCGGTGGCCGGCACGGACGCGGCCGGCGGCTGCGCCTGCGCGACCGCACCCTCGGCTGCGGGCGACAGCACAGCCCCCAGCGCCAATACGAACACCAGCAACGCCACCATCCTTGCCGACATGCCTGTCCCCGCGAGCATCTGTGGATCGCCGGAGCATACGCAGCGGGTCGCCGGCTGCGACGTGCTCCGGCGCGCCCCGGCGGCGTTCCGTTCAGCCTTCACGGCGCCGCGGAGCAAGTGTCGGCCCACGAAAAAGCCCGCGCGATGGCGGGCTCTCTCGTGACACGAATTGGTCGGGGTAGCCGGATTCGAACCGACGACCACTTGTCCCCCAGACAAGTGCGCTACCAGGCTGCGCTATACCCCGAAGCAGCTTTCCCGCCTGAGGCGGGCTGGCGATTATACCGGTTCGGACGCCGCCGGCGCGAGGCCGGCGCGCGCGCTCAGCGCCGCAGCAGGTGCAGCACTTCCTCCAGCTCCATGCGCACCTGGCGCACGATCTGGCTGCTCAGCGCCGATTCCTGCTTCGCGCCCTCGCCTTCCAGGCGCAGGCGGGCGCCGCCGATGGTGTAGCCCTGCTCGTACAGCAGGCCGCGGATCTGGCGGACCATCAGCACGTCGTGGCGCTGGTAGTAGCGGCGGTTGCCGCGGCGCTTGACCGGGCTCAGGCTGGGGAACTCGGTCTCCCAGTAGCGCAGCACGTGCGGCTTCACGTCGCACAGCTCGCTGACCTCGCCGATGGTGAAGTAGCGCTTGGCCGGGATCGGCGGCAGTTCGCGGTTGCTGCCGGGGTCAAGCATCCGGCGCCGCCCCCGCGTAGGCTTCCACGCGCTCCTTGAGCTTCTGGCCGGGGCGGAAGGTGACCACGGTGCGGGCGGAGATCGGGATCTCCTCGCCGGTCTTCGGGTTGCGCCCCGGGCGCTGGTTCTTGCGCCGCAGGTCGAAGTTGCCGAAGCCCGACAGCTTCACCTGGCGCCCGCCCTGCAGCGCCCCGCGCAGCACCTCGAAGAACGCGTCGACGAATTCCTTCGCCTCGCGCTTGTTCAGGCCCACCTCGTCGAACAGACGTTCGGCCATCTCGGCCTTGGTCAGTGCCATTCCCTGCTCCCCTGTGTCAGCCGCGGATCCGGGCGCCGTGGTCGCGGCCCAGTCCGGCCACCACCCGCTGCACGACCGCATCCGCGTCCTGGTCCGTGAGAGTGCGCGTGTTGTCCTGCAAAATCAAGCCCATAGCCAGACTCTTGCATCCCGATTCCACGCCCGCGCCCTGGTAGCGGTCGAACAGCTGCAGGTCGCGCAGGACCGGGCCGGCGGCGGCACGGACGCTGTCGGCCAGCGCCGCCCAGGCGACGTCTTCGGCGACCAAGAAAGCCAGGTCGCGGCGCACGGCCGGATAGCGCGACAACTCGGCGGCGCGCGGCAGGGCGCGCTGCTCCAGCAGGTCCAGGTCCAGTTCGAAGCCGGCCACGTCCACGTCCAGGTCCAGCGCGCGCGCCAGGCGCGGATGCAGCTGGCCGATCCAGCCCAGCCGGACCTCGCCGCCGTCCAGGTCGGTGCGGTACACGTCCGCGCTGCGGCCCGGGTGGCCGAAGGCCTCGGACGAGGG
Organism: Pseudoxanthomonas koreensis; assembly: GCF_010093225.1. GTDB lineage: Bacteria > Pseudomonadota > Gammaproteobacteria > Xanthomonadales > Xanthomonadaceae > Pseudoxanthomonas > Pseudoxanthomonas koreensis. The sequence continues at coordinate 26,961 of NZ_PDWM01000015.1, read as the reverse complement.
GCGGAAGGCAAGCTGCGCGCCGGCGGTGGCGGCCAGCGATTCGAGGTCGCCCTTGAGGTCGTGGAAGTCGACCCTGCGCGCGGCCACGCCCCACTGCTCGGCCGCGGCGTCGCCGCAGGCCACTGCGGCGATCCTGCGGGTCTCCAGCGGCGCGGGCAGCGTCCCGCCCGGCGCGCGCTGCGCCTCGCCGGCGGCGGCGAACACCCGGCCCAGTTCGAACAGGCGCACGCGCCCGGCCTGGCGCGAGGCGTTGTGCGCCAGCGCAGCGACCAGGCCCGGCAGCAGCCGCGGCCGCATCACCGCCAGCTCGGCCGACAGCGGGTTGGCCAGCGGCACGGTGCCGGCGTCGCAACCCCAGCGCTGCAGCAGCGCGGCCTCGACGAAGGCGAAGCTGACCGCCTCCAGGTAGTCGCGCGCGACCAGTTGCCGGCGCAGGTCGGTCTCCGGCACCCGGGTCTCGCTCGGCGCGGCGATGCGCGCCGGGCCGCCGGGGACGGTGGTCGGGATGCGGTCGTAGCCGTGGATGCGCGCCAGTTCCTCGATCAGGTCTTCCTCGATGGCGATGTCGAAGCGGCGGCTGGGCGGGGTGACCTGCCAGCCGTCCGCGGCGGCGGCGACCTGCATGCCCAGCGCGCGCAGGATCCGCTCCACTTCCGCGTCGGCGATGTCGATGCCGAGCCCGCGGGCGATGCGCGCGCGGCGCAGCGCGATGGCGGCCGGCTGCGGCAGGTGCTGTGGCAGCACCGCCTCGGTCACCGGGCCCGGGGTGCCGCCGGCCAGTTCCAGCACCAGCTTCGTCGCCAGCTCGATCGCGGTGCGCGGCAGCTCCGGATCCACGCCGCGCTCGAAGCGGTGGCCGGCGTCGGTGTGCAGGCCCAGGCGGCGGCCGCGGCCCATGATCGCGGCCGGGGCGAAGTGCGCCGCTTCCAGGAACACGCTGGCGGTGGCGTCGGTGACACGGGTGTCCATGCCGCCCATCACCCCGGCCAGGCCGACCGGGCGGTCGGCGTCGGTGATCGCCAGGAAATAGTCGTCCAGTTCGACCTCGCGGCCGTCGAGCAGGGCCAGGCGCTCGCCCTTGCGCGCGTGGCGCACGCCGACCGGGCCCTGCAGCGTGCCCAGGTCGTAGGCGTGCATCGGCTGGCCCAGTTCCAGCATCACGTACTGGGTGATGTCGACCAGCAGCGACACCGGGCGCACGCCGGCGCGGCGCAGGCGTTCGGCCATCCACACCGGCGTGCGCGCGGACGCATCCACGCCTTCGATGACGCGGCCGCAGTAGCGCGGCGCATCGGCGCCGGCATGCAGTTGCACCGCAAGCTCGCGGGTGCTGGCCGGCGCGGTCGCCGCCACGTCCAGCGCGACCACTTCGCTGGCCAGCGCGGCGGCCACGTCCCAGGCGATGCCGCGCACGCTGAAGCAGTCGGCACGGTTGGGGGTGAGCTTGATCTCGATGCTGGCGTCGGGCAGGCCCAGATAGTCGGCCAGTGCCGCGCCGATGGGCGCGTCGTCCGGCAGTTCCAGCAGGCCGGAGGCGTCGGCGTCCAGGCCCAGTTCCTTGGCCGAGCAGAGCATGCCGTTGGAATCCACGCCACGCAGCTTGGCTGCCCGGATTGCGATGCCGCCCACGCTCGAACCGACCGTGGCCAGCGGCGCGACCAGCCCGGCGCGTGCGTTCGGCGCGCCGCAGACGATCTGCAGCGGCTCGCCGCCGCCGATATCGACCTTGCACACCTGCAGGCGATCGGCCTCCGGGTGCTTCGACGCCTCGACGATCCGCGCCACCACCACCCCGGCCAGGCCGTCGCCCAGCGCGGTGACCTCTTCGACCTCCAGGCCGATGGCGGTCAGCGTGACCGCCAGCGCATCGCGGTTGACGGACGTGGGCACGTGGCTGCGCAGCCAGTTCTCGGAGAATTTCATCGTTGCTCGTGGTCCATGGCGCGGGCCGCAGCCCGCGGTGAATGACGGAAGTTGCCGCTGGCGTTACGCGAACTGGCGCAGGAAGCGCACGTCGTTCTCGAAGAACGCGCGCAGGTCGTTGACCCCGTAGCGCAGCATCGCGAAGCGCTCCACGCCCAGGCCGAAGGCGAAGCCGGTGTAGCGCTCCGGGTCGATCCCGCAGTTGCGCAGCACGTTCGGGTGGACCATGCCGCAGCCCAGCACTTCCAGCCAGCGCACGCTGCCGTCGGGCTGCTGCCAGGCGATGTCGACCTCGGCGCCCGGCTCCACGAACGGGAAGTAGCTGGGGCGGAAGCGCATCTGGAAGTCGCGCTCGAAGAACGCGCGCACGAACTCGGCCAGGGTGCCCTTGAGGTCGGCGAAGGTGGAATGCTCGTCGACCAGCAGGCCTTCGACCTGGTGGAACATCGGCGAGTGGGTCTGGTCCGAATCGCTGCGGTAGACCTTGCCGGCCGCGATCATGCGCAGTGGCGGACCGCTGCCGTCGGCCACGGCCCGATCCATGTAGCGCACCTGCACGCCCGAGGTGTGCGTGCGCAGCAGCCGCGCCACGCCTTCCGCATCCGGCGGGAAGTAGAAGGTGTCGTGCATCGCCCGCGCCGGGTGGTGCGGCGGGAAATTCAGCGCCTCGAAGTTGTGCCAGTCGTCCTCAATCTCCGGGCCGTCGGCCAGTTCGTAGCCGAGCCGGCCGAAGATCTCCGCGATCCGCTCCAGCGTGCGCGAGACCGGGTGGATGCCGCCGCGCTGCGCATCGCGGCCCGGCAGGGTCACGTCGATCGCCTCGCCGGCCAGGCGCGCATCGAGCGCGGCCTCGTCCAGCACCGCCTTGCGCGCGGCCAGCGCCTCGCCGACCGCATCGCGGACGCGGTTGATCGCCTCGCCCGCGGCCTTGCGCTCGTCGGCCGGCAGCGCGCCGAGCTGCTTGAGCTGGGCGGTGATGCTGCCCTGCTTGCCGAGCAGGCCCACGCGCAGCGCCTCGAGCGCCTCGGGGCTCTGCGCGGCCTCGATGTCGGCCAGCGCGCGCGACGACAGGGTTTCGATTTCGCTCATGGATTCGGGCTCGGGAAAGCAGGGTTCGGAAAAAGAAATGGGGAAGGACTTGCGCCCTTCCCCATGCTCAGTAATGGCGTGTCTGCCTCGGCGGGAAACCCGCACACGGATGCGCGGGCACCTGCGAGGGACTCGCACTTATGCCGCCAGGGCGCCCTTCGCCTTCTCGGTCAGCGCGGTAAACCCGGCCGCGTCGTGCACGGCGATGTCCGCCAGCACCTTGCGGTCCAGGGTGATGCCGGCCTTGAGCAGGCCGTTCATGAAACGGCTGTAGCTCATGCCATTGCTGCGGGCGGCCGCGTTGATGCGGGTGATCCACAGCGAGCGGAAATTGCGCTTCTTCTGCTTGCGGCCGATGTAGGCGTACTGCTGCGCCTTGATGACCGCCTGCTTGGCGACGCGGAAGACCTTGCGGCGGGCGTTGTAGTAGCCCTTGGCCAGGTCGAGGACCTTCTTGTGACGGCGGCGCGCCTGGACGCCACGCTTGACTCGTGCCATGTCTTAATCCTCCTCAGAGATACGGCAGCATGCGGTCCAGACGGCCCGCATCCTCGGCACGAACGTGGTTCGTCTGCCGCAGGTTGCGCTTCCGCTTGGTCGCCTTCTTGGTGAGGATGTGGCTACGGTTGGCGTGGCCGGCCTTGTACTTGCCGGAGGCGGTCTTGCGGAAACGCTTGGCCGCCGCCCGGTTGGTCTTGATCTTGGGCATTGCTGGAGTCCTTGTGGGATCTGTCACTGGTACGGGCGGTGGGGTGCCTGAGGCACTGGCCACGCTTTCCATCCTGCCCATACCGGTCGGTAAGCCTTTGATTCCACGGGGGAAACCAAGGCGGGTTCCTGCTGCCTTGCGGCAGCCCCGGCGAACCGGAGCCGCGCATTATGGCAGGCGCAGGTTTCCGTTGCAAATCAGCGGGTTCCCGGGATCCGGAAACGCAGAAGGCGCCCGGAGGCGCCCCCTGCTGGCCACCGGCCCGGCCCGCGGGCCGGGCCGATGCCGGCTACTTCTTCTTCGGCGCGATCATCATCACCATCTGCCGGCCTTCCAGGCGCGGGCGCGATTCGATGACGATGTCCTCGCCCAGGTCGGCCTCGATCCGGGCGGCCATCTGCCGGCCCAGTTCCTGGTGGCTCATCTCGCGGCCACGGAAGCGGATGTTGACCTTGACCTTGTCGCCCTCTTCCAGGAAGCGGCGCATGTTGCGCAGCTTGATCTGGTAGTCGCCCTCGTCCGTGACCGGACGGAACTTGAGCTCCTTGATCTCGACCTGCTTGGTCTTCTTCTTGGCCTCGTTGGCCTTCTTCTGCAGTTCGAACTTGAACTTGCCGAAGTCCATGATCTTGCACACCGGCGGATCGGCGTTGGGCTGGATCTCGACCAGGTCGAGCTCCTCCTCCTCGGCCATGCGCAGCGCTTCATCGCGCGACAGCACGCCGACCATCTCGCCGTCGGATCCGATCACGCGCACGCGCGGCACACGGATCTCCTGGTTCTTCCTGTTTTGTTTCTCGGGGGTACTGATTGTTGCAGTCTCCGGGGGTGGACTGGGCGGCGCGCCGGCAGCGGCCGGCACGCCTGTTGGTTACGACAACTGCTGCGAACGCAGCGCCTCGGCGAAGGCGGACACCGACATTGTGCCCAAATCTTCCCCCGAACGCGTACGCACGGCCACGGCGCCGTTCTCCTTCTCGCGGTCCCCGACCACCAGAAGGTACGGCACCCGCTGCAGCGTGTGCTCGCGGATCTTAAAGCCGATTTTTTCGTTGCGCAAATCCGCTTCGACCCTGAACCCTTGATTCGAAAGGGTTTTTTGCACTTCGGCCACGTATTCAGCCTGGGCGTCGGTGATGTTGGCCACCACCGCCTGGACCGGGGCCAGCCAGGCCGGGAAGGAGCCGGCGTGGTGCTCGATCAGGATCCCGATGAAGCGCTCCATCGAGCCGACGATGGCCCGGTGCAGCATCACCGGGTGCCGGCGCTGGCTGTTCTCGTCCACGTACTCGGCGCCCAGCCGGCCGGGCATCATGAAATCGACCTGCATCGTGCCCAGCTGCCAGGTCCGGCCGATGGCGTCCTTGAGGTGGTACTCGATCTTGGGGCCGTAGAAGGCGCCCTCGCCCGGCAGCTCCTGCCACTCCACGCCCGAGGCGCGCAGGGCCGAGCGCAGGGCGGCCTCGGCCTTGTCCCAGGTGGCGTCGTCGCCCAGGCGCGAATCCGGGCGCAGGGCGATCTTGATCTGGATGTCTTCAAAGCCGAAGTCGGCGTAGACCTTCAGTGCCTGCTCGTGGAAGGCGCGGACCTCGGCCTCGACCTGGTCCTCGGTGCAGAAGACGTGGCCGTCGTCCTGGGTGAAGCCACGCACGCGCAGGATGCCGTGCAGCGCGCCGGACGGCTCGTTGCGGTGGCAGGCGCCGAACTCGCCGTAGCGGATCGGCAGGTCGCGGTAGCTGTGCAGGCCCTGGTTGAACACCTGGACGTGGCCCGGGCAGTTCATCGGCTTGATCGCGTAGGTGCGCTTCTCCGACTCGGTGAAGAACATGTTGTCCTTGTAGTTGTCCCAGTGGCCGGACTTCTGCCACAGCGACACGTCCAGGATCTGCGGGCAGCGCACCTCGCCGTAGCCGGTATCGCGGTAGACGCGGCGCATGTACTGCTCCACGACCTGCCACACCGACCAGCCCTTCGGGTGCCAGAACACCAGGCCCGGCGCTTCTTCCTGCAGGTGGAACAGGTTCTGCTGCTTGCCGATCCGGCGGTGGTCGCGCTTCTCGGCTTCCTCGATCCGCTGGATGTAGGCCTTGAGCTGCTTCTCGTCGGCCCAGGCGGTGCCGTAGATGCGCTGCAGCTGCTCGTTCTTGGCATCGCCGCGCCAGTAGGCGCCGGAGATGCGGGTCAGCTTGAACGCCTTGAGGAAGCGCGTGTTGGGCACGTGCGGGCCGCGGCACATGTCCACGTATTCCTGGTGGTAGTACAGGCCCATCGCCTTGACGTCGTCGGGCATGTCGTCGATCAGGCGCAGCTTGTAGGCCTCGTCGCGGGCGCTGAAGACTTCGATCACCTCGGCGCGCGGGGTCATCTTCTTGATGACGTCGTAGTCCTGCGCGACCAGCTCGCGCATGCGCGCCTCGATCGCGACCAGGTCGTCGGGGGTGAACGGGCGCTCGCTGTGGATGTCGTAGTAGAAGCCCTCGGCGATCACCGGGCCGATCACCATCTTCGCGTCCGGGTACAGCTGCTTGACCGCGTGGCCGACCAGGTGGGCGCAGGAGTGGCGGATGATCTCCACGCCCTCCTCGTCCTTGGGCGTGATGATGCGCAGGGTCGCGTCGTGGTCGATGACGTCGCTGGCGTCGACCAGGCGGCCGTCGACCTGGCCGGCGACGGTCGCTTTGGCCAGGCCGGCGCCGATCGACTGCGCGACCTGCAGGACGGAAACGGGGGCTTCGTACTCGCGGCGGCTGCCGTCGGGGAGGGTGATCGTGATCATGGGTGCGGCTTCAGGTATCAGGGGCACCAGCCGAAGCCGACGCCTTTGCATTGGACAGTCCGCACATGGATGTGCGGGCTCGTCGCCCTAGGACGGGCGAAAAAAAACGCCACGAGGGCGCCTGCTTGTGTCGCGGGGCCTCGGCGGCGTTCAGCGGTGGGCGGTGGTAGTGCTCATGTCGCACGCTCGGCCGGCGTTGCCGCGGGCCACCCTGTGGTTCCGGCGCGCCGGCACGATGCCGGCGGCGATGCGGGGATTCTAGCCCACGCCGGGGCCGCCGGCATAAACCCCCCGGCACCGCCATGGCATCATGCCGGCACGCATCGCGTCATCCGGCCCGGAGGGGGGCCGGCCGCATGACCATCAAGGGCAAGGCCACCTCGCTCGATATCGCCCACCTGGCCGGGGTTTCCCAGCCGACGGTGTCGCGTGCGCTGCGCGGCAGCCCCTCGGTCAACCCGGAGACGCGCGAGCGGATCCTGGCCATCGCCCGCGAGCTGAACTACAAGGTCGACAAGAACGCCTCGAACCTGCGTGCCCAGCAGTCCGGCACCCTGGCCCTGCTGTTCTTCGAGGACCCGACCCCGGACGACTCGCTGATCAACCCGTTCTTCCATTCGATGCTGGGCTCGATCACCCGCGCCTGCGCGCTGCGCGGCTACGACCTGCTGGTCTCGTTCCAGCAACTGTCGAACAACTGGCACGCCGATTTCGAGGACAGCCACAAGGCCGACGGCATCATCCTGCTCGGCTACGGCGACTACCTGGAAGCCGAATCCAAGCTGCAGCGGCTGGTCGCCCAGGGCACCCATTTCGTGCGCTGGGGCGCGGCCCTGCCGGGCGAGCCGGGGGTGTCGATCGGCTGCGACAACTTCCAGGGCGGGCACGACATCACCGCCCACCTGCTGCAGCGGGGGCGGCGGCGGATCGCCTTCCTCGGCCACGCTTCGGACCACTATCCGGAATTCTTCGAGCGCTGGCGTGGCTATGCCGCCGCGCTGCAGGAGGCCGGGCTCGCCGCGGATCCGGCGCTGCAGCTCGATGCGATCACCACCGAGCAGTCCGGCTGTGCGGCCGCCGAGGCGCTGCTGGCGTCCGGCGCACGCTTCGACGCGGTGTTCGCCGCCAGCGACCTGATCGCGCTGGGCGCGATGAAGGCCCTGCGCGAACACGGCCTGCGCGTGCCGGAGGACGTGGCGGTGGCCGGCTTCGACGACATCGCCATGGCCAGCTTCGTGCAGCCGGGCCTGTCGACGGTGCAGCAGGACACCAAGCAGGCCGGCGAGGTGCTGGTGGACAGCCTGATCCGGCTGATCCAGGGCGAGACGGTGGAAAGCCGGACGCTGCCGGTGAAACTGGTGCTTCGCGGTTCCAGCGGCGAACAGCCCTGACCCGGCCCGCGTGGGCGCCGGCGGCGTGACGGCGCGGACCGGTTGCGGCAGAATGCGGCGCTTCGAACAGGCGCGGCCGCTGCGGGCTGCCGCGCCTGCGGGTAGCCGGTTCCGCTAGCGCCGCGTGCGCAGGACAGCCATCCCTCGCCACGCCACAGCGCATGAGGATGCCGATGCCCTGCCCGTCCCGTTCCGTTCTTCGCCCGTGCCTGCGCGCCGGCGCCGTGCCACCGCGACGGCATCGCCGATGCCGGATGGCCGCGCGATGAGCCTGCTTGCCGGTCCATTGGCGGCGATCCTGGCAACGCTGGCTTCCCTGCTTTCCGCCGCGGCGCTGTACGCCGGCTCTCCGCACTGCCGCTGGATCTCGTGGCGGCGCCAGCGAGCCGCCGGCACCGCCCTTGGCCTGCTGCTGGCGGTGCTGGCGCTGGTGCTGTGGATCGCCGCGCTCGGTGTCGGTGCGGGGCTGTGCGTGATGCTGGCGGCGTGGATGTCCGCCGCAATCGCCCTGCCGTACCTCGCCGCTCGGACCGGCACGGCGGCCGGCAACGGGGGAGACGGACACTGATGTGGGGACGCGCTTTGGCCGGGATCTTCCCGGGATTCTTCCTTGCCGCAGGGCTCACCGGACTGCTGTGCTGGCTGCCGCCGGGGCCGTGGCAGGCCACGATCGTGCCAGGGATCATCGCCTTCATCCCGCTGTGGAGCGGGGTGGCCGCCGCCGCGTTCGCCTTCTCCAGCGCCCGCCGCGCCTGGGCCTGGCTGGGCGGGCTGGCCGTGGCCGCGCTGGGCGCGCTGTGGGCGCTGCAGTGGCTGGGTTGGGTGCAATGAGGACGACGACGGCATGAAACTCAAGGCTGCAACGCTGCGCACTTTCACCACGGTGCACACCTGGGTCGGGCTGGTCGCCGGCTTTGCCCTGTTCGTGGCGTTCTACGCCGGTGCGCTCCCCGTGTTCCACCACGACCTGCCGCGCTGGCAGTCGCCGCAGGCCGCCGCGCGCCCGGCCGATACGCTCGACCATGCGCAGCAACTGCTCGATGCCGTGCTGGAACGGCACCCGGCCGCGCGCACGCAGCTGGGCATGGTGTTCCCGGGCGAGGAGTTCCCGCAGGCGCTGGCCTACTGGCAGGACAGCGACGGCACCTGGCTGTTCGCCTCGGCCGAGCACCTGGAAGGCAGCCCGAAACCGCCGCAGGCCGGCCTGGCCGAGCTGGTCAACGAGCTGCACTACACGCTCGGCCTGCCGCTGGCCGGTTCCTACCTGATGGGCATCATCAGCCTGCTGTATGGCCTGGCGCTGGTGTCGGGCGTGGTGATCCACCTGCCGAAGCTGGTCGGCGACCTGTTCGCGCTGCGGCCGGGCCGCAACCTCAAGCGGCTGTGGCAGGACGCACACAACGTGCTCGGCGTGCTGGGCCTGCCGATGCACATCATGTTCGCCATCACCGGCGCGCTGCTGTGCCTGGTGTTCGTGCTGATGGCCGCGCTCAATCCGCTGGTCTACCGCGGCGGGCTGCTGGAGGCGCTGCCGGCGGCGCTGGAACCCGCGCCGGTGCGCGCCGCCGCCGGGCAACCCGGCACGCCGCTGCCGCTGCCCACGCTGCATGCGCGCGCGGTCGAAGCCGCACTGGCGCAGGGACTGGAATCGTTCGAGCCATCCTTCCTCAAGCTGGCGCATGCCGGTGACGCCAACGCCGCCATCGAGATCACCGGCACCTCGCCGCGGGCGCTCGGCCCGCTGGGCGCGGTGGCGCTGGACGCGAACACCGGCCAGGTGCTGGCGACCCAGCTGCCCGGCCAGCGCGACGGCAACCACGCCACCCTGGCGGCGGCCTATGCACTGCACTTCGGCGAGTACGGCAATGCGCTGGTGCCATGGCTGTACTTCCTGCTCGGGACCAGCGGCGCGTTCCTGTTCTACTCGGGCAACCTGCTGTGGATCGAGTCGCGGCGCAAGCGGCGGCAGGTGGCGCAGGGCCGGGCGCAGGTGAACATGGCACGGGCCACGGTCGGGGGCTGCATCGGGCTGTGCGTGGCGGGGTCGGTGGCGTTCGTGGCGGCGCAGGCGGCGGAGCGGTTCGCGCCGGAGGCGGTCGATGCGGGGATCCGCCGCGCCTGTTTCGCCACGTGGGGCCTGTGCGCGCTGTGGGCGGCGCTGCGGCCGCCGGCGCGCGCGGCGCGTGAGCTGCTGTCGGCGGCCGCGGTCGCCACCGCGCTGGGGCCGGTCGCGCACGGGGCGTTCAACGGCGGCTGGCCGTGGCGCAGCATCGCCGACGGGCACTGGGCGCCGTTCTGGGTCGACGTCGTCGCGCTGCTCATGGCCGCCGGTTTCGCCGCGCTGGCACAGGCAAGCGCAAAGCGCGCGCGCTACGGAGATCCGAACAGCGTGTGGGCCGATCCGGTGGCGGGCGCGGCGAGGGCTTGAGCCGCCTCATCCCGCCGATCGGACTCCGGCCAGGAGTCGCGCATCATCCCGGCCAGGCGCTCACGCAGGTCGGTACGGGTCAGCGGCGAGTCGAAGAAGAACACGCGCACGCCATGCGCCGGCACTTCCGCGCGCAGGCTGCCACGCACCTTCAGGGTCGTGCCGCTGAAGCCGTCGCGCCAGCGGCCGGGCTGCAGGAACCCGGATACGGCCATCCGCGCCGGCGCATCGCCCTTGTTGAGCAGCACCAGCGCGGTCTGGGCCACGCCGTCGTGCTCGTAGACGCGGTAGAACGCGGCCTGGTCGCCTGACAGCTCCAGGTTCAGTTGCAGGCCGCGCTGCAGCGCCGGCGACTCGCGGCGCAGGGTCGCGATCCGCTTCAGTTCGCGGTGGATGGCGCTGGACGGAGCCGCGTCGATCCGTTCCTGGCCGAAATAGGCGCGGTTGCCGCCGTGTTCGGCCTGGCCGCGCATGAAACCGGTCTCCGAGCCGTAGTAGACCACCGGGATGCCGCGCACGGTGAACAGCCAGTTGTGCGCGTCGATGAAGCCGGCGTCGCCAGCGTCGAGCCGGCGCATGTCGTGGTTGTCGTAGAAGGTGGCGAGGTCGTAGACGTTGGCGTAGGGCGCGTCCTCCAGGTACAGGCTGGCGGCCAGCCGTTCGTAGCCGGCCTGCTCCCTGCCGAACACCGCGACCATCGCGTCCTTCATCGGGAAATCGAGCACGGAGATGCCGCCGTTTTCCGGAAGGGTGAACGGGGCGATGTTGGCCGCTTCGGTGTCGAAGGCCTCGCCGAACATGTACATGCCCGGGTGACGGGCGCGGATCCGGTCGGAGAACGTCTTCCAGAACGGCAGCGGCTGGTGGCGGATGGTGTCGATCCGCAGTGCGTCCACGCCCTGCCCGATCCAGTGCAGGTAGGCCCCGACCAGATAGTCCGTCACCGCCGGGTTGTCGGCAGCCAGGTCCGACAACTGGGCCAGGTCCGGTTTCGTGTTGTAGAAGCGGTGCAGCGGGTTGCGCGCCGGGTCGAGCTTTTCCGGCGGCAGGTTCTGGTGGTCGGCCACCAGGGTGCCGGACGCGTCGAACATCTGGCCGAACTGCGGCTGCGCCACCGGCATCGTCCACGCCGGCGAGCCGTGGTTGCCGACCACGTCCAGCACCGTCTTCAGGCCGTGCCCGCGCAGGCCTGCGGTCAGCCCGGCGAAGTCCAGGCCCGGGCTCGGCAGGTGTTCGTCGAGGCGGTAGAAATTGACGCCCCAGTAGCCGTGGAACCCGGTCTTGCCGCGGTCGGTGAGGAAGCCGTCGCAGGTGATCTCGTCGCCGCCGGTGAAGGCCTGGTCGGGGTTGTCGACGATGGGCGTTAGCCAGACCGCGGTGAAGCCCAGGTCGGCGATGTAGCCGGCGTTGTCGAGCAGGCCGCGGAAGTCGCCGCCCAGGTAGCCGACGTTGCCGACCTCGCCGTCGCACGGCGCCAGCGGCAGGTCGAAGGTGGGATGCGCCCCGCCCTGCCCGCGCTGGTCGTTGCCCGGATCGCCGTTGACGAAGCGGTCGGTGAGCACGAAATAGATCGACTCGGCGGCGAACGGCTCCAGCGTGCCGTAGTAGTCCGATGCCGCAGCAGGGCCGGCCAGCGCGCATGCGGCGGCGAATGCGAGCGCGGAGCGGCGGATCATGCCTTCGCCTCCGCCGCGGCGATCCGCGGCACCGCCAGCACGCACAGGCCGGCCAGCAGCAGGCTGGCGCCGCCGATGGCCAGCGCCCACAGCGGCAGGTTGCCGAACAGCGACTTCAGCAGGAAGCCCAGCAGGCTGGCCGCCACCAGCTGCGGGATCACGATGAAGAAATTGAAGATGCCCATGTAGATGCCCATCTTCGCCGCCGGCACGCTGTCGGAGAGCATCGCGTACGGCAGCGACAGGATCGAGGCCCAGGCGAAACCGACGCCGGCCATCGACAGCAGCAGCCACTGCGGGTCGCGGATGACCAGGAACGAGAGCAGCCCCGCCGCGCCCAGCCACAGGTTGACCAGGTGGGTGGCGCGCAGGCCCAGCGTGCGCGCCATCCACGGGATCGCGATCGCGGCGAGGGCGGCAAACCCGTTGTAGGCGGCGAACAGCACGCCGACCCAGTTGGCGCCCTCGTTGTAGGCGGCCGAAGTCGGGTCGTCGCTGCCGAAATGCACGCCGGCCACCGCGGCCGTGGTGTAGATCCACATCGCGAACAGCGCGAACCAGGAGAAGAACTGGACCACCGCCAGCCGGCGCATGGTCAGCGGCATCGCGCGCAGGTCGCGGACGATGGTCGGCAGCATGCCGTCGGGCCGCATCGCCCGCGCGACCAGCAGCAGCAGGCCGAAGGCGGCGAGCATGCCGGCCAGCACGTACAGCATCCGGTCCCAGCCGCGCACCGCGATCAGCGCGGCCAGGGCCGCGCCCGCGACCAGCCAGCCCAGCGCGGCCACCGGCGAAGCGTCCGCGGCGGCGGCGGCCCGCAGCGGTTGCGCCGGCTGCGCGTCCTCGAACGCGGCCAGCGCTTCGGGCGGGTATTCGCGGGTGCGCAGCACGGTCCAGCCGATCGCGCCGAACAAGACCACGCCACCGAAATAGAAGGCGTAACGCACCGTGTCGGGCACTTCGCCGGGCGCGGCGGTATTCGCCACGCCGGCCTTGGCCAGCAGCCACGGCAGCAGGCTGGCGACGATCGCGCCGGTGCCGATGAAGAAGCTCTGCATCGCATAGCCGCTGGCGCGCTGCGACGGCGGCAACTGGTCACCGACGAAGGCGCGGAACGGTTCCATCGAGATGTTGATCGACGCGTCCAGGATCCACAGCGTGCCGGCGGCGACCCACAGCGTCGGCGAGTTCGGCATCACGAACAGCGCCAGCGTGGCCAGCACCGCGCCGGCGAGGAAGTACGGCCGGCGCCGGCCCAGGCCGGTCCAGGTGCGGTCCGACAGGTAGCCCACCACCGGCTGCACCAGCAGTCCGGTCAGCGGAGCGGCGATCCACAGCCCCGGGACCTGGTCCATGTCCGCGCCCAGGGTCTGGAAGATGCGGCTGACGTTGGCGTTCTGCAGGGCGAATCCGAACTGGATGCCGAGGAAGCCGAAGCACATGTTCCAGATCTGCCAGAACGACAGGCGCGGTTTGCGTTCCATCAAGCGGTTCCCCCCTCCGGGAATCGTGGATGCGGCGTGCGCGCGGCGGCGCACCGGGCCATGGTAGGGGCGCGGCGAAGGAACCGGGTGCCCGGTGCATACGTATTCATCGGACCATACCGGGACGGACAGCGTGGGCAGCATGGAATAGTGGGGCAGCGCGACATCGACGAGGCCTGGGAGGGCGCGATGCGGGACAGGACACGCGGCGGCGAAAGCAGCCGCGGTACAGGCGTCACCCGGCGCGCGGTGCACTGCTGGCCGGGTTTCCTCCTGCTGCCGGTTTTTTCCATGGCCGCCGCGCAGGCCTCCCCGCTTCCTGCAGAAGCCTGCGACGCGGGTTTCGAAACCGTGCTGGTCGCCGATCGCGGCGCGCCGGCCGAAGCGCGCGCCCTGTGGCTGGACCGGCGCACGATCCGCTGGCCCGGCGCCGATGCGGGTGCGCGCTACCGGCTGTACCACGCCGCACGCGGCGGCATCCGCGCGGTGGCCGGCGAACACGTCACCGGCGCCGATGGCGCCATCGCGCTGCAGCCGGACTCCACGCCGCTGGCGGCCGCGGTCACCGCGCGCTTCCCGCACGTGGGCCAGGGCGCGACGCTGGTGCACGACCTCGACGATGCCCGCCTGCGCGACCTGTTCACACAGGCGCTGGTGCTGGTGCGCGAGGACGCGGGCGGACACGTGCTCGAAGCCACCGCGCTGCAGCACCCGGGCGCGCTGGACGACCTGTATGCGTCCGCCGCCGATGCGCCGGAGCTGGGTGCGCATCCGGCACCGTCGGGCACCCGTTTCGGCGTATGGGCGCCGACCGCGCGCACGGTGTCTGTATGCGTCTATCCGGGCGATGCACGGCCAGCGCTCCGGCGCGAGCCGCTTCGCTTCGATGCGGCCACCGGCATCTGGTCGGCGACGCTTCCCGGCGACCTGCGCGGGCGCTACTACGACTACCTGGTCGAGGTGCACGCGCCGGGCACCGGCCTGGTCCGCAACCGGGTCACCGATCCGTACTCGGTCGGGCTGGGCGCCGACTCGCGGCGCAGTTTCATCGCCGACCTGGACGACCCTGCGCTCAAGCCCGCGGGCTGGGACGCCGCGCCACGCCCGGCACCACTGCGCGCGCAGGCGGACATGTCGATCTACGAACTGCACGTGCGCGATTTCTCGATCGGCGATGCCACGGTCGCCGCGGCGCACCGGGGGAAGTACCTGGCCTTCACCAATGGCGGCAGCGCCGGCATGGCCCACCTGCGCGCGCTGGCCCGCGCCGGGCTCACCGACCTGCACCTGCTGCCGGTGTACGACTTCGCCAGCGTGCCCGAATCCGGCTGCGCCACCCCGCAGGTCCCCGATGCCGCCGCCGACAGCCCCGCGCAGCAGGCCGCGGTGATGGCCGTGGCCGACCGCGACTGCTTCAACTGGGGCTACGACCCGTTCCATTTCAATGCGCCCGAAGGCAGCTACGCCAGCGACCCGTCCGACGGCGACGCGCGGATCCGCGAGTTCCGCGCGATGGTGATGGCGCTGCATGGGCTGGGCCTGCGCGTGGGCATGGACGTGGTCTACAACCACACCTTCGCCGCCGGCCAGGACGAGCGCTCGGTGCTGGACCGGATCGTGCCCGGCTACTACCACCGCCTCGATGCCGCCGGCCGGATCGAACGCAGTACCTGCTGCGAGAACACCGCCACCGAACACCTGATGATGGCGCGGCTGATGCTCGATTCGGCCGCGCTGTGGGTGCGCCACTACCGGATCGATTCGTTCCGCTTCGACCTGATGGGCCACCAGCCGCGCGCGGCGATGGAAGCGCTGCAGCGCCGGGTCGACGCCGTCGCCGGGCGCCCGGTGCAGCTGATCGGCGAAGGCTGGAACTTCGGCGAGGTCGCCGACGGCCGGCGCTTCGTCCAGGCCTCGCAGCTGGCACTGGGCGGCAGCGGCATCGGCACCTTCAGCGACCGCGCGCGCGACGCGCTGCGCGGCGGCGGGCCGGGCGACAGCGGCGCGGACAAGGTTGCCCGCCAGGGCTGGCTCAACGGACTGGTGTTCGCGCCCAACGACGAGGCCGATCCGGCGCTGGGTCGTGCGGACCTGCTGCGCGCCGCCGACCTGGCCAGGGTCGGCCTGGCCGGCACCCTGCGCGACTACGTGCTTGAGACCGCCGACGGCACCCACCAGCCACTGCATGCGATCGACTACAACGGCCAGCCCGCCGGCTACGCGAGCGCGCCAGGCGAGGTGGTCAACTACGTCGAGAACCACGACAACGAGACCCTGTTCGACCTCAACGCGTTCCGCCTGCCGCGTGGCACTTCCGCGCACGACCGCGCGCGGGTGCAGGTGCTGGGCATGGCGGCCACCGCCTTCAGCCAGGGCGTGGCCTACTTCCATGCCGGCATCGACACGCTGCGCTCCAAGTCGATGGACCGCAACAGCTACGACTCCGGCGACTGGTTCAACCGGCTGGACTGGAGCTATCGCGACAACTTCTTCGGCACCGGGCTGCCGCCGGCCAGCGGCAACGAGGGCAACTGGCCGTGGATCGCGCCGCGGCTGGCCGATGCCTCGATCCGGCCGGCGCCGGAGGACATCGCCTTCGCCCGCGACGCGTTGCGCGACCTGCTGCGGATCCGCGCCAGCTCGCCGCTGTTCCGCCTGCGCACGGCGGACGAGGTCGGCGCACGCCTGCACTTCCCCAATACCGGGCCAGCGCAGAACCCGCTGGTGATCGCCGGCCGCCTTGACGGCGACGGCCTGGAAGGCGCGCGCTTCGCCTCGGTGCTGTACCTGCTCAACACCTCGCCGCAGGCGCAGGTGCTGGAGCTCCCCGGCGAGCGCGGCAAGCGCTACGTGCTGCACCCGGTGCACCTGGAAGCCGGCGCGGCCGATCCGCGCCCGCGCACGCAGGCCCGCTTCGATCCCACCCGCGGCCGCTTCACCGTGCCGCCGCGCACCGCCCTGGTCTATGTCCTGGAATGAGAGGAACGCCATGAATCCGTCCGCCACCGCCCTGCCCGCTCCGCATCCGCGCTCGTGCCTGCGTCCGGGCCCGCGCCCGCATCCGTGGCTGCCGGCCGCCGCGCTGGCGTTGCTGGCCACGCTGGTGCTGCCCGCGCGCGCCGCGGACCTGGCGCGCGTCGCCTCGCCCGACGGCTCGATCGTGGTGATCCTGGAATCGCAGCACGAAGGCCGCCTGGCCTACCGGGTCGAACGCAACGGCGAGGCGACGATCGCGGCCTCGCGCCTGGGCTTCCTGCTCGGCGACGGCCGCCTGGAGCGCAACCTGGAACTGGCCGGCCAGTCCAGCCGCAGCTTCGACCAGACCTGGGAGCAGCCCTGGGGCGAGCGCCGCTTCATCCGCAACCACTACAACGAGCTGCGCGCCAGCTTCGCCGAGAAGCCAACCGGCGGCAGGAAGGACGGCCGCCGCTTCGACGTGGTGTTCCGCGTCTACGACGACGGCGTCGGCTTCCGCTACGAGTTCCCGCGCCAGCCGGCCATGGACGAGGTCCGGATCCGCCAGGAGCTGACCGAATTCGCGGTCGCGCGCCCGGCCACGGCCTGGTGGATCCCGGCGTTCGAATGGAACCGCGAGGAATACCTGTACTCGCGCACGCCGCTGTCCGAAGTGGGTACCGCGCAGACCCCGATCACGCTGCGCACCGACCGTGGCCTGCACATCGCCATCCACGAGGCCGCGCTGGTCGACTACGCCGGCATGAACCTGGCCAAGGGCGACGGCGGCGTGCTGCGCGCCGCGCTCACCCCCGGCGACGACCGCGGTACCGCGGTGGTGCGCGCCGTCCCGTTCGCCACGCCCTGGCGCACGATCCAGGTCGGCGAACGTGCCGGCGACCTGGCCGGATCCAACCTCATCCTCAACCTCAACGAACCCAACCGCATCGGCGACGTCAGCTGGTTCAAGCCGGCCAAGTACGTCGGCGTGTGGTGGTCGCTGCACCTGGAGCTGGAGACCTGGGGCACCGGGCCGAAGCACGGCGCCACCACCGCCAACACGAAGAAGTACATCGACTTCGCCGCGGAGAACGGCTTCCGCGGCGTGCTTGTGGAAGGCTGGAACCCGGGCTGGGACGGCGACTGGTTCGCCAACGGCTGGGGCTTCGACTTCACCCGGCCCACCGCCGACTTCGACCTGGAAGGCCTGGCCGCCTACGGCGCGGCGAAAGGCGTGCACCTGATCGGCCACCACGAGACCGCCTGCGCGGTGAGCCACTACGAGCGCCAGCTGCCGGCCGCACTGGACCTGTACGCACGCAACGGCGTGGACGTGGTCAAGACCGGCTACGTCTGCGACGCCGGCGACATCCAGCGCCAGGACCATGCCGGTGGCCCGGTGGTGCGCGAATGGCACGAGGGCCAGTGGATGAGCCGCCACCACCTGCGCGTGGTCGAGGAAGCGGCGAAGCGCCGCATCGCGATCAACGCGCACGAGCCGATCAAGGACACCGGCCTGCGCCGCACCTACCCGAACTGGGTCTCGCGCGAAGGCGCGCGTGGCATGGAGTTCAACGCCTGGGCCCAGCCGCCGAACCCGCCGGGCCACGAGGCCACTCTGGTGTTCACCCGCATGCTCGGCGGGCCGATGGATTTCACCCCCGGCATCGTCAGCCTCAAGGGCCGCGGCGGCCAACGGATCGAGAGCACCCTGGCCAAGCAGCTGGCGCTGTACGTGGTGATCTACAGCCCGATCCAGATGGTCGCCGACCTGCCCGAGCACTATGCGCAACATCGGGATGCGTTCCAGTTCATCCGCGACGTGGCGGTGGACTGGGAGGAAAGCCTCGTGCTGGACGGCGAGGTCGGCGACTACGTCACCTTCGCCCGCAAGGCGCGCGGCGGCGGAGAATGGTTCCTGGGCAGCGTCACCAACGAAGAGGCGCGCGAGCTGCAGGTGCCGCTGTCGTTCCTCGACCCGGGCCGCCGCTACCGTGCCGAGATCTACCGCGACGGCGACGGCGCCGACTGGAAGACCGCACCGTTCGACTTCGTCCGCGAGACCCGCGAGGTGCGCAGCGACGACACCCTGCGCCTGCACCTGGCGGCCGGCGGCGGCCAGGCGATCCGCTTCGTGCCGCTGTAACGCACCTCCGGAATGGCGGCGTGCGTGGAGCCAGCCCTGGTCGGCTCTACGGTCAGGGCAGGACGATGCGCAGCTCGTCCATCACCTTCGGGCCGCGCACGTCGCCGCCGCCGAAGATGTGCCCGCCCGGCTGCGGCGCCAGCGCGCGGTAGCCGCCGTCGTAGTCCCAGGTCGTGACATGCAGCACGACACCGGACAGCGATGCCGGACGACCGATCGCTGCGGCGGGCAGCACGAAGGACAGGGTGCCACGTTCGCGATCCACGTCCACCCGCGCCGCCAGCTGCGATGGCGTGCCCTCCCCTTGCGCCGAGGCGCCCTCGCTGGAGAACAGCGCGTTGCTCCAGCCGCCGGCGCGCAGGCGGTAGTGCCAGCGCATGCCGCCGGGCAGTGATGCGTCCTGCAGCGGCATCACCGTGGCGCCACCGGCGCGGCCGGGCAGCTGCAGGTAGGCGGTGACGGCGAGGTGGTCGAAGCCGTTGGGCGGGTTCCAGTCGGCGACCAGGTCGCGCAGGCGCAGGTCGATCTTCAGCGAACCGCCGGAAGCGGAGACCGTCGCGCCCAGCAGGTCCAGCGTATGCCGCCCGCGCCAGCTGGCGTCGACCGGATAAACGTACCGGCCGCCGGGCCCATGGTCGTCGCCGGCCGGATCTTCCACGCGTGCCAGCTCGCGCCAATGCCGCTGCACGCGGAACCGCTGCGACGGCGAGGCCAGCGCCTGCTCCGGCGACCAGGCCACCAGGACATGCTCCGCCTGCGGGTCGACCAGGCCCGCCGTATCCAGCGTGGCCTGCCAGCGGCCGTCGCTGCCGGCCACGATCGTGGTCGCCGCTTCAAGATCGCCATCGAGCACCAGCCGCACCTGCCCGGGCCCGGGCGCACGGCCGGCCACGCGCAGGTCGCCCTCGACCGTGGCCGGCAATGGATCGATCGTACTTTCCACGCCGCCCGCGACAACGGCTTCACGGCCGCCGGCCTTCCATACCCAGCCGGCGCGCGGCGGCAGCACGGCGTCCACGCGCCCGCGTGCATCGACCACCAGCCGCGGCGCCTGCCCGTCGATGGCGAACAGCGGCTCGAGCACCGTACCGGCAGGCAGGCCGGTTTCCAGTCCCGCGAGCAGCGTGGGGCCGTCGGCGGAATTGAACGCGACCAGTGCGCTGCGCCCCTCGTGGTCCATGCGCCAGGCCAGCGCACCGGGTGCGGCGGGAGTCTCGGCCAGGACCACCGGCGCGCCGCGCGAGAACAGCAGGTCGCCGCGACGCAGCGCGATCGCCCGCTGCAGGTAGCGGTACAGCGGCGCGCCGGTGTCGAAGCGGTCGCGTCCGCCGCTGCCGTGGCCGCCGGCGAACATCGCCTCGCGCTGCCCGGTGAAGCCCTGCTCGGTGCCGTAGTAGACGGTGGGGATGCCGGGCAGGGTCATGATCGCCAGCAGCGCCTGCTTCAGCCCTGCCTCGCTACCTCCGGCCAGGAACCTGTCCACGTCGTGGTTGTCGACGAAGGTCGGCATCAGCTGCGGGCGCGCGTGCACCTGCATCATGTTGCCGATCCGCCAGGCCAGCTCGGCGGTGGGCCGGCCGCGCGCGAAGACGTCGCCGAGCGTGCCGTACAGCGGGAAGTTGATCATTCCCGGCAGCAGCGGGCGCCCCTGCGCATCGGTGGCGTAGCGCTCGACCTTGCGCGCACCGGCGTCGTCGTAGGCGCGATCGATGGCGAAGCCCTCGCCGAACACATGGAAGCGCGGCCGCCCCGCGCGCCTCGCCGCCTCCATGATCCCGGGCGCCTGGGCGTCGTCGGCGTAGAGGAAGTCACGGAAATATTCCTCGGGCACGTAGAACGCGGTGTCGATGCGGAACGCGTCCACGCCGACGCGCGCGATCCAGTCGCCGTACACGCGGCGCAGGGCGCGGCGCACCTGCGGGTTCTCCGTGTCCAGGTCGTCCAGCCCGGACAGCTGGAAATCGGTTTCCTGGCGCCGGTCGCCGAAATCGGCGATATCCGGCGTCCAGTGGTAGATCGACGCGGCGCGGTCGCCGCCATCGTGCGCGTCGTTGCGGTCGAACGGCGCCTGGCGGGGTGTCAGGCGCCCACGTCCATCCGGGTGGCGCACGAAGCCGCGCGCCGGGTCGTCCGCGCTCCATGCTCCGTCCGCGTACCCGAAATAGTCGCCGGTGTGGTTCACCACCACGTCCTGGACCAGGGCCATGCCGCAGGCGTGCAGCGCGTCGGCCAGGGCGCGGTAGTCGGCGAGGTCGCCGTAGTGCGCGTCCACCGCGGAGAAATGCTCGGCCCAGTAGCCGGGGTAGCCGCCGTAGCGCGCCCGCGGGTTCCACCACTGCTGCGCCACCGGCGGGGTGATCCACAGCGCGGTGGCACCCAGCCCGTGGATGTAGTCCAGGCGACGCCGCAGCCCATGCAGGTCGCCACCGCTCCAGCGCGCGTTGTCGGCCGGGTCGTATTCGCCCGTGCCCTGGTCGTTGTTCCGCGGATCGCCGTCGTCGAAGCGGTCGATCATCGCGAAGTAGACCACCTGGTCGCGCCAGTCCGGCAGTTCCGCACCGTTCGCGCCGGCATCGGCGCACGCCGGCGGCGCCGCCGCCCGCGCCACCACGGCCACACACCACATTGCAATGCAACATGCGACGCGTGCGCGCCGTGCGGTTCCGCGCATCCGTTCCCTCCATCCGCCGCCCTGCCAGGGCCCGCGATCCCGGCACGAGTATTCCATCGCGCCTGCACGCCCGGTCGCGCGCACGGCGGCAATCGCAATGAATACGTATGCAGGAATCTTCCGGACGCGCGGCGCGCATCTACCATGGCTTCGCACCGTAACGCCGCCGCAAGCGCGCCATCGCGAACCACAAACGGCACGGCAGCACACCACAACCCGAGAATTTCCGACATTGCCTGGGAGGGGAAAATGTTGAACATGCAGCGCAACCTGCTGAGTACGGCGCTCGCGTCGGCGATCCTGCTGACCGCCACCGCCGCGCAGGCCCAGACCGCCGAGGCCGGCCAGGAAGACCCGGCCACCACCGAACTCGACACCATCGTCGTCACCGGCATCCGCGCCGGCATCGAGGGCGCGATCTCGACCAAGCGCGATTCCACTTCGATCGTCGAGGCGATCTCGGCCGAGGACCTGGGCAAGCTGCCCGACATCAGCATCGCCGAATCGATCGCTCGCCTGCCCGGCCTGGCCGCCCAGCGCGTGGCCGGCCGTGCCCAGGTGATCAGCGTCCGCGGCCTGTCGCCCGACTTCTCCACCACGCTGCTCAACGGCCGCGAGATGGTCAGCACCGGCGACAACCGCAGCGTCGAGTTCGACCAGTACCCGTCCGAGCTGGTCAATGGCGTGACCGTGTACAAGACCCCCGACGCGGCGCTGGTCGGCCAGGGCCTGTCGGGCACGATCGACATGCAGACCATCCGCCCGCTGTCGTATGACGGCAACGCGGTCATGCTCGGTGCGCGCTACCAGCGCAACTCGCTCGGCGACGCGGCCAACTCCGACGCCGACGGCCACCGCATCAACGCCACCTGGATAGGCAAGTTCGCCGACGACACCTTCGGCGTGGCGATCGGCTTCTCCAGCTCCAACAGCGCCATCCAGGAAAACCAGGTCGGCCTGTACGAGCCGTGGCAGGCGATCGGCGACAACTGGCGCCCCGGCGTGCCCGCCGGCACCTACTACTCCGACGGCATCAAGGCGCTGCGCCGCACCGGCGAAGTCGATCGCAACGCGGTCATGGCTACCCTGCAATTCCGCCCGTCCAACGCCTGGACCAGCACCCTGGACCTGTTCTATTCCCGGGCCGAGCAGGAAGACACCGCCAACCAGTTCGAAGTGCACATCGGCGACTACAACGGCGGCTTCGGCCGGCTCGAGGTCACCGACCCGGTCATCAACGACAACAACACCTTCACCGGCGGCGTGGCCAACAACGTCTACCCCCTGGTCCGCGGCATGTACAACAAGCGCGAGGACAAGATCGACGCGTTCGGCTGGGCCAACGAGTTCAACGCCGGCAGCGTCGACGTGCTGTTCGACGTCGGCTATTCCCGGGCCGAGCGCGACGAGCTGAACCTGGAGAACAACCTGCAGCTGTACCCGATGCCGCAGCTGGACTCGATCGCCCTGGACTTCCGCAGCAACGGCTTCTCCCAACTGGTCCCGGGCCGCGACTACTCCGACGCCAGCCAGCTCTACCTCAACAACACCATCTACGGCTCCGGCTACGGCAAGACCCCGCGGGTGGAAGACGAGCTGACCACCGTGCGGCTGCAGGCCACCTTCCCCGGCGCCGGCTGGTTCTCCGACTTCGACGTCGGCCTGAACTACGCCGACCGGCAGAAGGACAAGCGCCAGCCGGAAGGCAACATCAACCTCGGCGCGCAGGGCCCGACCGCGATCGCCAGCGACCTGCAGTACGACCGGGTCAACCTCGGCTTCGCCGGCGTCGGCTACATCCCTTCCTGGAACGTGCCCGGGGCGGTCGACCGCTACATGACCTTCGACCCGGTCGAGGACCAGCCCTGGCTGATTCCCAAGGCGTGGACGGTCGACGAGGAGATCACCACCGCCTTCGTGCGCGCCAACCTGGACACCGAATGGGGCGGCGTGCCGGTGACCGGCAACATCGGCGTGCAGATCCAGCGCGTGGACCAGAGCTCGAACGCCAACATCTGGGACAGCACGCGCCCGGCCGGCGAGGAAGTGCGCCCGGTCGAGGGTGGCAAGACCTACACCGACGTGCTGCCGAACATGAACCTGGCCTTCGCCTTCGACCACGAGCAGATGCTGCGCGTGGGCCTGGGCAAGCAGGTCGCGCGGCCGCGCGTGGACCAGCTGCGCACCTCGCTGGAATGGGGCGTCAGCGACACCACCGGCCGGCCCTGGGCCAACGGCGGCAATCCGGAGCTCGAGCCGTGGCGCGCCAACGCCTTCGACCTGTCCTACGAGAAGTACTTCGGCACCAAGGCCTACGTGGCCGCCGCCTACTTCTACAAGGACCTGGAGAGCTACCTCTACACCCAGACCAACAACAACTACGACTTCTCGGACCTGCTGGCCGACTACGTGCCGAGCAACCCGAGCGCGCCGCCGCCGCAGCAGTACGGCGACTTCACCCAGCCGATGAACGGCGAAGGTGGCTCGCTGCAGGGCCTGGAACTGACCGCGTCGCTGCCGTTCGACCTGTTCAGCGAAGCGCTGACCGGCTTCGGCGTCGTCGCCAGCGCCAGCTTCTTCGACAGCAGCATCACCATCCGCGACCCGGAGAGCGCCAGCAGCGTGGGCAGCGACCCGATCAGCCTGCCGGGCCTGTCCGACCGGGTGTACAACTGGACGCTGTACTACGAGCGCAACGGCTTCGAGGCCCGCGTCAACCAGCGCCGCCGCTCGGACTTCATCGGCGAGATCGGCAACTTCGCCGGCAACCGCACCCTGCGCTACGTGGTCGGCGAGAACATCACCGACGCGCAGGTGAGCTACACCTTCGGCAGCGGCAGCCTGGCCGGGATGACCCTGCTCCTGCAGGGCCAGAACCTGACCAACGAGTCGTACCGGACCTACGCCGGCACCAAGGACCGCCCGCTCGAGAACATCGAGTGGGGCCGCACGATCCTGCTCGGCGTGAACTACCGCTTCTGAGCCACACCCTCCGCCCCGCCGCTCCCACGGCGGGGCCCCCCGCCGCGCCGGACCCTGCTCCGGCGCGACGGTCCTCTCCGCCTCGTGGGAGGCCGCCTGCAGCGCGACCCCAGGCCACACCGGAACGGAACCCAATGAACCACTCCCCCTGGTGGCGCGGCGCCGTCATCTACCAGATCTACCCGCGCAGCTTCCTGGACACCGACGGCGACGGCGTGGGCGACCTGCCCGGCATCGTCGACCGGCTCGACTACGTGGCCTCGCTGGGCGTGGACGCGATCTGGATCTCGCCGTTCTTCAAGTCGCCGATGGCCGATTTCGGCTACGACATCGCCGACCAGCGCGCGGTTGATCCGCTGTTCGGCACCCTGGACGACTTCGACCGGCTGCTGGCGAAGGCGCATTCGCTGGGCCTGAAGGTGATGATCGACCAGGTCTTCAGCCATACCTCCGACGAGCACGCGTGGTTCCGCGAGAGCCGCCAGGACCGCACCAATCCCAGGGCCGACTGGTACGTGTGGGCCGACGCGCGCGAGGACGGCACCCCGCCCAACAACTGGCTGTCGATCTTCGGTGGCGTGGCGTGGCGCTGGGAGCCGCGGCGCTGCCAGTACTACCTGCACAACTTCCTGTCCTCGCAGCCCCAGCTGAACTTCCACAACCCCGAAGTGCGGCAGGCCACCCTGGACTACATCGGTTTCTGGCTGGACCGCGGCGTGGACGGCTTCCGCCTGGATTCGATCAACTTCTGCTTCCACGACGCGCAGCTGCGCGACAACCCGCCCAAGCCTGCCGAGCAGCGCGTCGGCCGCGGCTTCAGCGCGGACAACCCCTACGCCTTCCAGTACCACTGGTACAACAACACGCAGCCGGAAAACCTGCCGTTCCTGGAACAGGTGCGCGCCCTGCTCGACCGCTACCCGGGCGCGACCAGCCTGGGCGAGATCTCCTCGGAGGACTCGCTGGCGACCACCGCCGAATACACCTCCGGCAAGCGCCTGCATATGGGCTACAGCTTCGAGCTGCTGGTCGACGATTTCAGCGCCGGCTACATCCGCGGCACCGTCTCGCGCCTGGAAGCGGCGATGGCCGAGGGCTGGCCGTGCTGGGCGGTGTCCAACCACGACGTGCGCCGCGCGGTGACCCGCTGGGGCGGCGAAAACCCTTCCCCGCAACTGGCGAAGATGCTGGTGGCGATGGTCTGCTCGCTGCGCGGTTCGGTATGCATCTACCAGGGCGAGGAACTGGGGTTGCCGGAGGCCGACGTGCCGTTCGAGGCGCTGCAGGATCCCTACGGCATCACCTTCTGGCCGAACTTCAAGGGTCGCGACGGCTGCCGCACGCCGATGCCGTGGACCGGCGCCGACGATGCCGGCTTCAGCACCGGCGCGCCGTGGCTGCCGGTGCCGGCCGGGCACCGGGCGCTGTCGGTCGCCGCGCAGGACGGCGATCCGGATTCGGTGCTCAATGCGTTCCGCGCCTTCATGCGCTGGCGCCGGGAACAGCCGGCGCTGGTGCATGGCTCGATCGCCTTCGTCGATGCCGGCGAGCCGGTGCTGGCCTTCGTCCGCGAAGCCGGGGGGCAGCGCCTGCTGGCGGCGTTCAACCTGTCCGCCGCGCCGGCGACGCTGCGGTTGCCGCCGGGCTCCTGGATGCCGCTGCAGGGTAACGGCGGCGCCGTACCCGCGATCGAGGGCGCGCAGGTGGCGCTCCCGGCCTGGGGTTTCCTGCACGCCGCCGGCTGAAACCGGCGGCGCCTGCATCGCCGCGGGCCGATCGCGGAAGCTGCACCCCCGGCCCGCGGCCCGCCCCTGGAATCGTGCCGGCGCTCACGAAAACCCCTGGAAAAATGCTGGTCCGGCGCAAGGGCGGCGACCGCGGCGGGATGCCGCGGCGGACGCGGCACCGGGGCGCGACCCGCCACCGCCACGCGCCGGCAGGTCGCCCAGGGCGCGTTTGCTGCGAAATTTCCCGGCTTTCCCCTTGGCGGCGGGCCGCGCATGTCCTACATTCGCGTTGCCGACGCCGTCGGTGAACCAAACCACCCAATTTCGAACGGAACAGGAAAGTTATGGCGAAGACCACCAAGAAGCCGGCCGCCAAGAAGGCCGCGCCGAAAGCGGCGAAGGCCGCTCCGAAGAAGGCGGCTCCGGCTGCCGTCAAGCCGCTGAAGGAAGTGCTGGGCAAGTCCGCCCTGGTCAAGCATCTGGCCGAGACCAGCGGCGTGGCCGCCAAGGACGTCAAGGCCGTGCTCGCCGCGGTCGAAGGCGCGGTCTCCGGCGCGATCAGCAAGAAGGGCGCGGGCAGCTTCACTCTGCCGGGCCTGTTCAAGGTCACTGCGGTCAAGGTTCCGGCCAAGCCGAAGCGCAAGGGCATCAACCCGTTCACCAAGGAAGAGCAGTGGTTCGCCGCCAAGCCGGCTTCGGTGAAGGTCAAGGTGCGTCCGCTGAAGAAGCTCAAGGACGCCGCGGCCTGATCAGGCGCGAAATCCAGGGGTTTCCCGACGGGGCGGCAGCGATGCCGCCCCGTTTTGTTTTGCCCTTCTCGCGGGGGGAAGCGTGGGGCTGCCTGGCTGCCTGGCTGGCGCGCGAGCGATCGAGCAAGAGCGTCGGCTCCGGCGGGGGCCGCCGCACCTTGGGTATATGGCCCACCCTTCGGGACGACATCCTGTCTTTACGAAGGGCCGTGGCACATCCATGTGCCACTTGGGCCATATACCCAAGGTACGGCG
>NZ_PDWM01000014.1 GCF_010093225.1 Pseudoxanthomonas koreensis | reverse complement strand
GGGGGGGGGGGGGGGGGGGGGGGGGGGGGGGGGGGGGGGGGGGGGGGGGGGGGGGGGGGGGGGGGGGGGGGGGGGGGGGGGGGGGGGGGGGGGGGGGGGGGGGGGGGGGGGGGGGGGGGGGGGGGGGGGGGGGGGGGGGGGGGGGGGGGGTGTGGTGGGCGGCGGCGGGGTCAGATGTGTAAAAGGGTCAGCGGGTGCTGCATCAAGGGGTCGGCTCGATTCTAGGTCGCCGGTCCGGCCAGCCGTGGCCCGGAGCGGGGCAAAGCGGCCGTTTCGTGGGCAAACGGGCGCGACGGATTGATGTATGCGATCAATACATCAATGTGTCTGGCGCAGATGACGCCGGTCGAAGGTCCCGCTGCATGGGGTGAAGGTTGCGCGCTGCAGCAAGCCATTTTCCGGGGGGCTGGTAGAGTCCTGCCCAGCCACGGCCGTTTCTCCGCCTGGCTGCAACGGGCCGGTGGCCCGTTTTTCCCTGGCGATGATGGTAGCGCTAACACGATGGCCGACATGGACCGGAACAACCCGATGGTGATCGGCCTGGACGTGGGCACGCAGAGCGTCAAGCTGGTGGCCTACGACCCGCAGTCGCGGCAGGTGGTCGCGACCATCGGCGAAGCCCTGGAACTGGCGTCCGGCGACGACGGCAGCCGCGAGCAGCGCGCCGAGTGGTGGATCGAGGCGATCCGCGGCTGCTTCGCGCGCCTGGACCCGGCGCTGCGCGCGCGCACTGGGGCGATCGGCGTGTCCGGCCAGCAGCACGGCTTTGTCCCGGTCGACCGCGACGGCAACGTGCTGGCGCCGGCCAAGCTGTGGTGCGACACCAGCACCGCGGCCGAATGCGACCTGATCATGGACGCGATCGGCGGCGCGCGGGGCGCGATCGATCTTGCCGGCAACCCGGTCCTGGTCGGCTACACCGCTTCCAGGTTGCCGTGGACCCGCAAGCACCGTCCGCAGGCCTACGCACAGCTGGCCACGATCCTGCTGCCGCACGACTACGTAAACTTCTGGCTCACCGGCGAACGCTGGATGGAGTGCGGCGATGCGTCGGGCACCGGCTGGCTGGACGTGCGCAAGCGGCAGTGGTCCAACGAGATGATCGCGGCCACCGATCCCGACCGCGACCTTTTCGACTGCCTGCCGCCCCTGGTGGACGCCGATTTCACCTGCGCCATCGCCGCGGCCGTCGCCGACGAACTCGGTCTGCCGCGCGGGGTGCGCGTGTCGGCCGGCGGTGGCGACAACATGATGGCCGCCATCGGCACCGGCAACGTTTCACCGGGCGTGCTGAGCATGAGCCTGGGCACGTCCGGCACGCTGTTCGCGCACGCCGACCGCCCGATCGTCGATGACGAGGGCCGCTGGGCCGCGTTCTGCGATTCCACCGGCGGCTGGCTGCCGCTGGTCTGCACCATGAACTGCACCGTGGCCACCGAGTCGGTGGCCAGGTTGTGCGGCTTCTCCACGAAGGACGGCGACGCGCTGCTGGCCAATACCCGCCCCGGCGCCGACGGCCTGCTGATGCTGCCGTTCCTCAACGGCGAGCGCACGCCCAACCTGCCCAATGGCCGCGGCAGCGTGTTCGGCATGACCGCCACCAACTTCACCCCGGCCAACCTGTACCGCGCGGCGATGGAAGGGGCGGTGTACAGCCTGAAGAACGGCTACGACGCCTTCGTCGATGCAGGCATGCGCTTCGAGGCGATCCGCCTCACCGGCGGCGGCAGCCACAGCGCGGTGTGGCGGCAGATGGTGGCCGACGTGTTCGGCCTGCCGGTGGACGTGCCGGAGCAGGCTGAAGGCGCGGCCTTCGGCGCGGCGCTGCAGGCGCTGTGGGCCACGCAGCGCGCCGCCGACGCCGACTTGGCCGCGCTAGCCGCCGCGCATGTGCGCCTGGAACCGCGCCTGTCGGCGCACCCGCGCGCCGAGGCCACCGCCGCCTACGACGTACAGTACCGCCGTTTCCTTTCCCACCTCGACGCGATCCGGCCGCTGTACGCCTGAACGCGAATTCCCGCAAGACCGGCACCACCCACGACGGAAGCGAAGACATGAGCAGCAAGGCATTCATCGGCGCGAAGGAATACTTCCCCGGCATCGGCCAGGTCCCCTACGAGGGCGCCGGTTCGGACAACCCGCTGGCGTTCAAGGTCTACGACGCCAACAAGAAGATCGGCGGCAAGACCATGCGCGAGCACCTGCGCTTCGCGGTCTGCTACTGGCACACCTTCTGCAACGCCGGCGCCGACCCGTTCGGCCCGGGCACGCGCCGCTTCCCGTGGGAGCGCGACAACGCCATGGCCACCGCCGAAGCCAAGGTCGACGCCGCGTTCGAGTTCTTCACCAAGCTCGGCGTGCCGTACTACTGCTTCCACGACGTGGACCTGGCGCCGGACGCGGAGGACATCGGCCAGTACCAGCGCAACCTCACGCGCATGGTCGCGATGGCGAAAGAGCGCCAGCAGGCCACCGGGATGAAGCTGCTGTGGGGCACGGCCAACCTGTTCTCGCATCCGCGCTACATGAACGGCGCCTCGACCAACCCGGATTTTCATGTCGTGGCCCGCGCCGCGGTGCAGGTAAAGGCCGCGCTCGACGCCACCGTCGAGCTGGGCGGCGAGAACTACGTGTTCTGGGGCGGCCGCGAGGGCTATGCCTGCCTGCACAACACCGACATGAAGCGCGAGCTGGCCCACTTCGCCCGCTTCCTCGCCGCCGCGCGCGACTACGGCCGCAGCATCGGCTTCACGGGCAAGTTCTTCATCGAGCCGAAACCGATGGAGCCGATGAAGCACCAGTACGACTTCGACAGCGCCACCGTCGCCGGCTTCCTCAAGGAGCACGGGCTGGAGAAGGACTTCTCGCTCAATATCGAAGCCAACCACGCCACCCTGTCCGGCCACACCTTCGAGCACGACCTGCAGGTCGCTTCCGACCATGGCCTGCTCGGCAGCATCGACGCCAACCGCGGCAATCCGCAGAACGGCTGGGACACCGACCAGTTCCCCACCGACCTGTACGACACCGTCGGCGCGATGATGGTGGTGCTGCGCCAGGGCGGGCTGGTCGGCGGCCTGAACTTCGACGCCAAGCCGCGCCGCGAATCCACCGACATGGAGGACCTGTTCATCGCCCACATCGGCGGCATGGACGCGTTCGCCCGTGGCCTGGAAGTGGCGCATGCGCTGCTCAACGACTCGCCGTGGGAGAAGTGGCGCACCGAGCGCTACGCCAGCTTCGACGGTGGCGATGGCAAGGGCTTCGCCGAGGGCCGGCTGGGCCTGGCCGATCTCGCCGCACTGGCGGCGAAGAACGGCGAGCCCAGGCAGACCAGCGGCAAGCAGGAGCGCTACGAGAACCTGCTCAACCAGTACCTGCTGTCGCGCTGAGGGCGGTGCCGCCGCCCGCCGGTTCAGCCGCGCCTGGCGGGCGCCGCGGCCGAGTCGCGCACGACCAGGCGGTGCGGCATGACCTGGTCGACCAGTGCGCGCGTGCCGCCGTCCTTGTCGCGGATGGTGCGCAGCAGGATGTCGATGGCGGCGTTGGCCATCGCGGCGATCGGCTGGTGGATGGTGGTCAGTTCCGGCCACACCGTGATGGCCGAGGATGAATCATCGAATCCGACCACGGCCAGGTCGCGTGGCACGTCCAGCCCGCGGCGGTGCGCGACCGAGACCACGGCCGCGGCCATGTCGTCGTTGGAGGCGATGATCGCGGTCGGCGGCCGTTTGTGGGCGAGGATCCTGCCGCCGGCCTTCAGCCCGGAGCGGTAGGTGTAGTCGCCCTGTTGCACCAGCGCGGTGTCCAGCGCCAGGCCGGCCGCGGACAGCGCGGCCTGGAAGCCTTCGTAGCGCAGCGCGCTGGCACGCATGTCGGCGCGGCCCTTGATGAAGCCGATCCGGGTGTGGCCCTGGGCGACCAGGTAGTCGGCCAGCTCCCGGCCGGCGCGCAGGTCGTCGATGCGCACGCAGGAGATCCCGAGGCTGCCCTGGCCGGCGGCGATGGCCACGACCGGGATCCCGGCGCGCACGAACTCGCCGACCACCGCGGGCGATTCGCACACCGGTGGCAGCAGGATCACGCCATCGACCCGGCCGGCCATGGTCCGCGCGGCCTTGCGCTCGGTGTCGGTGTCGGCGCTGTCCCAGTAGTCGATCACCAGCTGGATCGAGGTGCGCGCGGCCACGCGCAGCAGGCCGACCAGGATCTCGCGCAGGTAGGCGTCGCTGGGATTGTTGTAGACCAGGGCGACGCGGGTATGCTGCGCCGCGGCCAGTGAACTGGCGGCCAGGTTGGGCGTGTAGTCGAGTTCGCGCACGGCCCGCATCACCCGTTCGCGGGTGGTGTCGCGGACCTTGCCCTGGTTGTTCATCACCCGCGATACGGTCATCGGCGAGACGCCGGCGAGCGCGGCGACTTCGTCGATGGTCACGCCGCGGCCCTTGCGGCGCACCGATTTCCTGGGCTTTTCCAAACCGTTCCCCTCTCGTCCATGCTGCCCGGGGCAGGTGCGTGATGCTATCGCCTGCGCCGCGTACTGGCGAACCCGCGCCTTGCGCCGCGCATGTGCGCATCGGGCAGGCGCTCGAGACCGGGTTCCGGATGGAGTGGAACGGGGTACGGCCTCAGCCGCCGCAGCCCCCGCAGCACACCGAAGGCTGCTGTTCGATGTCGTGCAGCGCGACCGGTTGGCCGGCCGCGGCCAGGGCCTCGGCCAGGTCCTGCGCCTGGGCCAGGGTGGAGATGCGCAGTGTCGTGGCCGCGCTGTCGAGGTCGAGCACCGCGGCCGGATCGACCGCCAGCAACCGGGCCTCGAGCGCGTCCAGGTCGAGCGCCTTGCCGGCAACGTGTACGTGGAATTCCATCGGTTTTTCCCGGGGCGCGAAGGCCCGTTGCAGAGAGACAGGCCCGGCGCGCGCCTGCGCGCCGGGCCGGCGCCTTACTTGGTGACGACCAGCTTGCCCTTCATCAGGGTCGAGTGGCCGGGGAAGCTGCAGAAGAAGCTGTAGTCTTCGCCGGCGGTGAGCTTCTTGCCGGGGAAGGTCATCTTGGTCTTGGCGCCGCCGCCGATCAGGTCGGTATGGGCGATCACGCGCGCGTCGCCCGGCGGCACGTAGGCATTGGCGGTACCGGCCTTCATCGCATCGCGGGCCACGCCAGCCATGTCCGGGGTCTTGGAGATGACCACGTTGTGGCCCATCGCGGTGACCGGCAGCTTGCCGGTGTGGGTGAGCTCGACGGTGATGGTCGGGCAGCCGGCCGAGACGGTGATCTCCTTCTGGTCGAACTTCATCGCATCGTCGCCCTTGAGCGAGATGGTGCAGTTGCCGGCGGCGTGCGCCATGCCGGCCATGCCGAACAGTGCCAGGGCGGCGAGGGTGCGGGTAGCGTTCATGGGGTGCTCCTTGTTGGCGGTGTGACAGGTGATGGGGTGAAGGATAGCGCTCAGGGTGTTGCGAGCGCGTCGCGGACCTGCTGCAGGAAGGCCGGGTCGGGGGCCGCGCCGTCCACTTCCGAGCGGGCCAGCGGCCGACCTTCGGCATCGAGCAGGACCAGCACGCTGGTGTGGTTGATGCTGCCGTCCTCGCGGAAGCGGTAGCGAACGTCGAGGACGCTGGCCAGCGCGCGGACATCATCGGCCGCGGGGACCAGGTAGCGCCAGTCCTCCGGCGTGCGGTGGCGCTCGGCCACTTCGGCCATGGCCGCGGGCGTATCGCGGGCCGGGTCCAGGGTGAGCATCGCCACGCCCAGGCGGCCGCGCTCGGCTTCCGGCAACTGCTTCTGCAGTGCCTTGGCGTTCTCCAGGATCAGCGGGCACATCAGGTGGCAGTTGCCGTAGAACATCGACACCAGCTGCGGCTGGCCGCGCAGGTCGGACCATTGCAGCGGCTTGCCGTGCTGGTCGGTGAGGCCGGCCTGCAGGTGGTAGAGCGAGTCGCCGGGCAGCGCGTTCGCCGTGGCGGCCGCCGACGTGGTGGCGGGCGCGGCTGTTGCGTGGAAGGCGAGCGTTCCCGTCGCCAGCGCGATCGCAAGCAGCAGGGGATTGAGCGGGAGTTTCATGGCTGGCTCCTTGCACAGCGGAATCCCAGGTTGCCCAGGGTGGCCCCGGGCTGAAGGGCCGACAGCAGGACGAAGCGCTTGACCACGCCGTAGTCGGCCTGGTCGTTGAAGGCCAGGGCGGTGGCGCCGCAGAACTGGAGCGCGTCGCCATCCTCCGAGCCGCGGCGGTCGCCTTCGCCCAGCAGCGAGGAGAAGTCGCCGGTCCATTCCCAGTACGCGCCGTGCAGGCCGTACACGCCGTAGACGTTCGGCGGCGCGTCGCGGGCGGCATCAGGTGCGCCGGGGGTGCCGTCGTTGACCTGGCGCATGCGCCAGGCGCGGTCGCCGCGTGCATCGGTGCGGGTGGCGTCTGCGGCGGCGGCGAATTCCCATTCGACGAAGTCGGGCAGGCGCGCGCCCTGGTCGCGGCAGAAGGCGTCGGCCGCGTACCAGTTGACGTGCACCACCGGTGCCTGCGCATCCAGGTGGTCGCCGGGGGCTTCGGGCGTGGCCCAGTGGCCCAGGTAGCCGGGGCTGGAGAACACCGCCGGCACGCGGTCGCGCCGCCACTGCGGCTGGCGCTGCAGGAAAGCGGCGAACTGGGCGTTGCTCACCGGCCGCGACATCAGCTGGAAGGAGGCCACCGGCACGGTGGCCGAGGCCTCCTCGAACCGCACCGAGGAACGGAACTGCCCGCCGGCGATCGCCTGCCAGGCGATCGTGCCGTCCCTGGCGCCGCCGTTGCCTGCGCTGGCGTCCGGGCCGCCGGCAACGGCAAGCGCCGGTGCCAGGGCCAGGGCTGCAACCAGTGCCAGGAGCGGTTTCGGGCGGGACATGCGTTCCATCTCGGTGCCTGCGTGCTGCCTCTTACTTGTACTGGTTGCCCTGCGGGATGCCTTCGGGGTAGTCGATGTCGTGCTGCTGGCCGGTGTAGATGTCGTGCTTCGGCTCGCCATCGACCTTGAGGATGCCCAGCGCACCCTTGTGGAAGGCGCGGAAGATGCTGTGGTCGACCAGCACGAAGTTGCCGGGGACGTCGGCGGTGAACTCGACCACGGCCGAACCGCCGGCCGGGATCAGCGTCGTCTGCACGTTCTCCTGGTACTTGGTGCCGCCCTCGATGTAGACCTTGTCGAAGATCTCGCCGATGACGTGGAAGCTGGACACCAGGTTCGGGCCGCCGTTGCCGACGAACATGCGGATCTTCTCGCCGGCCTTGGCCTGCAGCGCGTTGTCGCCGGTCAGGGCGCCGACTGAACCGTTGAACACCACGTAGTCCGGGTGCTCGGCGATGCCCTTCTCCAGGCTGAACGGCTGCAGGCCCGGTTCGCCGTGCTCGCCCTCGGTGTAGAAGTCGCCCTGCATGACGTAGAACTCCTGGTCCACCGGCTCCATGCCTTCCTCCGGCTCGACCAGGATCAGGCCGTACATGCCGTTGGCCACGTGCATCGCCACCGGGGCCATCGCGCAGTGGTAGACGTACAGGCCCGGGTTGAGCGCCTTGAAGGTGAACTGCGTTTCCTTGCCCGGCAGCGTGAACGTGGCCTCGGCGCCACCGCCCTGGCCGGTGACGGCGTGCAGGTCGATGTTGTGCGACATGTGCGAGCTGTGGTGGTTCTTCAGCTTGAACTCCACCGTGTCGCCTTCGCGCACGCGGATGAAGCTGCCCGGCACCGTGCCGCCGAAGGTCCAGAAGTTGTAGGTGACGCCGTCGGCCAGGCGCATGTCCTTCTCGACCATCTCCAGGTCGACGACGATCTTGGCCGGCGTCTTGCGCGTGATCGGCGCCGGTACTTCCGGCGGCGCGGTCAGCTGCGCCTGGATCACCGGCAGGTTGGCGTCGGCGGCCGGCTTGGCGGCGATGGCCTGGCCGGCGAACACGGCAGCGATGGCACCGGCAAGCGCACAGGCGAGGAGCGGGGAGTGACGGGTCTTCATTGCGGTTCTCTCTGTTGGGTCCGTTGGTCTGCGGAACAAAGCGTGCGCCTGCGCATGGTCGCGCTCCTTGATTTGCATCAAGCCTGGGCGCGGTGGTGGCGGTCTGCTTGATAAAGGTCAAGCAACCCTTCAGGTGGACATTTTGTCCAATCCCCTGCGACTTGCGCGGCCCCAGAATCTGCACATCGAAAACGGAAAAGAGAACGGAAGAGCACCATGAAAAGGACCCTGCTCGCCTGCGCCCTGGCCGGCGCCCTGTTCGTCCCGCCCGCGGCGGTGGCGACACCGGCGCCTGCACCGGAACCCTCCGAAGCCGCGCACGTGCATGCCGCGCCGACCACCGCAGCGGTCACCCAGATCGACGGTGTGGTGGTGATTGGCGTGGCGCCGATTGCTGCAAGCACCTTCGTCACCGACCCGAAGCTGCCGCGGCAGCCGGTCCCGGCCAGCGACGGCGCCGACTACCTCAAGACCATCCCCGGCTTCAGCACCCTGCGCAGCGGCGGCACCAACGGCGACCCGGTGCTGCGCGGCATGTTCGGCTCGCGCATCGCGCTGCTGACCAACGATGGCGCGCTCAGCGGCGCCTGCCCCTCGCGCATGGACAACGCCATGTCCTACATCGCACCGGAAACCTACGACCGGCTGACCGTGATCAAGGGCCCGCAGACGGTGCTGTGGGGCGGCGGTGCCTCGGCCGGCACGGTGCGCTTCGAGCGCGAGATCCCCTACTTCGACCGCGCGGGCGTGCGCGCCGCCGGCAGCGTGCTGGCCGGCAGCAACGGCCGCAACGACCAGGTGATCGACGCCAGTGCCGGCACCCCGCGCGGCTATGTGCGCGCCTCGGCCAACCGCTCCGAAGCCGACGACTACAGCGACGGCGGCGGCCGCGAAGTGCCCTCGGCCTGGGAAAAGTGGAACGCCGACGCGGCGCTGGGCTGGACCCCGGACGAGGACACGGTGCTGGAGCTCAGCGCCGGCGCCGGCGATGCTGAGGCGCGCTACGCCGGGCGCGGCATGGACGGCTCGCAGTTCCGCCGCGACAGCCTCGGCCTGCGCTTCGAGAAGAAACACATCGGCGGCGTGCTCGACGCGGTGGCGGCGAACGTCTACCGCAACGAGGTCGACCACGTCATGGACAACTACACGCTGCGCGATCCGGATCCGTCCAGCAGCATGCCGATGCCGATGGCCAGCAACGTCGGCGATACCAGCCAGGGCGGCCGCGTGGCGCTGACCTGGCAGCAGGACCGCTGGGAAGTGACCGCAGGCGTCGACGGCCGCCAGAGCGAACACCGCAAGCGCAGCGCGATGGGCCGGGGTAACTACCGCAACATGCCGTGGAGCGAGGACGCGCGCTTCCGCACCGTCGGCGTGTTCGCCGAATCGCACTGGCACCTGGACGAGGCCAACCACCTCATGTCCGGGCTGCGCATCGACCGCGCCGAAGTGGATGACCTGCGAGCCACCACCGGCAGCGGCATGATGCCGCTGCCCAATCCCACCGCAGGCCAGCAGCGCAGCGAGACCCTGCCGGGCGGCTTCATCCGCTACGAGCGCGACATGGCCGGCCGCCTGGGCTGGTACGCCGGCATCGGCCATGCCGAGCGCATGCCCGACTACTGGGAGCTGTTCTCGCCGAACCTTGGCCCGGCCGGCGCCGCCAACGCCTTTGCCGGCGTGCAACCCGAACGCACCACCCAGCTCGATGCCGGCCTGCAGTACCGCAGCGGCGCGGTCGAGGCCTGGGCGTCGGTGTACGCCGGCCGGATCGACGACTACATCCTGTTCGACTACATGAGCGGAGGGATGATGGGCACCACCACGCGCGCGCGGAACCTTGACGCCGACATCGCCGGCGGCGAGCTGGGCGTGGACTGGACGCCGCGCGACGGGCTCAAGCTGTCAGGCGTGCTGGCCTACGCCTGGGGCGAAACGGACGAGGGCCCGCTGCCGCAGATGCCGCCGCTGGAAGCACGCCTGTCGGCCAGCGGTGAGCGCGGGCCGTGGTCGTGGGGCGCGCTGCTGCGCGTGGCCGCCTCGCAGGACCGGGTCAACACCGACCAGGGCAACGTGGTCGGCCGCGACCTGGGGCCAAGCCCCGGCTTCGAAGTGTTCTCGATCAACGGCGGCTACCGCTTCAGCGACCGCATCCAGCTCACCGCCGGCATCGACAACCTGTTCGACCGCGAGTACAGCGAGCACCTCAACCTGGCCGGCAACAGCTCCTTCGGCTACCCGGCCGAGCCGCAGCGCATCGCCGAACCGGGCCGCACCGGCTGGATCAAGCTCAACTTCAACTACTGAGCCCGCAGGGGCAGGGCACCGGTGGCTTGACCTGCGTCATCGCCACCGGCCAGCACCGCCACTAGCGTTCGAGGGCCATCCGCCGCTCCCGGACCACGCCCCATGCACGACCTGCGCGCCTTCCTCCAGCACCTGTTCCGCCACCGGCAACTGCTGGAGATCGACGCGCCGGTGGATCCGGAGCTGGAAAGCACCAGCCTGTGCCTGCGCGCACTCAGAGAGGGCGGGCCGGCGCTGCTGATGCAGAACGCGACCGGTTCCACCCACCCGATGCTGGGCAACCTGTTCGGGCACCGCCGCCGGATCGAGCTGGCCATCGGCGACCGCCCGATCGCCTCGCTGCGCGAACTGGGCGAACTGCTGGCGGCGCTGAAGGAGCCGCGCTGGCCGGCCTCGCTGCGCGATGCGCTGGAGCAGTGGCCCGGGCTGGCGCAGCTGGCCAACGTGGCGCCGAAGCGGGTCGAGGACGCCGCGTTCTGCGAACAGGTGGTGGAGGCCGCCGACATCGACCTGGCCAAGCTGCCGGTGCAGCGCTGCTGGCCTGAGGACGCAGGGCGCCTGGTCACCTTCGGCATGGTCATCACCCGTGGCGTGCACCAGCCGCGGCAGAACCTGGGCATCTACCGCCAGCAACTGCTCGGCGGCAACCGCGTGATCATGCGCTGGCTGCCGCACCGTGGCGGTGCGCAGGACTACGCATCCTGGCAGCAGGCCTTCCCCGACAAGCCGTTCCCGGTGCTGGTGGCGATCGGCGCCGACCCGGCGACGATGCTGGCGGCGGTGGCGCCGGTGCCCGATTCGCTGTCCGAGTACGAGTTCGCCGGCCTGCTGCGCGGCTCGCGCAGCCGCGTCTGGCGCAGCGGGCTGACCGGGCTGGACGCGCCGGCCGGCGCGGAGATCCTGCTCGAGGGCTTCATCCATCCCGGCGACACCGCACTGGAAGGCCCGTTCGGCGACCACACCGGCTACTACAACGCGCAGGGCACCTTCCCGGTGCTGACCGTGGAACGGATGCGCCTGCGCCGTGACGCGATCTACCACGGCAGCTACATGGGCCGCTCGCCGCACGACGAGCCGTCGGTGCTGTCGATGGCGCTCAACGACATCTTCGTGCCGATCCTGCGCAAGGTGTTCCCGGAAATCGTCGACTTCTACCTGCCGCCGGAGGCGTGCTCGTACCGGATCGCGGTGGTCAGCATCCGCAAGCAGTACCCGGGCCATGCGCGGCGGATCATGATGGCGGTCTGGTCCTACCTGCGCCAGTTCACCTACACCAAGTTCGTGATCGTCACCGACGAGGACGTGGACGTGCGCGACTGGAGCCAGGTGATCTGGGCGATCTCGACCCGGGTCGACCCGGCGCGCGACAGCATGCTGGTGGAGAACACCCCGATCGACTACCTGGATTTCGCCACGCCGGTGTCAGGGCTCGGCTCCAAGCTGGGCCTGGACGCCACCCGCAAGTGGCCGGGCGAGTCGGCGCGCGAGTGGGGCCGGCCGATCGTGCAGGATCCGCGGGTGGAACAGCGCATGGACGCGTTGTGGTCGGCGCTGGTCCGCACGCCCGGACCTGACATGGATCAATGAGCGCGCCGCCGCGGCCGCCTAGGATGGCGCTCCCTTCGAGCGGGAGAGCGACCATGCAACTGGTGTGTCCGGCCGGCAACCTGCCGGCGTTGCGCGCGGCGATCGACGCCGGCGCCGATGCGGTCTACGCCGGCTTCCGCGACCAGACCAACGCGCGCGCGTTCCCCGGCCTGAACTTCGACCAGCGCGAACTGCGCCAGGGCATCGCCTACGCGCACGCGCTGGACCGCCAGGTCTACCTGGCCCTGAACACCTACCCGGACAGTGCGCGCCTGCCGGCCTGGCAGGCTGCGGTCGACCAGGCCGCCGAGCTGGGCGTGGACGCGATCATCGCCGCGGAGATGGGCGTGCTCGACTACGCCTGCCGGCACCATCCGCAGATGGCCCGGCACCTGTCGGTGCAAGGTTCGGCGACCACCGCGCCGGCGCTGAAGTACGCGTACGAGCGCTTCGGCATCGCCCGCGCGGTGCTGCCGCGGGTACTGTCGGTGCAGCAGGTCGAGCGGTTGTGCGCGGCCTCGCCGGTGGCGATCGAGGTGTTCGCCTTCGGCAGCCTGTGCATCATGGTCGAGGGCCGCTGCCAGCTATCCAGCTACGTCACCGGCATGTCGCCCAACCGCCATGGCGTGTGCTCGCCGGCGAACTTCGTGCGCTGGGAAGAGCATCCGCAGGACAACAGCCGCAGTGTGCGCGTCAACGGCATGCTGATCGACCGCTTCGCCGAGGGCGAGCCGGCCGGCTATCCCACCGTGTGCAAGGGCCGCTACGACGTCGGCGGCGAGATCTTCCACGCGCTGGAGGAGCCGACCAGCCTCAACACCCTGGAGCTGCTGCCGCGGCTGGCCGAGGCCGGCGTGGCGGCGCTGAAGATCGAAGGCCGCCAGCGCGGCGTGGCCTACGTGCGCGCGGTGGCGTCCACCTGGCGCCAGGCGATCGACCGCTACCGCGGCGATCCGCAACGCTGGTCGGTGCAGGACGACTGGCAGCGCGCGCTGTCGGCGCACGCCGAGGGCCAGCAGACCACGCTCGGCCCCTACCACCGCGCCTGGCACTGAGCGCGATCTCCATGGAGCCGACGATGAAGCTGAGCCTGGGCCCGCTGCAGTACTTCTGGCCGCGCGCCACCACCCTTGCGTTCTATCGCAGCGTCGCCGACTGGCCGGTGGACATCGTCTACCTGGGCGAGACGGTATGCAGCAAGCGCCGCGAACTCGGTTTCCGCGACTGGCTGGCGCTGGCCGAAGAACTTGCCGAGGCCGGCAAGGAAGTGGTGCTGTCGACCCTGGCCCTGGTCGAGGCCGAGTCGGAACTGGGCGTGGTCCACCGCCAGGTCGGCAACGACCGTTTCATGATCGAGGCCAACGACCTGTCGGCGGTGCAGCTGTGCCGCGAGCGCGGCGTGCCCTTCGTCGGCGGCCCCAGCCTCAACGTGTACAACCACCGCGCGCTGGCGATGCTGGTCGAAGACGGCCTGCGCCGCTGGGTGCCCGGCACCGAGCAGGGCCGGGTGCTGCTGCAGGAGATGCGCGAGGCGATGGCCGCCGATGAAAAGCCGATGCCGGAGCTGGAGATGCTGGCCTGGGGCCGGCTGCCGCTGGCGTGGTCGGCGCGCTGCTTCACCGCACGCGCGCTGGACCTGCCCAAGGACCAGTGCGGGTTCCGCTGCATCGAACATCCCGAAGGCATGCCGCTGTCCACCCGCGAGGGCGAACCGTTCCTGACCATCAACGGCATCCAGGTGCAGGGCAGCGAAGTGATCGACATGGCGCCGCTGCGCGACGAACTGGCCGCATGCGGCGTGGGCGTGTTGCGGATCTCGCCGCAGGCCGAAGGCACCGCCGGCGTGGTCGGGCGTTTCCGCCAGGCCCTGGATGCGACGGAACTGCCGCAGCCGTTGGGCCCACCGAGCGGCTACTGGGATGGCCTGCCGGGCAAGGCCGCGCTGGCGATGGCGGTGGCCACGGGCGCGGCCTGAGCCGGCGCGCTTTCACTCCGCGTCGCCGCGCCAGTGCGCTCCCAGGCTGCCGCCACGCTGCAGCGCCGCCTCGACCAGCCGGGACGCCAACCGACCCTGCCAGCCGCAGGCGTGGGCATCCTCGCGCAGGTTGCGCTGCGCTTCGACCAGCCCGCCGGCATCGCGCACCGGACCCAGCGCGTGCCACAACAGCGCGCGCAGCCGATCCAGCGCATCGGCATTGGCGGCCTGGCCAGGGCCGGCCCAGGCGAAGTCGCCGCCTGCCGGCGGTGCGGCATCGCCGGCGCCCGCCAGGCGGCAGCCGATGCGATGGCCGAACCCCAGCCCCGCCAGCAGCGAATTGCTCGCCAGCCGGTTGGCGCCATGCACGCCGTTGCAGGCCACTTCGCCCCCCGCATGCAGGCCGGGCACGCCGGTGCGGCCATCCAGGTCGACGGCCAGTCCGCCCATGTGGAAATGTGCGGCCGGGGTGATGGGAATGCGCGCGACCGCCGGGTCGATGCCATGCGCGCGGCAGGCCGCATGCACGGTGGGGAAGCGCGACGGCCACGCATCGCCCAGCAGGGTCGCGTCCAGCCAGGCACGGCCGCCGTCGCGCAGTTCCTGCCAGACCCGGCGTGCGACCAGGTCGCGCGGGGCGAGGTCCTCCAGCGGATGCAGGCCGGCCATCAGGCGCCGGCCGTGGTCGTCGTACAGCCGTGCGCCGGCGCCGCGCAGCGCTTCGGTGACCAGCGGCAAGGCGCCGCCGGACGCAGCCGTCGCCGGCACCGCCAGCGCAGTCGGATGGAACTGCACGAACTCCAGGTCGCGCGCGGCCGCACCGGCGGCCAGGCCCAGCGCCAGGCCGCTGCCGTCGGCACCGGCCGGATTGGTGGTGGCCGCGAACAGCGCGCCGATGCCGCCGGTGGCCAGGACCACGTCGCCGGTTTCCACCATCGTGGCGCGGCCGGATGCCGCGCGCAGGCGCACGCCGGCAATCGCGCCTCCACGCAGCAGCAGCGCCTGGACCTGCACGCCACCGCGTACCTCGACATGGCCGGCAGCGCGCACCGCGCGTGCCAGCGCGGCCACCAGCCGCGCGCCGCTGGCGTCGCCACCGGCGTGCACGATCCGGTGGGCGCGATGGCCGCCCTCGCGGCCCAGGCACAGGCCGTCACCGTCGCGGTCGAAGTCCAGCCCCTGCGCCTGCAGGCGCGCGATCGCCGCCGGCGCCCGCGTGACCAGGTGGCGCACCGCGGCGCGGTGGTTGTGGTGCGCGCCGGCGAGCAGGGTGTCGAGCGCATGCGCGGCCGGCGAGTCGCCGGCGCCCAGGGCCACGGCGATGCCGCCCTGCGCCAGTGCGGTGGTGCTGCCGGCGCCATCGGCGCCGCGCGCCAGCAGCAGCACCGGCCGCGGTGCCGCGGCCAGGGCGACCGACAGGCCGGCCCGCCGCTGCCGACCACCACCAGCGGCGCGCGCGGCGCCCTCACGCGCGGTCGTGGCGGCCGACCGCCAGCATCCGTTCCAGTGCGGTGCGCGCGCGCGCGGCGATCTCCGGCGGCACCACCACTTCGTGCTTCAGTTCCTGCAGGCAGGCGTGGATGTTGGGCAGGGTGATCCGCTGCATGTGCGGGCACAGGTTGCAGGGCTTGATGAATTCGGTCTTCGGGAAGCGCGCGCGCAGGTTGTCGGCCATCGAGCATTCGGTGATCAGTGCCACCCGCGACGGCTGCTCGCGTTCGAGCCAGGCGCCCATCGCCGTGGTCGAACCGACGAAATCGGCCTCGTCCTGGACGTCCGGCGGGCACTCGGGGTGGGCGACCAGCTTCGCGTCGAAGCGTTCGCGCGCGTGCCGCGCCTGCTGCGCGGTGAACTGCTCATGCACTTCGCAGCGGCCGTCCCACAGCACCAGGTCGATCCCGGTCTGCTGGGCGACGTGGTGGCCGAGGAAGCGGTCGGGCAGGAAGATCACCTTGCTGGAGCCGGACGCGGCGGCCATCGCTTCCACCACCCGGGTGGCGTTGGCCGAGGTGCAGCAGGCGTCGGATTCGGCCTTCACCTCGGCGCTGGTGTTGACGTAGCTGACCACCGGCGCACCTGGATGGCGCTCGCGCAACCCGCGCACGTCGGCGGCGGTGATCGAGGCGGCGAGCGAGCAGCCCGCTTCCAGGTCCGGGATCAGCACGGTCTTGTCGGGGGCCAGGATCTTGGCGCTTTCGGCCATGAAGTGCACGCCGGCCAACACGATCAGCTGCGCGTCGCAGTCGGCGGCGGCGCGGGCCAGCGCCAGCGAGTCGCCGGTGACGTCAGCCACGCCGTGGAAGATCTCCGGCGACTGGTAGCTGTGGGCCATGATCCCCGCGCCGCGCTCGCGCTTGAGCGGGCGGATCGCATCGATCCACGGCAGGTGCAGCGGCCATTCCAGGCAGGGCAGCAGCGGTTCGAGCCGCGCGCCCAGTTCGGCGTAGCGTGCTTCCAGTTCCGGGCTCCAGCTCATGCCGGGGCGGGCGGGGACACCGGCCCGTGCGGGCGACGCGGGCCGGCCGTCAGCCATTGCGGTGGGCCTCGCGCGCGGCACGCAGCAGGCTGCTGCTGCGGTGCAGGAGCACGCGCAGCCCCAGCGGCAGGTCTTCCCACGGCAGCCGGTCGAGCAGGTTGCGCACGGTCAGGCCCAGCTCGGTGTCGCCGGTCAGGACCAGGCGGCGCTGGAAGAACAGGGTGTCGGCATCCTCCAGGCGGCTGGCCAGCAGGGCCAGGTCGGTGGCGCTGCCGCGCACGGTCGCCTCGGCCGGTTCGCGGCAGGCGCGCAGGCGTTCGCCATTC
The DNA here is from genome assembly GCF_010093225.1 of Pseudoxanthomonas koreensis. Classification (GTDB taxonomy): domain Bacteria; phylum Pseudomonadota; class Gammaproteobacteria; order Xanthomonadales; family Xanthomonadaceae; genus Pseudoxanthomonas; species Pseudoxanthomonas koreensis. The sequence continues at coordinate 54,013 of NZ_PDWM01000014.1, read as the reverse complement.
CAGGTGAACACCCATTCCAGGCCGAGGTCGTCCACGCTGATGCCGAGGCGGCGGTCGTGCACGATCGCCAGGGTGTCGGCGTCGAGGCTGGCCAACGCCCGGCCCAGCGCGCGCTCGGCCAGCGGTTCGTGGCTGGCGCGCGGCAGGCGGCTCAGCAGCGGCTTCCAGCGCCGCGGCGGCGGCAGCAGGCGCAGCAGCCGGTTGCCGGCGGCGGCCGGGGACAGGGACAGGCGGACAGAGGCGGGCGGAGTGATCATCGGGGCCGGGAAGCGGGGTCCGGTGGCACCGGACTGGGCCTGCTGCCGGCAGGCATCGGAGATCAGCGTGCGCATCAGCGCGTCGGCGGTGTCGCCGGGCACGGCCACGCGTGCGGCCACCGAACGGGCGCGCGACAGCACGTGCGCCTCGCGGTCGCCGTCGCGCACCGGCAAGCCGGCCAGGTGTTTGCCGTGACGCACGGCACCGACCAGGTGCCGGCGGACGCCGGCCAGCACCACCACCGCATCGTCGACGTGGTCGATCGCATGGCGCGCGCCGGCCAGGGTGCCGGAGGCGATCCGGCGCGCCGGACCACGGATGGGCCGCGGGGGACGGGGAGGTCTGTACATGCGGTCGGGCGCGGCGGGGTGATGCGCAGCGATGCTAGCGGCCGCCGGGCGGGGGGCTCCTGATCCAGGTCAAGCCGTGGCGATGCGCGGCGCTCCGTGCTCGAGCGCGAACGCCCGTGCCCGGTGCAGGCAGCGCAGCATGCAGCCGATGCTGGTGGCGGAGGCCACCGCCAGCAGGATCCCGGCCAGCATTGCCAGCGGTGGCCAGGCCACGGCCAGCACCAGCAGCACCGCGGCGGCCAGGTGCGCACACAGCGCCAGGTGCTTGTCTTCATCCGGCAGCAGGCGGCCCACCGCCAGGATCCGCACCCCGCGCGGGCAGCGGCCGCGCAGCGCGACCCAGGTGATGAAGCTGGTGATCTCCAGCAGCATGCCGTTGACCAGCAGCGGCACGCCGATGCCGAGCGCGAACAGTCCGGCGAACATGCCCGCGCGCGGCCCTGTGCCGGTGCCACCACCGGCGGCCGCCGTGCACAGCGCCAGCCCGGCCAGCAGCAGGGCGATGCTGCCGGCCCGCCAGAAGCGCAACAGTGCCGGGTTGCGCCGGTGCGGCGCGCGCCATTGCAGCCACAGCACCGCCAGCGCGAACGTGGCCGCCGGCAACGCCAGTGCCAGTGCCGGCCACAGCGGCGCCGCTCCGGCCAGGCGTGCGGTCACGCCGGCAACCAGCAGCACCGCGGTCGCGGCCAGCCACGCACGCAGCACGCGTGGCGGTACCGCCACGGTGCCCTGGAACATCGGCAGCGTGGTGCTCGCCACCGCACCGAGCAGGCACAGCATCCAGCCGCCGGCACCGAGCATGGCATGAGCATCGACCACGCGGTCCAGCGGCAGGGCGATGCGGCCACCGAGCACGGCTGCGGCCAGCACGCCCAGGGCGACGGTGGCCAGCAGCGCCAGCAGCGCCACGCCGATGCCGGCGCGCAGCAGCCGCCCGGCGCCACGCCGGAGCAGGGCGGGCAACGGTGGCAGCACCACGGCCAGCAATGCGCCGGCCAGCAGCAGCGAAGCCGGTGCCAGCAGCGCGTGCGAGCGGTACAGGCCGACGGCGAACAGCAGCAGTCCGAGGTTGAGCGCGGCATGCGCCAGCGGCGCCAGCACGCGCGCGCCGGGCAGCGGCGTGGCCGCGGCCACGGGCAGGAACTGCAGCAGGCTGCCCAGCATCGCGTTGCCGAGCACGCCCAGGGTGAACAGGTGCACCAGTACCACCGCTGGCGGCGCCCAGCGCCCCAGCGCCAGCGCATCGCCGTCGAACACCAGCAGCACGCCGGCCACCACGCCCCACAGCGGCGCGGTGAGCAGGAAGCGCAGCGGCCGCGCCGACGGCGGTGCGTGGGTCAGCGCGAGTCCGCTCATTCCGCCGCGGGTTCGGCGGCAAGAAGCGCGCGATCCTCCCCGTGGCGGATCGTCATGCGCTGCATCGGTTCCGGCGGTGGCAGGTGGCGCAGGTCCAGCGGCGCGGACACGGCTTGCTCCAGGGGGCGAGGCTGCGGCCAGCTTCGCGGAGCGGCGATGGCCTTGCCTTGACCTGCATCAGGCTGCGGCGCAATCGCGCGCCGGATTGATCCTGGTCATGGAGAACGCGTGCACGCATTCACTACGTTGCGCGCACCCCACACGAGGACGCTCCATGAAAACGCGTTGCGCGCGACGTACCTTCCCTACCCTGCTGGCGCTGCCGCTGGCGTTGTCGCCACTGCTCGCGGTCGCCGCCAGCGAAAGCGCTGCCCCGATCCTCGACCTGCGCTACCGCCACGAGCAGGTCGACCAGTCCGGCTTCGACCGCGACGCGGTCGCCGACACCCTGCGCGTGCGCGCCGGCTATCGCAGCGTTTCCTGGCACGGCTGGTCGGCGCTGGCCGAGGCCGACGCGGTACTGGGCCTGGGCGGCGACCGCCACAACGACACCCGCAATGGCCAGCGCCAGTACCCGGTGATCGCCGACCCGGTCGGCGCGGAGATCAACCAGGCGCTGCTGCGCCACGCCGGCGACGGCCACGTCGCCACCTTCGGCCGGCAGCGGATCAACCTGGGCAACCAGCGCTTCGTCGGCGGTTCGGCCTGGCGCCAGAACGAGCAGACCTTCGACGGCGTGCGGCTGCAGGCGACGCCGGGCGAGCGCGTGGCGCTGGAATATGCGTGGATCGGCGGGGTCAACACCGTTTTCGGTCCCGCCGACAGCGATGCGTCCAACGCCGCCAATCGTTCCGACAACGGCGGCGACAGCCACCTGCTGCAGGCCACGTTGCGGCTGGCGCCGGCGTTTTCGGCCACCGCCTACCACTACCGGCTGGAGCTGGACGACCTGGCGGTCACCGCCACCGCGCCGCTGGGCACGCTGTCCAGCCGCACCAGCGGCCTGCGCCTGGAAGGCAAGCAGGGCCCGTGGAGCTACGCCGGCGAGTACGCGTACCAGCGCGAACTGGATTCCAACCCGTGGCGGCTGGACAGCCGCTATCGCCTGGCCGAACTGGGCTATGCGCTGCGCAAGGCGGTGCTCAAGGCCGGCTTCGAATCGCTCGGCGGCGGCGAGGGCGGCGGCAACCGCGCCTTCCAGACCCCGCTGGCGACCAAGCACGCCTTCCAGGGTTGGGCCGACATGTTCCTGACCACGCCGGCGCAGGGCGTGGACGACCGCTACGCCGGGGTGACCGTGCCGCTGGGGGGTGGCAGCCTGCAGGCCTGGTACCACGACTTCGTGCCCGAGCGCGGCGGCGGGCGCTACGGCAAGGAGATCGACCTGTCCTGGGCGCGGCCGGTGCCGGGGGTGAAGGGCCTGGCCGGCCTGGTCAAGCTGGCGCGCTACCGCAGCGATGACGCCACTCGCACGCTGGATACCGACAAGTTCTGGCTGCAACTGCAGTACGCGTACTGAGCCGGCCGGGTGGCGGGCGACAGGCCCGCCACCTCCCGGCCGCTTACCCGTCGCCCGTGGCGTCCAGCAGGTGGCGTTCGTCGTTGCGGCAGATGGTGAGCGCGGCGCCGCCCTGGACCAGGTCGCGCATGCGCCAGGCGAAGCCGTCCGCGTCGAGCAACGGCAGCAGCGGCAGCGGCCGCATCGGCGTCAGCGCGACCAGGTGCCAGCCGGGCGGCAGCAGGCGCAGGGTTTCGAGGATGCGCTCCATCGGCTCCGGCGGCGGGCGGTCGCGCAGGTCCAGGTGCAGTGCGGTCATGGTGTGTCGTCTTCCACGAGGTCGAACGCGTCGTCGTCGCTGCCGTGTTCCACGCCGCAGTCCAGGGACATGCCGGCCGCGTCCATCGATTCGAGCAGGCATCCCGCCTGCGGGCAGGCCGCTTCCGGCAGCGCGATGTCGTGCAGTCCACCCATGGCTCATCCTCCCAGCAACAGCAACCAGCCCAGCGGATGGTGGAAGCGGGCGATGCCGTAGACCTGCAGGAAGCACAGCCCCGCGCCCACTACCAGCATCGCGCGCGCCGCGCCGCGGCGTTCGCGGCGGAACGCGAGGATGCCCAGCACCACGTACGCGGCCACGAACAGCAGCTTCACCCACAGCCAGCCGTTGGCGAACAGACCGCTGGGCAGGATCGTCAGCAGCATGAGCGCGGCGGTCAGCAGCGCCGTGTCGATGGTGTAGCTCAGGTAGCGCACCGGTGCCAGCCGCGGCCAGCGCATGCCGGCCAGCAGGGCCAGCGCGCGCAGGGCGAAGAATGCGCCGCTGGCCAGCGCCGAGGCGATGTGGACCAGCTTGATGTCGGGGTAGAAGGTGATCATGCGGTTCGCGTTTCCCTGCGCCTCAACCGGGCCGTCCGTCGCGTCGCGGGGTCAGGTAGATGTGGCCGATCCGCGCCACCCACGGCGACAGCGCCAGCAGCCAGCCGACCGCGGCCACGGCCTGCCACAGGCCCGGGTCGGGCAGCACGTCGGCGAGGATGCGCACGGTCGCCACCACCTGGATCGCCACGAAGGCGAACCAGGCGATGCCGTACATCCGCAGCGGCCGGCCCGAATGACCCTGCGTCACCCGCGTGACCATCGCCACCAGCACGCTGCCGAAGAAACCGACGAACAGCGCATGCATCGGCGCGCGGCCGAGGATGAATTCACCACCCAGCAGGTAGGACAGGCTCTGCGCCAGGTACAGCGCGAAAGTGACCGGCAGCCACGCCGTGCCGATGAACAGCACCGCCAGCAGTCCCGGCATGCGCGGCCCGCCGGCGAGGCGGCGCGGCCACCAGCGCCACACCGCGTAACCGGTAAGCGCCAGCAACGGCGCGTCGGCCAGCCACAGCCAGGCGTAGGCATGCACCAGCTCCAGGCCCAGGTGCAGCATCACCAGCACCCACACCGCGCCCAGCAGCCACAGCGGCCGCCACGCCCTGTAACCGGGCACCGCGTTGCCGGCGAAGAACGGGAACATGCGATGGGCCACGGTCACGTACACCGGCAGCAGCAGTCCGAAACCGCCGAGCTTGATGCTGGCGAACGCCCAGCGCGCATCGGTACCAAGCACGAAGGCGATGAACATGGCGATGCCCAGCCAGCCCAGCACCAGCGCGGCGAAGCACGAACGCGCATGCCAGGTCTTGCCCTTCTCGTCGGCCAGCAGCCGGCCCAGGATCGCCAGCCCCGCGGTCCAGCCGCCCAGCGCCATCCACAGGCCCACGGTCAGCCCCGCTTCCCAGCCGGCGGCGCCGAGCAGGATCGCCAGCTGGCCGCCCATCAGCCCCAGCCCCACCGGCACGTAATGCCAGCGCTTGAGGTCGGGCAGGCCCATCCAGCGCGGGAACACGGTCAGCAGGAAGCCGAAGATGAAGCTGGGCAGCACCAGGTACTGCATCAGGAAGGCGTGCAGCCAGCCCGGCGGGATCGCCAGCTGCGGCATGGTCCACAGGCCCCAGCGCACCGACGCCAGCCACAGCGCCCACCACAGCATCGCCAGCAGCACGTTGGACGCGCCGACGAAGAACATCAGCCGGTGCGGCGCGTGCGCCAGCCAGCGGGGTGAGGCGGCAGGACGCCGCGCAGGGGGCATGGGAGCGACCTCGATGTGCATGGAGGCAGTCTGTGCCAGCCGGCCTGGCCGTGCCTTGACCCAGGTCAGGCCAGCGGCAGCCGTGCACGAGTCTACGCGCTGCACCGTGCGCGGGCAGCCGGGACTCTTCTCCCGATTGCCGGGTGCGTTGGGGCGGGGCCTGGAAAGCACGAAAAGCTCGAGAAGCGTCGGCTTCGGCGGGGGCCGCCGTTCTGCCGCACTGGGGGCCGTCGCTCACGTCGGCGTCCCTGCCCAGTTCGCGAGCGCGGCACATCCATGTGCCGCTCGACCCCCAATGCGACAGAACGACGTCCTGTCGCGGCGTTGAGTCCACGGTTTCTGTTGTCCCCGCCGGACCGCAGTGCGCGGTTGGCCCTGTTGGGGCGTGGCTCCGATCAAACGCACGCGGTTGTCTCTTGTAGAGCGGGGCTTGCCCCGCTCTACAAAAGCGCAACACATGGCCGTGCCGCTGGCCGAAGGCCAATAGAAGCCACGCCCTAAAAGATCGCGAAGGACGCCGTACCCTGGGTATATGGCCCAAGTGGCACATGGATGTGCCACGGCCCTGAGTAAAGACAGGATGTCGTCCCGAAGGGTGGGTCATATACCCAGGGTGCGGCGGCCCCCGCCGGAGCCGAGAGCTTTGGCGCCTTCGAACGCGACGCACCGACCGGGGCGTACGCTCTTGCCTCCGAAGAATAAAAAAAACCGGGGCCGCTCGCGCGGCCCCGGCCCCCCCCCATCGCTGCAACCGCTGTCAGTGCTTCGGCACGATCGCCGCCGCGGCAACCGCGGTCGCCGACGGCACCGGCGCTTCCCGCTTCGGCGACACCCACAGCCGGAACACGAACCAGGCCAGTGCCAGCGCGCCGACGCTGAACAGCGTGTCGGCCGGTACCCGCATCCACACCAGCAGGTCCACGATCGGCTGCTGCATGAACTCGGCCGAACGCGCGTACCAGTAGCCGTTGTCGATCGCCGCGTTGAGCTGCAGGATGCCCAGCGGCAGCAGCGTGAGCAGCGACATTCCGGCCAGGCCGATGTTGAGCGACCAGAACGAAGTCTTCAGCAGCCGCTCGCTCCACACCAGGTCAGGCTTCAGCCCGCGCAGGCAGAACAGCATCAGGCCGATGCCGAGCATGCCGTACACGCCGAACATCGCGGTGTGGCCATGGTTGGCGGTCAGGTTCAGGCCCTGCATGTAGTACAGCGGCAGCGGCGGGTTGATCAGGAAGCCGAACAGGCCGGCGCCCACCAGGTTCCAGAACGACACCGCCAGGAAGAACATGATCGGCCACTTGTACCTGGCCATCCACGGAGTCGCCTTGCCCAGCTTGTAGTTGTGGTAGGCCTCGAAGCCGACATAGGCCAGCGGCACCACTTCCAGCGCCGAGAAGCTCGCGCCCAGGGCGATCACCGCCGTCGGCGTACCGGTGAAGTACAGGTGGTGCAGGGTGCCAAGCACGCCGCCGGCCATGAAGATGATCGTGGCGAACAGCACCGCGATCGTGGCCGACTTCACCTGCAGCAGGCCCAGGCGGGTGAACAGGAAGGCGATCACCGCCACCGCGAACACCTCGAAGAAGCCCTCGACCCACAGGTGTACGACCCACCAGCGCCAGTACTCGACCATCGACAGGTGGCTGTGCTCGCCCCACATCAGGCCGGCCGAGTAGAAGATGCCGATCGCCACCACCGACAGGAACAGCAGGCTGACGATCGAGCGCGACTCGGCGCCCTTGCGCATCGCCGGCCACAGTGCGCGGCCGACCAGGGTCAGCCACAGCAGCAGGCCGATGAACAGGAACCACTGCCAGAACCGGCCCAGGTCCACGTACTCCCAGCCCTGGTGGCCGAACCAGAAGTTCTTGTCCAGGCCCAGCTTCTGCATCACCGCGAACCACTGCCCGGCGAAGGAACCGACCACGATCACGATCAGGCAGGTCCAGAGGAAGTTCACCCCCAGGCGCTGGAACTTCGGCTCGTGCCCGGAGATCGCCGGGGCGATGTACAGGCCCATGCCCAGCCAGGCGGTGGCGATCCACAGCACCGCCAGCTGGGTGTGCCAGGTGCGGGTCAGCGAGTAGGGCAGGATCTCGGCCAGGGCGAAGCCGTAGGCCTCCTGGCCCTCGACCTGGTAGTGCGCGGTGGTCGCGCCCAGCAGGATCTGCACCAGGAACAGCGCGATCACCACCCAGAAGTACTTGGCGGTGGCGCGCATCGACGGGGTGACCTTGATCGCGGCCAGCGGGTCGCTCTTGGGCAGCACCGGCACCATTTCTTCGCCGTGGCTGACCGCGTAGTGCCAGCCGAGCAGGCCGATGCCGGCGATCAGGAACAGCACGCTGAACACCGTCCACATGAACAGGTTCGACGGCGGGGTGTTGCCGACCAGCTCGTCGTGCGGCCAGTTGGCGGTGTAGGTGATGTCCGCGCCCGGACGCTGGGTCACCGAGGACCAGGCGGCCCACCAGTAGAACGCGGTGAGCTGGCGGCGGTGTTCGGCGTCGGGCACGGTGTCGTTGCGCATGGCATAGGCCTCGCGCAGTTCCGCCGTGGACGGATCGTTGCCGAACAGCAGCTGGTAGTGCGCGGCGACCTTGGCCATCGCCTCGGCGCGGTCGGCGTCGATGGTGATGGTGCCGGTGGCCGCGTCGTAGGTGTTGGGCCGCAGCAGGGCCTGCACGCGCTGTGTGTAGGCGGCCTGGGTGGCGGCATCCAGGGTCTTGTAGCTGTCCACGCCGTGCTCGCGCGCGGCCCAGGTGTCGAGGACCGCTTCGGCCTCGCGGTGCAGCCAGTCCGCGCCCCAGTCCGGGGCGACGTAGCCGCCGTGGCCCCAGATCGAGCCCAGCTGCTGGCCGCCGATCGACTGCCACACCTGGCGGCCGGTCTCGATGTCCTTGCGGGTGTAGACCACGGTGCCGTCGGTGGTGACCACCTGTTCGGGCATCGGTGGCGCCTGGCGGTGGATCTCGCTGCCCACCCATAGCAGGGCGGCGAACGAGGCGATGAGCAGGACCGCCAGGCCTGCCCAAAGCTTGCGGGTGGAATTCATGGCGTGGCTCTCTCGCTGCGGGGAAACGCCCGCATCATCGGCCCGCGCGGCCGCGGCCCTCCATGACACAGGTCAAGCCGCGCCCGCTTCCCCTGTAGGAGCCCGCATGAGGGCGACCCCGCGTGGCCCGGACACGCGGCGGTCAACGCGATCTTCCGGACCCGGCGCGTTGAACGATGCCGCCTTCCGGCGCCACCGGGTCGCCCTCATGCGGGCTCCTACAGGGAGCGCAGGGCGCAGCGCGCAAGCGCACAGGGCGCAAGGGTGCAGGGTGCAAGTGCACAGAGCGCAGGGCGCAGCGCGGGCAGGCGGGGTGCCGGCCCGGGGCCGGGGGCTACTCGCGCAGGACCGCCAGGGCCAGGGCTTCCAGCCGCGGCATGTCCACGATCTCCACGTCGCGCTGCTTGATGTGCAGCAGGCCTTCGGTCTCGAAGCGGCGCAGCACGCGGCTGACCGTCTCCGGGGCCTGGCGCAGGTAGTTGGCGATGTCGGTGCGCGACATGGTCAGCTGGAACCGCCGCGGCGAGAACCCGCGCGCGGCCAGCCGCCGCGACAGGCCGATCAGGAACGCGGCCATGCGCTCGTCGGCGGTGTTGTCGCGGGCGAACAGCGAAGCCACGCCGATGTCGCGGCTCATCAGCCGGAACAGGTGCTGCTGCAGGTTGGGCAGGCGCGCGGCGAGCAGGGCGATCTTCGGGAACGAGAACCGGCACAGCATCACCGTGTCCAGCGCCACCGCATTGCACGGGTAGCGGTCGTCGTGGATGCCGTTGAGCCCGATCACTTCGCCGGGCAGGTGGAAGCCCAGTACCTGTTCATGCCCGTTGCGGTCGATCTGGTAGGTCTTGACCGTGCCGGCGCGCACCGCGGCGATCGCGGTGAACGGATCGCCCTCGCGGAACAGGTGTTCGCCCGGGTGCAGCGGGCCGACGTGCTCGACCAGCACGTGCAGGTCCATCAGCGCGCTCTTGTCCATGCCCTGCGACAGGCAGGCCTGGGAAAAGGCGCAGGTGGAGCAGAAAGTCAGCGCATCGCCGTCGTCGGCCATCACGCCGGGGCCGGTGCGCGGGAAGACGACGCCCGACGGGTTCATGCGCGCCTCTCCGCCAGGATCAGACGGTGCGCGAATACCGGGGCGATGCCGCGTCGGCGGCCGGGGTGAGATAGCGGTCGAAGCACATGGCAATGATACGCAGCAACAGCCGCCCGCGCGAGGTCGCGTGCAGCCCGCGGCGGTCCACTTCGACCAGGCCGTCGTCCTGCAGCGGCGCCAGCCGCGCCAGCGAATCGCGGAAATAGTCGCGGAAATCGATCACGTGGCGGCGGCCCACCACCTCGAAATCCAGCTCACCATGGCACATCAGCGACTGGATCACGTCGGCGCGGATCACGTCGTCCGGGTCCATCTCCATGCCGCGCCACACCGGCAGGCGGCCGGCGTCGATCGCGTGCTCCCAGCCGGGGAGGTCGCGCGGGTTCTGGCTGAAGCTGGCGCCGATGTGGCTGATCGCGCTCACCCCCAGGCCCAGCAGGTCGCTTTCGGCGTGGGTGGTGTAGCCCATGAAGTTGCGGTGCAGGCTGCCGTCGCGCTGCGCGCGCGCCAGCTCGTCCTCGGGCAGGGCGAAGTGGTCCATGCCGATGTACTCGTAGCCGGCGGCGCCGAGCTTGTCGATCGCCAGGCGCAGCAGGTCCAGCTTGGCCTGCGCCGAGGGCAGGTCGGCGGCGTTGATGCGCTGCTGCGGGCGGAACAGGTTGGGCAGGTGCGCGTAGCCGTAGATCGCCAGCCGGTCCGGGCGCGCCTGCAGGGTGATGTCCAGGGTGCGCGAGAAGCCTTCCAGGGTCTGCTTCGGCAGGCCGTAGATCAGGTCGACGTTGACCGAGCGGAAACCGTGCCGTCGGCACGCGTCAATAATTCCCAGGGTCTGCTCCACGCCCTGCACGCGGTTGACCGCTTCCTGCACCACCGGGTCGAAGTCCTGCACGCCCAGGCTGGCGCGGTTGAAGCCGGCCTCGGCCAACTGGCCGACTTTGCCAGGGGTGATGAAGCGCGGGTCCAGCTCGATCGAACAGTCCATCTTCGAGCGGCGGGCGAAGGTGAAGTGCCGGCGCAGCACGTCCACCACCTCGGCGATCTGCTCCGGGTCGAGGAAGTTGGGCGTGCCGCCGCCGAAATGCACCTGCTCCACGTCGCGGTCGCGGTCGAACATGGACGAAGCCATGGCGATCTCGCGGTACAGCCGGGTCAGGTACGCGGCGCCGCGGGTCTTGTCGCGGGTGATGATCCGGTTGCAGCCGCAGTAGAAGCACGGGCTGGTGCAGAACGGGATGTGCAGGTACAGCGAGATCGGCCGCGGGATCGGATCGCCGTTGCTCTCCGCGGCGACCTTGCGCAGCTCGGCCTCGCCGAAGCCGGGCGAGAACTGCGGCGCGGTCGGATACGAGGTATAGCGCGGCCCCGGCACGTCGTAGCGCTGGAGCAGCTGCGGGTCGAAGAGGGCGGAGAGACTGGCCATGGAGCACAGGCTAGGACCGTACGCCTGGCCTGTCCTTGATGCAGGTCAATCCGGGCGGTCGTACCATCGCCGCCGAAGCGGGCGTGGTCATGCCGGTGCGTGCGCGCCCGCATGCGCGCCTGACCGGGATCAAGGCGCAGCCACATCGTTGCGTCCACGCTGGTGCCATGGCCTACCTGCCGCTGCTGCTGCTCCACCTGCTGGCCGCCATCGCCTTCATCGGCACGGTGCTGGTGGAGGTGCTGTTCCTGCCGGGCGTGCGCCGGCGCCTGCCCGCGGCGGTGGGCGTGCGGCTGGAAGCGGCCTTCGCCGCGCAGGCGCGGCGGGTGATGCCCTGGGTGCTGCTGGTGCTGTACACGGCCGGCCTGGGCCTGGCCTGGCACCACCGCGGCGCATTGGCGCAGCCGCTGGCGAGCACATTCGGCCTGCTGCTGTCGATCAAGATCGCGCTGGCGGCCAGCGTTTTCGGCCATTTCCTGCTGGCGATGGCCTGGCAGCGCCGCGGCCGCCTCTCCGGCCGCCGTTCGCACTGGCTGCACCGCAGCGTGCTGCTGCACGTCCTCGCGATCACGTTCCTGGCCAAGGCGATGTTCCACCTGTGACGCAGCGGGCGGGCTTCCCCGGGAGGGGAGGCGCGCAGGTCCGTATTGCCGGGTGAATGGAAGCCGGAGCCACTATCCGGTGCGCGTGCGACGCCAGGCCGGTGATGCACGTTCGCAGTGCGCTTTGCACCCAGGCGGTGCACTGCAGTTCGCCACGAGGGTGCGCCAGGGCCATCGGCCGGCGCCGTGCGGGGTGCGACAAGTACCTGATTCCATGTGGCTTTCGAGCGCGTTGCTGCACCGCGTCAGGTTCTGGCATGGGCATTGCATTGCAGCATCGTGAAGGCGCGACGGCGTGCCTGCGCACGCATCGTGCCTGCGCCAACCGCCGCACCCCACTTCCGGAGATGGCTGCCGATGAATCGATCGTTCTGGAAAGCCGGGCACGCACCCACCCTGCTGTCGGCGTTCCTCTACTTCGACATGAGCTTCATGGTCTGGTACCTGCTCGGCCCGTTGCAGGTGCAGATCGCGCAGGCGCTGCAGCTCGATACCCAGCAGCGCGCGCTGATGGTCGCCGTGCCGATCCTGTGCGGCGCGGTGCTGCGGCTGTTCCTCGGCCTGCTGGCCGACCGCATCGGCGCCAGGCGTACCGGCCTGCTCGCGCAGGGGGTGGTGATCCTGGCGCTGCTCGCCGCGTGGCGGCTGGGCGTGCACAGCTTCGGCCAGGCGCTGTTGCTGGGCGCGATGCTCGGCGTGGCCGGTGCCTCGTTCGCGGTGGCGCTGCCGCTGGCCTCGCGCTGGTATCCGCCCGAACACCAGGGCACGGCGATGGGCATTGCCGGTGCCGGCAACTCGGGCACGGTGTTCGCGGCCCTTTTCGCACCGGTGCTGGCCACCGCCTTCGGCTTCCAGAACGTATTCGGCCTGGCCGCGATCCCGCTGCTGGTGGTGCTGGCGATCTTCGCCGCCTGTGCCAGGGATGCGCCGGTACCGGTCGCGCGCAAGACCCTGGGCGACTACGCGCGGGCCCTGGTCGGCAACCGCGACTCGTGGTGGTTCATGTTCTTCTACGCGATCACCTTCGGCGGCTTCGCCGGGTTCGCCAGCGCGCTTCCGGGCTATTTCCACGACGAGTTCGGCTTCGCGCCGAAGGTCGCCGGCTGGGCCACCGCCGCCTGCGTGCTGGCGGGATCGCTGATGCGTCCGCTCGGCGGCGTGATCGCCGACCGCATCGGCGGTACGCGCTCGCTGCAGATGGTGTACGTCGCGGTCACCGCACTGGTCGCCACCGCGGCGCTGGGGATCGGCGGACCGGTGGCGACGGTGGCGCTGTTCGTGCTGACCCTGCTGTGCCTGGGCGCAGGCAACGGCGCGGTGTTCCAGCTGGTGCCGCAGCGTTTCGGCGCCGAGATCGGCCTGATGACCGGCCTGATCGGGATGGCCGGCGGCGTCGGCGGTTTCCTGCTTGCGGCCGGGCTGGGCGTGGCCAGGCAGCACGCCGGTTCCTACGCGCCGGGCCTGTGGCTGTTCGCCGGCATCGCGCTGGCCGCATCGCTGTGCCTGGTCGGGGTCAAGCAGCGCTGGCGCCTGCACTGGGCCCAGCCGGGCGCGGCCCGGGTCTGAGCCATGCGCAGGCGATACGCGAAGCAGGCCACGGCACCTGCACGACCGGCACCGTGACGGGCCGCACCAAGGGGAACCGATGATGAAGAAGCCAGGACTGGTGGTGGTGGGCAACGGCATGGCCGGCATCCGCACGCTCGAGGAGCTGCTGAAGCTGGTGCCGGACATGTACGAAATCACCGTGTTCGGTGCCGAGCCGCACCCGAACTACAACCGCATCCTGCTCTCGCCGGTGCTGGCCGGCGAGCAGGCCTTCGACGAGATCGTGCTCAACCCGCTGTCCTGGTACGCCGACAACGGCATCACCCTGCACCTGGGCAAGGAAGTCACCACGATCGACCGCGTGCGCCGCAAGGTCATCGCTGCCGACGGCACCGAAGCGGAGTACGACCGCCTGCTGCTGGCCACCGGCTCGGTGCCCTTCATCCTGCCGGTGCCGGGCAACGACCTGAAAGGCGTGATCGGCTACCGCGACATCCACGACACGCAGACCATGATCGACACCGCCAGGGTGAAGAAGCATGCGGTGGTGATCGGCGGCGGCCTACTCGGGCTGGAGGCGGCCAACGGCCTGAAGCTGCGCGGGATGGAAGTGACCGTCGTGCATCTGGCCGGCTGGCTGCTGGAGCGCCAGCTCGATCCGATGGCCGGTGCGCTGCTGCAGAAGTCGCTGGCCGAGCGTGGGCTGTCGTTCCGCCTCAACACCTCCACCACCGCGATCCTCGGCAACGAGGCCGGCGAGGTGAGCGCAGTGCGCTTCTCCGACGGCGAGGAGATCCCCGCCGAGCTGGTGGTGATGGCCGCCGGCATCCGCCCCAACACCACCCTGGCCCAGGCTGCGGGCATCCACTGCAACCGCGGCATCGTGGTCAACGACACCCTGCAGACCTACGACCCGCGCGTATACGCGGTGGGCGAATGCGCCGCCCACCGCGGCATCGCCTACGGCCTGGTCGCGCCGCTGTTCGAGCAGGCGAAGATCTGCGCCAACCACCTGGCTACCTACGGCATCGGCATCTACAAGGGCTCGGCGGTGTCGACCAAGCTCAAGGTCACCGGCATCGACCTGTTCTCGGCCGGCGAGTTCATGGGCGGCGAGGGCACCGAGGAGATCGTGCTCTCCGACCCGGCCGGCGGCATGTACAAGAAGCTGGTGATCAAGGACGACAGGCTGGTCGGCGCCTGCCTGTACGGCGATACCGGCGACGGTGCCTGGTACTTCAAGCAGATCAAGGACGGCAGCGCGGTCGGCGACCGCCGCGACACCCTGGCCTTCGGCGAGACCGCCCTGGGCGACGCCGGAACCGCCGGCCAGGACCGTGCCGCGAGCATGGCCGACAGCGACGAGGTCTGCGGCTGCAATGGCGTGTGCAAGGGCACCATTGTCCGGGCGATCCGCGAACAGGGCCTGTTCACGGTCGACGACGTCAAGAAGCAGACCAAGGCAGCCAGCTCCTGCGGCTCGTGCACCGGCCTGGTCGAGCAGATCCTGATGAACTGCCTGGGTTCCAACTTCCAGGAGACGCCGAAGACCAAGGCGGTGTGCGGCTGCACCACGCTCAGCCACGGCGAGGTGCGCCAGGCCATCCGCGGGCACCACCTGGTCAGCCACGCCCAGGCCTACGCCTTCATGGAATGGCGCACGCCCAACGGCTGCGCCACCTGCCGCCCGGCGATCAACTACTACCTGCTCTCGACTTGGCCGCGCGAGGCGGTGGACGACCCGCAGAGCCGCTTCATCAACGAGCGCGCCCACGCCAACATCCAGAAGGACGGCACCTTCTCGGTGATCCCGCAGATGAAGGGCGGCGTCACCAACGCCGGCGAGCTGCGCCGCATCGCCGACGTGGCCGACAAGTACGCCATCCCGATGGTCAAGGTCACCGGCGGCCAGCGCATCGACCTGCTCGGGGTGAAGAAGGAGGACCTGGTCGGCGTGTGGAAGGACCTGGGCATGAACTCCGGCCACGCCTACGGCAAGTCGATCCGCACGGTGAAGACCTGCGTGGGCAGCGAGTTCTGCCGCTTCGGCACCCAGAACAGCACGCAGATGGGCATCGACCTGGAAACGATGCTCGCCAACATGTGGAGCCCACACAAGGTCAAGCTGGCGGTGTCCGGCTGCCCGCGCAACTGCGCCGAATCGGGGATCAAGGACGTGGGCATCATCGCCGTGGACTCGGGCTGGGAGATCCACGTCGGCGGCAACGGCGGGATCAAGACCGAGGTCGCGCGCTTCCTGGTCAAGGTGAAGACGCCGGACGAGGTGAAGGAATACACCGGCGCCTTCCTGCAGCTGTACCGCGAGGAGGCCTACTACCTCGACCGCACCGTGCACTACATCGAACGCGTCGGCCTGGACTACATCAAGCGCAAGGTGGTCGAGGACGCAGGCAACCGCCGCGCCCTGTACGAGCGC
Source organism: Pseudoxanthomonas koreensis (assembly GCF_010093225.1). Classification (GTDB taxonomy): domain Bacteria; phylum Pseudomonadota; class Gammaproteobacteria; order Xanthomonadales; family Xanthomonadaceae; genus Pseudoxanthomonas; species Pseudoxanthomonas koreensis. Next base: position 38,256 of record NZ_PDWM01000014.1, on the reverse strand, counting down.
CTGCTGTACGCGCTGGAAGGCCTGCCCGACCCGTGGGCGGCGCGGATCGCCGGCACCCAGGCGCGCGAGTACGCGCCACTGAAACTGGATGCACCCCCGCCCGACCGCCGCATCGCCGTGGCCCTGGAGGACTGAGATGGACGCAACGGACGATGCCTGGGTCCGCGTCTGCGCGATCGACGAGATCCCGCTGCTGGGGTCGCGGGTGCTGGAGTGCGGCGAGGGCGACAACATCGCCCTGTTCCGGCCGGCGGCCGCGCGCGTGTTCGCGCTGGCCGACCGCTGCCCGCACAAGGGCGGGCCGCTGTCGCAGGGGATTGTCAGCGGCGACACCGTGACCTGCCCGCTGCACGGCTGGAACATCCAGCTCGACAGCGGCCAGGCCTGCGCCCCGGACGTGGGCTGCGCGCGCAGGTACCCGGTGCAGCTGCGCGGCGGCGAGGTGTGGCTTTCGCTGGCCGTGGCTGCGGACGCGGACGCCGGGGCCACGGAGGCCGCGGCCTGATGGATGGCGCCGGCGTCCCGGCGGGCGAGGCCGGCGCCGCGGGCGTGCAGCGCCGCACCACGCCTTCGACCTGCTGCTACTGCGGCGTCGGCTGCGGCGTGCTGGTGCACAGCGAGCACGGCGGCGACGGCCGCGGACGCATCACCGGGGTGGAAGGCGACCCGCAGCATCCTGCCAACTTCGGCCGCCTGTGCAGCAAGGGCCGCGCCCTGGCCGACAGCGCGCGCAGCCTGCACGGGCGCGCGCTGTGGCCGGAGCTGCGCAACCACCGCCAGGATGCGCGGCGGCCGGTGGACTGGTCGCTGGCGCTGGACACGGTGGCCGAGCGCCTGGCCGGGATCGTCGAGCGCCACGGCCCGGACGCGGTGGCGTTCTACCTGTCCGGCCAGCTGCTGACCGAGGACTACTACGTCTTCAACAAGCTGGCCAAGGGCCTGCTGGGCACCAACAACATCGACACCAATTCGCGCCTCTGCATGTCCAGCGCGGTCGCCGGCTACAAACTGGCCTTCGGCACCGACGGCCCGCCCACCTGCTACGAGGACCTGGAACACGCGAAGACGGTGCTGTTCGCCGGCAGCAATGCCGCTTACGCGCACCCGGTGCTGTTCCGCCGGCTGGAGGCGGCGAAGGCGGCCGACCCGGACGTGCGCTGGATCGTGGTCGACCCGCGCCGCACCGACACCGCGGCGATGGCCGACCTGCACCTGCCGATCCAGCCGGGCACCGACGTGGCCCTGTTCAACGGCATGCTCCACCACCTGGTGTGGGAGGGCCTGCTGGACCAGGCGTTCATCGACGCGCACACCACCGGCTTCGCCGAACTGAAAAACCTGCTGCGCGAGTACACCCCGCGCATGTCGGCGGAGATCTGCGGCATCCCCGCGCAGGACCTGGTCACCGCCGCCGAATGGTTCGGCCGCAGCCCGGCGGCGCTGTCGCTGTACTGCATGGGCCTGAACCAGTCCGCGCACGGCACCGACAAGAACCTGGCGCTGATCCACCTGCACCTGGCCACCCGTCAGCTTGGCCGCCCCGGCGCCGGCCCGTTCTCGCTCACCGGCCAGCCCAACGCGATGGGCGGGCGCGAGGTCGGCGGCATGGCCACGATGCTGGCCGCGCACCGCGAGATCGACGATCCCGCGCACCGCGCCGAGGTCGAGGCGCTGTGGAAGCTGGCCCCCGGCACGCTGTCGCCGCGGCCCGGGCTGGCGGCGGTGGAACTGTTCGACGCCGTGCGTTCCGGCAAGGTCAAGGCGGTGTGGATCGCCTGCACCAACCCGGTCCACTCCATGCCCGACATCGGCCAGGTGCGCGAGGCGCTGCAGCGCGCCGAGTACGTGATCGTGCAGGAAGCGTTCACCGGCACCGACACCGTGCCCTACGCCGACGCGTTGCTGCCGGCGGCGACCTGGGGCGAGAAGGAAGGCACGGTCACCAATTCCGAGCGGCGCATCTCGCGGGTGCGCGCGGCGGTGGCCGCGCCGGGGCAGGCCAGGCCGGACGGGTGGATCGTGCGCGAGGTCGCGCGCCGGATCGAGGCGCGGCTGGCCGCGCCCGGCGCCGCGTCGCTGTTCGAGGCCGAAACGCCGGCGCAGGTGTTCGACGAACACCGCGCGCTCACCGTCGGCCGCGACCTGGACATCGGCGGCCTCGACTACGCCCGGCTGGAAGCCGACGGCCCGCAGCAGTGGCCGTTTCCCGCCGGCAGCGCGCACGGCCAGGCGCGGCGCTACGCCGATGGCGTGTTCGCCACCGCCGACGGCCGCGCCCGCTTCCACGCCACGCCCTACCGGCCGGTGGCCGAACCGACATCGGCGCGCTTCCCGCTGCACCTGCTGACCGGCCGCCTGCGCGACCAGTGGCACGGCATGTCGCGCACCGGGCGGGTGCCGGGACTGTTCGCGCACAGCCCCGAGCCGGGCCTGCGCATGCATCCGGACGACGCGGCGCGGCGCGGCTTGAAGGCGGGCGAACTGGTCCGGGTGAGCAGCAAGCGCGGCGAACTGGTGCTGCCGCTGGAACTGTCCGACGAGGTCGGCTCGGGGACCGTGTTCGCGGCGATGCACTGGAACGGGCAGCACCTGTCCAGCGGCGGCATCAACGAAGTCAGCCTGCCGGCGGTGGACGCGCGTTCGCGCCAGCCCGAGCTCAAGCACGCGGCAGTGCGGGTGGAACCGGCGCCGTTCGGCTGGCATCTGCTGGCCGCGCGCCGCGGCGATGTGCTGGCGATGCGCGAGGCGGTGCAGCCGCTGCTCCGGGATTGCGGCTATGCCGGCCTGTCGCTGCAGGCCGAGGCCGACGCGCCCGAAGGCATCGCCTGGCTGGTGCTGCGCGCGGCGGCGGCCGAGGCGAGGCCGGCGGCCTGGCTGCAGGCGCTGGACGCGGCACTGGCCCTGGCCGCCGGCGCCGACACGCTCGAATACCGCGACGTCCGCCGCGGCCTGCTCAAGCGCGTGGCCTGGCGCGACGACGCCGGCCAGCATTTCATCGACGGCCTGCTGTGGACCGACGCGCAGCCCGGCGGCGACGCGCTGCTGCGCACCGCGCTGTCCGGCGCGGCGTGGCGCGGGCCGCGGCTGGCCGCGTTCTCGGCGCTGGCCGACGTCGCGCGCGACCCGCTGGTGTGCGTGTGCCGGCAGGTCACCGAATCGGCGATCCGCGCCGAGGTCGGCCGCGGCGCGGACGTGCCGGCGCTCAAGCAGAAGCTGGGCTGCGGCACGGTCTGCGGCTCCTGCATTCCCCAGCTCACCCGCCTGGCCCGCGAGGCGGCCAGCGCATGAACCCGACGGAGACGCCGATGGCCATCGACACGAACGGCACTGCCGCCCCGCGCCGTATCCCGGCCGAAGTGGTGCTGCTCTCCGCCGGCCCGGGCGACCTGGAACTGCTCACCCTCAAGGCGGTGCGCGCGCTGCAGTGCGCCGAGGTGCTGTTGCTGGACGAACTGGTCGATCCGGACATCGTCGGGCTGGCCCCGCACGCACGCGTGGTGCGCGTGGGCAAGCGCGGCGGCTGCCGGTCCACGCCGCAGGCCTTCATCTGCCGGCTGATGCGCCGCTACGCGCTGCAGGGCCTGCGCGTGGTCCGGGTCAAGGGCGGCGATGCGCTGCTGTTCGGCCGCGCCGGCGAGGAGATCGCGTTCCTGCGCGCGGCCGGCGTGCCGGTGCGCATCGTCAACGGCGTCAGCGCCGCCTTCGCCGCGGCCGCCTCGCTGGGCGTATCGCTGACCCACCGCGGGCATTGCCACGGCGTCACCTTCGTCACCGCGCACACCGCCGACCATGGCGAGCCGGACTGGGAGGCGCTGTGCCGCGCCGCCACCACCCTGGCGATCTATATGGGAATGGGTCGCATCGATGCGATCGCCGCGTCTCTGCTGCGGCACCTGCCGGCCGATACGCCGGTGGCTGTCGTGCAGGCGGCCAGCCAGCAGGGTGAGCGCCGTCACGTGTTGCCACTGCGTGCGCTGGCGCGGTCGCCGCATGCGTTCGAGATGGGGCAGCCGGGCGTGGTCCTGGTCGGGCCGGCACTGGCCGAAGCCGTCGATGGCCCGGCGACAGGCCAGGATGCAGGCGCTGGTCAGCAACGCTGCGCGGTGCGGTAGCGCGGACGTGGCACGCGGATTTCAATGCTGAGTGCCGGCAATCGCGACGGCGTCGCGATGCGGCAACCGGAACGGGCGCGTGGCCTGGGCCACGCGCCCGCCGGCCCGGTCAGCGCATCTCCAGGCCCAGCGCCTTGGCGATGTCTTCCCAGGAAACGTACTTGTAGTTCTGGTTTTCCACCGGCATGACGTTGCGCCCGTCCTGGGCGATCATCGCGCCGTGCTCGAAGCCAGGGCCGAGGTTGCGGCTGGTGACTTCCAGGCCGTCGGTCTCGGAGATGCCGTCGATGCCGCGCGCCGGATCGGCGACCACCGCGAACGAGCCCAGGTATTCCTGCTTGCCTTCGCGACGGTAGACCGCATAGGTGTCGTTGCCCTGGCTGGAGAACACCAGGTAGCCCCGGCCATCGCCGAGGTCGTACATGCCGATGCCTTCCAGGTCGTCCTTCATCGCCGGGTTGTCGGCGACGCGGGCCACGGCGGTCTTCACATCGCCGCTGGCCGGATCGGCCGACATGCGCCACAGCGCGACGTCCTCCTCGTTGACGTAGAGCGTGCCGCTGGCGTCGTCGACCACGCAGCCTTCGGTCTGCGAATCGAAGGTCAGGTCGCGGACATGCTCGGCGCGGACCTTGCCGTCCGTGGTGGGCACCAGCCGCCACTGGCGCATGGCGGTGTCGTCGCCGTTGATGAACACATACGTGTCGCCGCTGCCGGCGGCGCGGTACATGCACAGGCCGTAGGGATCGCCCAGGCCGGTCGGCTGCACGCCGTCGGCGACGTTGACCAGCTGGCGCTTGTCGGTGTCCAGCACGTAGATGGCGATGCTCTTGTCGGTGCGGTTGCTGGAGGTGACCAGCACCACCGGTCGGCCGCCCAGGTCGAAGCCTTCGCGCAGGTCGACGTTGTTCATCTTGCCGTCGGGCAGGAACTGCACCACCTGGCCCTGCATGTCGTACACGTACAGGCCGGCTTTCTTGTCGGTGGCAATGACCAGGCTGCGCGACGGATCGGTCGGATGCGCCCAGATCGCCGGGTCGTCGGCCGCATCGCCATAGCTGCCGGCCGGCACGGTTTCCACGCGCGCGGTCACCGCGGCCACCTTCGGCGGCGCGGCCGCCGGCACGGGCTTGCCCGGATCCAGGCCCAGCGCCTTGCCGATCGCGGCCAGCGAAACCAGCTTGGTGTTCGCGCCGTCCTCGTCGTTGACCAGCAGCACGCCGGCGGGGAAGTCGGTACCCAGCGGCCGGCTGTCGGCGAACAGCAGGCCCGGTTCCTTCACCGCTTCGGCGTCCTGGCCGGGAGCGGAGACCTGGAAGCTGCCCAGGTAGGCACCGTCCTTGGCGCGGTCGTAGATGTTGATGCGGCCGGCGGTGGCATCGGAGGCGAACAGCCACTGGTGGCCCTCGCCGCCGTCGTGCACGGCCAGGCCGGACACTTCCTCTTCGATGTGGCCCAGTCGCGGCGCGTCGATCAGCGTGGCCGACACGTCGGCCTCCGGATCGGCGTTGAAGCGCCAGATGCCGACTGCTTCCTCGGAAGCGAACACATGGCCGTTGGTGTCGACCACGCACTGCTTGAGCGGGGAGGGCAGGCTGATGCGGCGCACCGGCCGGGCGTCGAGCTTGCCGTCGCCGGCGTCGAAGATCACCTGCTGATCCACCTCGCCGCCGTCGCCGACGATGAACGCATGCAGCGAGCCGTCCAGCCGGTGCTGGTACAGGCAGATGCCTTCGCCGGCGAAGCCCAGCGGCAGCGGACGCGCGCCGACCTCGACCAGGCCTTCGCCGGTGCGCTGGAACAGCCGCAGGAAATTGCCGGTCGTATCCACGGCAGCCACGACATCGGCCACGCGGCCGCCGCCCAGGCGCACGCCACTGGCGATATCCAGCGCGGCGACTTCGCCGGCGGCGGTGGTGGCCACGCGCTTGCCGTCGACGCCGTAGGTTTCCAGGCCGCCCAGGGCGGCGGTGGCGATCAGCTGCGCGCGCGCCGGATCGGCGTCGTCGCGGACCAGGATGGCCGCGTTGGTCTCGCCGCTGGCGGTCGGCTCGGTCTGCGTGGTGGCCGGAACGAGAGTCGCGGCGGCAGTCCTGTCCGCGCCTGCGGCCCCCTCCTGCGACCGGCAGCCGGCGACGAATGGCAGCGCGAGCGCGGCCGCGATGCCGAAGGCAAGGGCGTGCTTGGATTTCATCAGGTCTCCTCCCCGTAGAGCGCCGCGTCGGGCGTGCGGCCACCTTACAGGGCGATTTCGGCGATTTGCAAGAGAAATTCTAAGACTGTTGCAAAATAGAATTTTTGTTCGTAATCTGCTCCCGCAGCCTCCGGTCCGGCGGTATTGCACGGGCTCGCGGCCGTTGTCCTTGGGAGGGACTCGACGATGCGTAAGATCCGAAGGAATGCCTTGGCGGCATTCATATTGAGCAACCTTGCAGTCATGGCGGGCCAGGTATCGGCCCAGGATCCAAACAGTGCGGCAGCGGCAGACACCGACCCCACCCAGCTGGACACCGTGCAGGTGACCGGCCGACGGGCGGCGGATCGGGCGGCGATCGACGACAAGCGTTTCGCCGATGCACAGGTCGATGCGATCCGTTCCGACGACGTCGGCCGGCTGCCCGACCAGAACGTGGCCGAGGCGGTACGGCGCCTGCCCGGCGTCACCACCCAGAACGATCAGGGCGAAGGCCGTTACCTGACGGTGCGCGGCGTCTCGCCCGACCTGCTGAACGTGTCACTCAACGGCCAGACGGCGCCGGCACCGGAGCCGGATGGCCGGCAGGTGAAGCTGGACGACATTCCGTCGGCGCTGATCGGCGCGGTCACCGTGTCCAAGACGATCACCCCGGACATGGACGCCAACTCGATCGCCGGTGCGGTGAATATCGAAACCCTCAGTGCGTTTGATCGCCAGGGCAACTTCGGCAACCTGCGCGGCGCGTACGGGCACAACGACCTCAACAACTCCAATCCGTACGAGTTCGACGGCGCTTACGGCGGCCGCTTCGGCGCAGACGGGCAGTTCGGCGCGGTGGTGGCGCTGAACTATTCCGACCGCAAGATCGGAACGCAGAACGTACAGAACACCGGCGACTGGATCGAGGTCGACGACGAAATCGTCCCCGAAGGTCTGGACTTGCGCCAGTACAACACCAACCGCACGCGCAGTGGCGCGGTCGCCAACTTCGACTGGCGGCCCAACGACGACACCAGCATGTTCCTGCGCCTGATGTACTCCAAGTACGAGGACTCCGAGACCCGCGACCGGTTCTCGGTGGAATTCGACGAGGACGGCATCATCCCGCTCGGCCCGGATGGCGGAAACTTCACCGACGCCGAGGGCGCGCGCGCGCTGCGTACCCGCCAGGAGGACACCAGCACCTTCACGTCCTCGATCGGCGGCAAGTTCAAGTTCGACGACAGCGAGCTGCGCACCGAACTGACCTACTCGCGCGCCGACAAGCGCGACCCGCACCGCGACGAGTGGGGCTTCAAGCAGGGCGACGTGAGCGGCGAGTACAACCTGGTGCCCGACCCGTACCTGGTCGTGCCGTGGGGCGAGGATCCGTACGACGCCTCGCTGTACGAGCCGGACTTCTACGAGCCCGAGTCGCGTCGCGCCGTGGAGGACCTGTACCAGGCGCGCGTGGATTACATGATGCCGATCGCGATCGGCGACGGCTCGGACCTGCAGTTCGGCGCCAAGTACATCGACCGTCGCAAGACCAACGACCAGAACGGCGAGGCCTGGGAATACGATGACGGCGACCTGACCCTGGCCGATGTCGCAGGCAGGCCGATCGGCAGCATCTGGAACGGGCGCTATCGTTTCGGGCCGACGATCAACGGTCCGGCGGCCAATGCCTACTTCAATGCCAATACCGGCGAGTTCGAAGAGGACGAGGCAGGCACGTTGTCCGCCTCGCTGGCCGGCGATTTCCGCATCACCGAGAAGATCACCTCGGCCTACATCATGGGCCGGCTGCGCTACGGCGACGTGACCTGGATCCCCGGCGTGCGCATGGAGCACACCCAGGGTGATTACGCGGCCTATGCGTTCGACCTGGACAACGCGTCGCTGGACGATCCGTTCAACAGCTTTGGATCGCGCAGCTACACCGACTTCTTCCCGGGCCTGAACGTACGTTTCGACCCCAAGGAGAACCTGGTCGTGCGCGCCGCGGCGACCCGGGCGATCGGCCGGCCGAACTACGAGTCGCTGGCGCCGTTCGTGGAGATCGAGGATGCGAGCAGCTCCGAGCCGGAGGTATCGATGGGTAATCCGGACCTGAAGCCGCTGTACTCGAACAACTTCGACCTGTCGATCGAGTACTACGTCGGCAATCGCGGCCTGCTGTCGGCGGCGGTGTTCTACAAGGACATCGAGAACCCGATCTTCGAGTCGACCAACGGCGGGCAGGACGGCACGTTCGGCGGCATGGACCTGACCAATGCCGAAGTCAGCAGCTGGACCAATGCCGATTCGGCCAAGCTCAAGGGCCTGGAGCTCAACGCGCAGTACGAGCTCAGCTTCCTGCCGGCGCCATTCGACGGTTTCAGCGTGGGTGCCAACATGACGTTCTCCGATTCGGAGGCTTCGGGCATCCCCGATCGCGACGATACGCTGCCGCTGATCGACCAGTCCGACCGGGTCGCTTCGGCGCAGATCTCCTACGAGAAGTACGGTTTCTCGGCGCGCCTGGCCTATACCTACCGCTCCGAGCAGCTGATGGAAGTGGGCGGAGATCCCGGGGAAGACGTCTACCTGGATCGCCTGGACCAGTGGGATGCGCGCGTGGCCTACACCTTCGGTGAAGACCTGACCGTGTTCTTGGAGGGCAGCAACCTCAACGATGCGGCCATGCGCACCTACATGGGCTACCGCGACCGGCTGGGCGAGACGGAGATCTACGGCGCCACTGTCCGCCTGGGCCTGCAATACAAGTTCTGACGCTCCCCGCGTGCTGATGTGCTTGCGGCGGCCCTGCGGGGCCGCCGGTTTTGTCCGGAGTCGCATAACATGAAGACCATCCCCTTGCTGCGCGGCCTGTTGGCCGCGTCCGTCGTGGCGGCGATCGCCGGCTGTACCGACCGCGGCGCGCAGGCGCCGCAGGCGCAGGCCGACGCACCGGCCGCCGTCGATGCCGCCGAAGCGCAGGAACCGCTCAAGCTCGATCGCGTGGTGATGCTGATGCGCCACGGCGTGCGCCCACCGACCAAGGCCAAGGTGGCGCCCGATGGCGTCGCCGACCAGCCCTGGCCGGCGTGGCCGGTCGAGTTCGGCCAGCTCACTCCGCACGGCTTCGACGCCGTGGAGCGGCTGGGCGCCTGGGACATCGCGCAATGGCGCCAGCGCGGGCTGCTGGCGTCCAACGGCTGTCCTGCGGCGGGCGACGTCGAAGTGGCGGCCAGTTCCAAACCGCGCACGCAGGACACCGCGCGCGCGCTGGTGGCCGGCATGTGGCCCGGCTGCGCAGTGGATATCGCTTTTCCTGCGAGTCCCGAAGCGGACGTGGAATTCCATCCACTGGATGCCGGCGCGATGCCGATCGATCCGGACGAGGCCTTGCGCGCGGTGCAGGCCATGGCGCCTGCCGGCGGGATGGAGGCCGAGCTGCGCGCGCAGGCGCCGCTGTTTGCGCTGCTGAACCAGGCGCTGGGTTGCGAGCCCGGCCAGGCCTGCGACATCTCGCGCATGACGCCGGGCATCGTGCGCAACGAGGACGACCGTCCCGACGTGGGCGATCCGTTCGGCCTGGCCTCCACCATCAGCCAGACCTTCCTGCTCGAGTACCTGGAAGGCAAGCCGATGGAGGAGGTGGCCTGGGGCCGGCTTACGCCGGAGCAGATCGGGCAGCTGCTGGAATTCCATTCCCTCAAGTTCCGCTACGAAGGGCGCGCGCCCTACGTGGCCGCGCGCGCGGCCTCACCGCTGGCCACGCGCATGCTGGCGGCGATGGAGGGCGGGCCGAGGCTGACGGTGCTGGTCGGCCACGACACCAACATCGCAGACCTGGGCGGGTTCCTGGACCTGCACTGGACCGTGCCCGGCTATCCGCGCGACGACCCGCCGCCGGGCGGTGCGCTCGGCTTCGAGGTGCTGTCCGATGCGAAGGGGCAGCAGTTCGTGCGCGCGTTCTACCGCTCGCAGACCATGCCGCAGGTGCGTGAACTGCAGGTGCTGGATGCCTCCAATCCGGCCGCGCACGAGTACCTGCCGATTCCCGGGTGCGCCGAACCCTGCAGTCTCGAACGCTTCGGCGAACTGGTCCGCGGCAGGTTGATCGCGCCGTTGCACGCCGCCGCCGAAGCCACGCATTGACGGAGGCGGGCTGGCCGCCCCGGCGTGACTTCTGCGGCGACATCTACTGCCACAAGAAAGAAGACCCGGCATTGCCGGGTCTTCTCATTCCCGCCAATGCAGCCCTGGACTCAGGGCTGCACGACCTTGCCGGTGCGCGCCGATTCGGCGGCCGCCTCGGCCAGCGCAAGTGCGGCCACGCCATCGACATAACCCACCGAAGGCTGCGCGCCGTCGAGGATATCGGCGAAGTGCTCCATCTCGCGGCGATACGCTTCGGCGTAGCGGTCGAGGAAGAAGTTCTGGAAGCGATCGGCCGCCGCGCCGCCTTCGCCCCATACCTGCACAGTGGATTCGGTGACGTTGTCGGCGCGGACCATGCCGGCCGAGGCGTAGGCCTCGATACGCTGGTCGTAGCCGAAGCCCGAACGCCGGCTGTTGGAGATCACGCACAGCTTGCCCGACGCGGTGCGCAGCAGGGTGCGGGCGGTGTCCACGTCGCCCAGCTTGCCGATTTCCGGATCGACCAGGCAGCTGCCGCTGGCAAACACCGCCACCGGCTCTTCGCCCAGCAGCCAGCGGGCCATGTCGAAGTCGTGGATGGCCATGTCCTTGAACAGGCCGCCGGAAATGGCGACATACGCAGGCGGCGGCGGCGAGGGATCGTTGGAGGTGATCTGCAGGGTTTCCAGGCTGCCGACGCTGCCGCCATCCAGGCGCGCCTTGAGCGCCTGGAAGTTGGGATCGAAGCGGCGGTTGAAGGCCAGCAGCAGGCGCGCGGCGGGCAGTTCGCGCGCGGCCGGGCGGGCCCGCGCCAGGTCCTGGTCGATCGGCTTCTCGCAGAACACCGCCTTGCCGGCCGCCGCGGCGCGCAGGCTGTACTCCAGGTGCGTATCGGTGGAACTGGCGATGATCACGCCGGCCACCGCCGGATCGGCCAGCGCCTGGTCCAGGGTGGTGACGGCGGTGTTCCATTCGGTGGCCAGCGCCTGGGCGGCCGCGTCCACCGGATCGACGATGCCGGCCAGGCGCAGGCGGGGATCGAGCGCCGCGTTGCGGGCGTGGATGCGGCCGATGCGGCCGGCGCCGATCAGGACGATGTCATGCATGGCGGTTCCTTCAGAGGAAGACGGGGGCGCCGGAGCGCACGGATTGCTGGCAGGCCTCGGCCAGCACGAGCGCGGCGATGCCATCGGCATAACCGACCTGCGGTTGCGCCTGCCCGCGCAGCACGCTGGCGAAGTGATCCAGCTGCAGCCGATAGGCCTCGCCGTAGCGCCGCGGGAAATCGGGCTGGATCGGCGCGCCTGCCGTGCCGCCATCGGTCAGCGCCAGCACGGTATCGGCCTGGACATTGCCGGCCGCCAGCATGCCGCCGGAGCCGCAGGCCTCGATCCGCTGGTCGTAGCCATAGCCACTGCGGCGGGTGTTGGAGATCACGCACAACCGGCCGCTGGGCGTGCGCAGCAGGGTGCGCGCGGTATCCACGTCGCCGAGCCGGCCGATTTCCGGGTCCACCAGGCAGCTGGCCAGGGCGAACACCTCGCTGGGCTCCTCGCCCAGCAGCCAGCGGGCCATGTCCAGGTCATGGATCGTGAAGTCCTTGAACAGCCCGCCGCTGGTGGGAACGAAGCCTGGCGGCGGGGCGGCCGGATCGTGGTTGACGATGTGCAGCGTCTCCAGAACGCCGATCTCGCCGCCGAGCAGGCGCTGCCGCAGCGCACGGAAGTGCGGGTCGAAGCGCCGGTTGAAGCCGAGCTGGAAGCGGGCGCCTGCGAATTCCGGCGCCGCCCCGCGGACCTTGTCCAGGTCCAGGTCGATGGGCTTTTCGCAGAACACCGCCTTGCCGGCGCGCACCGCGGCCAGCGCGTGCTGCAGGTGCTGGTCGGTGGAGCTGCAGACCAGTACGCCGGCCACCGACGGGTCGGCCAGGGCCTGTTCCAGCGGCGCGACCTGCGCGTCGAAGCGGCCGGCCATGGCGGCGGCGGCCTCCGGGCGCGGGTCGACCACGTACTTCAGGCGCAGGGCCGGGTGGGTGGCGGCATTGGTCCCATGGACCTGTCCCATCCTGCCGGCGCCGATCAGCGCGACATCGATTCGCTCCACAATGCCCTCCACGGCGCTGGATGCAGCAGATAGAATATTTGTTCTTTTTTGGAATGCAAATAGAATTTACACTGCCCGTAGCGAGCGACCACCCGGCCGGACCGCTCCTGACCCCCGCGAACCGCAAGGAGCCCCGCATGACCCAGCGCAATGTCCCGCCCGCGACCGCAGAGGAATTGCGCTCGGCGATCCTCGAGCAGTACGAGGAGCTGAGCAAACGACTCAAGCAGATCGCGCGCTACGTGCTGGACGAGCCCAGCGCGGTGGCGCTGGAAACGGTGGCGGTGCTGGCCGAGCGCACCGAGGTGCAGCCGTCGGCGATCGTGCGCTTCGCCAAGCATTTCGGCTTCGATGGTGCCAGCCAGATGCAGCGGCTGTTCGTCGACGGCCTGCTCGGCAGCGCCCAGCAGGGTTACGGCGAGCGCGTGCGCGAGTTCACCCAGGCGGTGGACAACAAGGCTGTCGGCGATCCGGGGCAGGTGCTGGCAGAGTTCGTCGAGGGCAACACGCTGGCGCTGGAAAACCTGGCCAAGATGGTCAGCCGCGACGAGCTGGCCCGCGCGGTCAAGTTGCTGGTCCAGGCCGAGACGGTGTTCATCGCCGGCTTCCGCCGATCCTTCGCGGTGGCTTCGTACCTGGCCTATTCGCTGCACCAGGCCGACAAGCGCACGGTGCTGATCGACGGCATCGGCGGCATGGCGATGCAGCAGGCCCATGCGCTGTCCCCGCGCGACCTGCTGGTGGCGGTCAGCTACCACCCGTACGCCGAGGAAAGCGTGCAACTGGTGCACGCGGCCGCCGATCGCGGCTGCAAGGTGCTGTCGATCAGCGACAGCCTGGTCAGCCCGGTGGCCAAGCCGGCCACCCAGGTGCTGCAGGTGCGCGAGGCGGAGATCCGCAAGTTCCGCTCGCTGTCGGCGTCGATGTGCCTGGCCCAGGCCCTGGTGATCTCGTACGCGTTCGCTACGACCGGCGGCGGCACCCCGGCCCGCGGGGCGAAGAAGGCCGGTAAAAAAATGAAATGAATGTTGCGTTGGGATAAAAAATAGAATATACGTTACACGTGTCGTGGCGATGGTCGCCGCGCACGGGCAAGGGGCGGCCTGCATGGCGGCGGAGCGACAACTGGACCTGATCACGATCGGCCGGTCCTGCATCGACCTCTATGGCGAGCAGATCGGCGGACGGCTGGAGGACATGGCGTCCTTCGCCAAGTACATCGGCGGCAGCCCGACCAATACCGCGGTCGGGGCGTCACGCCTGGGCCTGCGCAGCGGCCTGCTGACCCGGGTCGGCGCCGACCACTTCGGCCGTTTCATCCGCGAGCAACTCGCGCGCGAAGGCGTGGTCACCGCCGGCGTTCTGGAGGACCCGTCGCGGCTGACCGCGCTGGTGTTCCTGGGCATCCGCGACCCGGAAACCTTCCCGCTGATCTTCTACCGCGAGAACTGCGCGGACATGGCGCTGGAAGCCGGCGACGTGGACGAGGCCTTCATCCGCTCGGCCGGTGCGGTGCTGATCAACGGCACCCACCTGTCGCGCGACAACGTCTTCGATGCGTGCCTGCGTGCCTGCACGATCGCCCGCGCCAATGGCGCGCGCGTGGTGTTCGACATCGATTACCGGCCGGTCCTGTGGGGACTGACCCGCAAGGACATGGGTGAGAACCGCTTCGTCGCCGATGCCGGTGTCACCGCGCGCCTGCAGCAGGTACTGCCGCTGTGCGACCTGATCGTGGGCACCGAGGAAGAGGTGCACATCCTCGGCGGGACCACCGACACGATCGCTGCGTTACGCGCGATCCGCGAGAAATCCGATGCGCTGCTGGTGTGCAAGCGCGGACCACTGGGCTGCGTCGCCTTCCCCGCGCAGGTGCCCGACCGCCTGGAGCAGGGCGTGGTCGGTCGCGGCTTCAGTGTGGAGGTGTTCAACGTGCTTGGCGCCGGCGATGCGTTCATGGCCGGCTTCCTGCGTGGATGGCTGCGCGATGAGCCGCTGGAGCAGTCGTGCAGCTACGCCAATGCCTGCGGGGCGATCGTGGTGTCGCGGCACGGCTGCTCGCCGGCGATGCCGACCTGGGACGAGCTGCAGCAGTTCCTGGCCAGCACCCATCCGCATCGCCTGCGCGATGACCTGGCGCTGGAACAGACCCATTGGGCCACCACCCGCGTGGGCGACTGGCCGCACCTGACCGTGCTGGCGATGGACCATCGCAGCCAGTTCGAGGCGCTGTGCGAACAGACCGGCGCCGACCCGGCGCTGATCCCGCGGTTCAAGGCGCTGGCGCTCAAGGCGGTCGACCGGCTGGCCGGCGGAGACCCCGGGTTCGGCCTGCTGCTCGATGGTCGCTTCGGCATGCGCGGGCTGGAGGCGGCGGCCGATCATCCGTACTGGATCGGCCGGCCGATCGAACTGCCCGGCTCGTGCCCGCTCGAGTTCGAAAGCAGCCCGGACGTGGCCACCGAGCTGTCGACCTGGCCGGCCAACCACGTGGTCAAGTGCCTGGTGTTCTACCACCCGGACGATCCGGCCGACCTGCGCGAGCGCCAGGAGCGCCAGCTGCTGCGGCTGCACGACGCCGCGCGCCAGACCCGCCACGAGCTGCTGGTGGAGATCATCGCTTCGCGCAATGGCGTGGTGGACGATGCCACGGTCGCCCGCGCCATGCAGCGCATGTACGATCTGGGCATGCGTCCGGACTGGTGGAAGCTGGAGCCCAACGACAGCGCCCGCGCCTGGCGCAACATCGAGGCGGGGATCGCCGCCAACGATCCGCGCTGCCGCGGCGTGGTGCTGCTGGGCCTGTCGGCGCCGGAAGACGAACTGATCGCCTCGTTCCAGGCCGCCGCGTCGGTGCCGGTGGTCAAGGGCTTTGCGGTCGGTCGCACGATCTTCGCCGACGCCGCCGAGCGCTGGCTGACCGGCAAGATCGACGATGAGGCTGCGATCGAGGACCTGGCGCGCCGCTTCAGCGTGCTGGTCGATGCCTGGCGTGCGGCCAAGGCGAACCAGGGAGCCCGCTGACGGCATGGACAGGATCCGACTCACCGCCGCGCAGGCGACCGTGCGCTGGCTGGCGGCCCAGCAGGTGGAGGTCGATGGTGCGCGCGTGCCGTATTTCGCCGGCGCCTGGGCGATCTTCGGCCACGGCAATGTCGCAGGCCTGGGCGAGGCGCTGTATGCGCACCGCGATGTGCTGCCGACCTTGCGCGCGCACAACGAGCAGGGCATGGCGCATGCCGCGGTGGCCTACGCCAAGCAGATGCGCCGGCAACGGGCGATGGTATGCACCAGCTCGATCGGGCCGGGCGCGACCAACATGGTCACCGCTGCGGCCGTGGCGCATGTGAACCGCCTGCCGGTGTTGTTCCTGCCCGGCGACGTCTATGCCAGCCGGCGCCCGGATCCGGTGCTGCAGCAGGTGGAGAACTTCGCCGACGGCACCGTGTCGGCCAACGACTGCTTCCGCCCGGTCTCGCGCTATTTCGACCGCATCATGCGGCCCGAGCAGATCCTGGATGCGCTGCCCAAGGCGATGGCCGTGCTGCGCGATCCGGCGGCCTGCGGTCCGGCGACCCTGGCGTTCTGCCAGGACGTGCAGGCCGAGGCGTTCGACTATCCGGTGGAATTCTTCGCGCCGCGCTTCTGGCCCACGCGGCGTCCGCCGCCGGATGCAGCCGAACTCGACGCGCTGGTCGCTGCCATCCGCACAGCGAAGCGTCCGTTGCTGGTCGCCGGCGGCGGCGTGCTCTACAGCCTGGCCGAAGGCGAACTGGCCGCGCTGGCCGATGCCACCGGCCTGCCGGTCGCCGAAACGCAGGCTGGCAAGGGCGGCTTGCCCTGGGACCATCCGCGCAACCTGGGTTCGATTGGCGTCACCGGATCCAGCGCCGCCAACGCTGCGGCGCAATCGGCCGATGTCGTGGTCGGCCTGGGTACGCGCCTGCAGGATTTCACCACGGGCTCGCGCAGCCTGTTCCCGGACGCGCGCCTGTTCCAGGTGAACCTGCAGCCGTTCGATGCGCACAAGCACGGCGCCGTGCCCGTGGTGGGCGATGCGCACGTGGTGCTCGCCGCGCTGCGCGAACGGTTGGCCGGCTGGCACGTGGCGCAGGGCGTGCAGGACATCGATGCCGGTGAACTGTCGCGCTGGAACGCGAACGTGCAGGCGGCCACCGCCGGCGCGGCCGACATGCGGCTGCCCAGCGACGCGCAGGTGATCGGCGCGGTACAGGCGAGCGTGGGCGATGACGCGGTGGTGGTCTGCGCCGCCGGCGGCCTGCCGGGCGAGCTGCACAAGCTGTGGCGCTGCGCCCGACCGGGCGGCTACCACTTGGAGTACGGCTACTCGTGCATGGGTTACGAGATCGCCGGCGCGCTGGGGGTGAAGCTGGCGCAACCCGACCGGCAGGTCGTGGTCATGGTCGGTGACGGCAGCTACCTGATGATGAATTCGGAGCTGAGCACCTCGGTGATGCTCGGCCTCAACCTGGTCGTGGTGGTGCTGGACAACCGCGGCTTCGGCTGCATCAACCGGTTGCAGCACGCCACCGGCGGGGCGGGCTTCAACAACCTGCTGGCCGACAGTGCGCACGAGACGCTGCCGGCGATCGATTTCGCCGCGCACGCGCGCAGCCTGGGAGCCGACGCCGAGCACGTGGGCACCCTCGGGGAACTGCGCGCGGCACTCGGGCGCGCGCGTGCGGCGGACCGCACGCACGTGGTGGTCATCGATACCGATCCGCGCAAGACCACCGAAGCCGGCGGCTGGTGGTGGGATGTGGCCGTGCCGGAAGTCTCCGCGCGCGCTGAAGTCAACGAAGCGCGCCGTGCCTACGAGGCCGGCGCGCGCATGAAACGGGACCTGTCATGAGCATACGTTTTGGTGTGAGCCCCATTGCCTGGGCCAATGACGACATGCCCGAGCTGGGCGGCGACACACCGCTGGAGGACATCCTGCGCGACATCCAGGAAGTAGGCTTCGAGGGCGTGGAGCTGGGCGGGAAGTTCCCGCGCGATCCGGCCACCCTCAAGGCGCTGCTCGCGCGCTACCGGCTGGACCTGATCGGCGGCTGGTACAGCGGTTCGCTGCTGGTCCAGGACGCGCAGGCCGAGATCGCCGCGATGCAGGACCACCTGGCCCTGCTCAAGGCGCTGGGCAGCACCGTGTTCGTGTTCGCCGAGACCAGCAATGCGGT
This sequence comes from Pseudoxanthomonas koreensis, assembly GCF_010093225.1. Lineage (GTDB taxonomy): Bacteria > Pseudomonadota > Gammaproteobacteria > Xanthomonadales > Xanthomonadaceae > Pseudoxanthomonas > Pseudoxanthomonas koreensis. The sequence goes on along the minus strand of NZ_PDWM01000014.1, from coordinate 20,539 downwards.
CCACGGCAATCGCGGTGTCGCGCTGTCCGACACGCCACGCCTGCCGGCAGCGGGTTGGGCGGAATTCGGCCAGCGCCTGACCCAGGTCGCCGACTACGTGCGTTCCCAGGGAATCAGGTTCGCCTATCACCACCACCTGGGCACGGTGGTCGAGCGCGGCGAAGACCTGGATGCCTTCATCGCCCACACCGGCCCATCGGTCGGCCTGACCGTGGACACGGGCCACGCCGCGCTCGGCGGCATCGATGCGTTGAAGGTCATTCGCGAACATCCCGGCCGCGTGGCGCATGTGCATTGCAAGGACGTGCGTGGCGCGACCTTCGACAAGGTCGTGCAGGACCGCGCCAGTTTCCTCGATGGTGTGCTGGCCGGGATGTTCACCGTACCCGGCGACGGCGGGCTGGATTACGCACAGGTGATGGCCGAGCTCAAGCGCATCGACTATTCGGGCTGGATCGTGATCGAGGCCGAGCAGGATCCTGCACTGGCCGATCCGCGCACCTACGCCGAGCTCGGGCTGCGCACGCTGCGCAACGAGGCGTCGAAGGCGGGCCTGCAATGAACGGCTCGCTGCGCGTGCGCCCGCATGCGCCGGATGCCGACGGCACGGTGCTGGCGGTCACCCCCGCCAGCGCGGGGTGGGACCATGTCGGCTTCCGCGTGGTGAAGCTGGACGACGGGCAGTCGTATTCCGGCGGCGAGCCGGGCAGGGAAGCCTGCCTGGTGCTGGTGGCCGGCAGTGCCGACATCATCGCCGCCGACAGTCGCTTCGACGGACTGGGTGGGCGCGCCTCGCCGTTCGAGGACCGCGCGCCGGGCGCGGTCTACGTGCCCGCCGGTGTCGCTTACACGGTCACCGCGCGTGGCGCGGTCGAGCTGGCGGTGTGCACCGCGCCCGGCACCGGTGACGGCGAAGTCCGCGCGATCGATGCGGCGCGCATGTCGCGCGAAACGCGTGGCGGCGGCACCAACACCCGCTACGTGCGCAACATCCTGCCCGAGGGCGAGCCGGCGCAGAGCCTGCTGGTGGTGGAGGTGATCACCCCCGGCGGCCACTGGTCCAGCTATCCGCCTCACAAGCACGATACGGCCACCGTCGGCGAGGAAACGCTGCTGGAGGAGACCTATTACCACCGGCTGCAGCCGCCGCAGGGTTTCGCGTTCCAGCGCGTCTATACCGATGACCGCTCCATCGACCAGGCCGTGGCGGTGGAGGATGGCGATGTGGTGATGGTGCCGCGCGGCTACCACCCGGTCGGCGCCCCGCACGGCTACGACCTGTACTACCTCAACGTGATGGCGGGGCCCGAGCGCCGCTGGATCTTCCGCAACGACCCGGCGCACGACTGGATCGTGCGCAAGGGCTGAATCAGCAAGGCAGGCACGACATGCGCAATATCGACCATTTCATCGACGGACGCCGCGTCGCGGGTACTTCGGGCCGGCACGGCGATGTGTTCGACCCCAACAGCGGCCAGGTGCAGGCGCACGTGGCCCTGGCCAACACGGCCGAGCTGGATCGCGCCGTGCAGAGTGCCGTACTCGCCCAGCGTGGCTGGGCAAAGGTCAATCCGCAGCGGCGCGCACGGGTGATGTTCGAATTCAAGCGCCTGCTCGAGGTGCACATGGACGAGCTGGCGGCGCTGCTGTCCAGCGAGCATGGCAAGGTCCACGGCGATTCGCGGGGCGACATCCAACGCGGGCTGGAGGTGATCGAGTTCGCCTGCGGCATCCCGCATCTGCTCAAGGGCGAGTACACCCAGGGCGCCGGCCCGGGCATCGACGTGTACTCGATGCGGCAGCCGCTGGGCGTGGTCGCCGGCATCACTCCGTTCAACTTCCCGGCGATGATCCCGATGTGGATGTTCGGCCCGGCCATCGCCGCCGGCAACGCCTTCATCCTCAAGCCGTCCGAACGCGATCCGTCGGTGCCGCTGCGCCTGGCCGAGCTGATGATCGAGGCCGGCCTGCCCGAGGGCGTACTCAATGTCGTGCACGGCGACAAGGACGTGGTCGAGGCGATCCTCAAGCACCCGCAGATCCGTGCGGTGAGTTTCGTCGGGTCTTCCGACATCGCACAGTCGGTGTATGCGCTGGGCGCCCAGCACGGCAAGCGCGTGCAGTGCATGGGCGGGGCCAAGAACCACGGCATCGTCCTGCCCGACGCCGACCTGGACCAGGCGGTGGCCGACATCCTCGGCGCCGCCTACGGTTCGGCCGGCGAGCGTTGCATGGCGCTGCCGGTGGTGGTGCCAGTGGGCGAGGCCACCGCGCAGGCGCTGCGCGAGAAGCTGGTCGCGCGAATTCCGGACCTGCGCGTGGGCGTGTCCAGCGATCCGCAGGCGCAGTTCGGGCCGGTGGTGACCGCCGCGCACCGCGCGCGCATCGAACAGTACATCCAGATGGGCGTGGACGAGGGCGCCGAACTGGTGGTCGACGGGCGCGGCTTCCGCCTGCCAGGGCATGGGGACGGCTTCTTCCTCGGACCCAGCCTGTTCGACCGGGTCACCGACAAGATGACCACTTACCGCGAAGAGATCTTCGGCCCGGTGCTGCAGATCGTGCGCGCCGACAGCTTCGAGCAGGCGCTGGCGCTGCCCAGCCAGCACCAGTACGGCAACGGCGTGACGATCTTCACCCGCAACGGCGACGCGGCGCGCGAGTTCGCCGAGCAGGTCGAGGTGGGCATGGTCGGCATCAACGTGCCGATCCCGGTACCGGTGGCGTACCACAGCTTCGGCGGCTGGAAGCGTTCGGGCTTCGGCGACCTGAACCAGTACGGCCAGGATGGCGTGCGCTTCTTCACCCGCACCAAGACTGTGACCCAGCGCTGGCCGCGCGGCGGCGCGGTGGCCGACCAGAGTTTCGTGATACCGACCATGCGCTGACTGACTTTGCTTGGCCCTGTGCGCGGGTCGCGCACGTCGCCATGCATTCCTGGGAGGGGAGCGTGATGGGATTCCTGAGGTTCTTCGCCACCGGTGCCGATCGCACACCGCTCGACGACAGCGGCCGGATCGCCGAGCTGTTCCGCAAGCACCGGATCCGGGTGATGCTCGCCATCACCCTGGGCTACGGCCTGATCTATACCTGCCGCCTGGCGCTGGGCGTGGTCAAGAAGCCGTTGATCGACGCAGGCGTGTTCTCGCCGGCCGACCTGGGGCTGATCGGCTCGGCGCTGTTCTACACCTACGCGATCGGAAAGCTGACCAATGGGTTCCTCGCCGACCACGCCAACATGAAGCGGTTCCTCGCTTTCGCCTTCATGATGACGGCGCTGTGCAACCTGGCGATGGGCTTTGCGACCACCCTGTGGCTGGCGGTGGTGCTGTGGGGACTCAATGGCTGGTTCCAGAGCTTCGGCGCGCCAGGCGGCGTGGTGGCGATGACCCACTGGTTCTCCAATCGCGAGCGCGGCCGCGCTTACGGTGTCTGGAGCACGGCGCATTCGATTGGCGAGGGCCTGACTTTCCTGGTGGTGGGCGTGGCCGTCAGTTCGCTGGGCTGGCGCTGGGGTTTCTGGGGTCCGGGCCTGATCGGCCTGTTCACCGCGCTGGGTTGCTACCTGCTGATCCAGGACCGGCCCGGCACGCTGGGCCTGCCCAACATCAACGACTGGAAGCAGGACCGCTACGACCAGGGCAACAAACCGGGTATGAAGTCGGTGCTGGCCCTGCAGCTGTCGATCCTGAAGATCCCGGCGATATGGGTGCTGTGCCTGGCCAGCGCGACCACCTACGTGACCCGCTACGCGATCAACTCGTGGGGAATCCTGTACCTGCAGGAAGCGCGTGGCTTCTCGCTGCCGGCAGCCGGCACGCTGCTGATGACCAGCACGCTGGCCGGCATCGCCGGCGCGGTCGCATTCGGCTTCATCTCGGACAAGTGGTTCGGCGCGCGCCGCCCGCCGGCCAACCTGCTGTTCGGAGTGCTCGAACTGACCGGGCTGTGCCTGTTCTTCTTCGGCCCCAACACCATGCCGATGCTGATCCTGTCGATGCTGCTGTTCGGCATGGGCCTGACTGGCCTGGTGACCTCGCTGGGCGGCCTGTTCGCGGTGGACATCGCGCCCAAGCGCGTGGCCGGCGCGACGATGGGCGTGATCGGCATCTTCAGCTACATCGGTGCCGCCGTGCAGGAACAGGTGTCGGGCAGCCTGATCGAGCGCGGCATGCAGGTGGTCGAAGGCGTGCGCACCTATGATTTCGGGCCGGTGATCTGGTTCTGGATCGGATCGTCGGTGGTTTCCATGCTGCTGGCGGCCAGCCTGTGGCGTACCCGCTTGCGCGACTGATCCGTTGCGCGGCTGACAGCGATCGAGGCGGTGAAGTGATGAGCGACGTGCTGCAGGCTTCCGACGAATTGAAGGCGATGATCCAGGCCGCACAGGCGGCCGGCGCCGGGCTGCAGGCGCATTTCGCGCGCCTGTCCGAACTGGGCGTGCGCGCCAAGAGCGGCCCGGCCGACCTGGTGTCCGTCGCCGACGAGGAAGCCGAGCGCACCACGCGCGCGATCCTGGCCCAGGCGCGCCCGGACTATGGCTTCCTCGGCGAGGAGGGCGGGACCTTCGGCGGCGGCGACGCGCGCCACCTGTGGATCGTCGATCCGCTCGACGGCACTACCAACTTCCTGTTCGGCAACCCGCTGTGGGGCGTCAACGTGGCGCTGGCCCGCGACGGCCAGGTGATCGCCGGGGTGACCTGGCTGCCGATGATCGACGAGCTGTACGTGGCCGAGCAGGGCAAGGGCTGCTGGCTCAACGGGCAACGGATCCACGTGTCCGCGCGGGGTACGCTGATCGAGTCGGTGCTCGCCTGCGGCATTCCGTTCGCGGGCAAGCCCGACCATCCGGTGTTCGCGCGCGAGATGGCCCTGCTCAGCGCCAAGGTCGCCGGCATCCGCCGCACCGGCGCCTGCGCGGTGGACATGGCCTGGGTCGCGGCCGGGCGCTGGGACGCTTACTGGGAACGGGCACTCAACGCCTGGGACATGGCACCGGGCGTGATCCTGGTGCAGGAAGCCGGTGGCGTGGCCAGCGCGGTGGACGGATCGCCGCTGGACCTGCACGGCCAGAACGTGTGCGTCTCCAACGGCGCCGTGCATGGCGTGCTGATCGACGTGCTCAACCAGGCGCGGGACGGTGGCGCATGAAGATTTCCCGACGCGGTTTCGCCAAACTGGGTGGCCTGGGCGGGCTGGTTGCGCTGCTGGGCCCCTGGTCGCGCGCGCAGGCCGAGGCGCTCGGCTACCCGCGCGCGCTGCAGGGGCCGATGATCGGAGCGCCCGGGCCGGATCATTTCAGCGTGTGGGTACGCGCCAGCGGCCTGTTCGACGTGACCCTGGAGTATTCGACCGACCGCGACTTCGCCAGTTTCGTCACCGGTCCGACGGCACGCGCCCGCGCCGACGACGAGGCCTGCGTGGTGCTGCGCGCCACCGGCCTGAAGCCCGATACCGCGTACTGGTACCGGCTGCGCTTCGATGGCGAGCTCGACCGCTTCCAGCCGCTGCCGCACCGCACCCGCACCGCGCCGGCCGGCGCGGCCGATTTCCGGATCGCGTTCGGCTCGTGCTGCCGGCTGCAGTACGACCCCGACCAGCGGATCTGGAATGCGGTGCGCGCGCTGGAGCCGGACATGTTCATCTGGCTGGGCGACAACATCTATGCCGACAGCGACCAGGTTCCGACCCTGGTCGACCAGTACGGCCGTGGCCGCGCGGTGGAGCGGCTGGAGCCGCTGCTGCGCTCCACCCCGCAGCTGGCGACCTGGGACGACCACGACTTCGGCTTCAACAACTCCGACGGCCGCAGCCCGTTCAAGGCGCAATCGCTGCGTGTATTCCGCAACTTCTGGGCCAATCCGTCGTATGGCGAGGCCGACAACCCCGGCGTCTACTTCAGGCAGCACTACGGCGGCGTGGATTTCTTCGTGCTCGACGGACGCTACCACCGCGACCCGACCGACCAGGTCGACGATGCCAACAAGACCATGCTTGGTGCGCGCCAGAAGGCCTGGCTCAAGCGCGAGCTCAAGGCTTCGCGCACGCCGTTCAAGGTGCTGGCCATCGGCGGTGGCTGGTCGTCGGCGGAGAACGAGGACGGCGGCGATTCCTGGGCCGTCTACCTGACCGAACGCAACGAGATCTTCGATTTCATCCGCGACGAGAACATCGGCGGGGTGGTGTGCATTTCCGGCGACTCGCACATGGGCGAGCTCAACTGCATTCCGCGTTCGGAGCAGGGCGGCTACGACATCTACGACCTATGTTCCTCGCCGCTGGCGCAGATGCCGGCCAACAAGAACATCCGCCAGGTGCCGGAAGTACGCGTGCGCGATACCTGGACCCGCTCGGTCAACGTCGGCCTGATGCGCTTCGACATGACCGGCGATACGCCCACGCTCACCTACGCCCTGCACGACGTGATGGGCGAGCCGGTGTGGGACCCGCTGGTGCTGACCCCGGACGACCTGCGCAACGGCGTGCGTACCTGGGACCGCAAGTCCGATCCGAAGGAGCTGGAGCGGCTGCAGCGCTTCCGCGAGGGCAAGGGCTACTACGGCTTCGATCCGCCCGAGGGCTGGCCTAGCCGCCCACACTACGACGGATCGTCAGACTGACCGTCCCGGGCGAGACGCGCTTGCGCAGTTCGGTATCGGACACCGGGCCGTCGGCGCGGGTGTCGTCCCAGTTCCAGCGCTGCTCGCGGAAGTCGCGTCCGAACAGGTCGGTGACTTCAGCCCGCAACCGCCAGTGCTCGCCCATGCGGCGCTCGGCGAACAGGGTCCAGCCGGCGTCCTCAGACTCGCGGGTGACGCGGTCGTAGCGGTACTTGGTCTCGCGCTCGCCCAGGTGTTCGAGCAGGATGCCCCAATTGAGCTGCAGCGACGCCAGCTCCTGGGTGAACTCGATTTCGCCTTCGAACGGCTTCTCTTCCGAAATCCCGCGCGCCTGTCCGGTCACCGGGTCGGTGACCGTGCTCGTGCGCCACAGCGCTGTGGTGCGCAGGCGCGCATTGGGCAGTACGGCGATCGGCACCGACAGGTCCAGCGACAGCGTGTCGCGACGGCCGTCGCCGATGTTGCCGGGCGCATCGAAGATCTCGTCGCCCTGCTGCACCAGCACCCGGTCGACCACGTCGCTGATCCGGTCGTGGGTCCAGCCCAGGGTCACCGCCGCGTCCTCGCTGAAATGGTGTTCCCAGGAGAACGCGGTGCGCCAGCTGCTGTCCGGCTTCAGCTGCGCGTTGCCCGCGCTGATCGTGCCGCCTTCCAGCGAGGCCGATGCGGCGAAGTCGGAGAAGTCCAGCTGGCCGACCTCGCGCGAGACCGACAGGCGCCACTGGTTGGCCTCGTCCGGATTCCAGCGCAGCGCGACGCGCGGCTTGGGATAGGTGAAGCGGCGTTCGAGGTCTTCGTCGCCGGTCTGGGCCAGGTCCGATTTCTCCAGGCGCATGCCCGCCTCCAGGGTCCAGTCGTCGGCCGGCTGCCAGGTCAGGCCTGCGGCCGCCTCGATGCGGCGTTCGCTCACGCGCACCTGAGATCCGGGGACCTCCACGACTCCGCCGTTCTCCAGCAGGCGGTTGTGGCGCTCCAGGAAATTGTCGGCGCCCTCGATGCTGGCGTTGAATGCCAGCGTGTCGGAGGTCGCATGGGTCAGGTCCAGGCGGGCGATGGTTTCGCCGCTGCGCCCGTCCTCGTCGAAGCGTTCCTCGTCATCGCCCTCGCGCGACTCCTCCACGTTGTCGATATCCGCACGCTGGCGGCTGGCCATCATCTCCAGCGTGCTGCGGCCGCGCATCTGCAGCACATAGCGTGCCCCCAGCTCGGTTTCGCGGTAGGTCTCACGTTCGCGGCTGACCTGGTCGTCCTCATCGCCGCCGCTGATCGTGCCGTCGGTGTCGGTGTACTCCGCGCGCGCGGCGCCGACCAGGCTCAACTGGCCTGCGCCGAGCGGTCGCCGCCAGCTCGCGCTGGCTTCTTCCTTGCGCTTGGTGGTGCGCGTGTCCCAGTCGCTGCGCACGCTGTCGCCGCCGATGTCCTGCTCCACGATGCTGCCCTTGCCGGTGTCGTCGTCCAGTTCCGGTTCCAGCTTCAGGCTCAGGTCCAGCGCCTGCCCGTTCCAGCGACGGCCGTACTCCAGCTCGCCCTGCGGAGCGATCCAGCCATCCGGCGAGGCGCTCAGCCCGGCCTCCAGCGCCAGTTCGGTACTGGCATCGCTGCGGCGCACGACATTGGCCAGCACCGGGTAACCGCCCATGTCCACACCGGGCGTGCCAGCCTGGATCAGCTCGATGCGCTCCACCGAACGCGCCGGGATGCGCTTGAGCAGGCCGGCCAGGCTCTCGCGCTTGCTCGTGGGGCGCGCCCCGTCGAACAGCACGTTGCCGGAGGCACCGGCATAGCCACGCACGTCGGCATCGGCTTCGACCAGGGTGAAGCCGGGAAGCCGCAGGACCATGTCGTAGGCATTGGCGGGCGCGTTGTCGCTGAAGTACCCGGGCAGGTAGGCGCTGCGCCCGTCCTGGGCGGGGGCCGCGTCCTGCGCATGGGCCTGGAAGGCGCAGGCGGCCGCCAGCAGCAGGCAGCGGTGCATGAGGGTGTGTTTCCTGTCTGGGCGCATGGGCGACCGATTCCCGGAGAATGGCCGGCAGGCTAGACTGGCGCCGCTGACATGCCGTCGACTGCGCATGTCAGGTCGCTGTCAGGAAGCCTTCCCCATGCTCGGCGCCATGAACACGACAGCCAAGACCACCTCCCGGACGGCGTCGCGCATGCGACGCCGCGCTCCCCTCCTGATCCTGGCCGCGCTGCTGGCCATGGTGCCGGCGCACCAGGCGCTGGCCGACAAGGACGACCACATCGAAGCGCGCGAGCTGCTCAGGCGCGGCGAGATCGTGCCGCTGGCGCGGATCCTCGACGTCGTCCAGCAGCGCGTGCCCGGCGACGTGATCGAAGTCGAGCTCGAACGCGAGGACGGCCTGTGGGAATACAAGGTCAAGGTGCTGACGCCCACCGGGCGCGTGCGCAAGCTCTACCTGGACGCGCGCAACGGCGCGGTGCTGAAGATCAAGGATGATTGATGCGTTGCCTGGTGGTCGAGGACGAACCTGAGATCCGCGCCGACTTGGCGCGCGCGCTGGAGGCGGCCGGCTTCACTGTCGACGCGGTGGGCGATGGCGAGTCCGCCTGGTTCCAGGGCGACGTCGAGGACTACGACGTGGCCGTGCTCGACCTGGGCTTGCCGCGCCTGGATGGCCTGAGCGTGCTGCGTCGCTGGCGCACCGCCGGCCGCGCGTTCCCGGTGATCGTGGTGTCCGCGCGCGGCGACTGGACCGAGAAGGTCGAGGGCATCGAGGCCGGCGCCGACGATTACCTGGCGAAGCCTTTCCAGATGGGAGAGCTGGTGGCGCGCGTGCGCGGGGTCGTGCGGCGTGGCGCCGGCCGGCTTTCGCCCACGCTGGTGGCCGGGCGGCTGCGCCTGGATACCGTGCGCATGACCGCGACCTTCGACGGTGCGCCGGTGCGGATCTCGCCGCTGGAGTTCCGGCTGCTCGACCACCTCGCGCACCAGGCCGGCCGCGCCGTGTCCGCCGGCGAGCTGGCCGAGCATCTCTACGGCGTGGACGGCAGCGGCGATGCCAACGCGATCGAGGCGATCGTGGCGCGCCTGCGCCGCAAGTTCGGCAACGATCTCATCCGCACCCGTCGCGGCTTCGGCTACCTGCTGGAGGGCGAGTGATCGCACGCTCCCTGCGCTGGCGGCTGCTGCTGGCCGCGGCCGGTGCGATCCTGCTCGCGCTCGCCCTCGCATGGGTGTTCATGACCCTGCTGTTCGAGCGCCATCTGGAGCGCCGGCTCGAAGCGGAGATGACCCGGGACGCGCTGGGCCTGGTGGCGGACCTGGTGTTCGATGCGCAGGGCCGGCTGGCGCTGGAGCGCCAGCCCGGCGATGCGCGCATGGACAAGCCGGCGGGCGGCTACTACTGGCAGGTGTCCTCGCCGGCCGGCGTGCTGCGCTCGCGCTCGCTGTGGGACAGCGTGCTGCCGGTTCCACCGCAGGTGCCCACCGATGGGTGGCGGCTGCAGCGTCGGCCTGGTCCGTTCGAGCAGCCGGCCATGGTGCTGGAGCGCACGCTGCAGTTCGATTCCGACCGCCCTGCAGTGGTGGTGCAACTGGCCCAGGACACCGCCGCGCTGTCCACCGCCCGCGGCGAGTTCGGCCGCGAGCTGGCGGTGTTCCTGCTGCTGCTGTGGTGCGTGCTCACCGCGGCGGCCTGGCTGCAGGTCAGTGTCGGCCTGCGCCCGCTGCGGCGCATCCCGGCCGGGCTCGAAGCGCTGGAGCGCAGCGCCGATGCGCGCCTGCCGCCGCAGTCGCTGCAGGAGGTGCAACCGCTGGTGGATTCGATCAACGCGCTCGCCGACGCGCGGCAGAAGGACCTGGAGCAGGCGCGCCGCCGTGCCTCGGACCTGGCACACGGCCTGAAGACCCCGCTGGCCGCGCTGGCCGCGCAGAGTCGGCGTGCGCGCGAGGCCGGGGCGACAGAAGCGGCCGATGGGATGGAGCAGGCGATCTCCACGATCAAGCTGGTGGTCGACGGCGAGCTGGCGCGCATGCGCCTGGCGCGCTTGCGCCGGAGCCGTGGCAGCGCCGACGTCGGCGAGGTGGTGGAACGCCTGGCCAGCGTGATCGAGCACACCGAGAAGGGCGAGACGCTGGCGCTTGGCATCGACATCGCAGCGGGCCTGCGCTTGCCGCTCGAACCCGAGCAGCTGTCGGAGATCATGGGCGCTCTGATGGAGAACGCCGCACGCCACGCGGTCCGCCAGATCCGGGTGACGGCGGCACCCACCGCCACCGGCGTGCGCGCGGCGGTGGAAGACGACGGTCCGGGCTTGCCGCCTGCGCGGCTGCACGCGCTGCAGCACGACCGGGGCGATCTGCTCGACAGCAGCGGCTACGCCGGCGACGGGCTGGGACTGCTCATCGTCCGCGACCTGGTCGGTTCGAGCCAAGGCAGGCTGCAGTTCGCTACATCGACCCTGGGCGGCCTGCAGGTCGCGATCGACTGGCAGGCAGCGGGTTCCCGGGAATCGAACGCCTGATCGCCGCCTCGCGGCGCGCAATGCAGGCGCCGTACCCCTGTGGTAGCCTTCGGCCAAAGCAACGCACTGCTGCGTTCCCAACCTGCAAAGGCCAGGCACATGGAGCAGAACGGCCAGGAAGTCCGGACCCGCAACCAGGAGCGCATCGCGTTCCTGTTGCTGGTGGGAGTGATCTTTCCGCTGCTGGCGATCATGATCGTCGCCGGCTACGGCTTTTTGGTGTGGATGTGGCAGGTGTTCTTCGCCGGGCCGCCGACCGCGTGAGCCGATGGCCGTGTCCGCTCCCCTGACCCGCCGTGCCTTGCTCTTCGGTCGCACCGCGCCCGCGGCTCCGGCGCTGCGCCCGCCGTGGGCGCTGGCCGAGGCCGCCTTCGCCTCCCGCTGCACGCGCTGCGACGCCTGCGTGCGCGCCTGCCCCGAGCAGGTGCTCGCGCGCGGGCCCGACGGATTGCCGCGCTTCGACGCCGTTGCCGGCGAATGCACCTTCTGCGGCGACTGCGCGGCGGCCTGCGCCACCGGCGCACTCGACGCCACCCTCTCCCCGCCCTGGGAGCTGCGCGCCCGGGTCGGCGACGGCTGCCTGCCGGCGCACGGCGTGGTCTGCGCCAGCTGCCGCGAGATCTGTCCCGAGTCCGCGATCCGGGTCCCGCCCGGCGGGCGCGGCGCGGCCGTGGTCGACGCCGAGCGCTGCAGCGGCTGCGGCGCCTGCGTCGGCATCTGCCCCACCGCCGCGATCGCCCTTTCACATGCGCCGCTGGAGGTGCCGGCATGAGCGCCCCGGCACGCGACGACGAGGTCCACATCGCCAGCTTCGTGGTCCAGCACCGCGACGACGCCGGCGCCGCACTGGCCGCGATGGTGGCCGCGCAGGCCGACCTGGAACTGGCCCTGTCCAGCCCGACCCGCAGCGTCGTGCTGTGCGAGACGGCCGACCGCCACGCGGTGATGGACCGCGTCGACCAGCTCAAGGAGGTCCCCGGCGTGCTGAACGTCCTGCTGGTCCACCACCATGCCGAGCCGCGCCACGCGCTCGACGAACCCCTGCCCACCGCCACCGCGAGCGGAGCCCACGCATGAGCACCACACGTCGCGATTTCATCCGCAGCAGCGCCATCGCCACCGCCGCGGCCGCCGCCGGCCTGCCGCTGCCCGGCGGCGGCAGCAACCTCATCACCGAAGGCGACCTGACCTCGCTGAAATGGAGCAAGGCGCCGTGCCGCTACTGCGGCACCGGCTGCGGGGTGAACGTGGCCGTGCGCGACGGGCGCGTGGTCGCCACCCACGGCGACGTGCATTCGGAGGTCAACCGCGGCATCAACTGCGTCAAGGGCTACTTCCTGTCCAAGGTGATGTACGGCGAGGACCGCCTGACCAAACCGCTGCTGCGCAAGAAGAACGGCGCCTACGCCAAGGACGGGGACTTCACTCCGGTGGAGTGGGACGAGGCCTTCGACGTGATGGCCGAGCAGTTCAAGAAGGTGCTCAAGGCCAAGGGCGGCGACGGCATCGGCATGTTCGGCTCGGGCCAGTGGACGATCTGGGAGGGCTACGCGGCCAACAAGCTGATGAAGGCCGGCTTCCGCAGCACCCACATCGCCCCCAACGCGCGGCACTGCATGGCCTCGGCGGTGATGGGCTTCATGCGCCCCTTCGGCATGGACGAGCCGATGGGCTGCTACGACGACATCGAGGCCGCCGACGCGTTCGTGCTGTGGGGCTCGAACATGGCCGAGATGCACCCGATCCTGTGGACCCGGGTCACCGACCGCCGGCTGTCGAACCCGCACGTCAAGGTCGCGGTGATGTCGACCTTCGAGCACCGCAGCTTCGAGCTGGCCGACATCCCGATCGTGTTCAAGCCGCAGACCGACCTGTACATCCTCAACTACATCGCCAACCACATCATCCAGTCCGGCAACGTCAACAAGGCCTTCGTCGACAGCCGGCTGAACTTCAAGCGCGGCAACACCAACATCGGCTACGGCCTGCGCCCGGAGCACCCGCTGGAGCAGGCGGCCGAGAACGCCGACGACCCGGGCGGCGGCGAGCCGATCACGTTCGAGGAATTCGCCGAGTTCGTGAAGCCGTACACGCTGGAGAAGACCGCGGAGATGAGCGGCGTGGACCGCGGCTGGCTGCAGCAGCTGGCCGAGCTGTACGCCAACCCGGAGGTGAAGGTCACCTCGTTCTGGACCATGGGCTTCAACCAGCACACCCGCGGGGTGTGGGCCAACAACATGGTCTACAACATCCACCTGCTGACCGGGAAGATCTCCACCCCGGGCAACAGCCCGTTCTCGCTGACCGGGCAGCCCTCGGCCTGCGGCACCGCGCGCGAGGTCGGCACCTTCAGCCACCGCCTGCCGGCGGACCTGGCGATCGCCAACCCCGAGCACCGCAAGTTCGCCGAAGGCATCTGGAAGATCCCGGAGGGCACGCTCAACCCCAAGCCGGGCTACCACGCCGTGCAGCAGAACCGCATGCTGCGCGACGGCAAGCTCAACGCCTACTGGGTGCAGGTCAACAACAACATGCAGGCCTCGGCCAACATCCTCGAGGAGGCCTGGCCGGGCTACCGCAACCCGGACAACTTCATCGTCGTCTCCGACGCCTATCCCACCGTCACCTGCCAGGCGGCCGACCTGATCCTGCCCACCGCGATGTGGGTGGAGAAGGAGGGCGCCTACGGCAATGCCGAGCGCCGCACCCAGTTCTGGCACCAGATGGTCGACGCGCCGGGCGACGCGAAGTCGGACCTGTGGCAGCTGATGGAGTTCTCCAAGCGTTTCACCACCGACGAGTGCTGGCCGGCCGAACTGCTGGCGGCCAACCCGGAGTTCAAGGGCAAGACCCTGTTCGAAGTGCTGTTCGCCAACGGCCAGGTCGACAGCTTCCCGCTCTCGGACATCGAAGAAGGCTATTCCAACCACGAGTCCGAGCACTTCGGCTTCTACGTGCAGAAGGGCCTGTTCGAGGAATACGCCACCTTCGGCCGCGGCCACGGCCACGACCTGGCGCCGTTCGAGATGTACCACCAGGCCCGCGGCCTGCGCTGGCCGGTGGTGGACGGCAAGGAGACCCGCCGCCGCTACATCGAGGGTGCCGACCCGTACGTGAAGCCGGGCGAGGGCCACAAGTTCTACGGCTTCCCCGACAACCGCGCGGTGGTGTGGGCGCTGCCGTACGAGCCGCCGGCCGAGTCGCCCGACGCCGACTACGACATGTGGCTGGTCACCGGGCGGGTGCTGGAGCACTGGCACTCCGGCTCGATGACCATGCGCATCCCCGAGCTGTACCGCTCGTTCCCGGCCGCGTGCGTGTTCATGAACCCGGACGACGCGCGCGCGCGCGGCCTCAAGCGCGGCGACGAGGTGCGGGTGGTGTCGCGGCGCGGGGAGATGCGTTCGCGGGTGGAGACGCGCGGCCGCAACCGGATGCCCAAGGGCGTGATCTTCGTGCCCTGGTTCGACGCCGGCCAGCTGATCAACAAGGTCACGCTCGACGCGACCGACCCGATCTCCAAGCAGACCGACTTCAAGAAGTGCGCGGTCAAGGTCGTCACGGCCTAGGCCCAGGAGGATTCCCATGCGCAACAAACCCCTGGTGGTCGTGGTCGCGCTGGTGGCGCTGCTGTCGGTGCTGGTGTTCGCCGCCGGCTGGATGTTCGGCAGCAAGCGTTCCGGTGGCGACGAGGCCACGCCGGCCACGGCCAGCGTGCCGGTGGACGCACGCGCCATCTTCATCCCCGGCGGCGGCCAGATCGACGCGATCCGCCGCGGCGTCCCGGTCGACAAGGAAGGCCACCCGCCGCCGATGGCACGGGTGGAGAACACCGACATCCGCCGGGTGCGCAACTACCCGATGCAGCCGCCGACCATCCCGCACACCATCGACGGCTACCAGGTGGACCTCAACAGCAACCGCTGCATGCTCTGCCACGGCCGCTCCAACGCCGCCACCTTCCAGGCACCCCCGGTCAGCGTGACCCACTACATGGACCGCGACGCCCAGTTCCTGGCCACGATCTCGCCGCGGCGCTACTTCTGCAGCCAGTGCCACGTGGTCCAGACCGATGCGCCCACGCTGGTGGCCAACGGCTTCAAGGACATCGACAGCGTGCTGGCGGCCGAAGCGCCGCCATCGGGAGGGCACTGAACCATGTGGGCGAAGACCAAGGCCTGGGTACGGTCGACCTGGCGGACGCTGCGTTCGCCCAGCCGCTACTACAGCCTGGGCTTCCTGACCGTGGCCGGGTTCGTCGCCGGGATCCTGTTCTGGGGCGGATTCAACACCGCGCTGGAGGCGACCAATACCGAGAAGTTCTGCACCAGCTGCCACGAGATGCGCGACAACGTGTTCCAGGAGCTGAAGAGCACCATCCACTACACCAACCGCTCCGGCGTGCGCGCCACCTGCCCGGACTGCCACGTGCCGCACAACTGGACCGACAAGATCGCGCGCAAGATGCAGGCCTCCAAGGAGGTCTGGGGCAAGATCTTCGGCACCATCAACACCCGCGAGAAATTCCTCGACGAACGCCTGGTGCTGGCCGGCCACGAATGGTCGCGACTGAAGGCCAACGACTCGCTGGAATGCCGCAACTGCCATGACTTCGACTCGATGGACCTGACCCGGCAGAGCCCGCGCGCGGCGCAGATCCACGGCCTGTGGCTGCGCACCGGCGAGCGCACCTGCATCGACTGCCACAAGGGCATCGCCCACCAGCTGCCGAACATGGCGGGAGTGCCGCAAGGCTAGGCCGGATTCGGCGGGCAACCAGCTGGTGCTCGCCGCCGACGTCGGCGGCCTGCTGGGCATGGGCCGGGACGGCGGGGAGGATGGCGACGTGTTCCGCTTCCAGGCCTCGCTCAAGTACGACTTCATCCGCTGAATACCGGGCGGCCACGGCGAGGCGGCGCCCGCGGACGGGGCGACGGTCGGCTTGCCGGAGCCCCGGCTGCACAGCGGTCACGCATACGTGCGTGGATGTATGTCATTTTGTGGTGGCCCACTTCTGGAGAGCGAGAATGCGCATCCTTGTCCGAAGCCCGCTGGCGGCGGCCTGCCTGCTCGTCGCGGCCTGCACCGGTGATGTCGCCACCCCCGGCTCCACCGCTACCCGGGCGGAGCCTGCACAGGCCGCCGCCGCGCCTGCGGCAAGCGCCGCGCCGCAGGCGGTGCTGTTCCGCAACGTCCGCGTCTTCGACGGCGTGTCCGGCGGCCTTTCCGGCGCGCAGGACGTGCTGGTCCGCGGCAACCGGATCGAACGCATCGCCGCGGGACTGGAAGCCGAATCCGGCGCGCAGGTGATCGACGGCGGCGGGCGGGTGCTCATGCCCGGCCTGATCGACGCGCACTGGCACAGCATGATGGCCGCCCCGCCGCTGGCCGCGATCCTGGGCGGCGACGAGCGCTACCTGACCGCGATCGCCGCCGCCGAATCCACCCGCACCCTGATGCGCGGCTTCACCAGCGTGCGCGACGTCGGCGGCAACTCCTTCGGCCTCAAGCGGGCAGTGGACGAAGGCGTGCTGCCCGGCCCGCGCATCTACGCGGCCGGTGCGATGATCAGCGTGACCAGCGGCCACGGCGACTTCCGCCAGGCCGGTGACCTGCCACGGACGATGGGCGCGCCCGGCCCCACCGACATGGACGGCGACACCGCCATCGCCGACAGCCCCGATGAGGTGCGCATGCGCGTGCGCGAGCAGCTCATGCGCGGCGCCGCGCAGGTCAAGCTGACCGCCGGCGGCGGTGTGTCCTCGCCGCACAGCCCGCTGGATGCGATCACCTTCACCCCGGCCGAACTGCGAGCGGCGACCGAGGCGGCCGGCAACTGGGGCACCTACGTCACCGTGCACGCCTACACCGCCGAAGCGGTGCGCCAGGCGGTGGAGGCGGGGGTCAAGGTCATCGAGCACGGCAGCCTGATGGACGAAGACACCGCGCGCCTGCTCGCGCAGAAGGGCGTCTGGCTGAGCATCCAGCCGTTCCCCGACGCGCTGGCAGAAGCGTTCCCGCCGGGCTCGTTCGAGCGGCAGAAGGCCGACGAGGTGTTCGCCGGCAACAACCACGCCTACGACCTGGCGAAGAAGTACAAGCTCAAGACCGCCTGGGGCACCGACGTGCTGTTCTCCGCTGCACTGGCGGCGCAGCAGGGCGCGATCCTGGCCAGCCTGACCCGCTGGTACACCCCGGCCGAGGCACTGGTCATGGCCACCGGCACCAACGGCGAACTGCTGCAGCTGAGCGGCAAGCGCAATCCCTACCCGGGCGAGGTCGGCGTGGTGAAGGAAGGCGCGCTCGCCGATCTGCTGCTGGTCGACGGCGACCCGACCGTGGACATCTCGCTGGTCACCCGGCCCGAGCAGAGCTTCAAGGTGATCATGAAGGACGGGGTGGTCTACAAGGACACGCTGTAGGGCGACCGCTACGCGCACCGCCTCGTCTGCCGCAGGGCTGGTTTCCCGTTGGGTGGCGTTGCCCGCCCCACAGGTTGTGTATACAATGTGTGCACAGCCTCAGGAGTGCTGTGCATGCCCGCCGCCGCCACCAAGACCATCAACTTCCGGGCGCCTGCCGCCAAGCAGGCGTTGATCGACCGTGCCGCGGAGGTGTCCGGCAAGAACCGCACCGAGTTCATCCTGGACGCGTCCTGCGAGAAGGCGCGCGAAGTGCTGGCCGACCAGACCCACTTCGTGGCCAGCCGCAAGGTCATGCAGCGGTTCAACGAGTTGGTGGAAGCGCCCCTCGCCGACCCCGAGGCGTTGCGCCGACTGCTGGACACGCCGGCGCCCTGGGAGCGTTGACCCTTGGCGATCAGCGCGCCTGGCCTGCTGGACGACACGCATCGGCTGGACGGCTTCCGCTGTGCATCGCCCGGACTCACCCGCTGGCTGATCGAACGTGCGCGCAAGAACCACCAGGACGGGGCTTCCCGTTGCTTCGTCGTCTGCGACGAGCGGCGTGACGTGGTCGGCTACTACGCGCTCGCTGCAGGATCGCTGTCGCATGAGGCCGCGCCGGGCAGCGTCCGGCGCAACATGCCAGACCCGATTCCCGTCGCGGTACTGGGCCGCCTGGCCGTGCATGAGGACTGGGCGGGCCGCGGCGTCGGCAGCGGCCTGCTGAAGGATGCCGTTCTGCGGGTCGCGCTCACTGCGCAGGAACTGGGCATTCGCGCCCTGCTCTGTCATGCCAGCGACGAGACCGCGAGAGCCTTCTACCTGCAACGCGGCTTTATTCCTTCACCCATCGAGCCGTTGACGGTGATGTTGAGCCTGCCGCACCTGCTGGAGGCGCTTCGTCGCACTCGATGAGCTGGTGCGGGCGGAACTCCCTGAAACGCAAAAGCCCCGCATCGGCGGGGCTTTCGATATGGTGGCTATGGGTGGACTCGAACCACCGACCCCAGCATTATGAGTGCTGTGCTCTAACCGGCTGAGCTACATAGCCACGCGGAGAACCGCGAATTCTTCACCTTCCCGACCGCGGTGTCAATGCGCCGCTTGTCGGCCCGCCGGGGCCATGGCAGAGTCGGGACAGTCGAATTTTCTGGAGTCCGCATCGTGATCGATCCGGACGGATACAGGCCGAACGTCGGCATCGTCCTGATGCGCGCGGATGGCCAGGTGTTCTGGGCGCGCAGGGTGCGCCGGGATGGCTGGCAGTTCCCGCAGGGGGGCATGCGCAGCGACGAGACCCCGACCGAGGCCATGTACCGCGAGCTGCACGAGGAGACCGGCCTGTCGCCCGAGCACGTGGAACTGCTCGGCGCCACGCCCGGCTGGCTGCGCTATCGCCTGCCGGGGCGGGCGGTCCGCCGCGGTGGCGAGGGGCCGGTGTGCATCGGCCAGAAGCAGGTCTGGTTCCTGCTGCGCCTGGTCGGGGACGAGTCGCTGGTCCGCTTCGATGCCACCGAGACCCCGGAATTCGACCACTGGCGCTGGGTCGACTTCTGGTATCCGGTCGAGCATGTGGTCAGTTTCAAGCGCGGGGTCTACGCCCGGGCGCTGCGCCACCTGGCGCCGGTGGCCGAAAGCACGGGGGCCGCCCTGCAGCAGATGTCCGCGGCGGCGCTGGAGGCCTGGCTGCCGGGCAGCAATGCCGGCCACGACCGCCCAAGGCGCAGGCCGCGGGGCGCACGCGGGCGTCGTTCATCTGGCTGAACGACCGGAGGCGGGCCAGCGGCCGATGCGACTCCCTCACAATTGACAACGATTCTCATCCTTGCTGGAATGGCGCCAGCCTTCCCGCCGGACCCGCCCCCGTGTACGTCTGCCTCTGCAACGGTGTCACCGACCGCCACATCCGCGAAGCCGTGGACAAGGGCTGCAGCAGCGTCGGCGAGCTGACCATGCGCACCGGCTGCGGGGCCAGCTGCGGTTCCTGCCTGGACATGGCCTCCGAGATGATCGAGCAGATGCGCGCCGAGCTGCCGCTGCCGGTCCTGGCCTGCGCGGCCTGAGCCGCGTTCCCGGCCGGCGCGGCAGGCGCCGGCGAATGAGCACGATTCGCGTTACTTCGCCGCCACGCGCGGCGCGCTAGAGTGCGTGCGTTTCCCGCAACACGGAGCGCGATGCCATGAGAGGCGACGCCAAGGTCATCGAGTACCTCAACAAGGCGCTGTACAACGAACTCACCGCGATCAACCAGTACTTCCTGCACGCCAAGATGCTGAAGAACTGGGGCCTGAAGGAGCTGGCCGAGCACGAGTACAAGGAGTCGATCGACGAGATGCGGCACGCCGACTGGCTCGCCGAACGCATCCTGTTCCTCGAAGGACTGCCCAACTTCCAGGCACTGGGCAAGCTGCGCATCGGCGAGACGCCGCGCGAACTGCTGGAGTGCGACCTGGCGCTGGAGATGGAAGGCATCCCGCTGCTGCGCGAGGCGGTGGCCTACGCCGATTCGATCGGCGACTACGTCAGCCGCCAGCTGTTCGTGAAGATCCTCGACAACGAGGAAGAGCACGTGGACTGGCTGGAAACCCAGCTCGACCTGATCGGGCGGATCGGCGAGCCCAACTACCTGTTGAGCAAGCTCGAGGACTGAACCGGGGCCTGGCTGGCCGAGAGCCAGCCCTGCAGGGCCACGCGCGCGCGCGCGTATTCGGCGATGAGCAGGGCCACGGCCACCGCCGGCCGTTCCAGCGCGTGGGCGCGGGCGCCCAGTTCGATCCGCTTGGCCGCGCCGGACAGCGCCAGCGCACCGACGTTGGCGCTGGACGACTTCAGCGCGTGCGCGGCCTCGCGCATCACTTCCAGGTCGGGGATCGCCGAGGCCTGTTCCATCAGCCGGATCAGGCGCGGCGCGTCCTCCAGGAACAGGTTGACGATCGACAGCGCTTCGTCGCCGGCGATCTCGCGCAGTTCGTCCAGCATTTCCGGCTCGAGCACCGGCGGCGGGGGCGGCTGCGCCGAAGGCGCGTCCTC
>NZ_PDWM01000013.1 GCF_010093225.1 Pseudoxanthomonas koreensis | reverse complement strand
CGCGCTGGCTCTGGACGTACAACCACGAGCGCCCGAATATGGCGCTCGGCGGCATCACTCCAGCCATGAAGCTGGCGATGGCCGCTTAGCTCCACTTCTGGCGGCTGCTAAAAGTGGGGGGATTACCGGGGGACCGCCGCCTGCCACTTGGCTTGGCAGGTCTGTCGTGAGTGTCTGGCGCGGCCTGCGGCGCCGCGGTCAGGCGTGGAGTACACGCTGGCTACCCTACCGGGCTGCGGTCCAAGCCAACGAGGAACTGCCTTCGCGACTTAAATGGCGAACCATCTATTTCCTGGGCTCTCCAGTGTGGAAGGTTGCCTTTGCTTGTCCATGCGGATGCGACGACATCGTCGAGCTATGTCTGATGACGTCGGTACGACCGCATTGGCAGGCGAGCGTTGATGGAGCAGATCGAGTTACGTTGAATCCGTCTGTCTGGAAAAAGCAAGGTTGCAAGTCCCACTACTTCATCCGACAAGGTCGAATCATATGGGTGTGAGTAGCCTGAGCCTCGACCTCTAAGCTCTCCCATCGGGAAACGCACTCCAGAAGCGCAAATCTAAAGATAAGCCGTTCACCTACAGGTTGACGAAGTACTTCGTCCCTGGTGTCGAATACTTTCTCACGGCCCGCGAGACTTGCGCGGCTCCCGCTTAACGGGCTTCTCGATGCTCTTGAGAAGGGTCGGAAGCTGCCTTTCCTACCCGCGATAAATCTTCCAAATCAATATGGACTAACGCGGGGGCGAGCGAAGACCCTGGACTGGGTCAACCGCGAACGGGCTCGACTTGAATAATGCATTGCCATTTCAGCGAGAACACACTGACCCGGCTCTTGCCTCGCCCACCCATGAAGTAGCAGCTGGTGTGTAGTCTCCGTCCCCGTCCTCGGTGCATGGCACGCGTCATCGAAATCAGCAAGAGCACCATCATTTAGGAACTCGCTTCGCTCTGTCTCAATAGTAGAACGAATTAGAAGAATTCTGGTCAAACCGCATCCGACATTGGCATGGAATGTCGGTGATGTTATTGACCCTCGTGTTCCGACTGTCCTCCGCGCTCACAGCCCCTGCCGGTCGCCCAATAGCCAGCGACCAGCGCCAGCAGCAGCGAGGCGATGTCGAGCATCGAAACACCATCCACGTGCTACAGGTCGATCAGGACCACGTAGCGCGCGATCGCGATGATGCCCACCACCAGCACTACCTCGAGCCGGAACCGGCTCTCCTCGATGTACGCACGCACCGTCACCAGCAGTTCGAGGCCGATCAGCACCAGCAGCGCGCCTGCGAAGCCGCGCTCGAGCAACGCCTGCAAGTCATGCACGGTCTCGATGTGCCGCGCCTGCTCGATCACGCCCTTGGCAAGCAGGTAGAACAGGTCCAGCACCGCCAGGAGCAGCGCCAGGAGAGATCTGCAGCGCGGACAGGATCAGGCGCTCGATGCGGTCCATCGCCGGTCCCGCGGGCCAGAGTTCCTTCATTGCACGCATTCCTTTCCTTCCTCGAGAAGCAGGCCCAGGCGCTCCACCTCGCGGACCAGGGACACGCTGCTGGAGACGTCCAGCGCCTGCATGATCGAGTAGCGGTGCGAATCCACCGTGCGGATGGAGATACCAAGCGCCGTTGCGATCTCGCGCGAGCGCAGCCCGGCCGCAACCATCCGCAGGACGCGCAGCTGCATCGGGGTCAACCGCGGGATCTTTTCCTGCCCCGACGCCCAGCGCCAAAGCTCGGCCGTGACGTAGACACGGCCATGCATCACTTCATCCATGGCCTTCAACAGCTCCTCCCCCGCTTCCGCCTTGAGCACGTATCCCCGCGCACCGGCCTCGAAGGCCGCACGCACCAGGGCAGGCTCAGCGTGCACGGTCAGGAAGATGACCGGGATGCCACAGCCCGCATCACCAAGCCTGCGCACCGCCTCGATCCCGCTGCAGCCCGGCAGGGACACGTCGGAGATGATTAGATCGGGATCTTTCGCGATCGCACGCTCGACCAGTCCGGGTCCGTCCGTCGCGATGTCCAGCAGCTCGTAGCGCAGTGACACTAGTCCCGCGATGCCCTCGGCCACCATGCGATGGTCGTCGGCCAGCAGTACGCGTGGACGCGACGACGGGATCATGGCGCGATCTCCACGGCCACGCACGTACCGCGCCCCGGCAAGCTCCGCATGCGGAACACGCCCCCGGCCACGGTGGCCCGCTCCCGCATCCCGCGCAGGCCCATCCCTCCGGCCCCGCCGGCTGACCCGACGTCGAAGCCGTCGCCGTTGTCAACCACCGACAGTCGCCACACGCGGCGCACCGCCACCAGGCTGACGCGGATGGCAGTAGCACCGGAATGCTCGATGGCGTTGCGCAGCGACTCCTGGGCGATCCGGTACATGCAGAGCCTCTGGTCGGGGGAAAGTGCGGCGGCGGCGGGATCGATCCGGCTGCGCACCAGGACGACACCATCCCAGGCGTCATCGACGCTCCTCGCGAGATCGTCGATTCCCTGTGCAAGTCCGACATGCTCGAGCACGGCTGGGTGCAGGCTCCGGGAAATGCCGCGGATCTCGTCCATCAGGCCCCGGATGGACCGCCGAACATCGTCGAGCCCGGCGCGGGCGCCATCCGGGAGATCGCGCGCCAGCGTGCTCAGCGCGACCGAATGCAGGCTGAGTTTCTGACACACGTTGTCGTGGAGCTCGCGCGCGATGCGCGCACCTGCCTCCTCCTGGCTGTGGATGATGCGGGCGGCGAGGCTCCTGTTCTCGATGCCGCGCTGGATCAGGCGCTCCGCCATCGCCTGGCGCTGCCGTGCCTGGATCGCCAATGCGTGCACGAGCACGCCGGCAGCGAGCGCCCACATCTGCATGACGTAGGTGTTGAGGAACACAGACTCGGACGTATCCGAACGGTCCAGCAGGACCGAAAAAATGATGGCGGGCACGAACGCCACGACCAGGCCGAGACTCGGGCCGACGCTGCCGAACTGGAAGGCCGCCAGCATCAACAGCGGCACCGGCGCGAACAGGATCAACGGGATGCTGCTCAGGTTGGAAGGGACGGCATGCCACATCGCGACGGAAACCGTCCACAACAGCGTCGTCAGCAGCAGGAACTGGAGCACCCTGGGGCGGATCTCACGCCAGGGCGCGAGACTCAGTCGCGCGACCTCCACGAGCAGCGGCGTCACCAGCATGAACGCCACCGCGTACGCCGACATGCTGAGCAGCCACAGTCGCGGAAGCGCCACGTCATCGCGGATCAGCGACACCAGGCCCACGAAGCCAACCGCGCACGCTACGGACGTGCCGACGACCATGACCAGGATGAACCGCATGAGGTCGGCAATCCCCGGGAACATGCCCCGGCGCCGCAGCGGAGCCTTGAGCATGCAGGCGCCGGCCACGATGCAGCCGCTGAGCCAGCAGTAGCCAACAAGCGGGACCAGCAGCATGCCGCTGTGCAGGTAGAACGCCATGACGCCGCCCAGCACGAATCCGGAGACGAAGGCAGGCCAGCGACGCGAGGGCACGACCAACAGATAAGCGAGCAGAAAGGCGCCCGGAAGCCAGATCGGGGTGATTTCCGTGCGGTATACCAGCAGGGCGTGGGAGACGACCTGGGTGGCGAGGGCGGTTACGAACCCGCAGGCAGCCGAACGCCATCGTGCCGGTGCCGGTGCCGGTGCCGGTGCCGGCACGCCGTCACGAACGACGTGCCCCGGGGGCCTCGAGCGCCCAAACCGGGCTGATCTTGCGGACATCGGAACTCCTTGTCCCGTGGCTCCATGGCATGCGTCGACAACCGGATTCCCCCTACCGATTCTGTACTGGCCATCCAGTCAACACAACAAGCCAATGCATGTTGCGTATTTCTACCTAGACACACTGGTGCCGCGGGACGACGCCCGGGTGCCGATGCCACGTTCGCCCACGCCCACGGCCGCCACGCGGTCCAGTTCGGCGGCGCCTACCACAGCACCATCGAAGGCGTGCTCCCGCTCAACGAGCGCTACCGGCTGGGTGGGCGGGGCCGGCTGTCCGGCTTCCACTACAACGAATTGACCGGCCAGCACTACGCCATGGTTTCGACGGGCTACAGCTACCAGCTGGCGGACGTCTTCAGTCGCTCGGCAAGCGTCGGGATGCTGCTCGAGTACGGCAATGCCTGGGAGCCGCGTTCGCGGATGTCCTTCAGCGACGGCATCCTCAACGGCAGCCTCTACCTCGGCTTCGATTCCTGGCTGGGGCCGCTGCTGCTGGGCTACGGGATGCGCGAGGGCGGCCACGGCGCCGCCTTCCTGGAACTCGGGAAGCCCTTCTGAGCGCGTGCATCGCGCAACGGTCAGGTGCGAATGACGCAGCGGAAACCGACGTGGCTGGTCGAGGTGTCGACCGGCTCGGGGTGCCGTGCCGCGGGCCGGTAGCGGCGGCAGTAGTTCGGCGCGCAGAGGTGCGAGCCACCTTTGAGCACGGCGCGCGGGATCGGGATCTCCGGCTGGCAGGGGTCGAAGCTGCCGGCCGTCTGTGTCACCCGGGGGTTCTGCGGGATGCAGCAGGCCTTGGCCGCATCGGCCCGGTGCTGCTCGGTCCAGAAGTCGGACGTCCATTCCCAGACGTTGCCGATCATGTCGAAGACGCCGTAACCGTTGGGCGGGTAATGCCCGGCCGGCGATGTGCGCAGCCAGCCGTCCTCCCTGGTGTTCTGGACCGGAAACTCCCCCTGCCAGACATTGGCCATGTGCATGCCGCCCGGAGTCAGTTCGCTCCCCCAGGCATATTCGGCATCCGCCAGCCCGCCGCGCGCCGCCAGCTCCCATTCCGCCTCGGTCGGAAGCGCCTTGCCGGCCCATTCCGCATAGGCCTGGGCATCGGAATGGCTGACATGGACCACGGGGTGATCGTCAAGTCCATCGATGGAGCTGCCCGGTCCCAGGGGCCTGTGCCAGCACGCGCCGAAGACATAGGACCACCACTGTCCCCAGAATTTGACGACGGTTCCGGGCGGGGGCGGGGTGAACACCAGCGATCCCGCACGCAGCATTTCGGGTAGCGCACCCGGGTAATCCTCGGCCCTGGGGGCGATTTCCGCGGTCGTGACATGGCCCGTGGCGCGCACGAACTCCGCAAAGCGGGCATTTGTCACGGGGTGCGCATCGATCATGAAGCCATCGACCGAAACCCGATGCGCAGGCGCCTCTTCGGGGTAGTGCTCATCCGAGCCCATCCGGAAGGTGCCGCCGGGAATTGCGATCATCCCCGCCGGCGCCGGGCCTGGCATCGCCGCCCGGGCACCAGATTCCTGGTTCATCTGCTGTCCCATTTCACCTGGATCGTTGCAAGCTGCTGGTTGAATGAAGCAGAGCCACGCCCGGGAAAGACCACTCCCGGGCATGGCCAGGCTTTCGCAGTTTATTCGGGATAGTACGCCTTGAACGAATCGATCGTGCCGTTGAACACGAAGGGCGCCAGATCGTAGTAGGCCTCCGAAACCGGCGACTGGGTGTCGCGACCGACATCAAAGCTGTCATTCGGCGTGAAGCCGACAGACGCGGTCTCGGGAACCGTACCTCTGGCCATTTCGGTGCCATTGACCCGGATCACGACATCCATGGGCGATGTGTGAGTGCCAGTCTTGACGCTTTCGATCTCGAGCGCCACCTTGCCCATCGGCAACGCGGCGGTTTCGAGTTTGGTCCGTTCGATTGCGAACTTGTTGTACTCGTAGTTCAGCTTGCCATCCTTGATCCAGACGGCCAGGCCGCCGGAATAGGCGCCAATCGCGTACATCACGCCTTCGGTTTCGGGGGTCATTTCGAACTCGATGTTCACCACGTTCGACCGCGTTCCCAACTGGGCGGCCGACGCCTCGGGCAGGCCATAGACATCCTGCGTGTAGCTGAACTCCTTCATCGGGCTGTGGGGCGCGTCTTCGGGATGCAGGACCATGGACCACAGGCCACCGCCCACCGGATAGACCCCCCCGGCCTTGGCCACCCGGTCAAAACCGTCGACCAGTTCCCTCAACTTCTCCGGATGTTCGGCCGCGACATCGCGCGACTGCGAAAAATCCGTCCTCAGGTCGTAGAGCTCCCATGTGTCATTGTCGGGATTCCAGTTGGCGATTGCGGGGTCGACACCCGGCACCCAGGGGGTACGCGGCCCGAAGACCGAAGCGATCCAGCCGTCCTTGTAGTAGGCGCGACTGCCCATCACCTCGAAATACTGGTCAGGCTTGTTCTCGGGTGCCGAGGCGCTCTTGAGCGAGGCCAGCATGGAAACGCCGTCCAGCGGCTGCTGCGTGACGCCATCCACCGTTCCGGGCGGGGTGATGTCCAGAACGTCGTAGATGGTCGGCACGATGTCGTTCACGTGATAGAACTGGCTGCGGACCTGGCCGTCATGCTTGATGCGTTCCGGCCAGGACACGGCAAGCGGCGTGCGCGTGCCGCCGAAATGCGCCGCGACAAGTTTCAGCGACTGGTAGGGCGAAGACCCGGCCCAGGCCCAGCCGGCGTGGTACATGTTGTCGGTCTTGCGCCCACCCAGCGCATCGAGCCCGCCCAACTCTTCGTTCAGGACGCGGATATGGTCCTTGATTTCGGTCTTGATGCCGTTCTGGGCCAGCAGCTCCGAAATCGTGCCGTTCTGTCCTTCAGCGGACGAACCGTTGTCGCCCCAGATGTAGAAGACCAGGGTGTTGTCCAGCTTGCCCATGCGCTCCAGCTCGTCGATCACGCGACCCGCCTGGCTATCGGCATGCTCGACGAAACCGGCAAAGACCTCCATCAGCCGCGCCTGGAAGTCGCGCTCATCCTCGGGGATGGAATTCCATGAGGCGAGGTTGTCCGGGCGCGCTGTCAATTCGGTACCCTGCGGAAGCCAGCCGATGGCTTTCTGCCCGTCAAACAGGGTCTGGCGCAGCTGATCCCAGCCGCCGTCGAACTTGCCCTTGTACTTGTCGGCCCATTCCTTGGAGACATGGTGCGGCCCATGTGCGGCGCCCGGTGCCCAGTACATCAGGAAGGGCTGGTTCGGGGCCACGGCCTCATGGTTGCGCAACCACTTGAGGGCGTGGTCGGTCATGTCCACGGTGAAATGGTAGTCCTCGCCGTGGTGCAGGTCCAAGCGCGTGGTGTTTTCAACGACGGCAGTTTCCCACTGCGACGCCTCCCCTCCCAGGAAGCCATAGAAGTAGTCGAACCCGACCAGCCGGCCGGCCGGCCAGCGGTCGTAGGGCCCGACGCGCGAAATGTCCGAAGGCGGCGTGTTGTGCCATTTGCCGAAGGCGGCGGTGGCGTAACCGTAATACCCCAGCACCTTGGCAACCGAGGCCGTCGTGGCCGGCCAGGCACCGGTATAGCCATCCCAGTTGTTGGCGAATTCCGCGATCTGGCCGAACCCGCTGCGATGCTGGTTCCGGCCCGTCAACAGCGCCGCCCGCGTCGGCGAACACATGGCCGCGTTATGGAACCGGTTGTACGACACCCCGGCATCGGCCACGCGGCTGAACGTGGGCGTGTTGATGACCCCGCCGTAGGTCGACGGCAAGCCGGGGCCAACATCATCGAGCATGATGATCAGGATGTTCGGCGCATCGGCCGGCAGATGGCTCTGCGCGGGTGGCCTGTCATGGGTGGACATCTGCATCGTGCGCTCGGCCTTGGGGCCTGGCTGGTCGGGGAAGGGCAACGACTGCTGCGCCGTGGCCGGCGGCGCCGCGAGCGCGGCCGCAATCGAACAGGCCAGGGCCAACCGCCCGATGGAAGGGAACGTCTTGCGTCGCGGCGCAGGGGGATTGAGCGGAAGATTCATGCGTAACTCTCCTTTGTGAAAACTCTTCATGAAGCACACGGCTGAAGCCGCCATAGCTGGTCGCTTCGGTCAGCTGCGCGGCTGCGCTGCCGGGAAGGTCCAGGAACCGTCGAGGATCTCGCGCCCATCCGAACCCATACGAAAGGTGCCGTCGGGAATCGCGATCATCCCCGTCGGCACCGGGCCCGCCGTTACGCTGCGCTGGCCGCTTTCGTAGTTCATCCCCTGTCCCGTCTCCACACGGCCGATGCGGGCCGGCGCCACACCTTCCTCACTGTTGGCTCTCCGCCTTCGGGGAAGGCAGGTACTTGATATGGACCTGGCCGATCCGGCCGTTGTACTTGAACGGAGCGCGGTCGAAGTAGTCCTCGGCCACCGGCGAGAAGCTGTCCTGGCCGATGTCGAAGGTATCGTTGGTCGTGAAGAAGAGGCTGGGCGTACGGGGTGCGCGGCCGCTCGCAACCTGCTTGCCGTCGATGCGGATCTTGATGTCCATGGGCATGGCCGGGCCGTCTGGGCGAAGCGATTCCACTTCGATCGACACGGGGCCGGTCGGCAACGGCTCGGTCGTTTCGATCCGCGTGCGTTCGATCTGGAAGGTATTGAACTCGAACGACAGTTTCCCGTCGTCGACCCAGAGCGCCAGCCCCCCTGCATAGGCACCGAGCGCATACAGAACGCCCTCGGAATCCGCAGCCAGGTCGACATCCATCGTGACCAGCGTGCTGGCCGAGCCAAGCTTGGGGGCATTGAATTCCGGCAGTTCGATCACGTCGCGGGTATAGAAGAACTCGGTCGCGGGGTTGCGGGGACTGTATTCGGGGTGGAAGACCGTCGACCACAGGCCGCCACCGATCGGGAAGGCCTTGTTGTTCTCGGCAGTCCTGTTGAAGCCCTCGATCATCGCTGCCAATCGCTCCGGCTCGGAGTCGGCCAGGTTCTTGCCCTGTGAGAAATCGTGCTCCAGGTTGTAGAGCTCCCAGGTGTCCTTGTCCGGCGTCCATTCGAAGATCGCCGGATCAAATCCGGGCTTCCAGGGAATGCGCGGGCCAAAGGCCGAAGCGATCCAGCCATCCTTGTAGTAGGCACGGCTGCCCATCACCTCGAAGTACTGGTCGTGCTTGTTCTCGGGGGCCTTGGGATCCGTGAGCGAGACGGCCATGCTGACGCCATCCATCGGATCCTGCGAGACGCCGTCGACCAGTTCCGGGGCCTGGATCTGCAACAGGTCGTAGATCGTCGGCACGATGTCGTTCACGTGATAGAACTGCGACCGCGGCACGGTGTCGTGCGGCAGCCTGGCAGGCCAGGACACCGCCAGCGGCGTACGGGTTCCGCCCAGATGGCTGGCTACCAGTTTGGTGCCCTGGAATGGTGTGGAACCGGCCCAGGCCCAGCCCGCGTTATACATATTGTCGGTCCTGTGCCCACCGATGGCGTCCAGCCCGCCGATTTCGTCAAGAACGCGCAGGTGGTCTTCGGCTGTGCTGCTGATGCCGTTCTGCGCCATCAGTTCCGAAATCGTGCCGCCCTGCCCTTCGGAGGAGGATCCGTTGTCGCCCCAGATGTAGAAGACCAGGGTATTGTCGCGGACGCCCATCTCATCAAGCGCGTCCAGCAGGCGCCCGGCCTGGGTGTCGGCATGTTCGGTAAAGCCGGCGAACACCTCCATCAAACGGGATTGGAACGGCCGCTGGTCCAGCGGGATATCGTCCCAGCCGGGCATGGTCGGATCACGGGGAGTGAGGATCGCGTCCTGCGGGGTCCAGCCCATCTCCTTTTGCCGCGCGAACACCTCTTCGCGCATCCTGTCCCAGCCCTCGTCGAACTGGCCTTCGTACTTGTCGGCCCATTCCTTGAAGATGTGGTGGGGACCATGTGCCGCGCCCGGTGCCCAATAGACCAGGAACGGCCGGTCGGGGGCCAGCGCACGCTGATCCTTCATCCATTTGACCGCCTTGTCGGTCATGTCCTCGGTCAGGTGATAGCCGTCGCGTTCATGTTGCGGGGGCAGGCGAGTGGTGTTTTCGACCAGCGCCGGTTCCCACTGCGAGGTTTCCCCGGCAAGGAAGCCATAGAAGTAGTCGAACCCGATGATCTGCCCGGTGGGCCAGCGGTTGAAAGGCCCCACGGCCGAGGTGTCGGTGGCGGGTGTGTTGTGCCATTTTCCAAAGGCCGCCGTGGCATAGCCGTAATAGCCCAGCACCTTGGGCAGTGACGCGCTGGTCGCGGGCCAGACCCCGGTATATCCATCCCAGTCATTGGCAAATTCGGCAATCTGGCCAAATCCGGTGCGGTGATGATTGCGCCCGGTCAACAGCGCGGCACGCGTGGGCGAGCACATCGCGGTGGTGTGGAACCGGTTGTAGGTCACACCGCTGTCCACCACCCGCTGCATTGTCGGCGTGTTGATCGGCCCGCCGAAAGACGACGACAGCGCAGGGCCGGTATCGTCCAGCAGGATGATCACGATATTCGGCGCGTCGGCCGCAAGATGGCGCTGCCTGGCCACGGGTTTGTAGTCCGCGGCGGATTCGCCCATGGTCATCTGCGCCTTGGGGCGCGGGCTGTCGGGAAAGGGCAGCGACTGCTGCGCCGTGGCCGGAGGTGCCGCGAGCACGGCCGCAATCGAACAGGCCAGGGCCAACCGCCCGAGGGAAGGGAGTGTCTTGCGCCGCGACGCAGGGGGATTGAGCGGAAAATTCATGCGTAACTCTCCTTCGTAAAAACTGTCCATGGAGCACACAGCAGAAGTTGCGATGGCTGGTCGCTCCGATCAGCCGCGCGGCTGCGCGACCGGGAAGGTCCAGGAACCGTCGAGGATCTCGCTGCGCGGGCGGTACAGCCTCACCATATAGTTCCAGCCGTCGGTGACCGGCAGGCAGTTGGGGGTGTCGACCGTGCAGTCCCCGAACTGGATCCGAGTCGAGCCGTCCTCGCCCTTCGCCGCGGTCACGCTGTTGACGACGTAGGCATCCAGGTCGTTCGCCTCGAAGTAGCCCTCGCGGTTGTAGATGCTCACCGACCAGAAGGCATCCACCGGCACCTCGCCGACATCGAGCTGGTAGACCGTGCGGCCGTCGTTGTTCTCCGGGTACACGTTCAGGTAGATCGCGTCCTTGTCGGGATTCAGGCCCCAGCCGGACGCCGCGGCGATCAGCCGGCGCACCGGGTCGACCGAGTCCGGCGTGGGACCGGCGGCGTAACGCAGGTCCGGCAGGGTGCTGGAGAGCACCAGCAGGGCGTTGCGCACCTTTTCCTGGCTCGCCATGTCCCAGGCCGGCACCTCGAACGTACCGGGACCACCCGGCTGGCTGGAGGTGACGCGGTCCTGCAGCGCGTTGGCCTGCGCCAGGTCGTCGGGATCGTTTGGATCGGCGAGGATGCGCACGCCGACCATGACGTAGCGGCTGCCCACGTCCTCCCGGGTCAGGGTGTAGGTGCCGGGGTCGTAGAAGACCTGCGGGTTGTAGTGGTCCTCGTTGATCAGCAGCGCCGAGATGAAGCGGCCTTCCCCGTCCGGAAGCGTCATCTCGACGGGGCCGGCGTCCAGGTCGAATACGGCGGACGAATACACCGTGTCCCGGTTCAGCCGGATGATGTTCTGGTTGTCTATCGCCACGGGCACGCGCGTGTGCTTGAAGCCGCCGAAGGCCCCGTCCTTGAGCTGGCCCCCCATGTAGAGGTTGGATTCGGCACGGATGAAGTTGTCCGGCGTTACCAGGATCTTTCCATCCGGGGTGTGGGCCCGGAACCTTTCATCCGTCAGGTCCGGGACGGCCGTGGCGACGGCCGGCGTGCTGGCAGCCGGCGAAGCCTCGGCCGGTGTGGTGGCGGGAGTGGCCCCCTGCTCGGCGCAGGCGCCAAGGGCGAATGCCACGGTCACCGCCAGCGATGCCCGGGTCAACGTGGACGCTCTCATCAGTGTTGCTCCTTGGTCAGTGATCATTGGCTTCCCGGCGCGGCAGACCGTACCGGGTGCGGGACTCATTCCTCGACGCGCACCGCGGCCGGCTGCTTCCAGGTCCCATCGAGCATGTCCCCGTCCGGCCAGTAGGCGCGCAGGATCATGAAGAACGGGCCATCCGGCGCGGGCAGCCAGTTCGCTTCCCTGGCCGCGCCCGGTGATTCCTTCTGGACGTGGATGGTGATGCCGCCGTCCGGGTCGCGGACCAGGTCGGCCAGCATCGTGGAGTTGATCAGGTAGCGATCGATGGGGTTCGCGGTCAGCAGGCTGGCCGGGAGCTCGTACATGGTGAGCGACCAGAAGGCGTTCACCGGAGGCAGCCCGTCCGGCCCGAAGCGGACGGCGTAGCGGTTGCGCGAACCGTCCATCGGCGCGCCGTCTGCGTCCACGAAGTAGGCGGGGTACAGCGCCTCCTCCTTGGAGTTGCCGTAGATGCCGAGCACGGCGGATGACATCCGCGCCATGTAGTCGTTGCCGAGGAACTCGCGCGTGCCGAACCCGTCCGCCGCGCTGCGCTTGCCGGTGTCGACCATCTCGGCCTTGTAGGCGTTGAAGTCGTCCCAGGCATCCGCGATGCCGGCTTCGACCGCCTCCCGGCCCTGCGCATCCAGCGCCGATGCGAACGGGCGCCCGGGGGAGATGCCCGCTTCCTCGAAGCGGCTCCGCACGTCCACCTCGCCGGGATGGACGGGCGCGAACTGGAACAGGTACGCCAGCACGTCGAAGAACTCGGCCGACGACTTCTGCGCATCCACGCCCAGCGGCCGCATGAACTCTGTGCCCAAGGCCTGCGGCGGCGCGGTCCCCGTGAAGGCGGAGAGCGGCTGCACCGTGAAGCCGGCCTGGATCTTCTCGACCTCGGGAAGGTCGTCGTTGCTGAAGAGCTGGGTGCGGTACAGCACCAAGGCGAGGTCGGTCTCCGAGCGCAGCACCGAGCGGATCCCCTCCGGTGCCTCGCCGTCCCAGCCCGGCCCGGCCAACAGGTAGCTGCCGGCGCCGTTGCCCGTCGCACGGCTGCCGACGTAGGCAAAGTTGTGCGTGTACAGATCGATGAACTGCAGCGAGTAGTAGCGGCCACCGGCCACTCCCGGAACGCTGATGACCAGCGGTTCACGGCGCAGGTCGGCGCCGAGGAACGAGTACGGCGTATCCGAGTTCGGCGTCTGGATGGCCTTGTCCTCGGGCGTGTAGACCCGCGCGATGTTGTGCACCTGGTTCCACGGGCCCTTGTACTCGGGGTTGTCGGAGTCGGCGAAGTACGAGTGCATCACCCGGTAGTTGTCGACCATGGGATAGCCGTACACGTAGGCGTCCCTGAACACCTCGGGCGACGGCTGCGCCGCGGCCGCCGGTGCGGCGTCGCCGCCGCCACTGCCGGTGCCACTTCCGCACCCGGCCAACGCGCCGGCCAGGACGAGGAGGACGCACAGCGATGCGCGGCCGAAGGCTCCGCGACGGCGCGGGGCTGATACGGTGCTGCGGCAATCTCGCCGGTATATGTTCTTTTCCATATGGGTTTGCGCTCCTGCTTCCGTGTTTGCCAGCCCGCCCGCAACGACGCCCGCCCGCTCAGAACACGAAGGCATAGCCGGCAAACGGACCGCTCATAGTCAGGTCGACGTCGGCGCCGCCGCTCTCGATCTCGATTCGCAGGTGGCGGTAGCCGAACACCCAGGCCCCATTCGACGTGTGGTACCGGGCACCGAGGCTAGCGTTCCACGCGCCCTCGGTGTCGCCGAAGGAACCGTCACCGCGCGCGGTCACGCGCCACTTCGGACCCAGAGGCCAGGTGTACCGTGCGCCCAGCATGGCGTCGAGGTAGCTGTCGCCGACGTCGAGCGTGCGTCCGACAAGCTCCGGATTGACTGGATCGATGCGCAGGCTGATGTCGGCGTCGAGGTAGCGCACGCCCGCGAACAGGTCGAGCGCCTCCAGGCGCCTGCCCGATGGCGACCAGACCCAGGCGGCCTCGAACAGGCGGGTGTCGAGGTCGGCCTCGTAGTCGGCGAAGTTGCGCGACACCCGGTCTGAGATCCCGAGATAGCTGAAGTCGAGGAACAGGCCATGTCGCTGCAGCCCGCCCTCTACGTGCAGCTGCAGCGACCCGTCGAGCTTGTCCAGGATGTCGCGGAACCGGAGCTCAGAGGAGCCCTCTATCGGCGGCACTTCAGTCCGCAGGTCGGCCCGGATGCTGGACGCCCAAGCATAGGGCTCCACGGCCCATGACCAAGCCTCCGCCTGTACGACTCCGGGTGCTGCCAAGCACGTTAAAAGCAGGATCAAGGCCGCCGTGGAACTCGCTGAACGTTGATTCATGCCACCCTCCGGATCAGTCCTGTCAAGGACCTGATCAGTTTGACACCGACTCTGTGCGACCAGTATCCGCGTAAGCAGCAGGGCCACCTCCGCAGAACTACCTAGCTTGGCCGTTCGTGGGCTGACGCGCTCTACCGCCGGTCGTCGACACCTAGTACAGCACCCGCGTCACCAATCCCTACCGCTGGATGAAGCCCGTTCTGCGTTTCCATTGATAAGTGAGGCGTTGACCTTTTTGGCATACCCCGACGCACTGTCGATCATTGGTACGAACCCAGAACACCGCTCGTTAGGCGACTTCGCCGAGCGCGTAACGCCAACCGAAGTGGAGTGGCAACGGCGCCATGAACCGCGAAGCTTAGTTGGCATCGAGAGATCAGGCGTCGCACGGTCTGAGAGCGCTCTTTCCCTTACGAGAAGGGAGTGCGTACCAGAGATAGCTCCCTAGCCCCGATAAACATCCCTAATCTTGATCGATGCCTCGGTAGCAAGTGGACTGCGTGAAGCGGATCCAAGCCTCCGGATCATCCTTCCCCTTCAGACTTCTCCAACCGCCCCTGCAACGTCCTCAGCACGTGATGGGCGATGCGTATGTCGTTCCCGGAGAGACCTTCCGCAAGGTCATCGACCTTCGAGTAGTACATGTCGACCACGGTCTCGTAGGTCCGACGCCCCTTTTTTGTCATGACCACCAGCTGTGCCCGCCGGTGATGGGGATTGGGTTGGAACTCGACCATCCCGTCCCGCAACAGGTCATTGACGATCCGTTGCACGTTCTGGCGGCTGGCACCAAGGTCGCGCGCCAGCCACGCTACGGGCCGGGGCTGGTCGGCGAAAGCGATAGCCCCCAGGACCTGCCAGCGGGCGCTCGTCAGCCCCAGCGGGGCCACCAACCGGTCCCCCCAGTTGAGGGTGCGGTTGTTGACCCGGAACATGGTGAGGATCAGGTCGGTCAGTGCCTGGCCTGAAGGACTTGCACGGGTGGCGCTCATATAGTCAGCATATTTTCAGTTTGACATTGTGTTGTCAATTCTGGCGTGCTATACATTGGCACATCGACAACATGTTGTCATGTGAGGTGCGTCGTGCTCATGATCATCCACCCGCTTGCAGGCGCGATCGCCCTGCTCACCATCGCGACATTCTGGATATCGACCGCAGTATCCGAACTGTTTCTCTCCGAGCATGCGGTAACGGTAGTGAAGACAAGCATCCCCTGGGGTTTCCTGCTCCTGATTCCAGCACTTGCCGCAGCAGGTGGATCAGGGTTCAAGCTGGCCGGAAAAGCACGCGGTGGACTTGTCGGAAAGAAGGCGAGACGTATGCCATTCATTGCCGCAAATGGCATTCTGCTCCTTGTTCCGTCGGCGCTGTTCCTCGCATGGAAAGCTGCCAACGGTGAACTGGACAGCATCTTCTACGCGGTCCAAGGCCTGGAGCTCGTCGCTGGAGCTGCAAACATCTGCCTGCTCGGCCTGAACATGAGGGACGGACTGCGCCTGAAGGGAAAGTTGTCACGCTCCCTCTGAGGGCGATACGCGTGGTGCGGGGCGGGATTCTCCTGCTTCAACCAGGCTACAAGTGGAAGTTGCCGGCCGCTTCGGGCTGGTAAAGCACCTTCTCGATCCGGATACGGCGGGTCCGGTCCGGCATCCGCCAGTCGAGGGCATCGCCCTCCCTGTAGCCCAGGATCGCGGTGCCGATGCCCGAGCACACCGACAGTTTCCCGGCACTGCGGTCCGCGTCCTCCGGGTAGACCAGGGTCACTTCCACGGCCTCGTCATCCAGCTTGAGCAGGGCCCTGGAATTCATCGTGACCACATCGCCCGCCACCTGCCCCGGGTCGACCACGGTGGCACGCTCGATCTCGTGCTCCAGCTCGAAAACACCCGGGTCCTGGGCGAATGCGAGCAGGCTGCTGAGCCGGTCCCTGTCGATCTCGGTGATGTGGATGCCGGTGGCATGGCCGGCGGGGTTTTCGCGCAGGAACCGGCGGTAGCGCGTGGAGGTCATGGCGAAGGACTCCAGCGCAGGCGTCCGGCTTTCAGGCAGGAACCCGCAGCGCTCGAAGGCCTTCAGCGAGCGCGTGTTGTCCGGGTGGATCCTGGCGATGAGCTTCTCGGCCCGCATCTCCAGGAAGGCGAGCTTCATGCCTTCGCGGATCGCGGCGGCGCCGAGCCGGCGGCCCCAGTTGTTGCGGTCGCCGATCACCAGGACCATCTCGCAATCCGGTCCGGTCTTGACCAGGCGCACGAAACCCACCCGCGCGTCATGCCGGTCGTAGGCCATGAAGAAGCGGCCGCCCTGGTTGAAAAGCGGGGTCAGGATCGGCAACTGCACCCGGCTGATGGCCTGCCCGATGAATCGCGAGACATCGCGCGAATCGCTCAGGTGGCGGGTGACGCTCTCGTCTTCCAGCCAGTCCATCAGCGTCAGCGCGTCCGCCCGGGTGATCTCCGGGCACAGCGAAATGAAAGGCTGTTTCATCTTCACTCCATGCGGAAGCAAGAATGAAAGCCCTTCATGGCCCGGCCATGACGGTTCTTTCGATAAACGGCCATTTTAACCGAGGACGCTGGCGCGGGCATGAGTACGGGCGGTCGGCGGCGTCCCGGCGCCCTGCTCTGCCGCGTCCCGCACGCCCATATCCAAGGCGTGGGTGGG
Source organism: Pseudoxanthomonas koreensis (assembly GCF_010093225.1). Lineage (GTDB taxonomy): Bacteria > Pseudomonadota > Gammaproteobacteria > Xanthomonadales > Xanthomonadaceae > Pseudoxanthomonas > Pseudoxanthomonas koreensis. The sequence continues at coordinate 54,516 of NZ_PDWM01000013.1, read as the reverse complement.
CGCCCGCAGCATACGCCTGCGCGGGCGATCCGGCGTTGCGGAACGGGGACGCACCGTCACGCCGCACAATCCCCGGCCGGACGTACCATGGACCGCGCCATCCGGGGGCCGGCGGCTCACCCGAAGGCCCGCGGCATTCCGCCGGAATGCCGTTACCCATGCCTGGAGATTGAGCATGAAGACCTACGACGTCGGCTACCTGGTCGGCAGCCTTGCCAAGGAATCGATCAACCGCAAGCTCGCCCACGCGCTGTTCAAGCTCGCGCCCGCGCAGTTGAAGTTCAAGGAAATTTCCTACGCCGACCTGCCGCTCTACAGCTACGACTACGATGCCGACTACCCGCAGGCCGGACGCGACTTCAAGAAGGCGATCGAAGCCTCCGACGCGATCCTGATCATCACCCCCGAATACAACCGCTCCATCCCCGGCGGCCTGAAGAACGCCATCGACTGGGCCAGCCGCCCCTGGGGCACGAACTCCTTCAAGAACATCCCCTCCGGCGTGATCGGCACTTCGCCCGGCGCGATCGGCACCGCGGTGGGCCAGCAGCACCTGCGCAGCATCCTCGGATTCCTCAATTCGCCGCAGATGAACTCACCGGAGGCCTATATCCAGTTCAAGGACGGCTTCCTCAACGACGCTGGCGAGGTCGCCGATCCCGGCACCGCGAAGTTCCTGTCCGGCTACCTGGAGGAGTTCCACCAGTTCATCGCCCGCGTGCTCACGGTGCTGCCGCGCGGCGCGTAAGCGGGAGATCCGGAGATCCCATGATCGAACTCGTCATCCAGCAGCGGCGCCGCGACCTGGGCGCGTTCGAGGTCGGGCGCGTGCTGCCGTTCGCGAAGCGGCGCATGGTCGGGCCCTACATCTTCTTCGACCGCATGGGCCCGAAGGTCCTGGAGCCGGGCCTGCCCCGGGAGGCGGACGTGCGGCCGCACCCGCACATCGGCCTGTCGACGATCACCTACCTGTTCGACGGCGAGATCATGCATCGCGACAGCGTCGGCTCCGAGCAGCCGGTGCGCCCGGGCGAGGTGAACTGGATGACTTCCGGGCGCGGCATCACCCATTCCGAACGCTTCGAGCGCCTGCGCCGCGAGGGCGGGCCGCTGGACGGCGTCCAGCTCTGGGCGGCGCTGCCCGACGAGCGCGAGGAGATGGAGCCGGGCTTCTGGCACTACGGCAGCGAGATGCTGCCGGTGTTCGATGGCGATGGCATCGTCGGCCGCCTGATCGCCGGGCGGCTGGCCGGCGTGGAGTCGCCGGTGAAGGTCGATTCGCCGCAGTTCTACGTGCACTGGCAGTTGCGCGCCGGCGCACGCGCGTCGCTGCCGCCGGAGTACAGCGAGCGCGCGGTCTACGTCGTCAGCGGCGAGGTCGAGGTCGCCGGACAACGGATGGAGCCCGGCAGCATGGCGGTGCTCGTCGCGGGCAAGGCGGCCACGGTGGTGGCGCTGGGCGACGCGGTCGTCATGGCCCTGGGTGGCGAGCCGGTGGGGCCGCGCTACATCGACTGGAACTTCGTGTCCTCGTCGAAGGAACGGATCGAGCAGGCACGCGCCGACTGGGCGGCCGGGCGGATGAAGCTGCCGGACCTGGACAACGGCGAGTTCATCCCGCTGCCGCCCAGGATCGGCAAGCTGGTCGAACCGGAACCGATGTCCTGACGCCGCAAGCGCGCCGCGGCGGGAGGCGCTTCCCGCCGGGTTTCGCCGGATCCAGCGGCCGTGTGCCGCCGCGGGCGAAGCCGTGGCCAGCTACATCGGATCGGTCGGCCAAGCCCACGAAGGCCGTGAAGGCATTGCCGGTCTCGCCTACCGCGTGCTGTCCGCCTGCTGGATGCTGGAGCGCCAGGGCGAGGACCAAGCGCGCGTCCCGGCCGCGGCCATGTTCGGCGAAGGCGGCCGGGCGCAGGTCGGCGAGGCGATCGGGCGGCTCCGCGCAGCGGTCGGCGGCAACCTGCCCGTGGCGGGGCCGGTCGTCGCACCGCCCCTGCCCGCGGCCGAGCTCGAAAGCCTGGCCCGGTGCCTGGCGCATGACGGCGCCGCTGCCGCAGTGCCACGGCCGGAGCCTGCAGGCGGATAGCCGGCCCGCGGGGCAAGCACGGCCGCCGCACAGTGGCCGGTTGCGGTTGCCCCGGTCCGGCGGCCCGGCGTTAGCCTGCGACGGCAGGCCAAGGCCCAATAGCGGTTCGCGGCCTTTGTGCGGTAAACCTGTCGTCGCCATGGAAACGGGGCCATGGCAAGGTCGTCGGCAACGCATGCCCCCGCCCGCGTGTGCAGGGACCGAGCATGGATCGGATTGCGCAATCACCCGGCGGCTGGCGCCGCCTGTGTTCCGGACTGGGCCTGGCGGCGCTGCTGCTGGCCACGGCATTCACGCTGGCCGCATCGCCGGCTGCCACGGCCGCGCCGAAGGCAACGCCGGACGGCGGGGCCGCGCCTGCGGCGGCCGCGCCTGCGGCGGCCGCGCCTGCGGCGGCCGCGCCGGCCCTCGCCTTCAACGAAGCCACGGTCCGCTTCTACAACCGCGACATCGCCACCCTGCGCACCGAGTTCATGGGCCGCGACCCGCAGTTGCGCGCACGCACCGCGGAGGCGGCGATCGCCCGCGCCTTCGAGCGTTTCGGCGCGGCCAAGCTCGAGTTCAGGGAATCCTCGGAAGGGACGCTGGTGCTGCTGTCCGGTGAGCTGGTCATGCTCCTGGCCCCCGGCGACCTGGACGTCCTCAACGGCGAGACGATGGAGCAGGCGCGCGCCGGCATCGAGCGCCGCCTGGGCGATGCGTTGGCCGTGGCCTATCACGAGCAGGCACCGATGCGCCTGGCGCAGGGCGTGCTGTGGTCGCTGCTGGCCACCGCCGTCGCCATCGCCCTGGCGGTGGCCGCACTCTGGCTGGGCCGCCGCATCCGCACCGTCGCGCGCACGCGGCTGCAGCGACGCATCGATTCCACCCCGGAGGGTTCGCTGCACCACGTGCTCACCGGCGTGCGCATCGTCGGCGACTGGCTGCTGAAGATCCTGGTCGCGGTCGGCCTGTTCGTGATCGCCGAGGAGTGGGTGCGCTTCGTCCTCGACCAGTTCGGCTTCACCCGGCCCTGGGCCGATGCGATGACCGGCTGGATGCTCGGCCTGCTGCGGGGCTGGGGCCAGGCCATCGCCGCGGCCATGCCCGGCCTGTTCGCCGCGCTGCTGATCTTCCTGCTGGCGCGGCTGCTCACCCGCAGCGTCGCCCTCACTTTCCGCGGCGTGGCCGAGGGGCGCTTCAAGCTGTTCGGCATCGACCAGGTGCTGGCCGAACCGACCCGCAAGATCATCAACGTGGTGGTCTGGCTGTTCGCGCTGGTGATGGCCTATCCCTACCTGCCCGGCTCCGATACCGATGCGTTCAAGGGCCTGAGCGTGCTGGTCGGCCTGATGATCTCGCTGGGCGCGTCGAGCATCGTCGGCCAGGCGGCCGGCGGCCTGACCATCCTCTACTCGCGGACCATGACCGTGGGCGACTACGTCAGGTGCGGCGATGTCGAAGGCACGGTGCTGCAGATCGGCATCTTCACCACGCACCTGCGCACCCTGGCCGGGGTCGAGGTCAGCATCCCGAACAACGTCGTGCTGGGCGGCCAACTGCACAACTATTCGCGCCACCCCGACGGGCCGGGCATGTGGCTGGAGACCGGCGTCACCATCGGCTACGACACGCCATGGCGGCAGGTGCACCGGCTGCTGCTGGAAGCGGCGTCGAGGACTTCCGGGATTTCCGCCGACCCGCAGCCGTTCGTGCTGCAGACGGCGCTGTCGGATTTCTACGTCGACTACCGGCTGCGCGTGCGCGTGGCGCAGACCCTGCTGCGGATGAAGATCCTCAGCGAACTGCACGCGCAGATCCAGGATGCCTTCAACGCCGAGGGCGTGCAGATCATGTCGCCGAACTACGAGGCCGACCCGGATTCGCCGAAGCTGGTGCCGCGCGAGCACTGGGAGCGGTTGCCGGCACCGGTCGCCGCGGATGCGCCGCCGCCGCGGGAGTGATGTCCTGGACGCGCGGCCTGTTCAACGGCAGGCCGCGGCCACCTGCCGGTCGGCGGCGCGCCGGACCTCGATCTTCCGGCCGGCCTTGCCCATCGCGTCCAGCTCGCGGTCGCGCTTGTCGCGCGCCGCAGCGCAGGCTCCGATCGAGGACGCAGCCACGGCCCGGCTCGCGGTGCCCCGCCGGGTTGTCGCGCGCGGCTTCGCAGCGCGCCTGGCCGCGGCCTGCTGGATCATGCGCAGGCGCTCGAGATCGGCCGCCGCGGGAGGCGTGTACTCGATGGCAGGCCAGGCCTGCGCGGTGACCTGGCCGACCGCGCAGGGGCTGGACTGGTAGCTGGTGCCGCCGCCGTCCATGCACTTGTAGACCTGGGCCGCGGCCGCGGCTGGCAACGCCAGCAGCAGCAGCGCCGGCAGCCACTTCGATGCGGGCATTCCCTGCCCTCCGTTCCACCCGTCCTGCGTGCAGCCTGCCGCGTGGCGCCGGCGAAGGGCATTGGCCGCGCACCTTCGCGCGTGTAGGAATCCGCCGCGCGGTCATCGCAGCGCGTGTGCGGCGCTGCCTACAGCGACGTTGCGCTACCTACAGCGACGTTGCGCTACCTACAGCGACGTTTCCACGTAGGCGATGATGTAGTTCGAGCCGCCGTTGACGCTGCCCAGCAGCCGCGAGCTGGCGAAGATGCCGGAGCGGTGCGAGATGCCCAGGCCGAAGTAGGTCTGCTTGAGCCGCTCGGAACGGAACAGGTCGCCCAGGCTGATGTCGATGCTGGGATCCAGGTAGTTGAGCAGCTTGGACGTGGGCCGTTCCCGCCGGTCCTGGCTGATCACTTCCGGCGACGGCACGTGGTTGGCATAGGAAATGCCGAAGCCCATGCCGATCCGGGTATTGACCCGGTGGCTCCACGGGAAGCCGTAGAAGAAGCCCTTCATGTACGCGTCGAACTGCCAGCCATCGGGCTGGATGTCGTTCATCTCGTTGCGGTACAGGAAGCCGAGGTAGCCGTGGAAATCCACCGGCCAGCCGTTGACCCGCTCCACGAACGGCTTGCCCCAGTGCACGCCGGTGACGCTGCTGGGGTTCTCGTGGTCCAGCGAGGTGCAGCTGAGGGTCATGATCTTGGCCATGTGGCAGCCCTCGCCCGACGCCCGGCCGTAGAACACCTTCAGCAGGGTCGGCACGCCGTCGTCGTCCCAGCGCGCGATCGGCGTGCCGAAGTCGTACACCGTGCCGACGAACAGCGACGGATGCAGGGTGTCGTCGCGGATGATCGGGCTGTCGCGGACCACGCTGTCGTGCACGGTCACCGCCACGCCGCCGAGCAGGCGCCAGTTCTCCAGGAAGCTCCAGGTGCCGTACAGGCCGACGGTGAAGTCGATGCCGCTGCCCGGCGCATAGGCTGGGCGCTCCGGGGTGGCTTCGTCCGGCTCGACGCCGTAGTAGTAGTTGTTGAGGTCGGCGCTGCGAAAGGAAACCGTCGCATCGGGGCGCAGCACCCAGCGCTCGCCGCGCCAGGTGTGCGAATAGCCCAGCCGCAGCTCGTCGCCGCCGGAAGCGCCGGTCACGTCGTGCAGGACCGTGCCGCGCAGCGTGCCCCAGGGGGCGTCGTAGCGGTAACGCACGCCCAGGTCGCCGCCGGCCTCGCGCGGGGTCATCCCTTCGAGCACGTCGGGGACGTCGTCCAGCGGGAAGCCTTCCAGGCGCCGCGACAGGAACAGGTCCAGGCGCTGGCCATCGTCGTCCACCAGCTTGATGCCGGCACGATCGGCGTTGACGAACATGCGCTCGCCTTCGTACAGGTACAGCGGCAGCAGGTCCATGCGCGCGCCGGCGTCGAGGTACGGCGATTCCTCCAGGTGGTAGATGAAGCCCAGGCCCGCGCTCCCCGGTTCGTCCAGCAGGTCGGCGATCGCATCGGTGTCGACCTGGGCCCGTGCGGCGGGGCTGGCCAGCACGGCGGCCAGGGCCAATGCCAGCAGGGAGCCCGGCGCCGGCTTGCGCACCGGATGTGCAGGGAGGGTGCGCTGCCGGGTCGGTGGGGTCATCGGCTGGATCCGGTGCGTGGGGGGAAGGCCGGGTACGCGCGGAAAGTGGATTCCTGGCGTGCCCTGGCCGGTATTGCGGTGGACCTCAGGACTCCACCGGATCGCGGATCAGCGGGCAGGTCATGCAGTGCCCGCCGCCGCGGCCGCGGCCGAGCTCGGCGCCAACGATGGTGACCACTTCGATGCCTTCCTTGCGCAGCGCGGTGTTGGTGGTCACGTTGCGGTCGTAGGCCATGACTACGCCCGGCGACAGCGCCACCAGGTTGTTGCCGCTGTCCCACTGCGAGCGCTCGGCCGCGTAGTGGTCGCCGCCGGCCGGCACCATGCGCAGCTTCTTCAGCCCCAGCGCCTCGGCGACCACGTCGTTGAAGTGCTTCTTCTCCACCGTCGCCTCGAACCCGGGCGCCTTGTCGCTCGGCCGCAGCGTGATCGGGGTGATCTGGTCGACGATGCCGGGGAAATAGGTCGCCACGTCGCGGTCGGCGAAGGTGAACACCGTGTCCAGGTGCATCGCCGAACGCAGCTTGGGCATGGAGGCCACGATCACCCGCTCCACCGCCTTGTTGTCGAACAGCGACTTGGCCACCTGGGTGATCGCGGTGCGCGAGCTGCGCTCGCTCATGCCGATCAGGACCACGCCGTTGCCCGGCACCAGCACGTCGCCGCCTTCCAGGGTGGCGTTGCCGTGGTCCACGGTGGGGTCGCCGTACCACACCGGGAAGCCGGCGTTGGCGAAATCGGGGTGGAAGCGGTAGATCGCGGCTGTGAGGATGGTCTCCTCGTGCCGTGCCGGCCAGTACAGCGGGTTGAGGGTCACCCCGCCGTAGATCCAGCAGGTGGTGTCGCGGGTGTAGAGCATGTTCGGCAGCGGCGGCAGCAGGTAGCCGAACATGTCGGGTACCGTGCGCACCGCGCGCAGGATCGGCCCGGCGAAATCGTCCGGCATCTCGAGCACGCTCAAGCCGCCGATCAGCGCGTTGGCCAGGTCCTGCGGCGGCAGGCTGTCCAGGTAGGCGCGCACATCGGCCATGACGTCCAAGCCGACCTCGTTGGCGTTGACCTGGTGGTCGAGGATCCACTTGCGCGCCTCGGGCAGCGCCACGGTCTCGGCCAGCATCTGGTGCATCTCGACCACGTCCACGCCGCGGTCGCGCATCTTGGAGACGAAGTCGAAGTGGTCGCGGCGGGCGTTGTCCACCCACATCACGTCGTCGAACAGCAGGTCGTCCTTGTTGCGCGGGGTGAGGCGCATGTGCGCGGTACCCGGCGAACAGACCAGCACCTTGCGCAGCATGCCGACTTCCGAATGGACGCCGTAGACAGGTCCAGTAGCCATGCAGATCCTCCCTGGGGTGTGGTGGCGATCATTCCGTGCAGGCCGAGTCGGCCTTGCGCCGCGTACCGCCAGCCGCAGTGCTTCGCCCGTGCGTGGCGGTCATCTTGTCACCGGGGCCGGCCAGCTGTCGATTGCGGACGGGCATCCGCTTGAGCGTCGCCGTGCCGCTTTGCTCACGCGGATTTAACCTCCGGCCTCCATACCCTGTCCACGACGCTTCACGCGCTCTTGAAGGGAAGCGCAGGCACCCGACCCTCTCTCCATGAGTCCCTATCGAGTTTTCCCCAGACGGAGCATCGAATGAAGCATCAAGTCATCGCAGGCAGCGCAATCCTGGTGTTGGGCGTACTGGCCGCGTCCGGCTGCGCCAGCCACACGAGTCCCAACACCTTCAACCGCTCCGAGGTCGGGCGCCAGCAGACGGTGGAGGCCGGCACGGTCACCGGCGTGCGCCCGGTGACGATCCAGCAGCAGGGCGGCACCGTCGCCACCGCGACCGGCGCGGTCCTGGGTGGCCTGGCCGGCAGCACGATTGGTGGCGGCCGCGGCCAGACCGCCGCCACGGTCGGCGGCGCGGTCGCCGGTGGCGCGGCGGGCCAGGCGGCGGCCAGCAGTACCCGACCGGGCATGGAGGTCACCGTGCAACTGGATTCCGGGCGCACGATCGCGGTGGTCCAGGAAGGCGACCCCAATGCGTTCCGCGTCGGCGACCGGGTCAACGTGGCGTCCGACGGCGTCACCACTCGGGTCACCCGCTGAGTCCTGCGGCACCTGCGCGCAGCCGCGTGGCTGCCGGCGAAAGCGAAACGCCCCGCTCCGCGGGGCGTTTCCTTTTTCAGGCGGCGGCGATGCCCGATGACCGCCGGGTCGTCACAATACGATGTAGCCGGTCGCGATCCAGTACACGCCGATGATCGCGGCGATGCTGGCAAGCACGAACACCACCAGGTCCGCGGTGCGGTCGAAGAGCTTCTTGCCCTGCTCGCGCCGCGCCCAGAAATACAGGGCGCTGCCCGGCGCATACAGGATCGCCGACAGCACGATGAACTTGAACCCGCCGGCATAGAGCAGGAAGCCGGTATACACCACCGCCACCGCGGCGATGAAGATGTCGCGCGAGCGCGCCGAGTCCGGCCCGCTCTCGTAGGTGTCCCCGCGCGTGGTGAGCTTCATCGCGTAGCCGGCCACCAGCAGGAACGGGATCAGCGCCATGGCGCTGGTCAGGTTCAGCATCAGCGCGAAGGCGTCGTTGGACCAGTAGGTGCTGATCACGATCAGCTGCACCACTATGTTGGACGCCCACAGCGCCGCGGCGGGCACCTTGGCCTTGTTCTCGCGGGCGAAGACCGCCGGCATGTCGCGGGTGCGCGCGGCGGCGGACATCACCTCGGCGCAGATCAGCGACCAGGCCAGGTACGCGCCCAGCACCGAGACCATCAGGCCCAGGCTCACGAACACCGCGCCCCACGGCCCGACCACCGCTTCCAGCACGCCGGCCATCGACGGCTGGCGGATCGCAGCGATCTCCCCGCGCTCCAGCACCGCGTACGGCAGCAGGGTCACCAGCACCATCAGCGCGGTCACCGAGAGGAAGCCGACGATGGTGGCGAAGCCGACGTCCTTGCGCTCCTTCGCATAGCGCGAATAGACGCTCGCGCCCTCGATGCCCAGGAACACGAACACGGTGACGAACATCGTCGCCTTCACCTGCTCCAGGATCCCGCCCTCCAGGCCCGCGCCGTAGAAGTTGAACCGGAACATGTCCAGCTTGAAGGCGAAGAACAGGATCAGGATGAACGCCAGGATCGGCACGATCTTGGCGAAGGTGACCACCAGGTTGATCGCCGCCGCCTGCTGGATGCCGCGCAGGATCATGAAGTGGAACAGCCAGATGCCGGTCGAGGCGACCAGGATCGCGACCACGGTGTTGCCGTCGCCGAACACCGGGAAGAACGCGCCCAGGGTCGACTTGATCAGCACCCAGTAGGAGACGTTGCCGATGCAGCTGCCGATCCAGTAGCCGAAGGCGGACAGGAAGCCCGGGTAGTCGCCATAGCCTTCCTTCGCGTAGGCGAACACGCCGGCGTCCAGGTGCGGCTTGCGTTCGGCCAGGAACTGGAACACCCGCGCCAGCATGTACATGCCGGTGCCGGCGATGATCCAGGCGATGACCGCGCCCAGCGGACCGGTCGCGCCGGCGAAGGTGCGCGGCAGCGAGAAGATGCCCGCTCCGACCATGCTGCCGATCACCATCGCGGTCAGCTGTATCCGTGACATCTTCCCCGCTGCAGCCATGGGCTTCCCCTCGGAGGCCGCCCGATGCGGGCGACAGGTCGGCCCATGCTGTGGGGCCGGCTCGTCAAAGGCAACCGGAGGGGAATGAGGGCCCGGAGCCGGATTGGCGCTCCATCGGCGGCCGGCAATGAATCTCTGCGGTGAGCAACCCTGCGGCGGAGAAATAAATGACATAGATATATCAATTAGATACATGATATTCATCATGTATTGCTGGACACTGGACCAAGCCTTGACCTTGGACCCGACTCCAGGGGCGACAATGGCCCTGTCTCCACTGGAGTCCGCGATGAACATCGGACAGCTGGCCCGGGCCACGGGCGTCCCCGTCGACACCATCCGCTACTACGAACGCGAGCAGGTGCTGCCGCCCGCGCGGCGACGGCCCAACGGCTACCGCGACTACGCCGCCGAAGACGCGCGGCGGTTGCGCTTCATCCGCCGCGCCAAGGAACTCGGCTTCGCGCTGGAGGAGATCCGCGGCCTGCTCGACCTGGGCGAGAAGGGTGACGCCGGCGGCGCGGACATGGCCGCCGTGCGCAGCGCGGCGCGGGAGAAACTCGCCCTGGTGGAAGCACGCATCGCCGAACTGGCGCGCGTGCGCGATGCGCTGCGCGACCTGGTCGAAGCCTGCCCCGGGCATGGGGCACTGACCGGCTGCCCGATCATGGCGGCGCTCGCCGGAGAGGCGGCATGAACACGAGCTCCGGTCCGCACGGACACCCCGCGTCCTGTTGCCATGCCCATGCCGGCACGCCGCAGGACCAGGCCGTCGCCGACCCGGCGAAGGTGATCGATCCAGTCTGCGGCATGAGCGTGGATCCCGCACGCACGCCGCACCATGGCGAGTACGACGGCCGCACCTGGCACTTCTGCTCGGCGCGCTGCCGCGAGCGCTTCCTCGCCGAACCCGCACGCTTCCTCGCCCCACCCGGCACGGCTGCCGAAGAGGCGCCCGCCCCGCCCGGCACCCTCTACACCTGCCCGATGGATCCGGAGATCGTGCGCGATGCGCCGGGCATCTGCCCGATCTGCGGCATGGCGCTGGAACCGATGATGCCGTCGCTGGACGATGGCGAGAACCCGGAGCTGGTCGATTTCCGCCGCCGCTTCTGGTGGACGCTGCCGTTGACCGCGTTGACCATGCTGCTGGCGATGGGCGGCAACCTGTTCCCGTGGCTGCCGGCGACCACGCGCACCTGGCTGGAACTGGCCCTGGCCACGCCGGTGGTGCTGTGGGCGGGCTGGCCGTTCCTGCAGCGCTGGGCGGTGTCCATCACCACCCGCCACCTGAACATGTGGACCCTGATCGGCACCGGCGTGCTGGCCGCCTACGGCTACAGCGTGGTCGCGGCGCTGGCGCCGGGGCTGTTCCCGCCCGCGTTCCACGAGCATGGCCGCGTCGGCGTGTACTTCGAGGCGGCCGCGGTGATCGTCTCGCTGACCCTGCTTGGCCAGCTGCTCGAACTCAAGGCGCGCTCGCGCACCAGTTCTGCGATCCGTGCCCTGCTTGAACTGGCACCCACCACCGCGCGCCGCCTGCGTGCCGACGGCGGCGAAGAGGACGTGCCGCTGGCCGACGTCCAGGCCGGCGACCGCCTGCGCGTGCGCCCCGGCGAGAAGGTGCCGGTGGACGGCACCGTGCTGGAAGGCCGCTCGCACATCGACGAATCCATGCTCACCGGCGAACCGATGCCAGTGGCCAAGGCCCCCGGCGACAGCGTGGTCGGCGCCACCCTCAACGGCAGCGGCGCACTGGTGATGCAGGCCACCCGTGTCGGCGAGGCCACGGTGCTGGCGCGCATCGTGCAGCTGGTGGCGCAGGCGCAGCGCTCGCGCGCGCCGATGCAGAAGCTGGCCGACCGCGTCTCCTACTGGTTCGTGCTCGGCGTGATCGGCGTCGCCGTGCTCGCCCTCCTCGGCTGGGGCCTGTTCGGGCCCGAGCCATCCTGGACCCGCGCGGTGCTGCACGCGGTCTCGGTGCTGATCATCGCCTGCCCCTGCGCGCTGGGGCTGGCCACGCCGATGTCGGTGATGGTCGCCACCGGGCGCGCGGCCCAGGCCGGCGTGCTGTTCCGCGATGCCGAAGCGATCGAGCGCCTGCGCGAAGTCGACACCGTCATCGTCGACAAGACCGGCACGCTGACCGAGGGCCGCCCCGCGTTCGACGAGGTCGTCGCGCTGGCGCCGCTGGACGAGAACCACATCCTGCACCTGTCCGCCAGCCTCGACGCCGGCAGCGAACATCCGCTGGCCACGGCGATCGTCGGCGAGGCACGCCGGCGCGGCATGGTGCTGTCGCCGGTGGAAGACTTCGAGTCGGGCGCCGGCACCGGCGTGCGCGGCCGCGTCGACGGTCACGCGCTGCTGCTGGGCTCACCGGCGCTGATGCACACCGAGGGCGTGGACGTGTCCGCGCTCGAGGAGCGCGCGACGGCGCTGCGCGACCAGGGCGCCAGCGTCATGTTCCTCGCCATCGACGGCCGCACCGCCGGACTGCTTGCGGTATCCGACCCGGTGAAGGCGTCCACGCCCGAGGCGCTGGAGCGGCTGCACGCGGCCGGCCTGCGCATCGTCATGGCCAGCGGCGACGGCGAAGGCACCGCCCGCGCGGTCGGCCAGCGGCTGGGCATCGACGAAGTGCACGGCGAAATGACCCCGGCCGGCAAGGTCGAACTCGGGCACCGCCTCCACGGCGAAGGCCGCCGCGTGGCCATGGCCGGCGACGGCATCAACGACGCGCCCGCGCTCGCCGCCGCCGACATCGGCATCGCCATGGGCACCGGCACCGACGTGGCCATGTCCAGCGCCCAGGTGACCCTGGTCAAGGGCGACCTGCGCGGCATCGCCGACGCGATCGCGATCTCCGCCGCCGCCGTGCGCAACATGCGCCAGAACCTGGGTTTCGCCCTGCTCTACAACGCCCTGGGCGTGCCGATCGCCGCCGGTGCGCTGTATCCGTTCACCGGCCTGGTGATGTCGCCGATGCTCGCGGCGCTGGCGATGAGCCTCAGCTCGGTGTCGGTCGTGGGCAACGCACTTCGCCTGCGTTTCGCGGGCGGGCGGGATGGCTGAGCGCCGGAACAAAAAAACGGGCCCGCATTGCGGGCCCATCCTGGTGTTGCTCGTATTGGCGTCCCCACGGGGATTCGAACCCCGGTCGCTACCGTGAAAGGGTTGGATTTCCGGTCCGCGCCGGTTCGCGATAGTTCGCCTTAGTTCCTCATAACCTACTGATTGCTTTCCTTTTTCGTTCCGCTGGAGGACGATAGAGCCCGCCGGGGTCCGGGCCGGTAAGTTACCGAAGTTTACCGATGTTTCCCGGTCGCAACCGTGTCGTTACCGTCCAGAGGAAGCGTCCCATGAAGCAACTCCGCCGCAAGCCAGCCCCCGCCCGCCTCGGCACCGCCGAATCGCGCGCCAAGCTCCGCATCCAAGCCGAACCCTATTGGGCACAGATCACCCCCGGAACCTCGCTCGGCTACTACAAGGGCGAGCGGGACCGTAGCTGGTTCGTCCGGCAGCGCTCCGGTGGCCGCTACGTCAAGACCCGGATCGGCACGCCGGACGATCACGCTGTTGCTGATGGCGTGGTCGTGCTGTCCCATACCCAAGCCCTGAACAAGGCACTGACCGTCCAAGTCGATCAGCGCACCCCTGCGCCGCGTCACTACGGGGACGGCCTGACGCTGAATGCCGTCATGGAGCGATACATTGACGAGCATCTGGACGGTCGCGGCTCCCAACTCATCACCCGCCAGCAATGGAAGCGCCACATTGAGAACGGAATCGGGCGGAAGATGGTGACGGCGCTGGACGATGGGGAGCTGAAGAAGTGGCTCAAGGCGATGATCGCGAAGCCGCCGACGATTCGCGGCAAGGCGCAGGAGTACAACCCCAACGACCCCGACCAGCTCCGGCAGCGCAAGGCAACTGCGAACCGCTCGCTGACAATGGTCAAGGCCGCGCTCAATTGGGGCCGGGGCGAAGGCAAGCTGATTGCCGCAGACGCGCCGCAATGGTGGCGGGACGTTAAGCCGTTCGCGCTCGGCGAAGAGCCGGAGCCGCGCATGCTCGACACCAGCGAGGTCAAGCGGCTCCTCAATGCCGCCCCGACAGACCTTCGCACGCTGCTTCAAGGAGCGCTGATGACCGGTGCACGCCGGGGCGAGCTGGTCACGCTGCGCTGCCGCTCCTATGACCCCGAGACAAAGACCCTCCGCATCTACCAGTCCAAGACCGGCAAGACCCTAACCCAGCCGCTTACGCCTGACGGCGCGGACCTATTCGATTCGTTGACGGCTGGACGGGAGATGGATGAGCCGATCTTCACCCGTGAGGATGGCCGGCAGTGGGCACCTGGCGATGTGACGAAGCCAATGGCCGCAGCGGTCGCGGCGGCGAAGCTTGATGACGTTTCGTTCAAGACGATGCGCGCCACCTACGGGAAGCTGCTGCTGGTGGCGACAAAAGACATTGAGCTGGTCGCCAAGGCACTCGGCCACAGTGACAGCCGGATCACGCGCAAGCACTATGCCCGCTACCTCACTGATGACCTTGCGCGCGGCATTGCGATGATGCCCTCACTCGGGATCAAGGTGGACAAGAAGGTGACGCGGATTGCCGGGGGTAAGTCGTGAGCAAGAAGCAGCTTCCACCCCTGCTCGATGAACTCCTTGATTCGCTCAATGGCCCTCCTACCGACGCATACCGTGCGGAGCTAGACGCCGCAGCGAAGCACATGGCTACAGGGGCCAGCGTCGCGGCAGGCGGCAGTAAAGGGGCAGCAGCAAGCAAAGCGACCCGCAGAGGCCCAGACTCGAAGCGCGCGGCCATCCTCGCGGCAGCTACGGAATACAAAGGCCCGGAAGGCGCCCGGATTGCCACAATCGTCCGGACGTTGACGCGACAAGGAATGGCAGTTGATGCGTCCTATGTTCGCCGCGTGCTGAGAAAGCCGGGACTGTAGCTCCCTCCGTCCCGGCTTAGGCCCGGAAACTCCGCTCCGAACCGCGATAGTTCGCGGCGGAGTCGGAACGATGAAGACCAAAGAGCTGCGGGACTTCGCTCCCTTTCCCGCTGCGTGCATTGACCGGGGCATCGGTAAGACGGTCGCGTATGACCTGCTCAACGGCGGCTTCCTCGACACGTTCAAGATCGGGCGCAGGCGCTACGTCTATCTCGACAGTCTGCTGACCATCGCGGACAAGGTGGAAGCCTACAACGAGCTTCCGCGAAGCCGCAGCGGCGCGACCGCATGAACGCCCGCAGCAAGGCCGCAGCGAAAGCCGTCAACAAGCTGCTAGAGCGCCAACGCTGCGCTGTGCGCAACGAAGACCCTGACCACCCCATCTACAAGGGTGTCGAGCAGCTTTTGCGCACGCTCACCTCGCTCAACGCGCGCCGTCTCGCCGGCCACCCCACGCCTCCGCCGGGAGTGCGTATGCACGCGGACTTGCTCTACCTGCTGGACGTCTTTTACGGGGCGAAAGAAAGCCGCGCGGGCGAACGGGGAGCACCGGAGTCGTTGGCGCTGGAAAGGCTTCAGGTCTTGATGATGGATGCGACGGGGGAGCTGGTGCCGCCAATGCTCAAGATCGCGAACAACCCGACACCGGAGCTTTGCGCCGATACGCGCGCGCAACTCAACACCATCAGTGAGCTGCTTCGAATGATCGAGGGAAAGCTGCGCAGAGGAGATGCGCAATGACGCCGCAGCTCTACCCAGGCGATCCGAAACCGGATGCGGCGCTGTTAAAGCTTATGCGCCAGCAACGGACGCTGCTGATCGACGCGATTCTGCTAATGATCGCGGGCGGCGCGCCTACCAACGCGGCACTGATCGAGGCGACCCGCATCTCAGTTCAACAGCGGGTGATGACGCTGATCCGCGAGTGGGGATCGGATCGCGCATGGGCAATTCTCGCGGCAACTGAGGCTGCGTTGATGCTTGAAGAGGCTGCGCCATGAACAAGCACACCGAAACGGCCAACGCGCTGCCGGACGAAGAGCTGACAGCGATCTTGGAGCAACTGCGCCCGAAGCCCGGTGAGCAGCGCTTGATGATGATGCGCAATGGCGTGCTTGACCTGTACATGACGCCGGAGTCCGCAAGGAACTTCCAAGCAATGTTGGAACGGATTGAAGCACTGGTCGCAGACCACGGCCACGAGCAAGCGCTGGCGATCTATGACGCGAGCATGGCCGCCACATTCAAATATCAGGGGACGCTTCAATGAGTAAGTTCGGCATTGGCGGCGGTTCCCCACCGAAGAAAGCCCCGGCCTCCGGCGTTGACCCTGCGGCAGCCCGCATGCTTGCGCAAGAGGAAGAGCTGGCCGCGCTCGCGCAGAAGATGCAACGCGAAGGTCGCGCACCTGACGCCATCACCGGAGCGCTGTGGGACGAAAACAACCGCTTCCCTGTGCCGCTGCCGGAGGAACGGCTGGACGCGCTGATCGCTCAGTGCATCGACAACTACAGCAAAGGCTACGCGCCTCGGCTGACGAAGGTTCCAATGGGCGGGTTCATGGGGAAGACCTATCCCCCGCCGCGCTTCATCGTGGACCAACTCATTCCGCGCAATGAAGTCACGCTCGGCGGCGGCCACGGCGGTTCCGGCAAGTCCATCCTCTTCCTTGCGATAGCGGCGCACGTAGCGAGCGGCATGGGCTGGGATCGTTTCGACGTTGAGCAATGCCCGGTGCTGTTTGTGTCTCTTGAAGACCAAGCCGGCCAGGTCATGAACCGACTTCAGCGAGTCATCAAGGAATACCTGCTGGACGCGGCAAAGGTTGAGCGCAACCTCCAAGTCATCGACGGAACCCTCAGCCCTGAACTGATGGTGGAGGTCAACGACCACGGAACCCATAACCTGTTGCCGACCCAGACGATGAATGAGCTTGAGGCGGCGGTTGGCGAGATTGGCGCGCGGCTCATCATCATCGACAACGCATCAGACGCCTTCGGCGGCAACGAGAACACGCGCCGCGACGTTCGCGCCTTCATCCGTCACCTCGCAGGGATTGCCCGTGCGAATGATGCGGCGGTTGTCCTGCTCGCTCATATCGACAAGGCCGCTGCGCGCAACGGTGCGAATGGCAACAGCTATTCGGGGTCCACCGCATGGCACAACTCGACCCGCTCGCGGCTGGCGCTGTTGGACGTTGAGGGGCAATTGCAGCTTCAACACGAAAAGCACAATCACTCGCAACGAGCTGAGCCGATCCCGCTGATGTGGACGGAAGACGGCGTGCTGGTGCCAGGGCGATCCTCGACGGCTGCTGCTGAGCGCGCTGAGCGGGAGAAGGAAGACATGAACGCGGCGCTGCTAGCAATGCGCGCGGCGCTTGGGCATGGGATTCAAGTCCCGGCTGCGGCCTCCGGCAACTCGACAAGCTGGCACGCCCTTGAACACCTGCCAGAAATGGAGGCGTTCCGCGCAGGTGATGGGAAGCGCCGGTTTCACTCCGCGCTGGTGGCGCTTCAAGCGGACAACCTGCTGGTGCGGCGCGAGTATCGCAACGAGCAACGCAAGCGGCGCGAAGCGTGGGAGATGACGGCGCTGGGTGAGGCTGCCGCTGGGAGGCTCGCGCCATGAACTCGACTTCTTCCCCAAAGCGCGCCAGTAGCGCGCCGGTGCGGTGCGTCGGAGGGGCCGGATTCGCACCGGCGCGGGACGCCCGGACGGTCCTGCTACGCGAGAACAGCGGCAACCTCCGGGGCGCTGCGGAGAGCGGCGGCGACCCCCTGAGCGCTACCGTCCCCCATACCCAACGGCGGACGGGCGTCCTGCACACGTCTAGGCGTGTTCTCGGTGGGGTGTCGATCCCGAGGGAGCGGAATCGGCTTGCCGGAGGGGTGATTTCGGGTTGCCGAGACAGAGGGGTGAGTTTGCCGGGAGGAGGAGCGCGCGCCGGTCTTGGGGAAACCCCTACGGGGTTTTCCCCCGAAGGACCAGCGCGCACCGGCGCTCCCCTCCGGTGTAGGACCGGCGCGATACCGGCGCGGCAGCGGCGCGCACCGGCGCGAAGGATCAGTTTCGGACGGCTCGGCGAGTGTCTGGGTCGGCAGGTTTGTGTGCCATTCCTGTCGGTCAAAGGAGTTTCCTCTTGGCTCCTATCCAGATGCTCCCGAGCCGTCCACCTGTCAAAGCCTCCTACCTAAAAAGGATCAGCCAATCGCAACCCGAGCGCGGTTGCGTCCGCAAGCGTAAGCAACTGAAAGCAAAGACCATCCCATCAACTTCGGTAAGAACTTCGGAAATCACCATGACGAATCCCACTGAGAACACCCCCGCCGACCCGGCAGAAATCGACCGCCTCCGGGCGCACAGCACGCAGCTTCTCGGCGAGCTGAAAGCGGCGAAAGCGAAGGTGACCAGCCTTCAAGCCCAGCTCGCCACAGCAACAGAAGAGCGGGACGCCGCGCGGCAGGAAGTTCGCACGCTCCGCCTTGCTCCGGCGCGCACCCTCCTTGAGCACGTCGCGCTTCCGGGCACAGCGGACATTGTGGCGAAGATGCTGGAACAGCGCGGCTACACCTTTGACCTGGAGGGGGATGAGATCGTCGTGCGCGATGCCGAGGGCAACCCGGCTACCGTCATTGATCCGAAGTCGCAGAAGGCGCGCGCGGCAAAGCTTGATGCCGCAGACCTGACACTGCTGATGACGGAGGAAGGCAAACCCGAGTCAGAACGCCACCCGCTCGCGCAGACCTTCGCGCGCTTCATCGTCGGCAGCAAGGCAAGCGGCGGCGGCGCAGCAGGAGGCTCGGGCACGACCGCCCCAGCCGCCCCGGCTAAGCCCGCAACGCCTGTACCTGCCCGGCAGTCGTTTGGCCTAAGCTAAGCCCCAGCAACCGCAGGCGTGGCGTCCATGCACTGCGGTTCGCATCTCCCAGCCGGCATCCGGCAACTCAGGTAAGCAGGTCGCTTCCCCGAATCCCATTCCCCTCGTGCACACCCCGTGCGCGACTGATTCGGAGAGCCAATTCATGGCTACGACTCGACTCACTGATGTGGTGGTGCCGGAAGAGTTCACCAGCTACATCGTTCAAAACACAATGGAAAAGACCGCGCTTGTCGAGGCAGGCGTGGCGGTTCGCAACGGTGAAATTGAGGCCCAGCTCACTGCTGGCGCTGATTCGTTCACCGTCCCCAACTGGTTCGACCTCGGCAACGAAGAAGCAGACATCGTCTCTGACGACCCGGCTGTTGATTCCACCCCGCGCAAGCTGGTTGCGGGTCGGCAGGTCATTCGCAAGTCGTTCCTCCACAACTCGTGGAGCGCGATGAATCTTGCGAGTGAGCTGGCGGGCGATGACGCGATCGCACGCATCAGGGAGCGCGCGGCAGCCTACTGGACCCGTCAGCTTCAGCGCCGATTGGTCGCCAGCCTCAACGGCATCCTCGCCGACAACTTGGCGAACGATGCGGGCGATATGGTCTATGGCACGGAAGCTACCGCCTTCGACGCAGTAGCGATCATCAACGCGGCGGCAACGCTGGGCGACTCGATGCGCGACCTGTCGGCAGTGGCGATGCATAGCGATGTTTACGCGGAGGCGTTGCGCAATGACCTGATCGCAACCGAGCGGCAGTCGGACGGCGGCTTCATCCAGACCTTCCGTGGCCTCGCGGTGGTCGTGGATGACGGGATGCCCAAGATCGTCGGCACCGGCACCAGCTACGTCACAGCGCTGTTCGGTGCGCGCGCGGTGGGCTATGGCGTGACGAAGCCTCGGATTGCCGAGGGAACGGAAGTGGAGAACAAGCCCAGCTCCGGCAACGGCGGCGGCCAGCAAATCCTCCACAGCCGCGTGAACCTCGCTGTCCACCCGGCAGGCTTCAGCTACGTGGGCAACCCGGCTGCCGCATCTCCCTCCATCGCGGAGCTGGCGACTGCGGCGAATTGGGATCGCGTGTTTGAGCGCAAGGCCATCCCGCTCGCCTTCCTCCAGCACACGGTGTAAGCCATGACGAAAAAGCTGACCGACGCCGAGAAGGAACGACGACGCCGCGAACGGGCGAAGCAACGTGAAATCACGCCATGCCGGACCAAGGTCACGAAGGCCGACATTGCGAAGGTCCAGCGTTGGGCGAGCGAGTCAGCTTCCAAGGGAGCCATTGCCCGAAGGTTGGGCATGGATCACAAGACGTTCCGGGTTTTGATGGAACAGAACCCGGAGCTTCGCGCCGCGTATGACGAGGGCGTTGAGGCCGAGCATCAAATGCTGGTGTCCGCGTTGAAGCGCCAGCTCGACAAAAGTCCCGTCCCGGCAATCTTCCTGCTCAAGACCCGGCACGGCTACCGCGAAGGCGATCAGTCCGAGCAAGGCAACCGCGTTTCCGTGACCTTCAACCTACCCGGTGCGCAACCGTTGGATGCGTTTCGCCGCGGCACTGTGATCGAGCACAACGCGAGCGGAGGCGGCGATGAGCGCGACGCCGACGCTTGAGTTCAACGACTTCCAGCAACGTGCGCTTGCTGTTCCCGAAGAGCTGGATCTGTTTCTCGGCGGCGGGCGCGGCGGCGGCAAGTCCTATTTGCTGGCGCTGTTGGCGTTGCGCCATGTGGAGCAATACGGCGCGGCTGCACGCATCCTCTACGTCCGCCGTACCTACAAGGGACTTGCTGACGCGGAGCTAATCATGCGCTCGCTGTTCGGCATGGTGTACGGGACAGACGCCCGCTTCAACGCTGCGGAGCATATCTGGCGCTTTCCGAATGGCGGTTACTTGGAGCTGGGGCAGTTGGAGTCGCAATCCGACTATGCCAAGTATCAAGGCCGGTCATTCACACTGCTGCTGATCGATGAGGCGGGCCAGTTCCCTGATCCGTCGCTGCTGGACCTGCTGCGAAGCAACCTGCGCGGGCCGCGCGATGTTCCGATCCGGATGGTTGTTGCGGCGAATCCGGGTGGGCCAGGTCATCACTGGCTCTCCCATCGCTACGTCTTCCGTGGGAAGCCGTGGACAGTGTTCGATGAGCCGAAGAGCGGGCGCGAGTGGGTGTATGGCCCCAGCACGTTCGCCGGAAATAGCTTCATTGACCGCGAGCAGTACCGCGCGCAGCTTCAGTCGGCCTGCCCGGATGACCCGGAGCTGCTACGGGCGTGGCTGGACGGCGATTGGGCGGTCAACCGGGGCGCGTACTTCG
This sequence comes from Pseudoxanthomonas koreensis, assembly GCF_010093225.1. Lineage (GTDB taxonomy): Bacteria > Pseudomonadota > Gammaproteobacteria > Xanthomonadales > Xanthomonadaceae > Pseudoxanthomonas > Pseudoxanthomonas koreensis. The sequence continues at coordinate 33,654 of NZ_PDWM01000013.1, read as the reverse complement.
CGGGCTGCCTCGATGAAAACCGGAACGTGCTGGACGGCGTGGACGAGGTGCCGTGGGGCTGGCATGCGTACCTCGCCCATGACTTCGGATCGTCGGCCCCGTCCGTGACGTACCTCATGGCGTGCAGCCCCGGCGACACTATTGATGACCGCTACTATCCTCCCGGCTCGCTGCTGGTGCTGGACGAGCTGGCGACGCATCGCCCCGGCAACCTCAACATGGGGACGGGCTGGACGGTGCCGCAGCTCGCTGACGCGATTCATGGCATGTGCCGCCGCTGGGGTGTCTCGCCCTATGGCGTCGCGGATGACGCGATCTTTGCGCGCGGCGGGCACGCGGCTGGCTCCATCGCTGACGAGTTCCGGCTACAGGGCATCTACTTTGAGCCTGCCCGGAAGGCCGATCGCGTGAGCGGGTGGAACCGGATGCGCCGCCTCCTGTCCCATGCCGGGAAGCCGGACCGCCCCGGCCTGTACATCGCGCGCCGCTGCCGCTACTTCTGGGACACAGTGCCGATGCTGGCCCGCGACGCCAAGCGTATCGAGGACGTGGACACGACCGGCCCGGACCACGGGGCGGACGCGATCCGCTACGGGTGCCTGCGGCAGGAATGGGCGACCGAACTCAAGTTCGTCTGGGAGGGGTGATGGGGCCGCTTGCTGTCCCTTGACCGTGCCATGAGAGCGCCAAGCCTGCCGACTGGCAGGCTTTTTTGTGCCTACTCTAGTAGATGCTAACTATAGTATGTCGCAGAGACGTTCGCATCCACAGAAACTCGCGGCATGCAGAACGCACTCCAGAAGGCCATTGGCCAACGCATCCGAAAACTGCGCTTAGAGCAAGGGCTGTCCCAAGAGGAGCTAGCCGCTCGCTGTAAATGCCATCGCACTTACGTCGGGATGGTTGAAAGGGCTGAGAAGAGCATTTCGGTTGCGGCCCTGTCCAAGTTCGCCAAAGCCCTCAAAACGACGATGTCATCGATGCTGGAGGGGCTGTGACCTCCACTGAAGATGCCAAGGTGATCGGTTCCGGCACTCCCGAGTTTGCCGCCCAACTGTTAACTGACTTGTATGTTCGTCTCCGGCGTGATCTCCAACGCTGGGCAATGGTGACGCAGCAAACGCCGCAGCCCCGGATGGGCTACGTCGGCCAGCACTTGGTCAGCGTAGTAACCGGCCATCCTGGCGGCCGCTCTGGGGCCCGAGGGGATGACCTCAAGCTACCCGATGGCAAAGTTGCTGAGATCAAGTGCTGCTATCGCGTCGACCAGCTAGGCAAGTGCCGCCGATGCGGAACTGCCGTAGCCGCCATCGAAAAGATATGTCCGAATGCCGATTGCGGAAGTGATGATCTAGAGCGGATGGATGACTCGAAGTGGCTACTCTCGCCCAGGAGCGAACAGGAGGTAAGGGAACTATTCATTCCAGCCAGCTACTACCTCGTCCTGTTTGAGTTTGCGGACATCGCGCAAGCTGATGACATCGACGTCTGCATCTACGAGGTAGACCCACGTTGCCTTGGCTTTTCCCTGTGCATGATCGATTACTACTTCAACATCCGTCAGAACTCAGCATCAAATGCTCCGTTCAATCTGTGGCCCGACAGCCCTAAGCTGTACATGATGAAACCGCGCTTGATCTATTGGTCAGTGATCAAGCCGGACGACACCATTGTCACCAACGTCTTTCCCGGTCGAGATGAGCCGCAGTTGCAAGCGCTAGGCGACCTCGCGACATACGCCAGCACCAGCACATTTACTGAGGCGGCAATTGATGCTGTAGCTGCTGCTCGCGGGGTAGATTTCTCGACCGTTGCGTTTCCACGTGCTAATGCTCAGCGTCGCCGAAGGAAGCTTGAGTTGCTTCAGATCGAGCGCACTCGGCAAAACTGGTCCGATGATGAGCTTGCGGATGATTTTGCCCGGGCTGTCTACCGCGGCAAACTCGCAGCCTATACGCAATGGACTGACGAGTTTGCTCCTACGCTCTAAGTCAGCTTCCAAACATAGGAGTTTGGTGCTGCACCTGTTCGGCTAGACGCGCGTTGGCCTTTGCCGCCATTTCCGGGTCCAACTCGATGGAGAGCGAACGTCGACCAAGCGCCTTGGCCGCAACAGCGGTGCTACCGGAACCGGCGAATGGGTCGAGCACGACTTGACCGGGGCGACTACTTGCGCGAATAAGGCGCTCAATCAAACGCACCGGCTTCTGCGTTCTGTGGATGCGGTCTTCAGCATAGAAGTCGATATCCTGCCAAACATTGGTCAGGCCCATCTGCGGCTCGAAGACAAAGCCCTTGAGGTCGTCGGGGGCTTTGAAATCCAAAACCTCCTCCAGCCGCTCCCACATCTCAAGCGTAGGCACCTGCGCCAGTATGTTGTCGCCGGTATAGAGAGACCACACACCACCGCCGTTGCTCTTTACGCCAAGGCGAACATTGATCTCTTTTGAGCTAAGCCCAAGCTCTTTGGCTCGTTGCAGCAGACATTGACGAATAGCAGGCTTGGCATCGTAGACAAAGAAGAAGATCGTCTCAGTTGTGTTAGGGAATTGCTTGTAAGTGCTGGTCTTTCGACCGGCCATACTCTTCATGCCCTTATCCACGATGATCTCTTGCCGGAACTCGAAGCCGAGATCAGTGATGTCATGGAAAAGATGCACAAGGTTCCGAAGGTAGCCGAAGAGGTAAACGGATGCGGACCGCTTGCACACACGGGCGATCTCGGAAAACCACGTTTGACACCATCGGCGGTAGTCGTCTTCAGTCCGCCACTTGTAGTCCCAGACTTCTCCGACCACTTTCCAATAAGGTGGATCAAGGATGACCAAGTCTACGCAGCGATCAGGTAGCCGACGAAGTTGAGCAAGACAATCGCCAACCAGAATTTGATCGTATGGAAGCTCATCCGCCCCGAATGGCTCAAGGGGCAAATGCACGACAGAGTCTGTCGTCACCGCCTTCCGTGCGTTCGGTCGGGGCTTGTACTTGCGTGTTGGCTTAGCGAGTTCAGTAGACATGCGGCTAGTTTAAGTGTCACGGCATTGATCGCGACACATCCTGACCGCCTGTTGTCGCAGACAGCGCGACTAGGGGCGGCGCTGGAAGGTCATCACTAGCGCGCGCCTCGGCCTCGCCGGTCGCCCCGGCGCGCTTCCCGGAGCCGCCGCGCGCGGGAGCCGGGGAAAGTTACCGATCCGTTACCGAAGTTCCAAAAACGAAGAAGGCCGCTTGCGCGGCCCTCGTCGTAACTTCCTGATTTAACTCAGGTTTTAGTTGGCGTCCCCACGGGGATTCGAACCCCGGTCGCTACCGTGAAAGGGTAATGTCCTAGGCCTCTAGACGATGGGGACTTGGAACCTGTTGCCCCTCCTGCCGCACGCGGCGAGGAGTTGGTGGAGCCAGCCGGGATCGAACCGGCGACCTCTTGCATGCCATGCAAGCGCTCTCCCAGCTGAGCTATGGCCCCACGAGCTGAGGAGCGGAATTGTAGAGAGGCCCGGCGGAGCGCGCAAGCCTCCGGCGCGAAATTCTTCAGGTTGGCGATCCGCGCCGGGGCGATGCGGCCCGCGACGGCTTGACGGCCTATCCGGCCAGCGGCCGCAGCTGCGGATCCAGCGCCACGCGTTCGTCGAACACGAAGCAGCCACCCTCGTAGCCCAGCCCACCGACCCGCTCGAAGTAGCCGAGGATCCCGCCTTCCAGCTGCAGCACGTTGTCCATGCCGTCCTGGCGCATCCACAGCGCGGCCTTCTCGCAGCGGATGCCGCCGGTGCAGAAGCTGACCACGGTGGCGTCGCGCAGCGCCTCGCGGTGCGGCGCCAGCGCATCGGGCAGTTCGGTGAAGCGCGTGATCGGCAGGGCCAGGGCGCCGGCGAAGGTGCCGTGCGCGACCTCTTCCCGGTTGCGCGTGTCCAGCAGCACCACCGGCCGCCCCGCGTCGTCGCGGCCGCCCTGCCCCAGCCAGCGCGCCAGGGTTTCCGGATCGACCGCCGGCGCGCGTCCGCCCGCGGCCAGCGGCGTGGCCGCCGGGTGCCGGAAGCTGATGATCTCGGCCTTCACCTTGACCTTGAGCCGGGCGAAAGGGACCGCGTCGCTGTGGCTGTACTTGGCCTGCAGACCGTCCATGCCCGGCAGCTGGCGCAGGGCTTCGATGAAGCCGCGCACCGCCGCGTCCTCGCCGGCGAGGAACAGGTTGATACCCTCGCCCGCGACCAGGATCGTGCCCTTCAGTTCGGCGTCGGCAGCGGCTTCGCGCAGGTGGTCGGCCAGGTCGCCGGGAGCGGCGACCGCGGTGAAGTGGTAGGCGGCGACATTGAGCATGCGCCCATTGTAGGCGCCCCGCCCTCGCCGGCCGCGGCCGCGCGGCGGGCCGCAACGCGGCCGTTCAGCGCAGCAGCAGCCAGGGCAAGGCCAGGACCAGGGCGACGATCGCCACGATCGCGAACAGCCGCGGCAGCACGTAGCCTGGCCGGGCGCGCAGCAGTTCGATGAAGGTCTCGCCCTGGTGCAACCCGGCCTGTTCCCTGGCCTGTTCGCGGCGCGCCTGCTGGTAGCCGTCCAGCAGGCGCCGCGCTTCCGGCCAGGCTTCGGCATCGCGCAGCCACAGCCCGCCATGGGAAACGCCCCACGGCCCAGGCCGGGTCTCGTACCAGTCCACCCCGTGCTCAGTGAGCAGGGCGCGGACCTCGTCGGCCTCGTCCTCGGGCACGTTGCGCAGGTTGAACAGCAGCTTGGCCATGGCACGCATGATAGCCGCCGGCCGGCCGCAGCCCGCCATCGGTTACCCTTGCCGCCCCTCGATGGACCCGCCGCCATGCGCCGCCTGCCCGCACTGCTGAGCCTGATCTGCTTCGTCGTCCTGCTCGGCGCCTGCCGGGCCGACCACGGCCCGCCGCCCGGCGGCAGCGTGGCCGCGCTCGAGCGGATCGACACCCGCGCCGGCAGCGGCGCCATCGCCACCAGCGGCAGCGACGTGACCGTGCACTACACCGGCTGGATCTACGACGAACGCGCGCCGGACCAGCGCGGGATGAAGTTCGACAGCTCGCGCGACCGCGGCGAACCGTTCACCTTCCTGCTCGGTGCCGGCCGCGTGATCCGCGGCTGGGACGAGGGCGTGGCCGGGATGAAGGTCGGCGGCCAGCGCACCCTGCTGATTCCGGCCGACCAGGCCTACGGACGCAAGGGCGCCGGCGGCGTGATCCCGCCCGGCGCCTCGCTGGTGTTCGAGGTCGAGCTGCTGGACGTGAAACCGCACTGAGCCGGACATGGCGAACGCATCCACTCCACCGCCGGCGCACCTGCCCGGGCTGGCCGTCGTCGGCGGCGGCCCCGCCGCGCTGATGGCCGCCGAAGTGGCTCGCGCGGCCGGCGTGGAGGTGGGCCTGTTTGAGGCCACGGGGTCGGGCGGGCGCAAATTCCTGATCGCCGGCAAGGGCGGATTGAACCTGACCCATGCCGAACCGATGCCCGGCTTCGCCCGCCGCTATGGCACGCGCGAGGCGGAGGTCGGCGGATGGCTGCACGACTTCGGCCCCGAGGCGCTGCGCCAATGGGCGCGCGGCCTCGGCGTGGACACCTACATCGGCAGTTCGGACCGCGTGTTCCCGCTGGACCGCAAGGCCGCGCCGCTGCTGCGCGGCTGGGTCAGGCGGCTGAAGGAACAGGGCGTGCGCTTCCATGTGCAACACCGCTGGCTCGGCTGGGACGACGCCGGCGCGCTGCGCTTCGACACGCCTGAGGGCGAGCGCCGGCTGCACGCAGGCGCGACCGTGCTCGCGCTGGGCGGCGGCAGCTGGCCGCAACTGGGGTCCGACGGAACATGGGTCGCGGCGCTGCAGGCGCGCGGAATCGACGTCGCGGACCTGCAGCCATCCAACTGCGGCTTCGACATAGGCTGGAGCGCGCACTTCGCCGAACGCCATGCCGGCGCCCCGCTCAAGCCGGTGGTCGCGCACTGGCGCGATGCCGATGGCCGCGAACATGCGCTGCAGGGTGAATGCGTGGCCACCGCCACCGGCATCGAGGGCAGCCTGGTGTATGCGCTGTCGGTGCCGCTGCGCGATGCGATCGCCCGCGACGGCACGACCACGCTGTGGCTGGACCTGATGCCGGGCCGCGACCTGCCCCGGCTGCAGCGCGACCTGGCACGGCCGCGCAACGGCCGCAGCCTGGCCGAGCACCTGCGCCGCCACGCGGGCGTGGAAGGCGTCAAGGCGGCGCTGCTGCGCGAAGTGCTCGACGCGCCCGCGCTGGCCGACATGGATCGTGTCGCCGCCACGCTCAAGCGCCTGCCGCTGCGGCTGCTGCGTCCGCGCCCGCTGGCCGAGGCGATCAGCAGCGGCGGTGGCGTGCGCCTGGAAGCGCTCGACGACGCCACGCTCATGGCCAGCGCCGTGCCCGGCACCTTCTGCGCCGGCGAGATGCTGGATTGGGAGGCACCTACCGGCGGCTACCTGCTCACCGCCTGCTTCGCCAGCGGGCGCCGCGCCGGGCGCGCGGCCGCGGACTGGCTGCACCGGAACGCGGGCTAGAACAGCGGGCTGGCGTCAGTCCGGATTGGCCACGCCGTGCGGCACATGGCCGGCGGCCACGTGCAGGCGGGCGCTGTCGATGTTGTGCGCCGAATCGTCGAAGAAGATGTCCGCGCCGAATGCGGCCAGGAACGGCCCCTTGGCGCGGCCGCCGAGGAACAGCGCCTCGTCCAGGCGCACGCCCCATTCGCGCAGGGTGCGGATCACCCGCTCGTGCGCCGGCGCCGAGCGCGCGGTGACCAGCGCGGTGCGGATCGGCGCGTCCTCGCCGGGTGGGAACAGCGCCTGCATCTCGTGCAGCACCGAGAGGAAGCCGCGGAACGGCCCGCCCGACAGCGGCTCGTGCGCACGCTCGTGCTCGTGCAGCCCGAACGCCCCCACGCCCTGCTCGCGCGAGATCCGCTCGCTCTCGTCGCCGAAGATCACCGCGTCGCCGTCGAAGGCGATCCGCAGCTGGTCGCGCGCCGCGTCGGCCGCGCGCGCCGGCAGGATGGTCGCCGCTGCCACTCCGTGCTGCAGCGAGCGCCGCACCGACTCGGGATTGGCCGAGAGGAACAGGTCGGTACCGAACGGCGCCACGTAGGGCCAGGTCGGCTCACCGGCGGTGAACACCGCGCGGACGATGCCCAGGCCGTGGTGCTGGATCGAATTGAAGATGCGCAGGCCGGTATCGGCGGAGTTGCGCGACAGCAGGATCACCTCGACCTGCGGCGCGCCCGCGGGCAGCCGCCGGTTCAGCGCCAGCAGCTTGCGCACGACCGGGAAGGCGACGCCCGGCTCGAGCACTTCGTCCTCGAGCCGGCGCTGGTACCCGGCATACGCCTCCACGCCCTCGCTCTCGTAGAGCGCATGGCTTTCCTCGAGGTCGAACAGCGCACGCGAAGTCACCGCGACGGTGAGCAGGCGTGTGGTGGTGTCGTCGGTCCGGGTCATGCGGCCATTATCCGGCAACGACGGCCGTGGCGGGCGCGGCGCGCGTCTTCCGGCCGGTGGCTACTGGTCGACCGCGATCCTGGCCGGCACGCCGCGCTGGCGGTCGCGGGTCACCGCGCGCACTTCCAGCACCAGGTGGATCGGCTGCTGCTGTTCCGGCGGCAGGGCCTGCCAGGGGAACTGGTGCTCGGCCCGTCGGCCGTTCGACGGCGACACCAGCACGCCCGCCGGCAGCAGTCCGTCCGGCGGCTCGCCGGACACCCCCCGGTATTCGAAGCCGACCTCGTCCAGGTCGTAGTCGCTGCCGCGCGGCCACCTGATCTCGACCGAGAGGAAGCCCAGCGCATCGCAGCTGGCGCCACCGCCGGCACCGCGGACCACGCTGGCCGATTCGACCTCCGGTGCAGGGACGAGCACGTTGTCGACCAGCACCGAGGTGTCGGCCTGGAACGGCGTCATGTTTCCGGCGAAACCACACGACGCTTCCGCCTGCGCCGGCAAGGCGCACAGAAGCAGCAGAAACCGCAACTTCACGGGACCCCTCCCCTTCCGTTGTAGTCGTCCGACACGGGATTGTTGGAAAGGCCGGGAAGGACTGCCCACTTCACCCGGCCCGCCGCCCCGCATGCGGGCGGGATGGCGGTTTCGTCATACCACGAATTGCTCGCTGAGGATACGTTCCTCGAGGTTGTGCTCGGGGTCGAACAGCAGGGTGACGGTACGGTCGGTGGACTCGCGGATCACCACCTCCACCACGTCGCGGGTCTCGTGCGAATCGGCGGTGACGCTGACCGGGCGCTTGTAGGGATCCAGCCCCTCGAAGCGGATCTCGGGGTCGGCCTTGAGGGTCGCGCCACGCCAGCGGCGCGGGCGGAACGCGGCAATCGGGGTCAGCGCGATGGTGTGCGAGCCCAGCGGCAGGATCGGCCCGTGCGCGGAGAAGTTGTAGGCGGTGCTGCCGGCCGGCGTGGCCACCATCACCCCGTCGCAGATCAGTTCGTCCAGCCGGGTCTGGCCGTTCAGGCCGATGCGGATGTGCGCGGCCTGCCGCGTCTGTCGCAGTAGCGACACCTCGTTGTAGGCCAGCGAACCGGTGCTGCCGCCCGACTCGGTCTGCGCGACCATTTCCAGCGGCCGCAGCTTGGCCGGCTCGGCGCCGGCGATGCGCTCGAGCAGCTGTTCGGCGTTGTAGTGGTTCATCAGGAAGCCGACCGTACCCAGCTTCATCCCGTATACCGGCTTGCCCAGGCCGCCATGCCGGTGGAGGGTCTGCAGCATGAAGCCGTCGCCACCCAGGGAGCAGATCACGTCCGCCTCTTCCGGCGGGTGCTGGCCGTGGCGCGCGACCATGGTCTCCAGCGCCTGCTGGGCGTTGGGCGCGGCACTGGCCAGGAAGGCGATGCGTGGGCTGGCGCTCATCGGGGTCTCCATGCGGACGCCCGCGAGGATACCGCCCCCGGGTTCACGATGTGCGGACGGAGGGATGCCGGCGGTTGGCCGGCATCCCTTTCCACGTCAGCCGCGCGCGGCCAGCTGGCCCAGCTTCTGCACCGCCACCGACAGCGTCGGATAGTCCAGGGTCCGCTGGGTCGACAGTTCGGCCAGCATGCCCAGGGTGAAGCGCAGCGCCGCATCGTCGCGCTGCAGCCAGTGCTGCACCTTCGCATCGGGGTCGGCGCCCGGCTGCGACATCGCGTGGCCGGCCAGCACCCGGTGGTGCGCGGCCAGTTCGTCGCGCATCACCCCGCGGGCGACGGCGTGCCAGCGGCCTTCCACCGCCAGCGCGTCGATCTGCTCGAACAGCCACGGCAGCCCCAGCGCGTCGCCCAGGCGGAAGTGCACGCGCGAGACGTCCACCGGCTTGAGCTTGCGCGAGCGCGCCAGTTCGATGATGTCGAATGCCGGCGCCAGGTACGGCAGCTCGGAGAGCTGCTGGGCCAGCTTCGGCGGCATGCCCTTGTCGCGCCACTCGCGCAGCGCCGCCTCGTAGGCCGGCCGCTGCGAATCGGGCAGCACGCCCGAGGCTTCGCGGATGCCGTGGAACGGCTCGCGGTAGCGCTCCACCGCATTGGTGATGCTCGGCATCGCCCCGGGCCGGTTGAGCAGCCAGCGCACGAACGAGCGCTGCAGGTCCCAGATCACCTGCAGGGCGTCGATCTGCGCGGCCTCCGGCAGCTTGCCGTCGAGCGCGTCGATCTGCGCCCACAGCATCCGCGCGTCCAGGGTCTCGCGGCTGATCGTGTAGGCCTTGGCCACCTCGGCCGGGCTGCGGCCGGTGTCCTCCTGCATGCGCAGCAGGAAGGTCGCGCCCATCCGGTTGATGGTGGCGTTGGTCACCGCGGTGGCGATGATCTCGCGCTTCAGGCGGTGCCGCTCCATCTCGTCGGCGTACTTCTTCTGCAGCGGCACCGGGAAGTAACGCTGCAGTTCCTTGGACAGGTACGGGTCCTCGGGGATGTCCGAATCCAGCAGCTGCTGGAACGCGACCAGCTTGGAGTACGACAGCAGCACCGCCAGCTCCGGCCGGGTCATGCCCTGGCCGCGGGCCTTGCGCGCCGACAGCTCGGCGTCCGACGGCAGGAACTCGATCTGCCGGTCGAGCAGGCCCTGCCCTTCCAGGGTGCGGATGAAGTGCTGCTTGGAACCCAGCCGCTTGGCGCTCATCCGCTCCATCAGGCTGATGGCCTGGTTCTGCCGGTAGTTGTCCAGCAGCACCAGCCGCGCGACCTCGTCGGTCATCGAGGCCAGCAGCTTGTTGCGCGCCGGCAGGGCCAGCTTCTTCTGCGCGACCACGCCGTTGAGCAGGATCTTGATGTTCACCTCGTGGTCGGAGGTGTCCACGCCGGCGGAGTTGTCGATGAAGTCGGTGTTGAGCAGGACGCCGGCGTGCGCGGCCTCGATCCGGCCCAGCTGGGTCATGCCCAGGTTGCCGCCCTCGCCCACGATCCGGCAGCGCATCTGGCCACCGTTGACGCGCAGGCCGTTGTTGGCGCGGTCGCCGACGTCGGAATGCTGCTCGCTGGCGGCCTTGACGTAGGTGCCGATGCCGCCGTTCCAGATCAGGTCCACCGGCGCCTTCAGGATCGCCGACATCAGCTCGTTGGGCGGCAGCGACTTCACCGCCTCGTCCAGGCCCAGCACCGCGCGCACCTGCGGAGTGATCTCGATCGCCTTGGCGCTGCGCGGATGCACGCCGCCGCCCTTGCTGATCAATTTCACGTCGTAGTCGGCCCAGCTCGAGCGCGGCAGCTTGAACAGGCGCTCGCGCTCGGCGAACGAACGCGCCGCGTCCGGATCCGGGTCGAGGAAGATGTGGCGGTGGTCGAACGCGGCCACCAGGCGGATGTGCCTGGACAGCAGCATGCCGTTGCCGAACACATCGCCGGACATGTCGCCGATACCGGCGCAGGTGAAGTCCTCGCTCTGGCAGTCGCGGCCCAGGGCGCGGAAGTGGCGCTTCACCGACTCCCACGCACCGCGGGCGGTGATGCCCATGCCCTTGTGGTCGTAGCCCACCGAGCCGCCCGAAGCGAAGGCGTCGCCCATCCAGAAGCCATGCGCGAGCGCCAGGCCGTTGGCGATGTCGGAGAACGTGGCCGTGCCCTTGTCGGCGGCGACCACCAGGTACGGATCGTCCTGGTCATGGCGGACGACATCGTCCGGTGGCACCATCTTGCCGCCGACGATGTTGTCGGTGATGTCCAGCAGGCCCTGGATGAACAGCTTGTAGCAGGCCACGCCCTCGGCCTGGATCGCATCGCGATCGCCGCCTGCCGGCGGCTGCTTGACGATGAAGCCGCCCTTGGCGCCGACCGGCACGATCACCGTGTTCTTCACCATCTGCGCCTTGACCAGGCCCAGCACCTCGGTGCGGAAATCCTCGCGACGGTCGGACCAGCGCAGGCCGCCGCGGGCGACCGGGCCGAAGCGCAGGTGCACGCCTTCAACGCGCGGGCCGTAGACGAAGATCTCGCGGTACGGGCGCGGCTTGGGCATGTCCGGCACCTGGGCCGGGTCGAACTTGAAGCTGATGCAGTGGCCCGGCTCGCCGCCGGCGCCGACCTGGAAATAGCTGGTGCGCAGGGTCGCATCGATCGCGCCGATGAAGCCGCGCAGGATGCGGTCGTCGTCCAGGTTGCCGACCCGGTCGAGCAGCTTCAGCAGGGCGCCGCGGGCGGCGCCTTCCTGCACGCCGCGGTCCGCGCTGCGCGCGTCGACGACGTCCTGCAGGACCTTGACCACGTTCTCGTCGCCGGCAGCCAGCACGCGCAGCTGCTCGACCAGGCGCTGCTGCCCGGCCAGCACCTCGGCACGCGACTCCTTGCCGGTGGCCGGGTGGAAGCGCGCCTCGAACAGCTCCACCAGCAGCCGCGCCAGCAGCGGGTAGCGGCCCAGGGTTTCCTCGACGTAGTTCTGCGAGAACGGCACGCCGGTCTGCAGCAGGTACTTCCAGTAGCCGCGAAGCAGCGAGACCTGGCGCCAGTCCAGGCCGGCGGCCAGGACCAGGCGGTTGAGGCCGTCGTTCTCGGCCCGGCCGGACCAGGCCGCGGCGAAGGCCTGTTCGAACAGCGGCGCCAGGCGGGCCACGTCGACGTTGCCGCCGGTGGCGGGCTCGACCTCGAAGTCCTGGATGTAGATCGGCTGGCTGCCGCCGTCAGGCAGGCTGGCCTGCAGCCGGTACGGATGCTCGGAGATGACCCGCAGGCCCATGTTCTCCATCAGCGGCAGCACGTCCGACAGCGGGATGTCGTCGTGCTGGCGGTACAGCTTCAGGCGCAGGCCGGCGGTGCCCTCGCGCGCGACCGCGTGCAGGCTCAGGCGCAGGTCGTCCGGGCCGGTGAGCGCGGCGAGCTGCTCGACGTCGTTGGCGGCCAGTTCCGGCGAGATGTCCTCGATGTAGCCGGCCGGGAGCGCGCGCCCGAACACGCTGGCCAGGCGCAGGCCCTCGGCTTCGCCGTGGCGGGCGATCAGCAGTTCGCGCAGGTCGTCCTGCCAGTTGCGCAGCAGGTGCGCCAGGCGCCGCTCGAGCCCGGTGGTGTCCAGTTCGGCGGCGGCACTGCCGCGCGGGCGCACGATCAGGTGCAGCTGGGCCAGCGGCGACTGCCCCAGGACCACGCTGGAATCGACCTGCTCGCCCTGCAGCGCGTCCTTGAGCAGCGTCTCGATGCGCAGGCGCACGTCGGTGTTGAAACGCTCGCGCGGGATGTAGACCAGCGCCGAGAAGAAGCGGCCATAGCGGTCGCGGCGCAGGAACAGGCGGCTGCGCACCCGCTCCTGCAGGCCCAGCACGCCGGTGGCGGTGCGGTACAGCTCGTCCTCACTGGCCTGGAACAGCTCCTCGCGCGGCAGCGTTTCCAGGATGTGGCGCAGCGCCTTGCCGCTGTGGCTGTTCGGCGACAGGCCGCTGCGGCGCATGACGTGCTCGTAGCGCTCGCGCACCAGCGGGATCTCCCAGGGCCGGCGGTTGTAGGCGCTGGAGGTGTACATGCCGAGGAAGCGCTGCTCGCCGGTGATGCTGCCGCTGGCGTCGAACTCGAGCACGCCGATGTAGTCCATGTAGCCCTTGCGGTGGATCCGCGAGCGGCCGGTGGTCTTGGTCAGGACCAGCACGTCGCTGGCGCCGGACTCGTTCAGGCCGTGCGCGGCCAGGGTCTTCACCGGACGCGGCGGCGCGCCGTCGCCGTGGCGCATCAGGCCCAGGCCCGAACCCTCGACCGGCGCCAGCACCGATTCGCCGCCCTGCCTGACCACCTTGTACTCGCGGTAGCCGTAGAGGATGAAATGGTCGTTGGCCGCCCAGCGCAGGAACTCCTGCGCCTCGCGCCGGCCGGTGTCGTCGACCGGCATGCGCCGGGTGGCCAGGTCGTCGGCCAGCACCTGCATGCGCTCGCGCATCTGCGCCCAGTCGCCGACCACGCCGCGGACCTCGGCCAGCACTTCGGCGATGCGCTGTTCGATCCGGCGCATCGCTTCCGGCGGCTGTCGGTCCAGTTCCAGCAGCATCAGCGATTCGGCCTTGCCGTCACCGACCGACAGCAGCTTGCCGGAGGCATCACGGGCGATGCGCACCAGCGGATGGCCGAGCACGTGCACGCCCACGCCCATCTCGGCCAGGGCCATGCTCACCGAATCGACCAGGAACGGCATGTCGTCGTTGACGATCTGCAGCACCGTGTAGGCCGACTCCCAGCCGTTGTCCTTCAGCGTGGGATTGAACACGCGCACGTTGGCGCTGCCGGGCTTGCGCCGGCGCGCGAACTCGAGCATGTCCACGCCGATCGCCGCCCAGGCCTGGGCCGGATGCTGCGGGAACTCGTCGTCTTCCAGGCGGCGGTAGAAATCGGCCAGGAACTCCTGCAGCTCGGCTTGGCGCGCCGCTGGCACCCGCGGGCGCGCGGCGGCGTACACCGCTTCGAGCGTGGTGCGCGCGGCGGACTCGACAGCCTCGGCGGCGACCGCCTTCTTCTGCCTGGCGACGCTGCTGGCGGGAGCGGTCTTGGCCGTGCGTTTGCCGCCTGGTGACGTGGATTTCATGGAACGGGAACTCCGCGGAAGTAGGTGCGCAGATTGTAGCCGCGTACGCAAGCACTTCCTTGCTGCGGCACGGCAGAAACAGCCTCTTCCAAATTAGTAAACTGGACGGTATAGTCCATTTCCTCATGGAATCCCATACCGCGCCCGCTCCGCGACCGGCCGTCGACGCCCGCCACCAGCGGGTGCGCCGGGCCGTGCGTGAACTGGTGCGCGAGCAGGGCGTGCAGATCAGCATGGACGCCGTCGCCGCGCGCGCCGGCTGCTCGAAACAGACCCTGTACGCCCGCTACGGATCCAAGCCGGCGCTGCTGCTGCAGGTGATGAGCGAGGAAGCCAGCAATTCCACGCCGCTGGCAGGCCAGCCCGACGCCGCAACGCTGCGTTCCACCCTGGTGGCGTTCGCCAGCGAACACCTGGAGCGGTTGTCCGCGCCCGGCACGATCGGCACCGCGCGGCTGGTCACCGCGCAGGCCTGCCAGTTCCCGGACGAGGTGCGCGGCCTGTACGCGATCTGGGTCGCCGGCCTGCAGGAACGGCTCGCCGCGTGGCTGCAGCAGGCCATGCGTCGCGGCCTGCTGCGCCATGACGATCCGCACTCCGCGGCCGAGCTGCTGCTAGGCATGATCACCGGCCTGGATTTCGACCGGCAGCGCTTCCTGGTTCCTCACCGCGACGACACCCCCCGGCAGGCAAGGTGGGCGGAGTTCGCGGTCGACAGCTTCCTGCGCGCCTTCGCGCCCCCCGTCTCCCGTTCCTGAACCTATCCCCCGGAGCTCCCATGCACCTCCACCGTCCCCTCCTCCTGGCCTGCGGACTGCTCGCCCTGACCGCCTGCGGCGGCAACGACCAGGCCGCCGCGCCGCCCCCGCCCGAGGTCGGGGTCATCGAGGCCAGGCCGCAGACCGTGCCGCTGACCCGCGACCTGGTCGGCCGCCTGTCGCCGTACCGCAGCGCCGACGTGCGCGCGCGGGTGGCCGGGGTGCTGCAGCGCCGCGCCTACCAGGAGGGCAGCGACGTGCGCGAGGGCGAAGTCCTGTTCGAGATCGACCCGGCCCCGCTGCAGGCCTCGCTGGGCGTGGCCCGCGGCCAGCTGGCCCAGGCCGAGGCCAGCTACGCCAACGCCCGCGCCACCGCCGAGCGCGCCCGCCAGCTGGCTCCGCAGAAGTTCGTCTCGCAGAACGACCTGGACAATGCGGTGGCCGCCGAGCGCAGCGCCGCCGCCGCGGTGGAAGCGGCGCGCGCCAGCGTGCAGACCGCGCAGATCAACCTGGGCTACGCCAAGGTCACCGCGCCGATCGCCGGCCGCGCCGGCAAGCAGCGGGTGACCGAAGGCGCGCTGGTCGGCCAGGGCGACGCCACCCTGCTGACCACGGTCGACCAGCTCGACCCGCTGTATGCCAACTTCTCGATCAACTCCACCGAACTGGCCAAGCTGCGCTCGGCGGCCAACGTGTCCCTCGCCGGCACCGGCGACACCCCCGTGCAGGTGGTCCTGCCCGGCGGCAAGGTCCACTCCGAGGCCGGCGTGCTCGACTTCTCCGACACCACCGTCGACCCGGCCACCGGCGCGGTGTCGCTGCGCGCGCTGGTCCCCAACCCGGGCATCACCCTGTTCCCGGGCAGCTTCGTCACCCTCAAGGCCAGGCTGGGCGAACTGCACGACGTGTTCCTGGTGCCGCAGGAAGCAGTGCAGCGCGATGCCAACGGCGCCTACGTGCGCGTGGTCGGTGCCGACGGCAACGTCGAGCGCAGGGACGTGGCCACCGGCGCGGAACAGGACGGCCAGTGGATCGTCACCAGCGGCATTGCCAGCGGCGACAAGGTCATCGTCTCCGGCGTGCAGAAGGTCAAGGAGGGCGCGCCGGCCAAGGCGACGCCGTGGCAGCCGGCCGGAGCCGGTACGCCGCCCGCGGGCGCAGCGCCGGGCAAGGTGCCGGCCCAGGCACCGGCCGACACCGCCAAGACCGAGCCGGCCAAGTAAGGATCGCTTCCCATGCCCAAGTTCTTCATCAACCACCCGGTCTTCGCCTGGGTCGTGGCGATCCTGATCTCGCTTTCCGGCGTGATCGCGATCCTCGGCCTGGGCGTGGAGTCCTACCCGAACATCGCCCCGCCCCAGGTCACCGTCAGCGCCACCTACCCCGGCGCCAGCGCGTCGACGGTGGAGCGCGCGGTCACCCAGGTCATCGAGCAGCAGCTCACCGGCATCGACCACCTGCTGTATTTCAGCTCCTCGTCCAGCGCCAGCGGCCGTGCCAGCATCACCCTGACCTTCGAGACCGGCACCGACGCGGACATCGCCCAGGTGCAGGTGCAGAACAAGGTCGCACTGGCCACGCCGCGACTGCCCACTGAAGTGACCCAGCAGGGCGTGGTGGTGGCCAAGGCCAATTCCGGCTTCCTGATGGTGGTCGGCCTGGTCTCGGACAACCCGGCGGTGGACCGCAACCAGCTCAACGACATCAACGGCTCGCGCGTGATCGACCAGATCTCGCGCATCCCGGGCGTGGGCAGCGTGCAGCAGTTCGGCGCCGAGTACGCCATGAACATCTGGCTGGACCCGGGCAAGCTGCAGGGCTTCGGCCTGTCGGCCAGCCAGGTGCTGGCGGCGGTGCGCGGGCAGAACGTGCAGTTCGCGGCCGGCTCGGTCGGTGCGGACCCCGCGCCCGAGGGCCAGGTGTTCACCGCCACGGTCTCGGCCGAGGGCCGCTTCACCACGCCGCAGCAGTTCGAGGACATCATCCTGCGCGCCGACAGCGACGGCACCACGGTGCGCCTGCGCGACGTGGCCCGGGTCAGTATCGGCCCGGGTGCGTTCGGCTTCGACACCAAGTTCAACGGCAAGCCGGTCGGCGGCTTCGCCGTGCAGCTGCTGCCGGGCGCCAACGCGCTGAACGTGGCCGAGGCGGTGCGCGCCAAGATGGACGAGCTGCAGGCCACCTTCCCGCAGGGCGTGACCTGGATGTCGCCGTTCGACAGCACCACCTTCGTCAGGATCTCGATCCAGGAAGTGGTCAAGACCCTGCTCGAGGCGGTGGTGCTGGTGTTCCTGGTGATGCTGATCTTCCTGCAGAACCTGCGCGCCACCATCATCCCGACGCTGGTCATCCCGGTGGCGCTGCTGGGCACCTTCCTGGGCCTGTCCATCATCGGCTTCACCATCAACCAGCTGACCCTGTTCGCGATGGTGCTGTCGATCGGCATCGTGGTCGACGACGCGATCGTGGTGATCGAGAACGTCGAGCGGATCATGACCGAGGAGGGCCTGGCGCCGCGCGATGCCACGATCAAGGCGATGGGCCAGATCACCGGCGCGGTGGTCGCGATCACCGTGGTGCTGGCGGCGGTGTTCATCCCCTCGGCGCTGCAGGGCGGCGCGGCCGGCGAGATCTACAAGCAGTTCGCGCTGACGATTGCCATTGCCATGGCCTTCTCGGCGTTCCTGGCGCTGGGCTTCACCCCGGCGCTGTGCGCGACCTTCCTCAAGCCCAGCCACCACGCCAATTCCAACCGGGTGTTCCGCACCTTCAACAAGTACTACGACAAGGTGAGCCATACCTATGTCGGCCACATCGGCAGCGCCGTGCGGCATGCGCCGCGCTGGATGATCCTGTTCGCGGTGCTGGCGCTGCTGTGCGGCTTCCTGTTCACGCGCATGCCCGGCAGCTTCCTGCCCGAGGAGGACCAGGGCTACGCCATGGCCATCGTGCAGCTGCCGCCGGGCGCGACCCTGCAGCGCACCCAGCACGTGTTCGACGAGGTCCGCGGCCGGCTGGAGCAGATCGAAGGCTACGAAAGCATGATGCAGGTGGCCGGCTTCAGCTTCGTCGGCTCCGGCGAGAACGTCGGCATGGCCTTCATCCGGCTCAAGCAGTGGGACGAGCGCGAGCTGACCGCACCGGAGTTCATCCAGCAGGCCAACGGCGCGCTGTTCGGGATCAAGGACGCCTCGATCTTCGTGGTCAACCTGCCGACCGTGCAGGGCCTGGGCCAGTTCGGCGGCTTCGACATGTGGCTGCAGGACCGCAGCGGCCAGGGCCAGGCGGCGCTGACCGCCGCGCGCAACCAGCTGCTCGGCGCGGCCGCGCAGAACCCCGCCCTGGTCGGCGTGCGTCCCAACGGGCTCGAGGACTCGCCGCAGCTGAAGTTGAACGTGGATCGGGTGCAGGCGCAGTCGATGGGCCTGGACGTGGGCGACATCTACAACGCGGTCAGCCTGATGCTGGCGCCGGTGTACGCCAACGACTTCTTCTTCGAAGGCCGGATCAAGCGCGTGAACCTGCGCGCCGACGCACCGTTCCGCACCGGCGCCGAATCGCTGGCCAACTTCTACACGCCCAGCCCGGCCACCGGCTCGATGATCCCGCTGTCCACGGTCGTGGACACCGACTGGATCACCAGCCCGCCGTCGCTCAGCCGCTACCAGGGCTATGCCGCGGTCAACATCGTCGGCTCCCCCGCCCCGGGCCACAGCTCGGGCGAGGCGATGGCGCTGATGGAGGGCATCGTCGAGAACGACCTGCCGGCCGGCTTCGGCTACGACTGGTCGGGCATGTCCTACCAGGAGATCCTGGCCGGCAACACCGCCACCCTGCTGCTGGTGCTGTCGATCGTGGTCGTGTTCCTGTGCCTGGCGGCGCTGTACGAGAGCTGGTCGATCCCGGTGGCGGTTCTGCTGGTGGTGCCGCTGGGCATGCTGGGCGCGATCGTGTTCAGCCTGGTGCGCGGCCTGCCGAACGACATCTTCTTCAAGATCGGCCTGATCACCATTATTGGCCTGGCGGCGAAGAACGCGATCCTGATCGTGGAGTTCGCGGTGGAACAGCGGCTGCACGGCAAGACCCTGCGCGAGGCCACGATCGAGGCGGCGCGGCTGCGCTTCCGCCCGATCCTGATGACTTCGTTCGCGTTCATCATGGGCGTGATGCCGATGGCCATCTCCACCGGCGCCGGCGCCAACTCGCGGCACGCGATCGGCACCGGCGTGGTCGGCGGCATGCTGTTCGCCACTTTCCTCGGCCTGCTGATGATCCCGGTGTTCTTCATCGTGGTCCGGCGCATGCTCGGCGACAGGCTCGACGAGCCGTCGAAGGAATGGCTGGAGAAGCAGGAGCGCGAGGGCGGCTCGGCGATGCGGTGAGCCGGGCCGGGCCTTCGACGGAGGCAGCGGGGCAAGCCCCGCTCTACGGAAAACGCCCCGGTTTTGCCGGGGCGTTTTTCTGTGGCGGTGGTGCGGGGATTACTTCGTGGCGGCCTGGTAGCGGCGCTCGACCTCGTCCCAGTCGACCACGTTGTAGAACGCGCCGATGTAGTCCGGGCGGCGGTTCTGGTACTTCAGGTAGTAGGCGTGTTCCCAGACGTCCAGGCCCAGGATCGGGGTGTTGCCTTCGCTCAGCGGGCTGTCCTGGTTGGCGCTGCTCTCGACCACGACCTTGCGGTCCGGGGTCACGCTCAGCCAGGCCCAGCCGCTGCCGAAGCGGGTCAGCGCGGCCTTGGTGAAGGCTTCCTTGAACTTCTCGAAGCCGCCCAGGTCCCTGTCGATCGCCTTGGCCACCTCGCCCTTCGGCTCGCCGCCGCCCTTGGGCGACATCACCGTCCAGAACAGGCTGTGGTTGGCGTGGCCGCCGCCGTTGTTGCGCACCGGGCCCTGCAGGTTCTCCGGCAGCGTCTTCAGCTTCGCGACCAGTTCCTCCACCGGCAGGTCGGCATGGCTGCTGCCTTCGAGCGCGGCGTTGACGTTGTTGATGTAGGTCTGGTGGTGCTTCGTATGGTGGATCTTCATCGTCTCCGCGTCGATGTGCGGTTCCAGCGCATCGTAGGCATACGGCAGCTCGGGGAGGGTATAGGCCACGTTGGTCTCCTTGTGGATTGGAATCGTGCCCGGCGGACGCGGGCGGCACTCCACAGTGTAGGGACGCCGGCGCGCCGGACCAAGCCGCGGGGGCGCCGCCGGAAGGAATGCTGCGTCCCACGGTCGGGGCGGCAGGCAGCGAGCATGCCGGCGCCACGGTTGCCATTGCGTGAAGCGGCCTGCCGTCGGCGCGTGTTCAAGCATGTCCCTGCCCGCTCGCGCATACTCGGGCCATGTCGCGCCCCTCCCGCCACCAGAAGCCCCGCTCCCGGGCGCTGCCGCGCCTGCTGCTCGCCATCGTTGCGGTGCTGCTGGTCGCCTGGCTGCTGCTGCCGAGCGCACCAGCGCCGCAAACGCCTGCGCCGACCGCCAACGGAACGCAACAGGCCAGCGTGCCCGCGCGAGCCGCGGCCCTGCCCGGCTTCCTCCCGGCGGAAGCCGCCGCGGTCATCAGCGCGATCCAGACCGGCACGCGCCTCCCGCATGCACAGGACGGCAGCGTGTTCGGCAACCGCGAGCGCCGCCTGCCCACGCGCGCGCATGGCTGGTACCGCGAGTACACCGTGCCCACGCCAGGCCTGGGCCACCGCGGCGCACGCCGGATCGTCACCGGTGGCGATCCGCCCAGCGAGTGGTACTACACCGCCGACCACTACGAAACCTTCCGCGCCTTCGAGCCGCCGGCGACAGGAGTGCTGCGATGAGCCAGTCCGGATTCGACATCGGCCTGGATGACGCCAGCCAGGCCGGCGTGTTCGAGGTCGAGGTCGGCGACCTGCCCGCGCTGGCCGCCGCCGCGCGCGATGCGGGGTTGCTGCTGCGGCGCATCGACCTGGACGGCTGCGGCGACAAGCAGGCGCTGCTGCTGCGCATCGGTACCGTGCTCGACCTGCCGGGCGGCCGCGGCCGCAACTGGGATGCCTTGATGGACGCGCTGCGCGACCTGGAATGGCTGCCGGCGCCGGGCTATGCACTGTTGTTCGAGGCCGCCGGACAACTGCAGGCGAACCGCCCGCACGAACTGGAGACGCTGGTCGGCATCCTGCAGGAAGCCTCGCACTGGTGGGCCGACGCGGGAGTGCCGTTCTGGGCGTTCCTGGCGCTTGGCGCTGCCGGCACCGGGCAGGCGCAGGACGACCGCGGCCAGGTTCCCCGGCGTTCCTGAGCGTTGCGTTCCGGGACGCCCGGGCGCCGGCGATCCTTCAGCCGTCCAGTTCCGCCCAGCGGGCGTACGCGGTGTCCAGTTCGGCCTGCACGGCGGCCATGCGCTGCGTGTGCGCGGCCACCACGCCCGCATCCTGCTGGTAGAACGCGGCATCGGACAGCGCCGCCGCAAGCGTGGCAAGTTCGCCTTCCAGTGCCTCGATCCGCGCCGGCAACTGCTCCAGTTCGCGCGCATCCTTGTAGCTGAGCTTGCGCTTTGCCGTGGGCGCTCCCGTCGCCGGCACTGGCGCGGCGACGGGAGCCGCAGCAGCAGGCCTGCCGGCAGCCCTGTTCGCAGGAGAACCGGTCGCCGGCTGCGGCCGCTGCCGCAGCCAGTCGCTGTAGCCGCCGACATACTCGCCCACCCGCCCCTCGCCTTCCATCACCAGGGTCGAGGTGACGACGTTGTCGAGGAAGTCGCGGTCATGGCTGACCAGCAGCAGGGTGCCGGCATAGTCGGCCAGCAGGTCCTCCAGCAGCTCCAGGGTTTCCACGTCCAGGTCGTTGGTCGGCTCGTCCAGCACCAGCAGGTTGGACGGCTGCGCGAACAGCCGCGCCAGCAGCAGGCGGTTGCGCTCGCCGCCGGACAGGCGGGTGATCGGCGCACGCGCGCGCTCCGGGGTGAACAGGAAGTCCTGCAGGTAGGCCAGCACGTGCTTGCGGCTGCCGTTGAGCTCGATGAAGTCTTGGCCTCCGGCCACGTTCTCCATCGCATTCCAGTCCTCGCGCAGGGTGGCGCGGTACTGGTCGAAATAGGCGACCTGCAGGTTGGTGCCCAGCCGCACTTCGCCCTGCTGCGGCTGCAGTTCGCCCAGCAGCAGCTTGAGCAGCGTGGTCTTGCCGCTGCCGTTCGGGCCGACCAGGCCGATGCGGTCGCCGCGCAGGATCGTGCTGGAGAAATCGCGCACGAGCACGCGCTCGCCGAAGGCGAACGACACCGCCCTGGCCTCGATCACCTTCTTGCCGGAAGAATCGCCCTGTGCGGCCTCCATGCGCACGTTGCCGGACAGCCCGCGCCGCTGCGCGCGCTCGCTGCGCATGGCCTTTAGCCGGCGCACGCGACCCTCGTCGCGGGTGCGTCGGGCCTTGATGCCCTGGCGGATCCAGGCTTCCTCCTGGGCCAGCAGCTTGTCGAAGCGCGCGTTCTCCTGCGCCTCGGCATTGAGCCGCTCCTCGCGGCGCCGCTCGTAGTTGGCCCAGTCGCCCGGCCAGCTGGTCACCTGGCCGCGGTCGATCTCGACGATGCGGGTGGCCAGGGCGCGCAGGAAGCGGCGATCATGGGTGACGAACACCACGCTGCCGTTCCATTCCTGCAGGAAAGCCTCCAGCCAGTCGATCGCCTCGATGTCCAGGTGGTTGGTCGGCTCGTCCAGCAGCAGCAGGTCCGGCGCCGACACCAGTGCACGCGCCAGCAGCACCCGCCGCTTCATGCCGCCGGACAGCTGCGCGAACACCGCCTCTCCATCGAGCTCCAGGCGGCTGAGCACCTCGCCGACGCGGCGGTCCAGGGCCCAGCCGTCGGCAGCGTCGATCCTGGCCTGCACCCGCGCCACCGCGGCCGCGTCGTACTCGGCGGCGTGGCCCAGGTGGTGGAACTCGGCCAGCCAGGCGCCCAGTTCGCCCAGGCCTGCGGCGACCACGTCGAACACGCTGCCGGCGGTGCCGCCCGGCACTTCCTGCTCCAGCCGGGCGATGCGCCCGCCGGACTGCACCCGGACCTGGCCGTCATCGGGCTGCAGTTCACCCGCGATGAGCTTGAGCAGGGTCGACTTGCCGGCGCCGTTGCGCCCGATCAGGGCGATGCGCTCCCCCGGCTCGATCGACAGGCTGGCGTGGTCCAGCAACAGGGGGCCGCCGACGCTGTAGTCGACGTCTTGCAGGGTGATCAGGGGCATGCGCGCATTGTACGGGCGATGCCACGCGCGGACCCGCAACCTGCGAAAATGGCGCATGACCGAATTCGCCTCGCTGCCGCTGTCCCCTGCCCTGCGTCCCGGCCTGGACGCGCTGGGCTACACCACCGCCACGCCGATCCAGGCCGCGTCGCTGCCGCCGATCCTGGAGGGCCGCGACCTGATCGCACAGGCGCCGACCGGCAGCGGCAAGACCGCCGCCTTCGGCCTGGGCCTGCTGCAGCGGCTGGATCCGGCCTCGACCCGCGCGCAGGCGCTGGTGCTGTGCCCGACCCGCGAACTGGCCGACCAGGTCGGCAGGCAGCTGCGGAAGCTGGCCACCGGCATCCCCAACCTCAAGCTGAGCATCCTCACCGGCGGCGTCGCGCTGGATCCGCAGGTCGCCTCGCTGCAGGCGCACGACCCGCAGGTGGTGGTCGGCACCCCCGGCCGGATCCAGGAACTGGCCCGCAAGCGCGTCCTCCACCTGGGCGGCGTGCGCACGCTGGTGCTGGACGAGGCCGACCGCATGCTCGACATGGGCTTCGAGGAACCGGTGCGCGAGATCGCCGGGCGCTGCGACAGGCACCGGCAGACCCTGCTGTTCTCCGCCACGTTCCCGGACAGCATCCGCGAGCTGGCGCGGCAGCTGCTGCGCGAACCCGTCGAAGTGGCCGACGAAGACGGCATCAGCGCGCCGGATATCGAACAGCGCTTCTTCGACGTCGATCCGGCGCACCGGCAGAAGGCGGTGGCCGGGCTGCTGCTGCGCCATCGCCCGGAGTCGGCGGTGGTGTTCTGCAATACGCGCAAGGACGTGGACGAGGTCGCCGGCTCGCTGCGCCAGTTCGGCTTCTCGGCGCTGGCCCTGCACGGCGAGATGGAGCAGCGCGACCGCGACGAGGTGCTGCTGCAGCTGGCCAACCGCAGCTGCAATGTCCTGGTCGCCAGCGACGTGGCCGCGCGCGGCCTGGACGTCGAGGACCTGGCCGCGGTGGTGAATCACGAGCTGCCGACCGACGTGGATGCCTACCGCCACCGCATCGGCCGCACCGGCCGCGCCGGCCGCCGCGGCCTGGCGCTGAGCCTGGTGGCGCCGCGCGAGAACCCGCGCGCGGAGATGATCGCCGCCGCGCAGGACACGCCGCCCTCGCGCGAGAACGCACCGCTGGCCACCGGCCGGCCGTCGCAACCGGCGCAGGCGCCGATGACGACCCTGCGCATCGACGGCGGCAAGACCGACAAGGTGCGCGCCGGCGACATCCTCGGCGCGCTCACCGGCGAGGCCGGCCTGCCTGCCAAGGCGATCGGAAGGATCGCCATCCACGCCACCCGTTCGTACGTGGCGATCGTCCGCGAACAGGCGCCGCGCGCGCTGGCGCGGCTGGAGGCCGGCAGGATCAAGGGCCGGCGGTTCCGGGTGCGTCCGCTCTAGCGGGGCAAGCCCCGCTCTGCGGGGCCTGCGCGAACGCGGGGGTCCCCGGAAACGGCGATGGCGGCGGTGCACGGGCACCGCCGCCATCGTTTCCCCGCGTGCGCCTGTTGCGGCGCCGGTCAGAAGCCGGCGCTGAACTCCACGCCCCAGACCCGCGGCGGGCTCACACGCGCGCCGACCGTGCCCAGCACGGTCTTGCCGTAGGTGCCCAGGCCGGTGACGTACTGGTTGTCGAGCAGGTTCTCGCCGTACACGGCCACGCCATAGCGGTTGTCGGCGGAGGTCCAGCCCACGCGCAGGTTGGCCAGTTCGCGCGACTCGCCCAGGCGCAACGCCGGGCTCACCCCGCAGGTGCCCTGGGTCTGCGACTCGTCGCTGCAGCGGGTTTCGCCGCGGTAGCCGTAGCGCAGCGCGGCGCGCACGCTGCCGCGCTCCTGCAGGTCCCACACGTAGGCCGCGCCGGCGGCGAACGACCAGTACGGGATGCCGGTCGCCTGGCCGCTGACGTCGATGCCCTCGGGCGTCACGTACTGCCTGTAGGTCGAGTCGATGTAGGCCGCGTTGAAGTCCAGCGCCAGCGCCGCGGTGGCTTGCCAGGCCGCGTTGAAGTCCACGCCCCAGGCCTCCAGGTCCGAGGTGTCGACCACGTAGCGCGGGATCGCGGGGGTGGTGTCCAGGCGGATCGCCTGGCGGTTGTCGTAGGTGTAGTAGTACGCCGAGGCGTCGTAGCGCAGCCGGTACGCGGGCAGCACGTGCTTGATGCCGGCCTCGTAGTTCCACACGTCCTCGTTGTCGAACTGGCTGCCGATCTGCAACGCGTTGAAGCCGCCGGCCTTGTAGCCCTTGGCCGCCGAGGCGAAGCCCATGAGGTCGTCGGTGAAGTGGTAGTCGGCGACGAAGCGCGGGCTGATGTCGTCCCAGCTGTTCGAGTCGCCGTTCTTCACGCCCTTGTTCATCATCGCCGGCGGATCGATGAAGGCGATGTCGAAGATGTACGCCTCCTTCGGGATCCCCAGCATGTCGAAGATGCCCATGGCCTCCATCTGGTCCAGGGTCGCGTCCAGCCCCGGCGCGTAGCGCTGGTCGTTGAACCAGGTGAAGTCCTTCTCGTCGCGGGTGTAGCGCAGGCCGAAGGTCAGGTTGAAGCGCTCGTTGACCCGCCAGATCACGTCGCCGTAGAGCGCGTAGGCGGTGGTGTCCAGCGTGTTGACGAACTGCTCGTTCCAGGGCTCGCCCATCAGCGTCAACGGGATGCCGTACATCTGCATCACCTGGCTGGTGAAGCCGAACAGCGTGCCGTCCGGCGTCGGCGCCAGGCCCATGTTGCGCACGATCGTGTCGACGGAGTCGGTATGGGCGTTGACCTGGCTGGTCTGGTCGGCCTTCTCGTGGAAATAGCTGGCGCCGGCCACCCAGTCGAAGCGCTCGCCGCTGCCGGCAAACTTGAACTCCTGGTAGAAGTTGCTGTTGCTCTCGGTGTTGACCGAGTCGACGTACAGGTTGCGGCGATCGGTGCCGTCCTCTTCCACGCGGTTGATGGCGTCGTAGTCGTGCCAGGCCGTGGTCGAGGTCAGGTTGCCCCACTCGAAGGCATGGTCGACGATCAGGGTGACGCCGTCGAAGCGGCGCGCCTCCTCGTTGCCGTCCACGTCGACCGCGGCAGGCGTCCGGCGCGGATCCAGGTAGGTGGTTTCGTCGAGCGGCAGCGCCGGCACGCCGGGCGCGGCCGGCAGCGGCACCACGCCGATGGTGGCCTGGCCGAGCTGGTCCAGGTCCTCGTGGTCCCAGGTGATCCAGGCGGTGGTGTTGTCGCCGAAGCGGGTACTGAAGGCGGCGCGGGTCGCCCAGTTGTCCTCCGGCGCCAGGTCCTCGCCGGTGTTGGCGTCCTGGATCCAGCCGTCGGCCTGGTTGAACACGCCGTTGAGGCGGAACGCCGATTCCTCGCCGACCGGGATGTTGGCCATCGCGTCGAGGTACTGCTTGCCGTGTTCGGCGAAGCGCACACGCGCGCGGCCCTCGGCCTCGGCGCCGGGGCGGTTGGTGATGATCGACACCGCGCCGGCGGCGGTGTTGCGGCCGAACAGGGTGCCCTGCGGCCCCTTCAGCACTTCGATGCGTTCCACGTCGGTGAACGGCAGCAGCACGCCGCCGCCGCGCCCGGCGTAGACGCCGTCCACGTAGACGCCGACCGCCGGATCGGTGCCGATGCCGAAGTCGTCGGTGCTGATGCCGCGCAGCTGGAAGCTCGGCTGGGTCGGCTGCTGGCCGTTGACGACCAGGCCGGGCACGAACATGTCGACGCCGCTCAGGTCCTCGGCGACGACGTCGTCGAGCATCTGCGCGCCGACGACCTGCAGCGCGATCGGGACGTCCTGCAGTTCCTGCTCGCGGCTCTGCGCGGTCACCGTGATCCGGTCGAGCGCGACCACGTCGGCCGCGGACGCGCCTTCCTGCGGTGCGGCCAACGCCAGCGATGCGGCGCCTGCCACGATGCCGCCGAACAACGCCTGGCGCACGCGCAGGCCCAATAGATGCTTGCGAACCTTCATCGGATTCTCCCCTGCCCGTGCTTTCGCCGGCTGGTCTTGTTGTGGTTGCGGAGGAAAAGATCGCGTGGGTGCCGCCGGTATCCGACGGCACCCACGCGCACCCCGCGGCCGGTACTCCCCCAAGCCCGGCCGCGGGGAATGGGTGCGACTACCCGCTGTCGCCGCATTCGCCCTGCTGGGCCGCGATCCACGCGCGGATGAGCTCCACGCCCTCCACGTGGGTCACGCTGCGGCCCAGCTCCGGCATCATCACTCCGGGATCGTTGCTGACCATGCGGTAGGTCAGGATCGATTCGTCGGGCTTGCCGGGAACGATGTCGAAACGGTGGTTGCCGGTGCCGTGGCCGGCGGCGATCGGCAGCTTGCAGCGCCCCAGGCGCAGCGGGTCGCCGACGTCGCTGGCCAGCCACAAGCCGGAAGTGTTGCCCGGCCCGGTCGCGCTGTGGCAATGCGAGCAATTGATATCCAGGTAGGCGCGCGCGCGCGCGTCCACGGACTCCGCCGCGTCCTTCCAGTCGGCGATGCGCGGCACCGCCGCCGCTTCAGGCAGGCCCTCGAGGTAGCCCAGGCGCTGCCACTGCTCCAACTGGTTGGGCGTGACTTCGACGCCATCCGTGCCCGGGTAGGCGAAATCGCGGTTCAGGTGGCGCGCCTTGGGCCCGATCGGATGCACCTCGCGCGTGCTCAGGTCGCTGCCATGGCAGCCGGCGCACTGGTTCGCGTCGGGCACCTGGTAGGCGGCCTCCTCGCGCCCACCGGCCGCATCCACCAGGGTCAGCGGCACCAACTCGCCGGCGCGCATGAGCCTGGCCTCGGTCTGCGCCGCGTTCCAGACGTACGGCAGGGCGATCCAGCCGTCCTCGCGCCGGACCAGCAGGCGGGTTTCGACCAGGCGCACCTTTTCCATGTCCAGGCGACCGCCCGGCAGTGCGCCCTCGTGTCCTTCGCTGCGCAGCACCGCGCTGCTTTCGCGCGGCTCGCCCTCGATGCGCGGGTAGTAGAAGGTCTTGCTGATGATGGTGCCAACCGGGAAGTCGAAGCTCTGTTCCGCGTCGTAGCGCGCCGCTTTCCCCTCGGGCATCCACACCGTGCGCAGCTTGTGCGCGTAGTCGGTGAACAGCGGCGAATTGAGGTCGTACGGCAGCACCCGCTCGTTCAGCTGCAGCTGGCCACCGGACAGGTCGAACAGCTGCCACTCCGAAAGCAGTTCCGGCTGGCCCTGGGCATGGAACACGACCTGGCCACCGGCCGCCGGCCGGCACCCGGCGACCAGCGCCGCGACCAGCGCGGCCACGCCGCCCAGCAACACCAGTTTTCCCAGCGGGCCGCGCCCGCGCGATGCCCGCTCAGCCACGCTTGAGGTCCACCGGCGGGAGCGGCGGCAGGGTGCAGCCGAACGACGAGGCGTCGTGGCCCGGGTTCCTGTAGCCGTTGGGGCCGTCGGCGTTCACCACGCCGGAGACATCGTGCAGGCAGATCTGCGGGCCGCCGGACAGGTCCGGGTTGGCGTAGCCGTCCCAGAGCACGTCGGGCAGGCGGCCGTTCAGGCCGAACAGGGCCAGCTTCAGCGCCTTGAGGTCGAAGCCGTCCGGCGCGTCGCCGCCACCGGAGAGCCGGTTGCCGTGGACCGAGATCCGCTCCGGATAGGGATCGAAGCTCTCCGAACGGCTGTCGTCGCTGTAGCCGGTCGAGTAGACGCTGGAGACGATGATGTTGGCGGTCTTGTTGTCCCTGATCTCGTTGTCGAAGATCTCGACGTCGTCGTTGGAGTTGACCACCACGCCGCTGCCGGCCGGCACGCTCGCCACCGGGGTGCCCTTGGCGCCGAAGTTGCCGGTGTTGTTGGCGTATACCTGGTTGCGGAACACGCGCACGTTGCCGCCGGGCTGCTGCAGTGCCGGCATGTTGAACACCAGGATGCCGCCGGTATTGCTGGTGGCGATGTTGTCGTGCACGTCGGCGTTGACCGTGTTCTCGACCTCGATCCCGGCGACGTTGTACTCGGCGCGGTTGTTGCGGACGATCACGTCGCGCGACTGGCCCACGTAGATGCCCGCGTCCGAGGCGCCGATCGCGATCGAATCCTCGATCAGCACGTTGCGCGTGCGCACCGGGTACAGGCCGTAGCCGCCGTTGGACGTGCTGGGGCCACCGGTCCACTCGACCCGCACGCCGCGGATGGTGATGTGCTCGGCCTCGTTGATCTTCAGGCCGTCGCCCTTCGCATCTTCGATCGCGAGGTTCTCGATGGTGAAGTGGTCGGCGTTGACCAGCAGGCCCTCGGCACCGGCCTTCTGCCCCTTGAAGCTGAGCACCGACTTGTCCTGGCCGGCGCCGCGCAGGGTCACGTTGTCCACGCGCAGGCTCAGGCCACGGTCGAAGCTGTAGCGGCCGGCCGGGACCTCGATGACGTCGCCCGGCCGGGCGTCGAGCAGGCGCTGGCGCAGGATGTCGGCGAAGGCGGCATCGCCCTCGGCCACCGGCGCGGTCGCGACGTGGCCGCTGCCGCCGTCGCCGCATCCGGCCAGCGCCACGACCAGCGCCGCCAGCGCCAGCGGACGGGCACCTCCCTGCCATCCGCGGGCGCCTCGCGCCCCCCTGTCCCTGCCCCGCTCACCCATCTGTATCCCCCGCTGTCCACGGTCATTTGCCTGTCATCCAGTCTCCATCGGGCGCGGGTATCCGCGCGAGGGCAAACCCGGCATAGAATTGGGGGGCAAAACGGACAAGTTGTGATCGATGCCGACAAACAGCCCGATGGACGCCCTGCCGCTCCACGACGCCAACATCAAGAGTGGGATCGTGGCCGGCCTGGTCACCATGGCCGAGCGCCTGGGCGTGCCCTGCGACGGCTGGTTCGAAGGCCTGCGCCTGGAGCCCAGGCAGTTCCGTGCCGAAACCCCGGTGTACCTCTCCTACCGCCACGCCTGCCGGATCGTCTCGCGGGCCCTGCGCACGCTCCCCGGCGAGGGGCACGGGCTGGCAGTCGGCCGCTCCCAGGACGTGGGCCATTTCGGTATGGTCGGGCTGGCGATGATGACCGCCGCCAACTTCGGCGAGGCGCTGCGGATCGGGGTGCAGTTCGCACCGATCACCGGCGCGATGATGGACCTGCAGCTGGAACGGCAGTTGCTCGGCGACGGCAGCGCGGGTATGGCGATGGTCGCGCGCATGGGCACGGCCGAACCGGAGATCGAACCGTTCCTGTGCGAGGAACTGTTCTCCAGCTGCCTGATGCTCTGCCGCGGGCTGCTCGGCCCGAAGTTCGGGCCAGCCCTGGTCGAACTGGCCTATCCGGCCCCGGCCTACGTCGAGCAGTACCGGCGCCTGTTCGGCTGCGAACTGCACTTCGGCGCGGCCTGCAACCGCGTGGTCATCGACGGATCCTGGCTCGATGCGCCGATGCCGGCGCACAACCCGGATACGGCGCGCCAGGTCGTGGAACTGTGCCGACAGCAGCTGCCGGCGGCGCGGCCTTCAAGCGAGATCGTCGCCGCGGTCGAGCGGCTGGTGCGGCTGCAGCTGGCCGACGGGCCGCGCCTGGTCGACATCGCCGCCGAGCTGCACCTCAACGAGCGCACCCTGCGCCGCCACCTGCGCGACGCCGGGACCAGCTACAAGACGATCCATGACCGCCTGCGCCGCGACACCGCCGAGAGCCTGCTGACCGGCGCCGGATCGAACATCGCCGAAGTCGGCGCTGCGATCGGATTCCACGATCCGCGCGAGTTCCGCCGCGCGTTCAAGCGCTGGACCGGACTGGCGCCGCGCGCGATGCGGGCGCGCGCGTCCTGAACCGGCAACGGCGAATGCCGGCGCCGGCTTGGCTTCAGGAGCTGCAGGACAGCATCGAGCAGCCGGCGCGGTCGCGCGCCCACTCAGGCCGCCTGCGCGCGAAGTGGTCGCGACCCGGCTGCGCTTCGTACGGCCGGCGCAGGACCTCCTGCAACTCGCGCACGCCGCCCAGGTCGCCCTGCTCCGCGCGGTCGATCGCCTCCTGCGCCAGCCAGTTGCGCAGCACGTAGCGCGGGTTGGCCAGGCGCATGCGCTCGCGGCGCTGGTCCTCGTCCAGCGGATCGCCCGCCAGCCGCGCGGCATGGCGCGACAGCCAGTCGCGCAGCGCCGGTTCCACCGCGGCGCGTGCATCGGCGTCGTAGAAGGCTTCGCCCAGCGCGTCCATCGCCACGGCCACCGGCTCGGCCGCCGCCGGATCCAGTTCCGCCAGTCCGTGGAAGAACAGGGTCATGTCCACCTGCCCGGCCTGCAGCAGTTCCTGCAGCGCGGCAAACGAACGCAGGTCGTCGTCCGTGCACGCGGCCAGGCCCAGCTTGCGCGCAACCATGTCGCGCCCGGCCGCGTCCCAGGCGCTGCCAAAGCGTTCCAGCCCGGCCTCCAGCGACGCGGCGGTGGCGAACAGCGGCGACAGCGCCTGCGCCAGCCGGACCACGTTCCAGTAGGCCACCTGCGGCTGGGTGCCGAAGCGGTAGCGGCGGCCCTGCGCGTCGGTGGTGTTCGGGGTCCAGTCCGGGTCGTAGTCCTCGATCCAGCCGTACGGCCCGTAGTCGAGGGTCATGCCTAGGATCGACATGTTGTCGGTGTTCATCACGCCATGGACGAAGCCCACCCGCATCCAGCCGGCGACCATCCACGCCGTGCGTTCGCACACCTGCGCAAACCATTCCGCGTCGCCCGCTTCGCCCTGCCCGGCCAAGGCGGGGAAATGGTGGCGCTGCACATGGTCGGCCAGTTGCCGCAGCAGCGCGGTATCGCCGCGCGAGGCGGGCAGCTCCCAGCTGCCGAAGCGCAGAAAGCTCGGCGCCATCCGGCACACCACCGCGCCCGGCTCCGGCCGCGGGTGGCCGTCGTAGAACATGTCGCGCACCACCTCCTCGCCGGTGGCGGCCAGCGACAGCGCCCGCGTGGTTGGCACGCCGAGGTGGTGCATCGCTTCGCTGCACAGGAATTCGCGAATCGACGAGCGCAGCACCGCGCGGCCATCGGCGAAGCGCGAGTACGGGGTCCTGCCGGCGCCTTTCAGCTGCAGTTCCCAGCGCCCGCCATCGGCGCCCAGCGCTTCGCCCAGCGAGATCGCGCGGCCGTCGCCGAGCTGGCCGGCCCAGCTGCCGAACTGGTGGCCACCGTAGTTCGCCGCCCACGGCTGCATCCCCGGCAGCAGCGCGTTGCCGGCGAGCACGCAGGCGAACTCCGGATCGGCCGCATCGGCCGCGTCCAAGCCGACCAGAGCCGCCGCCTCCGGCGACCAGGCCAGCAGGCGCGGCGCGGCGACCGGGGCCGGGTCGACCCGCGACCATGCCGCGCCCTGCACCTCGCGCACGCGCGGCCCGCTTTCCGGATCGCCCGGCAGCTCGCGCAGGAAGGTGTTGTCGAATTCGATGTCCATGAAACGAAAAACGCCGGAGGCTTGCGCCCCCGGCGTTTCGTGGTGGCCTGCCTTGCGGCGGGCCGGCGCGATTACAGCGCCTGCACCTGGTCGGCCTGCAGGCCCTTCTGGCCCTGCACGACGATGAAGGAGACCTTCTGGCCTTCCTGCAGCGACTTGAAGCCATTGCCCTGGATCGAGCGGAAGTGCACGAACAGGTCGGCGCCGCTCTCCGGGGTGATGAAGCCGAAGCCCTTGGCGTCGTTGAACCACTTGACGGTACCGGTCTGACGATCGGACATTTTGCTAACTCCTCAACTGAGTAATGAAAAAGACACCGGCACCGGTTCTTCCGGGCCGTACTGGGTTGCAGGCGTTAGGCAAAGCGGAACGATGTAGCTCGACCGTCAAAGTCGACCGCATCTGGCCACGATTCACGGTGACCCCAGGCAAACACAGTGCGCGCACCATACCCCTATTCCGTCTGAATAGCGAGCCCGCCGGCATCGGGCGTTCAGCCGCTCCGGACGGACGGGTATGGCGCGGCCCTCAGCCGGGCTCCGCGGAGGCCATTCCCCAGGCTTCCGCGGCGATCCGGTAGGACTCCCGGCGCGCCTGGTGGTCGTGGATGTTGGCGACCACGATCAGCTCGTCCGGCCGGTGCCGGGCGACGAAATCCGACAGGCCGCGCGCCACCGTCTCCGGCCCGCCGACCACGCTGCAGGCCAGCGCCCGTTCCACGCCGGCCTTCTCCTCCGGGGTCCACCAGGCCTCGATGTCGTCGACCGGCGGCGGGATCAGGCCGGGCCGGCCGCGGCGCAGCTGGACGAAGGACTGCTGCGCGGTGGTGAACAGCCGCCGCGCTTCGGCATCGCTGGCGGCCGCGATGACATTGACCGCCAGCATCGCGTACGGCTGCCGCAGCCGCGGCGAAGGCCGGAAGTCGCGGTGGTAGAGCAGCAGCGCCTGATCCAGCGCATCCGGGGCGAAATGCGAAGCGAAGGCGTATGGCAGGCCCAGCGCCGCGGCCAGCTGCGCGCCGAACAGGCTGGAGCCGAGGATCCATACCGGCACCTCCAGGCCCGCGCCCGGCACCGCACGCACCGCCTGCGCGGGCTGGGCCGGCTCGAACCAGCCCAGCAGCTCCTGCACGTCCTGCGGAAAGCGGTCGGCCCCTTCGAACGTGCGCCGCAGCGCCCGCGCGGTGGCCTGGTCGGTGCCCGGTGCGCGGCCCACGCCCAGGTCGATCCGGCCCGGATGCAGCGCGGCCAGGGTGCCGAACTGCTCGGCCACCTGCAGCGGCGAATGGTTGGGCAGCATGATCCCGCCCGCCCCGACCCGGAT
>NZ_PDWM01000012.1 GCF_010093225.1 Pseudoxanthomonas koreensis | reverse complement strand
AACCGGCCCCCACCCGATAGCACCACTACCCTCGTCGTCGGCAGCGTCAGAAGTGTATAAAAGACAGTGCGCGTGGACAACCTGTTCGACCGCGACCATGCCGGTTCGTAGTAACGGCCATTGGCCTCGTTGACGATCACCGAACCGGCATGGTCGCGGTCGAACAGGTTGTCCACGCGCATGAAGGCGCGCAGGCCCGGCGCCAGTTCCGGCAGCACCCTCGCGGCCTCGATCGCGAACAGGCCGTAGCCCGGCGCCACCGCGTTGCCGCGATCGTTCGCGTTCACCGCACCGATGCCGGTGGCCTCCGCGGCGAAATTCCACAGTGCGTATTCGTGCGCCAGCCGCAGCCGGCCGCTTTGCCGCGGCAGGCCGGGGATGCGCGTGCCCGCAGCCACGCCCGTGCCCGGCGTGGCGCAGGAACCGCTGCAGAACGGATCACGGAAACGCGCGTCCAGCCAGGTGGCCGCCAGTTCCAGCGACCAGCCCGCGGCCAGCGGCAGCTGCGCCGACAGTTCCGCGCCCTGCCGGCGCGCGCGGCCGACGTTGTGGAAGCTGCTGCGGCCGCCGCTGTTGCGCGCAACCGCCAGCTCGTCGCGGGTATCGGCGCGGAACAGCGCCGCCGCCAGTGTCCATCCATCGGCGCCGCGCCACTTCGTCCCCAGCTCCAGGTTGCGGCTCACCGCCGGGCGCAGGTCGAAGGCCAGCCCGCCCTGGCCGTCGGCGCGATACGCCAGTTCGTTGAAGGTCGGCGTCTCGAAGCCGCGGCCGGCGGACAGGTACACGCGCCAGTCCGCGCCGGGCGAGAACACCAGTCCGGCGACCGGCGTGGCCTGCGCGTATCCGGCCTCGCCGCTGTCGTCCGGATTGGCGCCGGTGACGTAATGGTCGTCGGAGCGGAACCGCACCTGGCTGTAGCGCGCGCCGGCCTGCAGCGCCCAGCGCGGCGAAAACCGCCACCACGCCTGCGCGTACCCGTCCTGATTGCGCACGCCGTCGTCCTGGTCGCGACGCAGCGCACCACGCACGCCGAGCCGGCCATCGGCGAAATTCTCGTAACCGCGCCGCTGCTGCTGCTGTTGTTCGCCACTGGCGCCGACGGTGAATTCGAAATCCCCGTCCAGCGCCGTCCATGTCGTCCGCGCATCGAAGCCGCCGTAGCCGCCGTCGAGGTCGACCACGCCGCCGGCGCTGAGCGGATTGGCCTGCGCGGCGACCGGCACCGCCAGGTACTGTTCCACTTCGCGCCGGCCGCCGTATGCGGCCAGCCGCAGCGTCGTCGCCGCGGCCAGCGGCTGGCTCCAGGTCACGCCCAGCTGCCCCTGGCGCGCCGACTTGCGGGTATCGAACAGCAGCGCCTGCGGCGTGGCCTGGCGCGGGTCTTCCCGCCACTGCGCGCGGTCCAGGCCGAGCGGATCCTGCGCATCGGGCGCATCGAAATGGTTGCCGACCAGTTCCAGCCGGCCGCCGCCAGGCAGGTCGCGGTGCAGCTTCAGGTTGAGCGATTCGCGGCGCGCGGCGCCGTGCTCGCGGTAGCCGTCGGTGTCGAACAGCGCCGCGGCCAGGTGGTAGCCGGTGGCGCCGGCGCTGCCGAGCAGGCGCGCGCTGGCGGTGGCGGTGCCGTAGCTCGCGCCCGTCGCGCGCAGGTCCAGCTGCGGCGTCGCCGTGCCATCGGCACTCCACAGCTGGACCACGCCACCGGACGAGTTGCCGTACAGCGACGAGAACGGGCCGCGCATCACCTCCAGCCGGTCACCGGCGGCCAGCGCGAAGTGCGAGAGCTGGCCCTGCCCGTCGGGCATCGTCGCCGGGATGCCGTCGGCGTACAGGCGCACGCCGCGCACGCCGAAGGTGGCGCGCGCGCCGAAGCCGCGGATCGACAGCTGCGTGTCCTGGGCGAAATTCTGCCGGTCGCGCGCGAGCACGCCGGGCACGCCGCCCAGCGATTCGGACAGGCTCGCCTGCGGTCGCGTCGAGGCGGCGCCGACGTCGATCACGTCGATCGAGGCGGGCAGGTCGAAGGCCGGCACCGACTGCACGCGCGCGGTGACCGAGACCGGTGACAGCGACACGGTCTCGGCGTGCAACGCCGGCGCGGCGAAGCAGCAGGCCATGGCCAGCAGCGAACGACCGCCGGCACGGGGGCAGCGAAAGGAATGCATGCGCCCCCAGTCTAGCCGCCCGCCCTCCTGTAGGAGTCCACTTCAGGGGGCGACCCGATGCCGCCGGAAGGCGTGGCGTTCAACGCGGATCGTCCGGATCGGTTGCGTTGAACGTGGCTGCGCGCGGGCCTCGTCGGGTCGCCCCCTGAAGGAAGAAAAGGGGACGGAGGCAATTACGCCAGCGTAATTGCCTCCGTCCCCTTTTCTTACAGAATCCCTTCCCGCGTTATGCGTGCGACGCCATCACACGTCGCCGTCGCTCGCCCAGCCCTCGCCGCTGCCGCGCTGGTGCACGCTGTCGCCGTCGCGCACCCCACCGGCCGGGATCGTGTCCTGCGCTGCCAGCCGCGCATAGATCGGGGTGAAGTCCGGCGCGGTCGCGTTCATCAGCTGCTCGAAGCTGTCGATCACGAAGTAGGTCTTCTGGAAGGTGTCGATCCGGTAGCGCGTGCGCATGATCCGCTCCAGGTCAAAACCAAGACGGTTTGGCGCGGCCGATTCCAGCGAGTGCAGCGACTCGCCCTTCGACGACACGATGCCGGCGCCGTAGATGCGCAGCCCGTCGGCCTGGCGGATCAGGCCGAACTCGACCGTGTACCAGTACAGCCGGGTCAGGTTCTGCAGCGCCTCCGGCCCGATCGCGTGTGCCTTCACGCCGCCGGCGCCATAGGCCTGCATGTAGTCGGCGAACATCGGGTTCATCAGCAGCGGCACGTGGCCGAACAGGTCGTGGAACAGGTCCGGTTCGGCGATGTAGTCGATCTGCTCGGGGCGGCGGATCCACCAGGTCACCGGGAAGCGGCGGTTGGCCAGGTGGTCGAAGAAATCCAGTTCCGGTAGCAGTCCTTCCACGCCCACCAGGGTCCAGCCGGTGGCCGCGCCGAGGACCTCGTTGAGCTGGTCGAAGCGCGGGATCGCGCGCGCGTCCATGCCCATCGCGTCCTGAGCCTGCAGGAACTCGTCGCAGGCGCGGCCGGCGAGCAGTTCGCGCTGGCGCTGGTAGAGCGTGCCCCAGGTGGCGTGGTCGTCGGCGCTGTAGTCCAGCCACGGCTGCTCGACCACCGCGGTGGTGTAGACCGGGACGTAGCCCTTGTCGGTCTGCATGCCGTCGGCGGGCTTGCCTTCGACGCGGCGCGGGGTGGTGGCTTCGGACATTGCGGCGGCACCTCTGGAAGAAGTCCCAGCGTAGGGCGGACCCGGCGCAATCGGGTTGCAAAGTTGCAGGGTCATGGCCATATGACGCAATCTTGTTGCGCATCCATGATGTTGCGTGGCAACAAATGTCCGTCACCACCGCCTTCGACCGCACCGACCTGCGCCTGCTGGCCCTGCTCCAGCGCGACGGCCGCGCCAGCAACGCCGACTTGGCCGCGCAGGTGAACCTGTCGCCCTCGGCCTGCCTGCGCCGGATCCAGCGCCTGGAAGCCAGCGGCGTGGTCGCCGGCTACGCCGCGCGGCTGGACCCGCAGGCGCTGGGCCTGGGCCTGCAGGCCTTCGTCCGCGTGCAGCTGGAGAAGCACGGCGCGCCCGGGATCGAGCGCTTCATCGCCAACGTGCAGGACTGGGACGAAGTGGTCGCCTGCCACGCCCTCACCGGCGACATGGATTACCTGCTGCACGTGTACGTGCGCGACCTGGAGCACTTCTCGCGTTTCCTGCTCGACCGCCTGCTCAACGCTTCCGGCGTGGCCGACGTGAACTCGAGCTTCGTGCTGCGCACGGTGAAGGCATCGGGCGGGCTGCCGCTGCCGGGCTGACGCGCGGCGGGGTAGCATCCGGCAGACCTTCGCTGCGGGGAGCAGGCATGGACACATCGACCGCAAAGGGACGGACGCTGCTGTTGGCGGCGGCATTCGTGCTGGCGGCCTGCAGCGCGCCGCCATCGCCGCCCGCACCGGCGCCGGTGACGGCAGATGTCCCGGCGCCAGCGCGCGTCGGCGGCGACCGCGACGCGCATGGCTGCATCCCGTCAGCCGGCTACCGCTGGTGCGAGCGCAGCGCGCGCTGCGAACGGCCGTGGGAACTTGCCAAGGCGCAAGGTTTCGAGAATACGGACGAGGCCTTCGTGGGTTACTGCGGAATGCCGTCGGCGCGCTGAGCCGCGTCGCCCGCGCTTGTTCCTGGCCGTGCGTTGTACTGGAGCCGCGCACGCAGGCGCGTCCGGCTGTTTCCTTGCAGGCCTGCGGTCGCGGTCCTACGCCGGCGTTCCGTTTGCGCGGCGCGCCCTCAAAGCACGCCGGGCAGCGGTTGCGCCAGCGCAGCCGCCTCCGCGGCACAATCGCGATCCGGCTGCACGCCCTGTGCCCGCACCTCCGCCAGCTCCTTCGCCGCCGCCGCCACGTCCGCGCGATACGCCGGATCGGACTGCAGCCGCGCGAACGTGCCCGAGGCCATGAAGCGCCCCTGCAGCACGTCGCTCTGCCAGTGCACGTTGCACACCAGCCGGCTCTCGCCGAAGCTGCGGCCGCGTGCGAGCAGGGCGTTGCTGCGTTCCGGCGCGGCCTGCGTCAGCACCAGCGCCCAGGTCCAGCCGATCGCGGTGTGGCCGGACGGGTAGGAGCCGTTGCCGCGCAGGTCGGCTTCGTCCTCCGGCGTACAGGTCGGTTCGCCGGTTTCCACGAACGGGCGCGTGCGCTCGTAGCGCGCCTTGGCTGCGCGGGTGGACAGCGCCGCATCGGTGAGGGTGCGGCGCAGCAGGCGATAGGTGGCCGGCGTGCG
Organism: Pseudoxanthomonas koreensis; assembly: GCF_010093225.1. GTDB lineage: Bacteria > Pseudomonadota > Gammaproteobacteria > Xanthomonadales > Xanthomonadaceae > Pseudoxanthomonas > Pseudoxanthomonas koreensis. The sequence goes on along the minus strand of NZ_PDWM01000012.1, from coordinate 68,578 downwards.
CTGCGCGTCGATGCCGGTGCCCAGCGCGCAGGCGAAGGTGCCGGCGGCGAACGGAAAGTCGAGTTCGGCATCGTGGCGCGCCTGTTCGAAGCGCGGCGTGCCGCGCAGTGCGAGCGCGGCGCGCATCACCGCGTGGTCCTGGGCCAGCGCGGCGGTGCCGGTGGCCGGTGGCGCCGGTACCAGCGCCAGGCTGTCGGGGATCGCGTCGGCCGCCAGGTAGCCGGCGAGGATCCCGGGGCGGATCTCGGGTACGGCGGTCGCCGGCGCTTCCGGCGCGGAGGACGCCTGGGGTGCCGGTGCGCTCGTGCACGACACCAGCAGCAGCGATGCGACCGCCAGCGCCGTGACCGGCGGCAGGATGCGGAGCGACGGTGCGCCGTGGGTCGGGCCCGGCGTGGCGCGGCGGCTTGCTGGAGAGTGCTGGTTCATGGCGTGGCTTCCGGTGGATGGCAGCGGACGGGACGTCGACCCGGCGCACAGTGCGCCGGGAAGTGCACCACCGGCGTCGTGCCGGTGTCCCGCGACATGGTGTCCGCTACATCATGCCGCCGAACCCGGATTCACGCACGAATGCGACATGGGTCGCCAGGCCGGGGATCGTCGCGAATGAAAAAACGGTGTCCCGTGGCGCTATTCCGGCGGCGCCTGTTCGCCCGGGCGCCGCAGGCGCACCACCACGCCGCGCACCTGGTCATCGGGCGTGCGCTGCCACAGCACCGGCACTTCGCGCGGCGGCGGCGGCTCCAGCTCCGCCGCATCGCCGGACATGGCGGCACGTTCCGCCTCTTCCTCCTCGCGCTCCCAGCTGTAGCGCTGGCGCGGCGCCATCGGATCGAGGCCGCGGAACAGGAAGCCCGACAGCCCGCCCGCCAGTGCACCGCCCAGGTGCGACTGCCAGGAAATGCCGTCGCCATGCGGCAGCACGGCCAGCACCGAGCCGCCGTAGAACAGCATCACGATCATGCCCGCGGCGATCGACGCCCGGTCGCGCCGCAGCAGGCCCAGGGTGACCACCAGGAACATCAGGCCGTGGGTCACCCCGCTGGCACCGAGGTGGCGGCTGCCGGCCTCGCCGAGCAGCCAGGCGCCCAGGCCCGAGCCCAGCCACATCAGCGGCAGAGCGCGCAGGGTGGCGCGCGGATACACCGCTCCGGCCAGGGTGCCCAGGATCAGCAGCGCGCTGGCATTGGCCGCCAGGTGCGCGGCCGAGCCGTGCAGCAGCGGCGCGGTGACCAGGCCCAGCAGGCCGGCGGCCTCCCCCGGGGTTACCGCCATGGCGCCCACCGGCAGGCGCGGCTGCAGCGCGAAGACCGCCAGCAGCAGGCCGATGAAGGCCAGGCTCAGGTTGAACGCCAGCAGCAGGCGGCGGCGGTCGTGTTCGGTGCTGACGGGCGTGGCGGGATCGTGGGGCATGTCGCCTCCGGGGCATGAACCCCTTGCATGGCGGCGATGGCGCGGTGGATCAAGGCGCGAGGCAGAAACAGCGAGGAAAAAAACGGGCGCGGTTCGCACCGCGCCCAATCATGCTCACCCTGCTGGGAGAGAGACAGGAGAGAGAGCTTCCTTACTTCACCTCGAACTCCTTCGACTGGACGACCGATCCGTCGAGGGAGATTTCGACCTTGTAGCGGCCGGCCGGGAAGCCGTCCGGCTTGCTGATCTGGAATGCGGTGACGCCGTCGCCGGTGAGGTTCAGGTCGCGGCTTTCCTCGTGCACGGTCTGGCCGTCCTGGAAGGTCCACTTGGCGGTCAGCTTGCCGGGCACGGGGGCGGCGGCATCGCTGGTGCGGGTGGTCACCGCGGCGTAGATGGTGTCGCGCGGGGCGAAGGTGCTGGCCGGCGCGGCGACGCGGTTGTCGGCGCCGACGCTGTTGCCCAGGTCCAGCGCGGTGACACTGGCGGTGGCCGCGGCCGGTGCGGCGATCGGGGTCGGCTCGGGCGCTGTCGCCGGCGGCGTCGGTGCCGGGGCGGGCTCGGGCTTCTTGCAGGCGGAGAGGACCAGCGCGGCGGCCAGCGCGGCCGAAAGCGGGTACAGCAGGCGGGTGCGGCTCATGAAGGCATCCTTGGTGGAAAGGGGCAGGTCGGAGGAAGTCCGGGCGGCGCGCGCGTCAGGCCGCCGACGGCGGCGGGTCCTGTTCGGCGGCCGGGATCCGCAGCACCTGGCCGGGCTTGATCCGGTCCGGGTCGTCGAGCTGGTCGCGGTTGGCCTCGAAGATCTTCGGCCAGGCCGTGGCCTTGCCGTAGAACTGCTTGGCGATCTTCGAAAGGTTGTCGCCCTTCTCGACGGTGTAGGTCTGTTCGGGCGGATTGACGATCTCCTCGGTGGAGGTCACGCCGCCCTGGACGTTGCCGAAGTCCGGGCGCTCGGCCTCGGTGCTGCGGACGCCACCCTGGACATTGGAGAAGTCGGGCTTGTTTCCGGTGCTCATGCCGTCGCCGTTCCCTTGGAGTCGCGGCCACGGTCTCACAGCCCCTGTTAATAAAGCATCGGGGGTTCGTGAAGCGTTTATTGGAATGCGTGCGCGGCGCGCACTTTCCTACTGACGCAGGTCGCGTACTGCGGCCGGTGCGGGGTGTCCCGGGGTGCCGCGCCAGGGATTGATGTCCAGGCCACCGCGGCGGGTGTAGCGCGCCTCCACCGACAGGCTGGCCGGCGCGCAGTGGCGCAGCACGTCGAGGAAGATGCGCTCCACGCACTGTTCGTGGAACCCGGCGTGTTCGCGGAAGCTGACCAGGTAGCGCAGCAAGCCGGTGCGTTCGATCCGCGGGCCGCGATAGCGCAGGTGCACGCTGGCCCAGTCCGGCTGGCCGGTGACCGGGCAGTTGGACTTGAGCAGGTCCGAGTGCAGGTGTTCTTCGACCGTATCGCCCAGGGTGGTGGAAAGGAACGTGGCATCGGGCGGGCCGTAGGTGTCGAAGTCGGCTTCGATCGCGTCCAGCGATTCGCCGGTGGCGGTGCGGGCGGCGCCTGTGTCCGCGCCGGTATCGGCGCTTGCACTGCCGGCGATGGGTGGCAGGCCGAAGGCCATCGTCACCGGAGCACCGGCGCAGCGCGACAGGTCCGCCTCGATGCAGGCGCGCAGCGCGGCCGCGTCGGCGAAGCGCGCGGCGTTTAGCGAGTTGAGGTAGAGCTTGAGCGACTTGGACTCGACCAGGTTCGGCGAGGTCGCCGGCACCTGCAGCGTGGCGGTGGCCACGCGTGGCTTGCCGCGTTCGTCCAGCCAGCCCAGTTCATAGGCGTGCCAGCGATCGTGGCCGGCGAACGGCAGCGGCGCGCCGGCGGCCAGTCCCAGTTCGGCACGCGCACCGGCGCGCGGGATCGGGAACAGCAGTGACGGGTCATAGCCGGTCGGATAGGCGACCTCGCGGCCGAGGCTGGAGTCGTGCGGGGTACTCATGTGGCCATTCTAGGCGCTGGCGCCACCAGCCCCGCTTGGTGCCACGCTCTTGTAGGAGCTCCATTCATGGGCGACCCGACGAAACCGGAAGGCGCGGGGTTCAACGCGGAACCTCCGGATGCGTCGCGTTGAACGCAGGTTCCTCCCGATGTCGTCGGGTCGCCCATGAATGGGGCTCCTACAGAAGGGCTCCTGCGGCGCCGGCCGCGCCGCTTCAGCGGGGCGCCAATGCGATCAGGGCGATCGCCGACACCGCCAGCGCAATGGCAATCCGGTTCAACGCCGAGGTCTTCTCGCCGAACGCCAGCACGCCCACTGCGGTGCCGAGCAGGACCACGCCGATGTTCATCGTCGCGAATACCACCGCCGGGCTGTCCGGCAGGGCCTGGTGGGCGCGCACGTAGAACACGATGTTGCCGAAGTTCAGCGCGCCCAGCAGCAGTCCGGCACCGACGTGGCGCAGCCCCGGGCGTACGCCGTGGCGCACGCGGCGCCAGGCCTGCCACGCGAGCATGCCGAAGAAGGCCAGCACGAACGCCACCATCAGCGCGGCGGTGGCCGGCGTGCCGGCCAGCGCCAGGCGCTTGAGCAGCACGTCGACCACGGCGAAGCCGGCCCACACCGCCAGCAGCAGGAGCCAGCCGCGACGGTCGGGCGCAGCGCGGGGATCGGGCCGGGCGAGGATGCCGACCACTGCGCACAGGCCCAGCGCCAGTCCCGCCAGCTTCATCGGGCCGGCCTGTTCGCCGAACAGGAGGAAGGCCGCGGCCAGCGACAGCAGCAGCGACAGGCGCTGGGCCACGTCGGTGCGGACGATGCCGGAGCGGCGCACGCAGGCGGCCAGGACCAGGAACAGGGTGGGCAGGACCAGGGCCAGCGCCAGCAGCTCCGGCCATGGCGCCCCGGGCTGGCGCAGTGCGGCCGGTGGCGGCTGCAGCAGCCAGGCGCTGAGCAGCGCAGCGGCCAGGTAGTTCCAGGTCACCATCTGCGCCACGTCCCAGCCGCGCCGCGGCGCCAGCTTCAGCAGCACCGCGACCAGCACGCTGCAGCACATGCTCAGCAGGATGAAATGCATCGGAACCCGGAGCGAGTAAGGGCCCCCATTGTAGGAGCCCCATTCATGGGCGACCCGATCCGCTCACCCCATGCCGCGTTCAACGCGACATCACCGCAGGGCCCCAACGAACGCCGCACGCCCGCCGCCTCGCCGGATCGCCCCCGAAGAAGCCCCCGCCCGAGGTGCATTCCGGCCCGCCTGTATCATGCACGCATGCCCCAGCCCGCCTTCCCCACCGAACCCACCACGCTGCTGCTCGAAGGCCCCGCCGGCGCGCTCGAGGTCGCGGTCGACTTCCCCGAGCCGGCCGGGGCCCGGCCGTTGCTGGCCGTGGTCTGCCACCCGCTGCCGACCGAAGGCGGGACCATGCACAACAAGGTGGTGACCATGGTCGCGCGCGCGCTGCGCGAACTGGGCGCGACCACCGTGCGCTTCAACTTCCGCGGCACCGGCGGTTCGGCCGGCGCCTTCGACCAGGGCCAGGGCGAGCGCGAAGACCTGCGCACGGTGGTGGACTGGGCGCGCGCGGCGCGGCCGGACGATGCGCTGTGGCTGGCCGGTTTCAGCTTCGGTGCGTACGTGAGCCTGTCCAGCGCCGCGCAGCTGCAGCCGGACGCGATCATCTCGATCGCCCCGCCGGCGGCCGGCCGCGGCTGGGAATTCGGCCAGATCGAGGTTCCCGACGTGCCGTGGCTGGTGATCCAGGGCGATGCCGACGAGATCGTCGACCCGCAGTCGGTCTACGACTGGATCGACGCCTTGCCGCGCAAGCCGCAGCTGGTGCGCATGCACGACACCAGCCACTTCTTCCACCGCAAGCTGATCGACCTGCGCGGCGCGCTGCAGCACGAAGTGAAGGCGTGGCTGCCGCCGGCGTGAGCGTGGAGGACGCAGCGCGCACACCGTCGCAGGCCTATGCCGAAGGCGTGGCCGCGGGCCGCTGGCGCGACGATCCGGCCCAGCACCCGGCGCTGCGCGAACTGGACCGGATCCAGCGCGAACTGCTGGCTGCCACCCCGACCGGCCTGCTCGCCCGGCTCGGCCTGGGCAAGCGCGCGGCGCCGGTGCGCGGCCTGTACCTGTGGGGTGGCGTGGGCCGCGGCAAGACCTTCCTGGTCGACCTGTTCTACGAGGCGCTGCCGCTGGCGCAGAAACAGCGAACCCATTTCCACCGCTTCATGCGCGGGGTGCACGAGCAGCTGCGACTGCACGCCGGCCAGTCCGATCCGCTGGCGACCATCGCCCGCGAATGGCGCAGCCACCTGCGCGTGCTGGTGCTGGACGAGTTCTTCGTCACCGACATCGGCGACGCGATGCTGCTGGGGCGGTTGCTGGAGCGCCTGTTCGCCGAGGGCGTGACCCTGGTGACCACCTCCAACACCGCGCCGCAGAATCTGTACCGCGACGGCCTGCAGCGCGAGCGCTTCCTGCCGGCGATCGCGCAGCTGCGCGAGCACTGCGTCGAGCTGGCCGCCGACGGCCGCGAGGATTACCGCCTGCGCGCGCTGACCCGTTCGCCGGTGTACCGCGCGCCGCTGGACGAAGGCAGCGAGCCGTGGCTGGCCGAACGCTGGCAGGCGCTGGCCTCCGGTACGGCCGCGCGCAACGGCAGCATCCAGATCGAAGGCCGCCGCATCGGCGTGCGCGGCCGTGGCCACGGCGTGGCCTGGTTCGACTTCGCCGAACTGTGCGAAGGGCCGCGTTCCACCGACGACTACATCGAGATCGCCCGCGAGTTCCAGATCGTGCTGCTCGGCGGCATCCCCGCGTTCGGCGCCAACAACGAGGACGCCGCCCGCCGCTTCGTCAACCTGGTCGACGAGTTCTACGACCGCCAGGTCACCCTGGTCTGCACCGCCGACGCGCCGCCGGTGGCGCTGTACGCCGGAACGCGCCTGGCTGGCGCATTCGAGCGCACGGCGTCGCGGCTGATCGAGATGCAGAGCGCGGAGTACCTGGCGCGCACGCACCGGGGCTGAGGTGCAGCGGCGCGGCACGGGCCAAGCTGCGCCAGGTGCTGGCGGCGGTCAGGTCCGGGAAGTGAGCGCGGGCGCCCGGCGCAGATGCCAGCCGGCCAATCCCAGCCAGGCCAGGTACAGCGCGATCACCGCTTTCTGCGAGCCGCCGCGCGGCAGGTCCTTCCACAGTGCGTGCAGCCACAGCCCGGCGAAGGCCAGCGCCGCCAGCGCCAGCAGCGGCGAGGCGAGCGCGCGCCAGTGCGGGTCGCGGTGCAGGGTCGCCGACTGCAGCAGCATGGCCACGCCGACGAACAGGAAAGCGCTGATCGCCGACAGTCCGTGGATGACCGCACCCGCATCGGTGACCGGATGGCCCGGACTGGCGCCGGGCCAGGTCGCGGTAACCGCCAGGGCGATGCCGCCGGCGACCAGCAGCACCGGCACCAGCACGAGCCGCGCGGCCGGCGCCAGCGTGGTCCACAGGCCGAAGGCCAGCAGCACCGAGCCCAGGCCCAGGCCGTAATACGCCGCCCGCAGCCAGGCGCTGTTCGGTCCGGCCAGGTAGAAGCTCAGCGGCGCCTGCCACCAGTCGTATTCGGGCCGCAGCGCCTGCACCGCCGCGGCCGCGACGCAGAACAGCAGCACGAGGGCGAGCACGCAGGTGCCCACGCGAGGGTGGCGCAGGGAGGCGGAGGTGGGCATCGGACGAGTGTCGCCGATCCGGGCCTGCCACGGGATGCGATACGACATATAGGTTGACGTTCGCCGATCTACCCCACTATCTTGTGTCCGTCGGTTCCGGCGGCCCGCTCGTCGCCGGATCAAAAGGGAAGCCGGTGAAGCGCGTGAAGCGCCATTCCGGCACTGCCCCGCAGCGGTAACTGGGAACGACCCCGCCAAGAGAGCACTGGGACCACGGTCCCGGGAAGCGGCGGGTAGGAGGAAGGCCCCGGCCTTCCGCGCCCCCGAGTCCGAAGACCTGCCGACAGCCGCGCGCAGCACACCGCGCGGTGCCGGCCGCGGAATCTCCGGGGGGAGATGGCTGGCGACGCAGGGACCGGCCCAGGCCGGTGGCTCTCATTCCCTGCGACGCCGCATTCCCATCCTCTGTTCCGCGACCGCCGCGCCACCGCGAGGGTCGGGGCGTCGCGTGCATCACGCAACGGAGGCAGACGCATGACCCATCAGGACACCCTCGCCAGCGAGGCCGCGCAGGACGCTGCGGCCATCCCCGGCACCGCGGGACCGGCCATTCCTCCCGCCGCGCTGCAGCAGGCGCCCGCATCCGCGACTTCCCTTGCGGCTCCGGTTGTCGCCACCGCCCCGGTCGACCTCGTGCCGCCGCCGCCCCGGGCCCCGCCCATGCCCACCCACGCCATCGACGAAAGCAGCGTCTCCACCTGGATCACCAAGGAAGCGGGCAACCGCCGCATCCCGTTCGACCGCGCGCGCGTGGAGCGCAGCATCGATGCGATCCACGCCGAATTCCCGCAGCTGGAGATCGCCGACTACAAGCGCAGCGTGTTCGGCTTCGTCGAGCGCAAGGAGGCGGTCAACGCCGACGACCTGGTCGACCACCTGATCCGCGAGGCCGAGGCGCGCGTGGACCTGGCCGCGCCGGAGTGGGAGCATTTCGCTGCGCGCATCTACCTGCGCCGCCTGTACAAGCGCGCCAGCCGCAACCGCTTCTACGACGCCGAGCAGAAGTACGGTTCCTACGTCGGCCTGCAGGAGAGCCTGGCCGACCGTAACGTCTATTCCAACGACATCCTGCGGGCGTACTCGAAGGAGGAGTTGCAGGAAGCCGGGCGCATGATCGAACCCGAGCGCGACAGGCTGTTCGCCTACAACGGCCTGTACCTGCTGGCCACCCGCTACCTGGCCACCGACACCTCGCGCGGCGTGTTCGAGCTGCCGCAGGAGCGCTGGCTGACCATCGCCCTGTACCTGATGCAGGACGAGAAGCCGCGCGAGCGGCGCATGCAGCTGGTCGGCGAGGCCTACTGGGCGCTGTCCAACCTGTACATGACCGTGGCCACGCCGACCCTGCAGAACGCCGGCAAGATCGGCGGGCAGCTGTCCTCGTGCTTCATAGACACGGTCGACGACTCGCTGCAGGGGATCTACGACTCCAACACCGACATCGCGCGCGTGTCCAAGGGGGGCGGCGGCGTCGGCGCCTACCTGGGCTACGTGCGTTCGTCCGGTTCGGCGATCCGCGGCGTGCCCAATTCGTCCGGCGGCGTGGTGCCGTGGATCAAGCAGCTCAACAACACCGCCGTGTCGGTGGACCAGCTCGGCCAGCGCAAGGGTGCGGTGGCGGTCTACCTCGATATCTGGCACCGCGACATCGAGGCCTTCCTCGACCTGCGCCTGAACAACGGCGACCAGCGCCTGCGCGCGCACGACGTGTTCACCTCGGTCTGCATCCCCGACATCTTCATGGAAGCGGTGGAGCGGCGCGGCGACTGGTACCTGTTCGACCCGCACGAGGTGAAGCGGATCAAGGGCTGGTACCTGCAGGACTTCTTCGACGGCAAGAAGGGCGAGGGCGAGTTCCGCAAGAAGTACGACGAGGTCGTCGCCGACGAGCGCATCTCGCGCAGGACGGTCAAGGCGATCGACATCTTCAAGCGGATCATGGTCAGCCAGCTGGAGACCGGCAACCCGTTCATGTTCTACCGGGACGAAGTGAACCGGAAGAACCCGAACAAGCACGCCGGCATGGTCTATTCGTCCAACCTGTGCACCGAGATCCTGCAGAACATGAGCCCGACCCGGCTCATGCAGGAGATCATCTCCGGCAACCAGATCGTGACCACCCGGCAGGCCGGCGATTTCGTGGTCTGCAACCTGTCCTCGATCAACCTGGGCCGTGCGGTGCTGCCGCAGGAAGGCCAGGGCGACCTGATCACCGACGTGCTCGAGCGCCTGATCCCGATCCAGGTGCGCATGCTCGACAACGTGATCGACCTCAACGACCTGCCGGTGCCGCAGGCCACGATCACCAACCGCAAGTACCGCGCGATCGGCCTGGGCACCTTCGGCTGGCACCACCTGCTGGCGCAGAAGGGCATCCACTGGGACGCGGCCGAGGCCGAGGAGTACAGCGATACGCTGTACGAGCGGATCAACTTCCTCACCGTGCAGGCGAGCATGGCGCTGGCGAAGGAAAAGGGCACCTATCCGTCCTTCCCGGGCAGCGACTGGCATACCGGCGCCTACTTCCGCGACCGCGGCTACAACAGCGCGCAGTGGCTGGACCTGGCCGCGCAGGTCGGGGTCAACGGCGTGCGCAACGGCTGGCTGCTGGCGGTGGCGCCGAACATGTCCACCGCGCAGATCGCCGGTTCGACCGCCTCGATCGACCCGATCTACTCGGCGTTCTACTACGAGGAGAAGAAGGACTTCCGCCGCCCGGTCGCCGCGCCGGGGCTGTCGCTGGAGACCTGGCCGTACTACGAGAAGGGCGCGTACAAGGTCGACCAGTTCGCCTCGGTGCGGCAGAACGCGCGCCGCCAGCGCCACGTCGACCAGGCGATCAGCTTCAACCTGTACGTGCCTTCGACGATCCGCGCGTCCACGTTGCTGGAGCTGCACATGACCGCGTGGCGCGAGGGCATCAAGACCACCTACTACGTGCGCTCCAACGACATCGATATCACGGAGTGCGAATGGTGTGGAAGCTGAAAGCGCATTCGCGCTTTCAGCGCCCACGGTTCGCCTCTCGAACCGCGGGCCTCTCTCACCAGCACCCAGACCCCCGCGCCTTCGGCGCGCCCCCCTGACCCAGGGGGGCTTTCCTCCATGAGGTTCGTGCCGCTGCGCAGAACCGGAACGCGAGAAAGCACATGTCCATCGCCGCACCGCTCACCGCCACCCCGCTCGAACGCATCCGCATTCTCGAGCCGCGCCACCCGAATCGCTCCACCGGGATCATCAACGGCCGCACCTCCGGCATCCTCAACTGGAACGACATCCCGTACCCGTCGTTCTACCGCGCCTACAAGGAGCTCTCGACCAACTTCTGGATCCCGGACGAGGTCGACATGAAGGGCGACGCCCGGCAGTACGGCGAGCTCTCCGCGCGCGAGAAGAACGCCTACGACTCGATCATCGGCCTGCTCGCCACCCTGGACTCGCCGCAGACGCGCTTCATCTACAACGTCGCCGAGTACATCACCGACCCGGCCGCGCACGCCAACGCGGCGATCATCGGCCAGCAGGAAGTGATCCACAACGAAAGCTACAGCTACGTGCTCGCCTCGATCACCGACCTGCAGAACCAGAACCGGGTGTTCGAGATCGCGCGCACGCACCCGACGATCCAGCGCCGCAACGCGCCGATCATGGCCTCGTACGACGACTTCATGCGCGAGAAGACCGCCGAGACCCTGCTGCGCTCGCTGACCCAGTCCTCGATCCTGGAGGGCATCAACTTCTATTCCGGCTTCGCCTACTTCTACAACCTGGTGCGGCAGAACCGGATGACCGGCACCGGCAAGATCATCAGCTTCATCAACCGCGACGAGCTGGCCCACACCAAGTTCATCAGCGAGGTGATCCGCGCCATCGTCGGCGAGAACCCGGAGCTGCAGACCGACGAGCTGACCGACTACGTGCACCAGGCCTTCCAGCATGCGATCGAGCTGGAGACGCAGTGGACCGGCGAGGTCCTGGACGGCATCGACGGCATCGACGTGGACGAGATGATCCGCTACGTGAAGTACCGGGCCAACAAGATGTCGGGGATGCTCGGCATCGAGAAGCTGTACGCGGAGACCACCGACAACGTGATGCCGTGGATCAAGGCCTACGCCGACAACTTCACCGAGACCAAGACCGATTTCTTCGAGATGCGCAACGCCAGCTACAAGAAGACCAACTCGGACAACGGCTTCGACGACCTGTAGGAGCGGGCATGACCACGACCGCCACGCCCGGCACCCCATGCGCATCCTGATCGCTTTCACCTCCCTCAGCGGCAACACCCGCGACGTTGCCCGCCAGGTGCGCGCGCGCTGCGAGGTGCTGGGGCACCAGGTGGACTGGATCGAGGCCGGGGTGCAGACCCTGGCCGACGCCGGCGAACCGCGCCACGACCTGTACCTGTTCGGCAGCTGGAGCGACAACGCCGGGCGCACGCCGTCGGAAATGAAGCACCTGATCGCCGCGCTGGTCGAGGCGGTGGGCAAGCCGCCGCAGGTGGCCGTGTTCGGCACCGGCGAGACCCAGTGGGGCGAGGAGTACTACTGCGGTGCGGTGCGCCGCATCGCCGCGTTCTTCGGCAGCGTCCACCCGCGCCTGGAGATCGAGCAGATGCCGCATGGCGAGTGCGACGCGCTGGCGATCCAGCGCTGGACCGACCATGTCCTGACCTGTACCCAACGCATGCTGGATCCGGGCATGCCGAGCGAGACCATTCTCCATGCAGACCCTGCACGCTTCGTCGCCTGACGACTACGCCGCCGCCCTGTCCGCGCACCCGCGCCTGCTGGTCGACTTCCACAAGGACAACTGCCCGGGCTGCACCATGCTCGACCTGTCGCTGAAGAAGTTTGCCGCCGGGCCGGGCGCCGCCGGCGTGGTCCTGCTCAAGGTGAAGATGGAACAGGTCGGCGAGGAATTCTTCCGCGGCCTGGGCCTGCGCCAGACTCCGACCCTGGCGGTGTTCCGCGAGGGCGCCGAGGTGGCGCGCCTGCCCGGCTTCCAGTCCCCCCCGCAGATCGCCCAGGCCGTCGACGCTCACCTGTAGGAGCTCCCTTCAGGGGCGACCCGAGGGCGCTTGGACACGGCTGCGGTCAATGCGGCCGATCCGGAAGCTTCGCGTCGAACGCGGCGCATCCGGACGGAATCGGATCGCCCCTGAAGGGAGCTCCTACAGGTCGGCGTCCGGGTGGCGCAGCTTCCATGCGGCCAGCTGCTGGCGGTATTCCTCCAGCGCCTCGGCGTAGAGGTCGTAGACGCAGATGGGGCAGCCGCTTTCGCAGCACTCCTGCGGCAGCGGCTTTTCCGGCGGCTGCGGGCGCGGGTCGTTGTCTGTCGGCGGCGGGTTGCCGGATCCGGGAAGCATCGCGAGAGCCTGTCACACCGTTTCGTAGAGCGGGGTTTGCCCCGTTGCCTTTGCGTCGTCGCCGGAAACCGGGGGGCAGCGGGGCAAGCCCCGCTCTACGTGCCGGACGGCGTTGGCGCAACCGTGGGCACGGCTGCGCCGGCGGCCGTTTCAGGCGATCGAGGCGCGGTAGATCGATTCGATCGCCGCGTCCAGCGCCTGGTTGAATTCGGCGTCGCTCTGCTGCGCGCTCAGGCCTTCGGTCAGGGCGCGGCTGAAGCTGGCGATCACGCCGGGGTTCTTCGCCAGCTTCGCGTTGGCGTCGTCGCGGCTGTAGCCGCCCGACAGCGCGACCACCTTGAGCACGGCCGGGTGGTCGACCAGTTCCTGGAAGTAGCCGTCCACGCTGGGCAGGGTCAGCTTGAGCACGACCGGGGTGGCTGGATCGAGCTGGTCCAGGCGCGCGAGCAGGCCCTTCTTCAGTTCCACTTCGATGGCCTGCTTCTCGGCGGCCTTGATGTCCACTTCCGGCTCGACGATCGGCACCAGGCCGGCGGCCAGCACCTGGCGGGCGAGTTCGAACTGCTGGTCGAGCACGCGGGCGATGCCGCCGGCATTGTTGGCCTTGATCACCGAGCGCTCCTTGGTGCCGAACACGCCCTTGGCCCTGGCCCGCGCCAGCAGCGCGTCCAGCCCGGGGATCGGCTTGAGCAGCTGCACGCCGTCGGCCTCGTCCTCCAGGCCCTTGTCGATCTTCAGGAACGGGACCACGCCCTTGTCTTCCCACAGGTAGGCGACCGCGTCCTTGCCGCCGAAGCTGTCGTCCATGGTGCGCTCGAACAGGATCGCGCCGAGCACGCGCCCGCCGCCGAAGGCCGGGCTGGTGACGATGCGGCTGCGCATCGCGTGCACCAGGGCGAACATCTCCGCGTCGCCGGAATAGGCCGATTCGTCGATGCCATAGAGCTTCAGAGCCTTGGGCGTGCTGCCGCCGCTCTGGTCGAGGGCGGCGATGAAGCCCTGGCCGGTGGCGATGCGGTTCTTCTGTTCCTGGTTGATGGACACGGTGCGCGGTTCCTGTGGGTACTCAGGGGGACCGGCATGGTAGCGCGCCGCGCCGCTTCCGTCGCCCGGGCCGGGGTGTTCCGCTGACCCCACCGCAGCGCGATGGCCTTCTGTAGGAGCCCACTTCAGGGGGCGACGCGGGCGCCGGAAGGCGCGGTGTCCAGCGCGCAGGCTCCGGAGGTGTCGCGTTGGGCGCGGCGCCTCCAGGCATCGTCGGGTCGCCCCCTGAAGTGGGCTCCTACAGGAAGCCCTACAGGGCCAGCCAGGTGCGCAGGGGGTGGGTGGGGTCGGCCAGCAGTTTCAGCGCCAGCAGCAGCGACACCGTCACCAGCAGCGGCTTGATCACCTTCGTGCCGTGGCGCATGGCGAAGCGCGACCCCAACTGCGCGCCAAGGAACTGCCCGGCGCCCATCAGCAGGCCAACCTTCCACAGCACCGCGCCGCTGGCCAGGAACACCACGGACGCGCCCACGTTCGAGCCGAAATTGAGGAACTTGGTGTGCGCGGTGGCCTTGAGCAGGCCGAACCCGGCCAGGCCGACGAAGCCGAGCATCAGGAACGAGCCGGTGCCCGGCCCGAACACGCCGTCGTAGAAGCCGATCACCGGCACGAAGGTCAGCCCGAACACGCGCGGCGACATCCGCCGGTGCCGGTCGACCGCGCCGATGTCCGGCTTGAGCGCGAAGTACAGGGCGATCCCGACCAGCAGGAACGGCAGCAACGCGCGCAGCCAGGCGCCGGGCACGACCGTGGCCGCCAGCGCGCCGGCCACCGCGCCTGCCGCGGCGGTGAGCACCATCGGCAACTGCCCGTGCAGGTCCACGTGCCCGTGCCGCGCGGACGACCAGCTGGCCGAGGCCGAGCCGAACAGCGACTGCAGCTTGTTGGTGCCCAGCGCCGCCAGCGGTGGGATGCCCGCCAGCAGCATCGCCGGCAGGGTGACCATGCCGCCGCCGCCGGCGATGGCGTCGATGAAGCCGGCCAGCACCGCGGCGAGGAACAGCAGCAGCAGGATCTGCAGGGCGAGTTCGGGCATGGCGAGGCCGGGGGGAAGGTGCCGGCGCGGAGGGCGTGGCGCGGGCCGTCATTCTAAGGTCCGGCGGTCGTTCTCCTGCCCGCCGTCTCCCATGGGCGCGGATGGCGGCAGGTCCGGACGGGCCCGATCCCGCCACCGGGCGGGCACAACCGGTAGCATCGATGGACCACCTACCGGAGTCGCGCGATGTCCCTGGCTGCCCGCTCGAGTGTTTCCCTGCTTGCCTGCGCCCTCGCGCTTGCCCTGCCTGCGTCGGCCGGCGCCGCGCAGCGCCCCGAAGTGGCCGCCGCGGCCGCGCAGCTGCAGCAGCAGGTGGTCGACTGGCGCCGCGACTTCCACCAGCACCCGGAGCTGTCCAACCGCGAGGTGCGTACTTCGAAGATCGTGGCCGAGGAACTGCGGCGGATGGGGCTGGAGCCGAAGACCGGGATCGCCCACCACGGTGTCGTGGCGATCATCAAGGGTGGCAAGCCGGGACCGCGGATCGCCCTGCGCGCGGACATGGACGCGCTGCCGGTGGCCGAGCGCACCGGGTTGCCCTTCGCCTCGAAGGCCACCGCCGAGTTCCGCGGCGAGACGGTCGGGGTGATGCACGCCTGCGGCCACGACGCGCATACGGGCATCCTGCTCGGCGTGGCCAAGGCGCTGGTGGCGATGAAGGACACCCTGCCGGGCGAGGTCATGCTGGTGTTCCAGCCGGCCGAGGAAGGCCCGCCGGTGGACGAGGATGGTGGTGCCTCGATGATGCTGGCGCAGGGCATCTTCGATGGCTTCAAGCCCGAGGCGGTGTTCGGGCTGCACGTGTTTTCCACCGTGCCGGCCGGGCAGATCGCGGTGCGCGGCGGGCCGCTGATGGCGGCCTCGGACCGTTTCAGCATCAAGGTGGTCGGCCGGCAGACGCACGGTTCGCGGCCGTGGGGCGGAATCGACCCGATCGTGGCCGCGGCCGACCTGGTCGGCAGCGCGCAGACGATTGTTTCCCGCCGCACCGACATCGCGAAGCTGCCGGCGGTGGTCACCTTCGGCGCGGTCAAGGGCGGCATCCGCTACAACATCATTCCCGACGACGTGGAGCTGATCGGCACCATCCGCACCTTCGACGCCGGCATGCGCGAGAAGATCTTCGCCGACCTGCGCAACGTGTCCGAGCACGTGGCCGCCGCGCATGGGGCGAAGGTGGAGGTGAAGGTGCCCGACAGCGAGGGCAACCCGGCCACGATCAACGACCCGGCGCTGACCGCCAGGATGCTGCCCAGCCTGCAGGCGGTGGTCGGCGCAGGCAACGTGTTCGAGCCGCCGTTGCAGATGGGCTCGGAAGATTTCTCGCTGTTCGGGCAGAAGGCGCCGGCGCTGTTCTTCTTCGTCGGCGCCACCGCGCCGGGCACCGACCCGGCGACTGCGCCGAGCAACCATTCGCCGGAGTTCGTCCTCGACGAGACCGCGCTGGACGTGGGCTTCCGCGCGCTGCTGCAGGTGAGCCTGGACTATCTGCACGGCCCCGCCGGCTGAGCCGCTACAGGTCGAAGCCCAGCAGCAGCGGGTCGTGGTCGGAGCTGCGCCAGGGGCCGGGCACGTTGCGGCCGGCGTAGCCGGCGTCGTCCGGCTCGTCGGCGTTGACGTGCCATTCGGCCGCGCCGCGCAGGTGCGGCAGCAGCGACGGGCTCAGCAACGCGTGGTCCAGGCGCCCGCTCAGGCCCTGGTAGACGTAGCTCCAGGGGCGCCCGGCCGCGCTGCCGCTGGCGGCGTCGCCCGCAGCGCCAGTCCCGGCGCCAGCCGCAGAGCCAGCCGCAGCGTCGGCGACGGCAGCGAAGGCATCGCTCCAGCCCTGCTCGCGCAGCCAGCGCACCGGGTCTTCCATCGCGTAGGCGTTGAAGTCGCCGAGGATCACCACGCGTTCGCGGTCCTTGCCCAGCGGCGCCGATTCCAGCCAGCGGTGCAGGCGCTGCGCCGAGTCCAGGCGTAGCCCGTTCCAGCAGCCCTGGCCGTCCTTCTGGTCGGCATCGGCGCCTTCGGCCTCGCTGCAGCCCTTTGACTTGAAGTGGTTGGCGACGACGACGAATTCCTTGCCGCCGTCCTTGCGCCTGAACGCCTGCGCCAGCGGCACCCGGCTGCGTTCGCCGAACGGTCCGCCCTCCAGCACCGCCGGCCTGCCGCGCGCGACCACGCGATCGCCGCGGTAGATGAGGCCGACGCGGATGGTGTCCGTGCCCGGGCCGCGGCCTGCATCGACGAAGCGCCACTGCGCGCTATCGCCCTCATTGAGCTCGCGCAGCAGCCGCGCCAGGCTGGAGTCCGCGTCATGGCCGTCATTCTCCAGCTCCATCAGCGCGGCCACGTCCGGGTCGAGGTCGCGGATGGTGGCGACCAGCTTGGCCAGCTGCGCGTCCAGCGCCTGCGGCGTGCGCGCGCCGCGTTCGGTCGGGAAACCGCCGCCGCGGCCGTCGCCGTTGAACAGGTTCTCCAGGTTGAACGCGGCCACGCGCACGTTGCCGGGCACCTGCGGCGGCGCCGGCCGCGCGGCGGCCTCGATCCGCGGCGCGGCGTCGAGCTGCAGCCGCCAGCCGCCGTGGCGCTGTTCGACGATGCCTTCGGCGTCGCGCACCGTGGCGCCCACGCGCGGGATCTCGCGCCCGTCCAGCCAGGCGACCTGCGCCGGATCGCGCTGCTGGCTGCCGTCGTCCAGCAGCAGCCGCTGGCGCGCGTTGCGCGCGGCCCCCGTCGCGTGCTCCGGCGAACCGGGTCGCGCCACCTCGCTGGGCTGCCACTGGCGTCCGTCGAACGACACCGCCAGTTCGCCGAAGCGCTGCACCGCGTCGGTGCCGGTGACGGCCAGCGGCGCATCGATGCGCACGCGCATGCCTTCCAGCGCTTCCCAGTCGGCGGGCAGCGCATCGAGCGCCAGCGCGGGCACCGGCGCGGCGTCGCGGCAGCGGTCGATGTGCCCGGCCAGCAGCGTGGTCGCGCTGTCGGCGCCGCGTTTTTCCTCGATCACCCGGCCGTGGAAGCGGCATTGCCGGCCCGCGGCCACGTCGGCGGGGAACTGGAAGCCTTCGGCGGCGCGCACGAACAGGCCGTCGGAGGTGGCAGCGTCGCCGTCGCCGGCGTCCTGCACGAACAGCCCGCCCAGGCCTTCGCGGAAATCGGCGCTGACGGTGGCGGTGAGCACCACCGGTTCGCCGGCCAGCGGGCTGGCCGCGCCGCGGCCCTGGACCTGGGCGATCGCGACCGCGCGGCCTTTCGCCGGGCCGCCCGTTGCCGGCTCGCCCCTGTCCGCGGCATTGGCGGCCGACCCGGTGCCGGCAAGCGCCGGCAGCGGTCCGGCAGCCAGGAGCAAGGCCAGCGCGGCGACGCGGTGGGCGGGGAATCGGCGCATGGGCGTGCCCTCGGCGGTGCGGAATCGATGCTGCGGAAACGACAACGCCGCCCGGAGGCGGCGTTGGTGCGATGGAGCCGGGCTTACTTGAGGTTGGCGAGCATCCAGTCGACCGTGGCGATCACCTGCTCATCGGTCAGTGCCGGGTTGCCGCCCTTCGGCGGCATGATCCCGCCGTCCGGGCCGGTGAAGCCCTCGATGGCGTGCCTGTGCAGGGTTTCGGCGCCCTGGGCGATGCGCGCATCCCAGTGCGCGTGGTCCAGGGTCGGGGCCATGCCCACGCCGTTGGTGTGGCAGGCGCCGCACAGGTTCTCGTAGATCACCGCGCCGTCGGTGGTGCCGCCGTAGGCGACCTGGCCGGCGGCCTTGGCCGCGGCGGCGGCCGCGGCGGCGGCCTGTGCGGCGGCGCCGGTGTCGCCGGCATAGACCGCACCGACCGGATGGATGCGCGCCGCGGTGCGGCTGGCGGCCGTCGGCGAGATTTCCGGCGGCAGCTGGCGGTGCAGGTACGCAGCCAGCAGGATCAGGCCCACGGTGACCAGGCCCAGAAAGCCGATCACCAGCGAGAAGCGCTTGAGGAATTCCAGGTCGTAGTTACGCACATCCCATCCTATGGCGAGTGGCGCGGCCGGCCACAGCTGGCGCCGATTATAGAGAGGGTCGCGCCGGCTTCGGAAGCCGGAAGGCCTTGGCGGCCGGTGGTGCACGGGCGCGGAGGGGCGGCGGGGGGTCGCGTGGCGGCCCGGCGCGGAGCGCGCGCGCGGTCCCGCGACCGCCGCAAAGCGGTTGCTGCGATGCCACAGGCGCGGCGGCGCGCCATTCCCGCCGGCGGCGCCCGCCGCGCTTGCCCCGCCGCGCCCGGTGCCCGCCGTTGCGCGGTTTTCCGACCCTGCGGCCCGCGGCGCGGGGGATGCCGGGGTGCGGGCCGGCCCATGCCATCCCGGCATGGCTGGGCGCTGCGGTTGACAGCGCTGCCATTCCTGACGAAGCCTCTGCGGCCGTCACTGCCTGACCGCGGCGTGGCTCCCGGGGACCGGGCGCCGGCCCGAACGAACAGAGGGAGCAACCCTGATGAGCACCCACGCCGGCACCGCCGTGCCCGCCACCCGTTTCCGCAACGCGCTCGCCGCCGCGCTGGTCCTGGCCGTCCTGGCTGCCTGCAACCGCAGCGCCGAACCGGCCGCGACCGCCGCCGCCCCGGCTGCGGCCGACGGCAGCATCCATCCCGGGCAGTGGCCGCAGCTGGCCTGGCCGCTGGCCGCCGACCCGGCGCTGGAGAAGCAGGTCGACGACCTGCTGGCGACGATGACCCTGGAGGAGAAGGTCGGCCAGCTGATCCAGGGCGACATCGGCAGCATCACCCCCGAGGACGTGCGCAAGTATCGCCTCGGCTCGATCCTGGCCGGCGGCAGTTCCGATCCGGGCGGCAGGTACAACGCGACCCCGGCCGAATGGCTGGCCCTGTCCGATGCGTTCTGGGAGGCGTCGATGGACACCTCCGGCGGCGGCAAGGCGATCCCGGGGATCTGGGGCATCGACGCGATGCACGGCCAGAGCAATGTCGTCGGCGCCACCCTGTTCCCGCACAACGTCGGCCTCGGCGCCACCCGCAACCCGGAACTGCTGCGGAAGATCGGCGAGATCACCGCGATGGAGACCCGTACCACCGGCATAGAATGGGCGTTCGCGCCGACCGTGGCGGTGCCGCAGGACGTGCGCTGGGGCCGCGCCTACGAGGGCTACTCGGAGAACCCGCAGGTGGTGGCCGGGTTCGCGAAGGCCATGGTCGAGGGCCTGCAGGGCAAGCCCGGCGAGCCCGGCTTCCTCGGCGACAGCCGGGTGATGGTCTCGGTCAAGCATTTCGTCGGCGACGGCGGCACCACCGGCGGGCGCGACCAGGGCGACACCCAGGTCAGCGAGGCCGAGCTGCGCGACGTGCACGCGGCCGGCTACAGGACCGCGATCGAGGCCGGCGCGCAGTCGGTGATGGCCTCGTTCAACAGCTTCCACGGCACCAAGATGCACGGCCACCAGCCGCTGCTGACCGACGTGCTGAAGGGGCGGATGAATTTCGGAGGCTTCGTCGTCGGCGACTGGAACGGCCACGGCCAGATCCCCGGCTGCACGAATGACGATTGCCCGGCCACCTTCACCGCCGGCCTGGACATGGCGATGGCGCCGGACAGCTGGAAGGGCATGTACGACAGCACCCTGGCCGCCGCGAAGGACGGCACGCTGTCGATGGCGCGGCTGGACGACGCGGTGAAGCGGATCCTGCGGGTCAAGTTCCGCATGGGCCTGTTCGACGCGCCCAGGCCCTCGCAGCGCGCGCTGGGCGGCAAGTTCGAACTGCTCGGCGCACCGGAGCACCGCGCGGTGGCGCGGCAGGCGGTGCGCGAGTCGCTGGTGCTGCTGAAGAACCAGGGCGGCGTGCTGCCGCTGCGCACCGGGCAGAAGGTGCTGGTCGCCGGCGATGGCGCCGACAACATGAGCAAGCAGACCGGCGGCTGGACCCTGAACTGGCAGGGCACCGGAACGGTGCGCGCCGACTTCCCGAACGCGGACACGATCTGGGAGGGCCTGCAGCGCGCAGTGAAAGCCGGCGGTGGCCAGGCCGAGCTGGCGGTGGACGGCAGGTACAAGTCGAAGCCGGACGTGGCCGTGGTCGTGTTCGGCGAGAACCCCTACGCCGAGTTCCAGGGCGACATCCCCAACCTGCTGTTCCATCCGGGCGACGACAGCGACCTGGAGCTGATCCGCAAGCTCAAGGCCGACGGCATCCCGGTGGTGGCGGTGTTCATCAGCGGCCGCCCGCTGTGGATGAACCGCGAGATCAACGCCGCCGACGCCTTCGTTGCCGCGTGGCTGCCGGGTTCGGAAGGCGCCGGCGTGGCCGACGTGCTGCTGCGCAAGGCCGACGGCAGCGTCGACCACGATTTCAAGGGCAAGCTCAGCTTCTCCTGGCCGCGCAACGCGGTCGACGCGGCGGTGAACAGGCCCGGCCACGACCCGCAGTTCGCCTTCGGCTACGGCCTGACCTACGCCGACAACGGCGACGTGGCGCCGCTGCCGGAAGACTCGGGCATCGAGGGCCTGCAGGCGCCGGCGGGCGTGTATTTCGCCGGCGGCCAGCTGGCCCCGGGCCTGTCGCTGAGCCTGGAAGGCGCGCAGGCGCCGGCCGGGGCGGTGACCACGGTGCCGGTCGCGCTGGCCGGCGACGCGCTGGCGGTGACCGCGGTGGACCACGAACGGCAGGAAGACGCGCGCCGCCTCCCCTGGTCCGGCGCGCAGCCGGCCGCCGCGGCGATCCGTTCCGAGCCGCCGCAGGACCTGGCCCGCGAGACCAATGGCGACCTGCTGCTGGTGCTGACCCTGCGCCCGGACGCGGTGCCGGCCAGCGGTTCGGGCAGCGCCAGCGCCGGCGCCGGCACCCCGCTGCCGCTGCGCGAAACGCTGGCCGCGCTGCCCGCCGGGCAGTGGACCACGCTGGGCATCCCGCTGAAGTGCTTCGCCGCCAGCGGCGCGGACACCGCTAAGCTGGACCTGCTGCTGAAGCTGCACAGCGACGCGGCCGCCACGCTGTCGGTGTCGCGCGTGGCGGTCGGTGCCGTCAGCGAGGCGCAGCACATCCTGTCCTGCCCGCAGTCGTAGCAACGATCCAGGACCGGCGTCGCCTCCGGGAGGGCGGCGGCGCCGGCTGCATCACCGCTTCCGCCTTGCCGGCGTCGTGCCGACGCGGATGGCGGGCCACGCCCTCCCGCACACCCGAGCGCAAGCAACCCGGAGAGCGCGGATGAAGCTGGCAACACTGGACGTGGTGATCGTGCTGGTCTACCTGGCGGGCATCTTCGCCTTGGCCCAGTGGGTCTCGCGGGAGAAGGCGGGGCACCAGAAATCGACCACCGACTACTTCCTGGCCAGCCGTTCGCTGCCCTGGTGGGCGATCGGCGCCTCGCTGATCGCGGCCAACATCTCCGCCGAGCAGATCATCGGCATGTCCGGTTCCGGCTACGCCCTCGGTCTGGCGATCGCCTCCTACGAATGGATGGCGGCGGCTACGCTGCTGATCGTCGGCAAGTTCTTCCTGCCGATCTTCCTGCGCAACCGCATCTACACGATGCCGCAGTTCCTCGAGGAGCGGTACGGCACCCGCATCCGCACGCTGATGGCGGTGTTCTGGCTGGGCCTGTACGTGTTCGTGAACCTGACCTCGATCCTGTGGCTGGGCTCGATCGCGGTGACCCAGGTCACCGGCATGGACCAGATGCTGGCGCTGGCCCTGCTCGGCCTGTTCGCGCTGGCGTACCAGTTGTACGGCGGGCTCAAGGCGGTGGCGCTGACCGACATCGTCCAGGTGACGCTGCTGGTGATGGGCGGCCTGCTGGTCACCGGGATCACCCTGGGCCACATCGGCGACGGCAGCGTGCTCGGCGGCTTCTCGAAGCTGTGGGCCGAGCATCCGGGCCACTTCGAGATGATCCTCAGCAAGGACAACCCGTTCTACAAGGACCTGCCGGGCATCAGCGTGCTGATCGGCGGCATGTGGATCATGAACATCAGTTACTGGGGCTTCAACCAGTACATCATCCAGCGCGCGCTGGCGGCCAAGGACATCAGGGAGGCGCAGAAGGGCGTGGTGTTCGCCGCGTTCCTGAAGCTGCTGATGCCGCTGGTGGTGGTGGTGCCCGGCATCGCCGCGGTTGTGCTGGCGCCGGACCTGGCCAAGCCCGACCAGGCCTATCCGACGATGATGGCGCTGCTGCCCGGCGGCATCCTCGGCCTGGTGTTCGCCGCGCTGGTCGCCGCGATCGTGGCCTCGCTGGCCTCGAAGATCAATTCGGTGGCGACGATCTTCACCCTGGACTTCTACGCCAAGAAGCGCCCGGATGCCGGCCAGGGCCACCTGGTGCGCGTCGGTCGCATCGCCGCGGTGGTGTCGGTGCTGCTGGCGATCCTGACCGCGCGCCCGCTGCTGGGCAGCTTCGACCAGGCGTTCCAGTACATACAGGAATACACCGGTTTCTTCACCCCGGGCATCGTGGTGATCTTCGTGCTCGGCCTGTTCTGGAAGCGGGCCAACGAGGCCGGCGCGCTGGCCGCGGCGACCGGTTCGTTCGCGCTGTCGATCGTGCTCAAGCTGGCTTGGCCGTCGCTGCCGTTCATCGACCGCGTCGGCCTGGTGTTCCTGCTGGCGCTGGCCCTGGCCTGGGGCGTGTCGCTGGCGACGCGGCCGCCGCAGGCCGGCAGCGACCTGATCCGCACCGACGACGTCGACTACTCGACCAGCGCCGGCTTCAACGTCGCCGCGCTGGGCGTGGTCGCGATCCTGGTCGCGCTGTACGCGGTGTTCTGGTGAGCACGGACCGGGCCAGGGCGGGAGCGGGATGACGATGCGGATCAGGATCGAGGACGTCGCCAGGCAGGCCGGCGTGTCGATGAAGACGGTGTCGCGCGTGCTCAACAACGAGCCGGGCGTGCGCGAGGCCACCCGCGCGAAGGTCATGGAGACGGTGGCCGCACTCAACTACCGCCCTGACCCCTCGGCGCGCAGCCTGGCCGGCAACCGCTCGTACCTGGTGGCGCTGCTCTACGACAATCCTTCGCCGAACTACCTGATGGAGATCCTCACCGGCGTGGTCGAGGCCTGCGAGAGCCACCACTACGGCATGGTGATGCAGCCGGTGGGCTTCCACAGCCCGGACTTCCTCGACGCGGTCGACGCGCTGGTGGTGGGGACGCGCCTGGACGGGTTGATCCTGACCCCGCCGCTGACCGACAGCGCCGAACTGCTGGACCGGCTCGACCAGCGCGGCATCCCGTTCTCGTGCATCTCGCCGAAGGAGCGCGAGGGCCGCATCGGGGTGACCCTGGACGAGCACGAAGCGGTGTGCGAGCTGATGGAGCACCTGGTCGCGCTCGGCCACCGCCGCATCGCCCACGTGCGCGGCCATCCCGACCACGGCGCCAGCGAGTGGCGCCTGGCCGGCTACCGCACCGCGTTGCGCCGCGCCGGGCTGCGCTACGACCCGGCGCTTGTGGTCGACGGCGAGTTCTCGTTCGATTCCGGCCTGGCCGCCGGCCGCCAGTTGCTGGCCCTGGCCGAGCGCCCGACCGCGATCTTCGCCGCCAACGACGACATGGCCGCCGGGGTGATGCGTGCGGCCAGCGAGCTGGGCCTGCGCGTACCGCGCGATGTGTCGGTGTGCGGCTTCGACAACACGCCGATCTCGCAGCAGATCTTCCCGGCGCTGACCACGGTGCAGCAGCCCACCCGCGACATGGGCCAGGTGGCCACCGTGCAACTGCTCAACGCCATCCGCGACCGCAGCGCGGGGCGGATGGTGCGGATGCCGTACGCGCTGCAGCTGCGTCAGTCGACCGGGCCGGTGCCGGGCGGCTGAGACCAGCGCCGCCGGCACGGTCGCGCTATGCCGCCGCGTGGCGATCCACAACGCGCAGCGGGCTGTCCCAGTCCTGCAGCAGCTGCGCCTCGCGCGCCTTGGCCTTGTGCAGGTGCGCTTCCTTGACGTGGCCGTAGCCGCGGATGTGCTCGGGAATGCTGGCGATCTGCGCGGCCAGCTCCAGGTTGCCCGCGTCCAGCTTGGCCAGCAGCTTCTCCACGGTGGTGAAGTAGTCGGCGATCAACTGCCGCTCCATGCGTCGTTCGGCGGTGCGGCCGAACACATCGAACGCACCGCCGCGCAGGAACTTCAGCTTCGCCAGCCAGCGGAACGCGGTGAACACCCATGGCCCGTACTCGCCCTTGACCAGGCGACCCTGCCCGTCCTTCTTCGCCAGCAGCGGCGGGGCCAGGTGGAAGCGCAGGGTGTAGTCGCCCTCGAACTGCTGCTGCAGGCGGCGCTGGAACTCGCCGCTGGTATACAGGCGCGCGACCTCGTACTCGTCCTTGTAGGCCATCAGCTTGAACGCGTAGCGCGCCACCGCCTCGGCCAGCGCGGTCGAACCGGGCGCCTTCAGGTGCTCGGCAGTGCGCACCTTCGCCACCAGGTCGGTGTAGCGGCGCGCGTAGGCGGCGTCCTGGTAGTCGGTGAGGAACTTCTCGCGGCGCGCGACCAGCTCGTCGAGGCTGCGCGACAGGCGCAGGTCGTCCAGCGGCAGCGCGACGATGTCACCGGTGGCGACGTCCAGGGGGGACGACAGCGGCGAGGCGCCGGCAGTGTCCATGCCGGCGCTGTCCGGCAGGCCGCGCAGTTCGCGCTCGGCACGGACCGGCCGCGGCGCGCTGGTGCTGCCCCACTCGTTGCCTTCCCAGTCGCCCGGCGGCAGCTGGTGCAGGCCATCGGGCACGCGCTCGTCGGCGGTGGCCGGATTGGACACCAGCCCAGCGGCGGCCGCCACCGCCTGCGGGTCGATTGCGGCCAGCCGGCCCCAGGCGAAGGCCTGGCGGTTCATTTCCACGGCCGCGCCGTTGAGCTCGATCGCACGCATCAGCGCGGCGAAGGAGATCGGCACCAGGCCCAGCTGCCAGGCGTAGCCGAGCATGAACAGGTTGCTGGCGATGGCATCGCCGAGCAGCGCGGTGGCCAGTTGGGTGGCATCGAGCAGGCGCGGTTCGCGCCCGCCGAGCGCGAGCCGGATGCCGCCGATGATGTCGGCGGCGGGGAAGTGCAGGTCCGGGCGCGTGGTGAAGGTGCCGGGCATCGCCTCGTAGGTGTTGAGCACCACTTCCGAGCGCTCGCCGCGGACCTTGGACAGCGCCCAGTAGTCGTTGACCACGACCATGTCGCAGCCCAGCACCAGGTCGGCTTCGCCGGCGGCGATACGCACCGCGTGGATGTCCTCGGGCGTGCGAGCGATGCGGATGTGGGTGGTGACCGCGCCGCCCTTCTGCGCCAGGCCGGTCTGGTCGAGCACGGTGGCGCCCTTGCCCTCAAGGTGCCCGGCCATGCCCAGCAGGGCGCCGATCGTGACCACGCCGGTGCCGCCGACGCCGGTGATGAGGATGTTCCAGGGCTGCTCCAGCGCCGAGCGGAACGCCGGCTCGGGCAGGCCGTCCAGCAGCGCCGCCGCATCGGCCTTGCGGCCCTTGCGCGGCTTGCCGCCGTGCACGGTGACGAAGCTCGGGCAGAAGCCCGACACGCAGGAATAGTCCTTGTTGCAGTTGGACTGGTCGATCTCGCGCTTGCGCCCGAACTCGGTCTCCTTCGGCAGCACCGACACGCAGAAGCTCTTCTGCCCGCAGTCGCCGCAGCCTTCGCAGACCAGGGTGTTGACCATCACCCGCTTCTGCGGGTCCTCGAGCTTGCCGCGCTTGCGCCGGCGCCGCTTCTCGGTGGCGCAGGTCTGGTCGTAGATCAGGATCGAGGTGCCCTTCACCTCGCGCAGGCGCTTCTGTACCGCATCGAGCTCGGCGCGGTCGAAGAACTCCATGCCGCCGGGGAACAGCTCGCGCTTGTGCCAGCGCGAGATGTCGTCGCTGACCAGGACGATCGTGTCCACGCCCTCGGCGCGCATCTGCCAGGCGATGTCCGGCACGCTGAGCTGGCCGTCCACCGGCTGGCCGCCGGTCATCGCCACCGCGTCGTTGTAGAGGATCTTGTAGGTGATGTTGACCTTGGCCGCGATCGCCTGGCGGATCGCCAGCGAGCCGCTGTGGAAATAGGTGCCGTCGCCCAGGTTCTGGAACACGTGCGGCGTGTCGGTGAACGGCGCCTGCCCGGCCCAGGTGACGCCTTCGCCGCCCATGTGGGTGAAGGTGTCGGTGGAGCGGTCCATCCAGGTGACCATGTAGTGGCAGCCGATCCCGCCCTGCGCGCGCGAGCCTTCCGGCACCACCGTGGAGGTGTTGTGCGGGCAGCCGGAGCAGTAGTGCGGCACGCGCGGGAAGTTGGCGCGGGGAAGCGCCATCTCGGCTTCCTTCGCATCCATCCAGCGCAGCCGCTGCTCGATCGATTCGGTATTGAAGAAACGTTGTATGCGCCGCCCGATCACCCCGGCGATGGTCGCCGGAGTCAGCTCGCCGGTGGACGGCAGGATCCACTCGCCGGCCTCGTCGTACTTGCCGACGATGCTCGGGCGGCGGCCCCAGTCGGCCGGCCAGTTGTAGAACTGCTCCTTCATCTGCCGCTCGATGAAGGCGCGTTTCTCCTCGACCACGACGATGTCTTCCAGGCCGCGGGCGAACTTCGCGATCCCTTCCGGCTCCAGCGGCCAGGTCATGCCGACCTTGTACACGCGGATGCCGATGTCGCGGCAGGCGGCCTCGTCCAGGCCCAGGTATTCCAGCGCCTGCAGCACGTCCAGGTAGCTCTTGCCGGTGGTGACGATCCCCAGCCGCGGCCGTGGCGAGTCCAGCACGATGCGGTCGATGCCGTTGGCGCGGGCGAAGGCCTGCGCGGCGCGCACCGCGTAGCGGTGCAGGCGCATCTCCTGCTCCAGCGGCGGGTCCGGCCAGCGGATGTTGAGCCCGGCCGGCGGCAGTCCGAAATCCTCCGGCAGCACGATCGTGCGCGCGAACGGATCCACCTGCACCGAGGCCGAGGATTCCACCGTCTCGGCGATGGTCTTGAAGCCGATCCAGCGCCCGGTGTAACGGCTCATCGCCCAGCCGACCAGGCCCAGGTCGAGGATGTCCTGCACCCCGGCCGGGTTGAGCACCGGCATCATCGCGCTGACGAATTCGTCCTCGCTGCCGTGCGGCAGCGTGGAGCTGCGGCAGGCGTGATCGTCGGCGGCCAGCGCCAGCACCCCGCCGTGCTTCGCCGTGCCGGCGGCATTGGCGTGCTTGAACACGTCGCCGCAGCGGTCCACGCCCGGGCCCTTGCCGTACCACATGGCGTAGACGCCATCGACCTTCGCGCCGGGGAACAGGTTGGCCTGCTGTGTGCCCCAGACCATGGTCGCGCCCAGGTCTTCGTTGAGGCCGGGCTGGAAGCGTACCTTCGCCGCCTCCAGGTGCCTGCGCGCGCGCCACAGCTCCAGGTCGAAGCCGCCGAGCGGGCTGCCGCGGTAGCCGCTGACGAAGCCGGCGGTATTCAAGCCTGCCGCCGCATCGCGCAGTTGCTGCATCAGCGGCAGCCGCACCAGTGCCTGCACCCCGCTCAGGTAGATGCGGCCGTCGCGGCGGGTGTACTTGTGCTCCAGGGTGTAGTCCTGGTCGAACGTCTCCAGCCCGGGCAGGTTCGCGGACGAAGGCGAGGTGAGTTCGGCGGTGCTGGTCATTGGCGGGCCCCGGGGCTGGCTGGAACCGGGCCTCGCCGGCCCGGCTCCGAATGATATCAAGCGGCATTCTGTGATGGCCCGCACTCCCGGACTGTGCTGCACTGCGGTTAGGATGGGGGGTGGGAGGAGTTTTCTGCGGGGATAGATCGTGAAGAAACTGCGTTTTCCGCTGGCTTTCGGGCTGGCGTTCGCTTCGCTGCTGGTCCAGGCCCAGTCGTTGCCTGCGCCGAAGGAGTTCTATTTCGACGCTGATGCGCAGACCACGCGCCCGGTCGTGGCCCTGCGCGGCGAGGGCGATGCGCTGATCGACCAGCTCGCCGCCAGCGTGGCGCGCAAGCCCAGCGACGTGGAATCGCGCGCCCAGCTGGCGCGGGTGGCGATGCGCTCCGGGCGCAAGGACCTGGCCGAGGAGCTCTACCAGGCCGCGCAGCGCAACGTGACCGGCAACCAGCGCCTGGCCCGCCAGGTCGGCTGGAACTACGGTTGGGACCTGTACCAGGCCGGCGAATACCAGCGCGCGCTGGAACAGTGGCGGAAGCTGCTGGGCGGTTGGCCGGCCGCGCCTGCGTGGCAGCCGCCGACCCTGGCCCTGGTGTTGTGGAAGCTCGACCGCAGGAGTGAGGCGCTGGCCTGGTACGCGGCGGCGGTGCGCACCGAGCCGGACCTGTGGAACAACAGCGCCAACTTCGCGCAGTTGCTGCCGGACTGGAGAGAGGAAGACCGGCAGGCGCTGGCCGAAGTCCTGGCCGCCTGGCAGGCCGATCCGCCGGCTTGGCCGTGAGCACGACTGCCCGCGCATAGCGCGCGGGCTCCGCATCCGCAGGGCAGGGCAAGCCCCGCTCTACGCAGCGCGTGCAGGTGGCGGGGCGCCCGGCGAGCGCCTCAGTCGGCCGGCACCGTGCGCTCCAGCGCCCACGCGCGCAGTTCGGCGACCTGTTCGGCCATCAGCACCGACAGCGGCCGGGTGCCGCGGATCTCGGCCATCAGCAGGTCGGTGTCCAGCGCGCGCTGTTCGGCGTGCGCGGCGTACAGGCCGGAAACGATGGCCTGCTCGATCTCCGCGCCGGAGAAGCCGTCGGCCGCTGCGGCCAGCGCCGGCAACGCGAACGCCTCCGGCTCCAGGCCGCGTTCGCGCAGGTGGATGCGCAGCAGCTCCACCCGCGTGTCCGGATCGGGCAGGTCGACGAAGAAGATCTCGTCGAAGCGGCCCTTGCGCAGCAGTTCCGCCGGCAGGTGCCGGACCTGGTTGGCGGTGGCGACCAGGAACACCGGCGCCTTGCGCTCGGCCATCCAGGTGAGCAGGTAGCCGAGCACGCGCCGCGACACGCCGCCATCGCCGTCGCCGGCATCGGCGGCCACGCCCTTCTCGATCTCGTCGATCCACAGCACGCACGGCGCCAGCTGGTCGGCCGAGGCCAGCGCCGCGCGCAGGTTCTGCTCGGTCTCGCCGTGGTATTTCGCATACAGCGTGCCGAAATCCAGGCGCAGCAGCGGCACCCCGAAGCCGCCGGCGATCGCCTTGGCCAGCAGCGACTTGCCGCAGCCCTGCACGCCCAGCAGCAGCACCCCGCGCGGCGGGTCGAGGCCGGGTGGCGGAGTGCCGGCGAACGCGGCGCGGCGCTGGCCGATCCAGCGCTTGAGCCGGCGCGCACCGGCGACGTCGTCGAAGCCGGCGGTGTCGTATTCGTAGTGCAGGTGGCCACTGCGGTTGAGCAGTTCGAACTTCAGCTTCGCCAGCTGCGGCAGGTCCGAGGCGGTGAGCGCGCCGTCGGCGTGTATCAGCTGGCGGGCGATGCGGCGTGCGTCGTGCAGGTCCAGGCCCTGCAGGTGGCGCACGATCTGGCGCACCGCCTCCTCCTCGGCCTCGACCCGGCGGCCGCCGTTCTCGCGCGCGTAGGCGACCGCTTCCTCGCGGACCAGCTTCAGCAGCGCGCCGGCATCGGGCAGGCGCGGGCGGAAGCGCACCGCCAGCGCCTCCAGCTCGGCCGGCAGTTCGACCCTGGCGCCGACCAGGACCAGCACGTGCGGCTGGCAGCCGCGGCGCTGGACGATGTCGCGCAGCAGGCGCTGGTGGCTGGCGTAGCCGAGGTAGGGATGGAAATCGAGCAGCACGTAGATGCCGCGCTGGTCGGCGTCCTGGATCGCGCGCAGGACCGAGGAGGCGTCGGGCGGGCCCTCGGCCGGGTCCTCGCGGTCCAGGTCCATCCGCCGCAGGCCCTCGGTGATCGTCCAGCGGTGCAGGGCGCGCCAGACCTGCATCAGCGACTGCCGGAACAGTTCCACCACCCGCTCCTCGTCGCGGGTCTCGATCACGATCAGCGGGGTATTGGCCCGGATCAGGGCGGTCAGGTCCTGCAACTGGCTCATGGCGCGTCCGTGGAAAGGGCCGGCGCACGATAGCAAGCGCGCCGGCCCGCGGTCCCGCCGGTCCGTTCCTACCGCCTTCAAGAGGCCCGGTGTACCCTGCGGGACAGCCAATACCGGAGGCAGCGCGCGCATGAAGACGATCCTGGTGGCCGGTTCCAAGGGCGGGGTGGGCAAGACCACCATCGCCACGCACCTTGCGGCGCATTCGGCGCTGCAGGGCAAGCGCACGGTGCTGGCCGACGCCGATCCGCAGGGGTCGGCGACCCGCTGGGCCGAGCGGCGCGCGGAACTGGACAGCGCGGTGCTGCCGATCGACGCCAGCCGTCGCCGCGCCTGGCGCACCTGGCTGCCGGACGATGCCGAGCGGGTGATCATCGATGCCCCGGCCGGGGCCATGGCCGACGACCTGGACAGCTTCATCGACCACGCCGACGCGATGGTGGTGCCGGTGCAACCCTCGGCGCTGGACATCGAGGCCACGGTCGCCTTCCTCAACACCGTGGCCAAGGCCAAGCGGGTCAGGAAGCAGAAGCTGCCGGTGGGCCTGGTGCTCAACCGCAGCAAGCCCTGGACCAACGCCAGCCAGCAGGCGCTGGAGATGCTGAAGACCTGGCCCTACCCGGTGGTGGCGCAGCTGCGCGACACCCAGGCCTACGTCGTCCTGGTCGGGCTGGGCCGCAGCCTGTTCGACTACCACTCCGCGCAGGTGCGCGAGCACCAGGCCGACTGGGAGCCGCTGCTGAAGTGGCTGGCCAAGGCCTGAGCGGACGGAGGAGGGACGCGTGCGCGAACTGATCCTGTTGCGGCATGCCCATGCCGAGCCGGCCACCATCGGTCAGGCCGACCTGGACCGCCCGCTGTCGGCGCAGGGGCTGGCCGAGGCCGAGGCCGCCGGGCGCTGGCTGGCCGCCCACGGCCTGGCCCCGGACCGGATCCTGTGCTCGCCGGCGCGGCGCACCCGGGAAACGCTGGAAGCGGTGCTGGCCAGCACCGGCTACGCCGAACAGCGCCTGGAGCCCTCGATCTACGAAGCCACCCCCGGCACCCTGTTCGGCCTGCTGCAGGCGCAGGCGGACGTGGAGCGGCTGATGCTGGTTGGCCACAACCCGGGCATGGAGCGGTTGGTGGCGCTGCTGCACAGCGGCCAGTCCGGCGAGTACCGCGGCATGCCGACCGCGGCGGTGGCGGTGCTGGCGTTGCCGGCAATACCGATCGAACCCGGACAGGGCCGGCTGACCGCCTTCTGGTGGCCCTGAACCGATGCGCGGATCGGGCGGACAGGCGTGGCTGTCCTGCGCGCTGGTGCTGCTTGCCGCTTCGGCGGGCGCGCAGGAAGCCGTGCCGCCTTCGCGGTTCGATCCGGAACGCAGCGCCCTGGGCTTCGAGGTCCGCACCCGCTTCGGCCAGCACCTGGACGGCGATTTCCCGCACTACGAAGGCCGGGTCGAAGAGCTGCCCGACGGTCGCCGCCGCGTCCACATCCGCGTGGCCACTACCGAGGCGCGGATCCCGGACCGGCCGCGCTACACCGCCTGGATGCGCGGGTCCAGCTTCTTCGACGCCGAACGCCACCCGTGGATGGAGTTCGTCTCCGAACCCTACCCGGCCGGACTGCTGCACGAGGGCGGCACGCTCGAAGGCACGCTGACCCTGCGCGGCGCCAGCCACCGCGAACGGCTGCAGGTGGCGCCGGCCAGCTGCGAGCGCCCGGGCCGCGACTGCGACATCCTGGTGCGCGGCGACATCGAGCGCAGCCACTACGGCATGCGCGAGTGGCAGGTCGCGCTGGCCGACGCGGTGCGGCTGACCGTGCGCGTGCGCCTGCTCGAGACCGCGCCGTGAACCACTGGCTGCGCTGGCTGTGCGTGCCGCTGCTGCTGGCGACCACCGCCTGCAGCACGATGTCGGACAGGAAGCTCGACCGCGCCGCCGCGATCGCGGTCGCCGGCCGCAACGCCACCCTGGACTGCGACCGCCCCGACCGCTGCGCGGTGCCCTCGGAGCTGCGCGACCTGGCTGGCCGTGCCTTCGCCGAGACCGCGGCCGCGCCCGACGCGGCGCCGCGCCACTACGCGCTGATCCTGGACGAAGGCGGCGAAGCGCTGCTGGCGCGGATCAACCTGCTGCGCAGCGCCACCGACAAGATCGACCTGCAGACCTACATCTTCGACACCGACGACAGCGCGCGGATGGTGATCGAGGAGCTGCTGGCCGCGGCGCGGCGCGGGGTGAAGGTGCGGTTGCTGATCGACCAGCTCTCGGCGATCTCCGACCTGCAGGTGCTGGCCGCGCTTGCCGGCGCGCACCGGAACCTGGAACTGCGCATCTACAACCCGACCTTCAACCTGGCCATGCCCGACTACCTGGACTACGCGGCCAGCGTGATCTGCGGCTTCCGCCGCTTCAACCAGCGCATGCACAACAAGCTGCTGGTGGTGGACGACGTGGTCGGCATCGCCGGCGGGCGCAACTACCAGGACGACTATTACGACTGGGACGCCGAGTACAACTTCCGCGACCGCGACGTGCTGGTGGCCGGGCCGGCCGTGGCCGCGATGGAGCACAACTTCGCCCTGTACTGGAGCGACAAGCGCAGCGTGCCCGCCGAACACCTGGACGACGTGGCCAGGGTGCTGCTGGCGCAGGGCGTGCCGCCGCTGCCGGCGACGCGGCCGGCGCACCCGGAGCGCATCGGACTGATGTCGCGCGCCGCCGCCGACGCGGCGCTGGTGCGCGAGCGGCTAGTGGAACGGGCGCTGCCGGTGGGTGAGGTGTCCTACCTGGCCGACCTGCCGGAGAAGCACCACGAGGGCGGCGACGACACGCCGTCGCTGGGCCTGGCCGAACTGCTGGCCGGTGCACGCGAGGAGATCCTGCTGCAGACCCCGTACCTGGTGCTGTCCGACGAGGCGCTGGACATCTTCCGCGGCCTGCGTGCGCGCGAACAGCCGCCGAAGGTGCTGGTCTCGACCAACAGCCTGGCCGCGACCGACAACCCGATCGTCTACGCGCTCACCTACAAGTACAAGCGCCGCAACGTGCGCGAACTGGGCTTCGACATCTACGAATACATGCCGTTCCCCGCCGACCCGCCGGTGGATCCGGCGCTGGGCGCGCGCTGGCCGGCCGATCCGCAACCCGGCACGCCGCCGCCCGCGCGCAGTGGGCTGCCCGGGGGCAGCCTCGGTAGTCCGGGCGGGAGCGGCGGCGTGGACGACGGCCAGGTGGCGGACAAGCTGCGCACCGAGACGCGGCCGTCGCTGCTGAGCACGAGCACGCCGGCGAACCGTCCGGTGCCGGTGGACGGCGAGGGGCCGCGCACCGGCCTGCATGCGAAATCGGTGGTAATCGACCGGCGCATCGGCGTGATCGGCACGCACAACTTCGATCCGCGCAGCGAGACCTACAACACCGAGGCGGTGGTGGTGATCGAGGATCCGGCGTTCGCGCAGGCGCTGGCGCAGAGCATCGAGCGCGACATCGCGCCGGGCAATTCCTGGGTGGTGGCGCCGCGGGCCAAGCCGCCGGTGCTGTCGGGCCTGAACTACAGCATGGGCAAGGTGCTGGAGGCATCGCCGATCCTGGACCTGTGGCCGTGGCGCTACGCTACCAACTACGTGTTCCAGCCCGGCCCCGACTGCCCGGCGCCACTGCCGCGCCGCGATCCCGGCTTCCACCAGTGCTACGTGTCCGTGGGCGACTTTCCCGAAGTCGACCTGGGCCCGAAATCGATCTTCACCCGCATGCTCACCGCCTTCGGCGCCGGCCTGGTCCCGATCCTCTGAAGCAGCAAGCCACCTGGAGCCCGCCATGGTTTTCCGCGCCCCCGTTTCCCTCGACCAGCTCAACGCGCTCAGCCGCGGCACCCTGATCGAGCACCTGGGCATCGTCTTCACCGGCGCCGGCGAGGACTGGGTGCGCGCTACCATGCCGGTGGAGCCGCATACCCGGCAGCCCTACGGCCTGCTGCACGGCGGCGCTTCGGTGGTGCTGGCCGAGACCCTCGGCAGCAGCGCCGGCAACCTGTGCCTGGATACCCGACAGCAGATGGCCGTCGGCCTGGAGATCAACGCCAACCACCTGCGCGCGGTGCGCGGAGGCACCGTCACCGGCACCGCGAGCGCCGTGCACGTGGGCCGCAGCACCCAGGTCTGGGACATCCGCATCGAGGACGAGCGCGGGCGCCCGGTGTGCGTGTCGCGGCTGACCCTGGCGGTGGTGCCGGTGACCGCGCCGGCGTAGGGCCGGCACCGCCACGCCCCGCGATTCCGCTACCGCTGGCGTATCGCGCCGCGGTATCGTGCGCGTCCATGGAACCCGCCCCCCCACGCGCGGACCGTGCCGGCGCAGTCGCGCGCACGTGCCGCTACCTCTACCGTGTCCCGCTGCTGCTGCTGCATGTCCTGCTGCTCCTGCCGCCGACCCTGCTGTGCCTGGCGCCGCCGCTCAGGCGCATCGGCTGGGGCGAGGAAACCCTGGGCGAACGCGCGGTGCGCGCCTGGTCGGCCGGGCTGATGCGGATCTTCGGCTTCCGCCTGCGCCGCTTCGGCACGCCGCTGCCGGGCGCGGCCCTGTTCGTGGCCAACCACGTCAGCTGGATCGACATCGAGATCCTGCACAGCCAGCGGATGATGGGCTTCGTCGCCAAGCAGGAGATCCGCGGCTGGCCGCTGGTCGGCTGGCTGGCGGCGCAGGGGCAGACGATCTTCCACCAGCGCGGCAGCAGCGACTCGCTCAGTGGAGTGATGGAGCTGATGGTCGAACGCCTGCGCGAAGGCCGCGCGGTCGGCGTGTTCCCCGAGGGCCGCACCCGCGGCGGCGCCGAGGTCGGGCCGTTCCATGCGCGCATCTTTACCGCCGCGGTCGAGGCCCACGTGCCGGTGCAGCCGGTGGCCCTGCGCTACGGCAGCCGCGGCGAGGCGCAGACCCTGGTCGCGTTCGGCCCGCGCGAGAACTTCCTGCAGAACTTCCTGCGCCTGCTGGGCGAACGCACGCGCGTGGCCGAGGTGCATTTCCTCGAGCCGATCCCGCCCGGCGGCGACGATGCCGGCGGCCGCCGCCGCATCGCCGGACTGGCGCGCGAGCGGATCGTCGCAGCCATGGAAAGCTGAACCGCGCGGCCTTCACTTGCGCCGCCGATGCTGCGGTGCAGAATGGCGCCATGGCCGAGCCCGCCGCCCCCGCAAGCGCCACCGCCGACCCGCTGGACGCCGCCGACTACCGCCCGCCGCGCCTGCTGCGCAACCCGCACCTGCAGTCGGTGCTCGGTTCCAGCAGCCTGCGCCGGCGGCACGGCCTGCGCGCGCTGGCCGCCACCGGTGCGACCACGTCCGAGCACATCCTCGACGGCGGCAACGGCGCGCGCCTGCAGGGCTGGCACAGCCAGCTGCCTGGCCGCGCGCCGCGCGCCACCGCGCTGCTGCTGCACGGCTGGGAAGGCAGCGCCGAATCGGGCTACATGCGCCTGGCCGCCGCGCGCCTGCTCGCCGCGGGGCTGGACGTGGTCCGGCTGAACTTCCGCGACCACGGCGACACCCACCACCTCAACGAGGAACTGTTCCACTCCAACCGGATCGACGAGGTGGTGCACGCGGCGGCGGACATGGTCCAGCGACTGCGCGTGCGCGACCTGGTCGTGGCCGGTTACTCGCTGGGCGGCAACCATGCCTTGCGGCTGGGCCTGCGCGCGCGCCTGGCCGGGCTGCCGCTGCGGCACATCGCCGCGGTGTGCCCGCTGGTCGACCCGGGCCGGACCATGGCCAGCATGGAACGCGCGCCGCAGATCTACGACTGGTACTTCCGCCGCAAGTGGCGCAGTTCGCTGGTGCGCAAGCGCGAACTGTTCCCCGAGCGCTTCGGCTACGACGACGCGGCCCTGGGCCAGGACATGCGCGGGCTGATCGACATGCTGGCGCGACAGCACGCCGGCTTCGGCAGCGTCGATGAGTACTTCGACAGCTACTCCATCGCCGGCGACCGGCTGGCGGCACTGGACGTCCCGGCCAGCATCCTGATGGCCGAGGACGATCCGGTGATCCCGATCGACGATTTCCGCGACTGGCGGCTGCCGCCGGTCGCGGCGCTGGAAGTGGCGCGCTGGGGCGGCCACTGCGCCTTCGTCGAGAACTTCGCCGGCGACGGCTTCGCCGAGCGCTGGGTCGCCGAGCGACTGGCCGCCGCGGTCTGAGCGCAGTCGCCCGGCCGCACCGGCAGGCGGGCACCGGGTCGGTGCGCGGGGGAATGCCGGGCAGGACGCGCTAGACTGCGCGTTTTCCGCTGGATTTTCCCCATGCACGACCAGATCCTCCAGGCCCTGCGCCGCGATGCCGCCGACGAAGCGGTGCGACTGGCGCGGGAGTGGCTCGCCGCTGCTCCCGACGACGCGCAGGCCTATCGCTGGCTGGCCACCGCGCAGCGCCAGCAAGGCGAGGCCGACGCCGCCCTCGACAACATTTCCCGGGCCATCGCCCTGGATCCGGAGAACGCGGACCTGCACCTGGAGCGCGCCGGGCTGTTGCTCGGCATGCGCCAGATCGGCGAGGCCGAGGCCGACCTGGCCCGCAGCACTGGACTGGACCCCAATCAGTTCCAGGCCTACGTGGCACGGGCCCACCTGGCCCTGGGCCGGGGCGACCTGGACGAAGCGCAGCGGCTCAGCCGCACCGCCGCACGGGTGTCGCCGGACGATCCGCAGCTGGCGGCGATCGACGGCATCGTGGCCCTGCGCCGCGGCGACGCGGACGGGGCGCTGGCGATGCTGGCCGCGGCCGCCCGGCGCCTGCCGGACGATCCACGCCTGCTGCATGCGCTGGGTTTCGCCTACCTGGCCAAGGGGCACTGGGCCTTCGCCGAGCAGGCCTTCCGCCGGGTGATGGAGATGATGCCGGCCACCGCCGGCCTGCAGGTACTGATCGCGCAACTGGCACTGCGCCAGGACCGCCCGCGCGACGCGTTCAACGCGATGGATACGGTGCTGGCCAACCCGGCGACCGACACGCCGGCCATGCGCCGCGTGGCGGGAGAAATGCGCTTGCAGGCAGGTTTTCCCGAGCGCGGCCTGCCCTACCTCAAGCAGGCCCTGGCCGCCTCGCCCGGTGACCCGCACACGCTGCGCGCGCTGCTGGCGGCCTGGGAGCGGCTCGGTGCCTTCGACGAGGCGCGTGACACCCTGGAGGCGGCGCTGGCCACGGCGCCGGCCGAGCACGCGCTGTGGCAGGCACGGCTGGCGCTGGAGGCGGCCGGCAGCGAACCGGCGGGCGAGGTGGCCCGGCGCTGGGGCGAGGCGATGCCGGAACACGTGCCCGCGCTCGAGGTCCTGATGGAGCTGCACGACAAGGCCGGCGAATCCGACGCGGCCGAGGCCCTGGCCCGGCGCATCGCCGCGCTGGAGCCGTACCGGCCCAGCGCGGTGCGGCGCCTGAGCGAGGCCCTGCTCCTGCACGACCCGGACCAGGCCGTGGCCTACGTCGAAGACTTGCTGGCGTCGGCGTCCGAGCGCGAGCGGCTGGCGCTGCAGCACTGGCTCGGCTCGGTCCAGGACCGGGCCGGCCGCCCTGCCGATGCGCTGCGCACCTGGACCGCGCTGAACGCCGGACAGGTCGGCGAGCGCCTGCCGCTGCCGCCGCGGACCGTGGGCGAACTGAAGTGGCCGGCGATGGGGCAGTTGCCGGCGGCCGAAACGGTCGCCGGCGGACCCGTACTGGTCTGGGGCGCGCCCGGCTCCGGTGTGGAGCGGTTGATCGCGGTGCTGGACCACGCCAGTCCGTACCTGCGCGGCGACCGTTTCGGCATGAACACCCCGCCGGACGCCTTCCAGAAATACACATCGGTGGCCGACCTGCTGGACGGCAAGCTGGACCCGGCGGCGATGGTGGCCGAGTGGCGCGCGCTGCTGCCGCGGCGCGGTCTGCCCGACCAGCGGGTGATCGACTGGCTGGGCTGGTGGGACAACGCGTTCCTGCTGGCCCTGCGCCCGCACCTGCCCGAGGGGCGGCTGCTGGTCGCGCTGCGCGATCCGCGCGACATGCTGCTGGACTGGATCGCCTACGGCGCGGCGCTTCCGCTGGCGGTGGAAACGCCGGAGAAGGCCGCCGAATGGCTGGCCGGCGTGCTCGAACAGGTGGCCGACCTGGCCGAGCGGGACCTGTACCCGCACGGCGTGATCCGCCTCGACGGCATCGAGGCCGATGCCGATGCGGTCGCCCAGGCGGTGCGGAGCATGTTCGCCGATCCGCGGATCCCGACCCCGCCCACGGTGGGCGTGGCCCGCTTGCCGGCGGGGCACTGGCGCCGGTACGCCGAGGCCCTGGCCGGGCCGTTCGCGACCCTGGCGCCGGTGGTCGCGCGGCTGGGCTACCCTGAAACCTGAGCCGGCCCGAGGAGCGGTGCATGCGTATCTGGAGCGACAGTTTCGAATCCCGCGGCGCGATCCCGGCGGAGTTCGCCATGGGCCAGGCCGACGGCTTCGCCGCCAACCGCAATCCGCATCTGGCCTGGGACGGGGTGCCGGAGGGCACCAGGTCCTTCGCCCTGCTGTGCATCGATCCGGATGCGCCGACGGTGGCGGAGACGGTGGGTCGCGACGACCTGCAGATCCCGGTGGAGCAGCCGCGCGGCGACTTCGTGCACTGGGCGGTGGCCGATATCGCGCCGGACGTGCGCGATATCGCTGCCGGCAGTTGCAGCGACGGCATCACCGCGAAGGGCAAGCAGGCGCCGCCCGGCCTGGCCGGCGCGCGCCAGGGCCTGAACGACTACACCGGCTGGTTCGCCGGCGATGCGGCGATGGGCGGCGACTACTTCGGCTACGACGGCCCGTATCCGCCGTTCAACGACCTGCGCGTGCACCGCTACTTCTTCCGCCTGTTCGCGCTGGACGTGGCCGCGCTGGAACTGCCGCCGCGCTTCACCGCCGCCGACGTGCAGCGCGCGATGCAGGGTCACGTGCTGGCCGAAGCCTCGGTCTACGGCACCTACACCCTGAACCCCGCACTCCGGTAGCCCGCCCGACCGGTCCCCCTCTGTAGGAGCCCACTTCAGGGGGCGACCCGACGTCGTCGGGATACGCCGCGCTCAACGCGACATCTCCTCCGGATCGTCCGCGTCGAACGTCGCTTCGGCCAGCCACATCGGGTCGCCCCCTGAAGTGGGCTCCTACAAGGAGCCGCCGCGGCTACCCGCTAGACGCAGCGCTTCCCCGGCGGCCGCACAGGCAAGAAAAAGGCCGCCCTTTCAGGCGGCCTTCCCCTTCGCGGTGTGTGGCAACGATCAGCGCTTCACCTGCTCCGACTCCACCACCATGTCCAGCACCCAGGCGTAGCGCGAAGCGTCGGCCGGCACGTCCTTGCGCGTGTAGCGGTCGATGCGCAGCACGTTGCGCACGCCCGGCTGGTGGGTGTAGCCCTCGATTTCGTCGAAGAAGTTCTGCCACTCGCCCGGCTCGCCGACCTTCAGGCCGTTCTCGTCGAAGCGGATCTCGCGCACCTGCAGGCACTGCTTGTCCGGGATCAGCGGGTGGCTGCACGGCTTCGTCTCCGGGCCGACCTCCAGGAAGACCCGCTCGGCCGGGCCGCCGAAACGGGTGGCCGGGGTCGGCGTGCCCTGGAACACCAGGCGGTCGCCGCCGGCATTGGTGAGCACCAGCTCCGGGGTGTCGCCGGCGGTGGCGGCCAGGGCCAGTTCGCCGGCCAGGCGCGTGCCGACTTCCGCGTCCAGCGCCATCAGCTTCGGATCCGGGCAGGCCATCATGGTCGAGGCCATCGGGCCGAGGGTCAGGGTGTCCCCGGCCAGGGTGTAGCCGCCGGCCATGCGGTTGCAGGTGTTGGACACCACCAGGCGGCCGTCGACGAAATCCAGCTGCAGCGGCTTGTCCGCATTGGCGAACAGCGCCTCGATGCGCTGGCCCTGGGCATCGGTGGCCGAGGGCAGCGTCCAGTGGTGGGCCGGAAGTAGCGCGGCGGCATCGGCCGCGGCGGGGAGCGCCGGCGGTGCCGCCGGGTCGGGCGTGGCCGCCGCCGGCAGCTCGCCCGGCGGTGGCTCGGTGGAATCGGCGGCGGGCCTGTTGCACGCGGCCAGGACCAGCGGCAGGGCCAGGGCGAGCAGGAGCGGGCGGTGGTTCTGCGGGAATTTCATCGAAGCCTCCGTGACGTGGCCGGCACCGGTGCCGGCGGGGTGTGTCGGGTCGATGCGGCGATGGACAGAACGGCTGGATGCCCCGCCCGGGGTTCAGCCGGCGTGAAGGCGCTCAGCTGCCGGCAGGCATGAACGCCAGCAGGAGCAGGCCGAGCACGATCCGGTAGACCGCGAATCCGGTGAAGCGGTGCCGCTTGATATACCCCATCAGCCAGCGCACCACCACGAAGCCGGTCGCCGCCGCGGAGATGAAAGCCACCGTCACCGCGGCCCAGTCCTCGCCGCCGAGGGCGTCGTCGCGGACCAGTTCGAGGAAGGCGAAGGCGCTGGCCGCGAACATGGTCGGGATCCCGACCAGGAACACGAACTCGGTCGCCGCCGAGCGCCGGCTGGTGCCGGCCAGCATCGCCAGGAAGATCGCCGCGGCCGAGCGCGAGGTGCCGGGGAACACCCCGGCCACCACCTGCGCCAGACCGACCAGCACCGCCACCTTCCAGGTCACCGTGGCCACGTCGCCGCGCTTTTCGGCGTAATGCTCGGCCACAAGCATCCAGATGCCACCCAGGACCAGCGCCCAGGCTACCGGCGCCACCGTCTCCGGCAGCTCCCAGCCGGCCAGCCGCACCGGCAGGCCGACCACCGCCGTGACCAGGAACGCCACGCCCAGCTTGGCCACGTAGTCGCGGTTGCCCGGGTCGTGCAGCCCGGTGGCCAGTTGCCACAGGCGCGCGCGGAAGGCCAGGGTCACGGCGAGGATCGCGCCGGCCTGGATGACGATGTTGAAGAAGTCCGAACGCGCGCCCAGCCAGTGCTGGGCGATCAGCAGGTGCCCGGTGCTGGAGATCGGCAGGAACTCGGTCAGGCCTTCGAGGATGCCCAGCAGCAGGGCGGTAAGCAGGTCGGACACGGGCCGGGGACCGGAGCAG
The DNA here is from genome assembly GCF_010093225.1 of Pseudoxanthomonas koreensis. GTDB lineage: Bacteria > Pseudomonadota > Gammaproteobacteria > Xanthomonadales > Xanthomonadaceae > Pseudoxanthomonas > Pseudoxanthomonas koreensis. The sequence goes on along the minus strand of NZ_PDWM01000012.1, from coordinate 27,033 downwards.
GCGGGCGCACAGGATAAGCGAGCGGCGCCGCACACGGTTTTGCACCTTTTTGGTTCCAGGTGCTCGCCATAGAATGCACCTGATTGGTGCGCATGATTCCGCCGTGGGTGCGCGGCCGATTGAAATCAACGACTTGCGAGTACCCGGGAGTTGGCACGCGGCCTGCTATGCCATCCGTATCCATCAACCCCGAGGTCGCAAGCGATGTCCGTGGAAACCGTAGAGAAGCTGATCAAGGACAACCAGGTCGAGTTCGTCGACCTGCGTTTCGTCGACATGCGCGGCGTGCAGCAGCACGTGACCTTCCCGGTGGGCATCGTCGAACCGTCCCTGTTCGAGGACGGCAAGATGTTCGACGGTTCGTCGATCGCCGGCTGGAAGGGCATCAACGAGTCGGACATGGTCCTGCTGCCCGACCCCGACACCGCGGTGCTCGACCCGTTCACAGCCGACCCGACCCTGATCCTGACCTGCGACGTGCTCGATCCGGCCACGATGCAGGGCTACCAGCGCTGCCCGCGCGGCATCGCCAAGCGCGCCGAGGCCTACCTGAAGTCGCTGGGCATCGCCGACGTGGCGTTCTTCGGCCCCGAGCCCGAATTCTTCATCTTCGACGCGGTGCGCTTCGCCAACGACATGGGCCACACCTTCTTCAAGATCGAATCCGAGGAAGGCGCCTGGAACTCCGGCACCAAGTACGAAGGCGGCAACACCGGCTACCGCCCGGGCGTGAAGGGCGGCTACTTCCCGGTCGCGCCGACCGACTCGCTGCACGACATCCGCGCCGAGATGTGCAAGGAGCTGGAAGCGGCCGGCATCGAGGTCGAGGTCCACCACCACGAAGTGGCCACCGCCGGCCAGTGCGAGATCGGCACCAAGTTCGCCACCCTGGTGAAGAAGGCCGACGAGCTGCTGACCACCAAGTACATCATCAAGAACGTCGCCCACCGCAACGGCAAGACCGTGACCTTCATGCCCAAGCCCATCGTCGGCGACAACGGCAGCGGCATGCACGTGCACCAGTCGCTGTCCAAGGACGGCAAGAACCTGTTCTCCGGCGACGGCTACGGCGGCCTGTCGCAGATGGCGCTGTGGTACATCGGCGGCATCTTCAAGCACGCCCGCGCGATCAACGCCTTCGCCAACTCCGGCACCAACAGCTACAAGCGCCTGGTGCCGGGCTTCGAGGCGCCGGTGATGCTGGCCTATTCGGCGCGCAACCGCTCGGCTTCGTGCCGCATCCCGTGGGTGTCCAGCCCGAAGGCGCGCCGGATCGAGATCCGCTTCCCCGATCCGCTGCAGTCCGGCTACCTGACCTTCACCGCGCTGATGATGGCCGGCCTGGACGGCATCCGGAACCAGATCGACCCGGGCGCGCCGAGCGACAAGGACCTGTACGACCTGCCGCCGGAAGAAGAGAAGCTGATCCCGCAGGTGTGCTCGAGCCTGGACCAGGCGCTGGAAGCGCTGGACGCCGACCGCGAGTTCCTCAAGGCCGGCGGGGTCATGAGCGACGACTTCATCGACGGCTACATCGCGCTGAAGATGCAGGAAGTGACCAAGTTCCGCGCCGCCACGCACCCGCTGGAATACCAGCTGTACTACGGCAACTGAGCAGGACCGGTCGCGCGTGGCGGGGAACCGCGCGCGACCGGCCGGCGCCCGCCCCGCGCGCGCCGGGAAAGAACAGCTTCACCGCAACACCGCTGCATGCAGTAGAGGGAAGAAGGGGATTCACGGGCCTGCATGACCTCCCCCAAGAAGTCGGAAGCAAGCCCTGAACCGGTGTGCCGCGGCCAGTACGGCGCGGCCATGTCGGCGGGACGTCGCGTGCCGGACCGGACGCATCCCGCCAGTTCCGAACGCCGGCCCGCGTGGCCGGACCCACCACCATCGGGATGCGAACATGAAACTGATCACCGCCATCATCCGGCCGTTCAAGCTTGACGAGGTGCGCGAAGCCCTCGCCCAGGCGGGCGTGTCCGGCATCACCGTGACCGAAGTGAAAGGCTTCGGCCGCCAGAAGGGCCACACCGAGCTGTACCGCGGCGCCGAGTACGTCGTCGACTTCCTGCCCAAGATCAAGATCGAAACCGTCGTCACCGACGAACGCCTGGACGCGGTGCTGGAAGCGATCCAGCAGTCGGCCGGCACCGGCAAGATCGGCGACGGCAAGATCTTCGTCACCACGGTCGACCAGGTCATCCGCATCCGCACCGGCGAAATCGGCGCGGACGCGATCTAACCCCACCCGGAGCAGCCCTCATGAAGAAGCCTTTTGTGGCCGGGTGGAAGACCCGGTTCCATGCCGTGTGCCTGTCGATGCTCGTTTCGGCCATGGCCACGTTGTCATTCGCCGCGCAGGCGCAGGAAACCGCAGTACCGCCGGCGACCGGTGATGTCGCCGCGCCCGCACCTGCCACCGCACCCGTGGATGCCACCGCCGCGGACAAGGCGGCCATCGCCGCCGAACTCGATGCGGCCGCCGCCACCGTCGTCACCTCCATGGCCGCGGCGGTCCAGGCTGCCAGCGAAGCCGAGCCCGCACCCGCCGCCACCCCGGTGGTGGAGAAGGGCGACGTCGCCTGGATGCTGACCTCCACGCTGCTGGTGCTGCTGATGGTGGTGCCCGGCCTGGCGCTGTTCTACGGCGGCATGGTCCGCGCCAAGAACGTGCTCTCGGTGCTGGTGCAGGTGGCGGTGGTGTTCTCGCTGCTGGCCGTGCTGTGGATCGTGTACGGCTACAGCCTGGCGTTCTCGGGCGAAGGCGCCTGGGTCGGCAACCTCGACAAGCTGTTCCTGCGCGGCGTCGGCGTCGACACGCTGGCGGCGACCTTCAGCGAAGGCGTGGCGCTGCCGGAGTACGTGTTCGTCGCTTTCCAGGCGACCTTCGCCGGGATCACCGGCGCGCTGATCGTCGGCGCCTTCGCCGAACGCGCCAAGCTGGCCGCGGTGCTGCTGTTCGCGGTGATCTGGTTCACCTTCGGCTACCTGCCGCTGGCGCACATGGTCTGGGCCACGGGCGGCTTCCTGTTCGAGAAGGGCGCGCTGGACTTCGCCGGTGGCACGGTGGTGCACATCAACGCCGGCGTGGCCGGCCTGGTCGGCGCGTACTTCGTCGGCAGGCGCCTGGGCTACGGCCAGACCGCGCTCAAGCCGCACAACGTGACCCTGACCTTCGTCGGCGCCTCGCTGCTGTGGGTGGGCTGGTTCGGCTTCAACGCCGGCTCCAACCTGGAAGCCACCGCCGGCGCGGCGCTGGCCTTCCTCAACACCCTGGTGGCGACCGCCGCGGCGGTGCTGGCGTGGGCGCTGACCGAGAAGCTGGTGAAGGGCAAGTCCTCGGCGCTGGGCGTGGCCTCGGGCATGGTCGCCGGCCTGGTCGGCATCACCCCGGCTGCGGGCCTGGTCGGTCCGTTCGGCGCGGTGGCCATTGGTTTTGCCGCCGGCGTGGTCTGCGTGTGGGGCGTCACCGGCCTGAAGAAGCTGCTGGGCGCCGACGACAGCCTGGACGTGTTCGGCGTGCACGCGGTCGGCGGCATCGTCGGCGCGATCCTTACCGGTGTGTTCGCCGCGCCGTCGCTGGGCGGCACCGGTGGCGAGGACTTCAGCATCGGGTCGCAGGTCGCGATCCAGGCGCTGGGTGTGGGCCTGACCATCGCCTGGATCGGCGTGGTCTCGGCGGTCGGCTTCACCGTGGCCAGGCTGGTGTTCGGCTTGCGCGTGGACGAGGAGGCCGAGCGCATCGGCCTGGACATCACCTCGCACGGCGAGTCCGCCTACGAGGCGTGATCCAGGCTGCAACCGGCCCCCGGCGCGCTGCCGCGGGCCGGGTTCCCTTCCGGTGCGGCCGGGTGTTCCGGCCGCGACCGGGTGACGATCCGGGTTGATGCATCGCGACCCGGGGCGCAGCGCGACCCGCATCGCCGAGGTGATTCCGTGTTCCCGGCATTTTCCAGCAGTGTCATCCGCCAGCGCCGCCCGCTGCGGAGCCGTGTCCGCAGGCGCGCGCGGGACGCCTGCTTGCCTTCCGCGGCGCATGCCGCTGCAATGGGCCATGGCCATCCGCTGGATCCCCGCCCTCATCTGCGTGTTGCTGTGCGCCTGCGCGCAGGCGCCGGTGCGCAACCCGATCGCGCAGTGGGAGCCCTCGCCCAACCACGACGCGCGCCGCGCCACGATCATCGTACTGCATGCGACCGAGCAGGATTCGGTGGCGCAGAGCCTGCACACGCTGAGCACGCGCAACAGCGGCGGGCCGGTGAGCTCGCACTACCTGGTCGGCGCCGACGGCGCGCTGTACCAGCTGGTCGAGGATTCTCGCCGCGCCTGGCATGCCGGCGGCGGCAGCTGGGGCACGATCGACGACCTGAACTCGGCGTCGATCGGGATCGAGCTGGACAATGACGGCGCCGCACCCTTCCCGCCGGCACAGGTCGAGGCGCTGCTGCGCCTGCTCGACGACCTGTGCCTGCGCCTGCGCATCCCGCGCCACGCGGTCATCGCCCACGCCGACCTGGCGCCCACGCGCAAGCGCGACCCCGGACCGCAGTTCCCGTGGCAACGCCTGGCCGAGGCCGGCTACGGGCTGTGGCCGGATCCGGCCGATGGCGAACCGCCGCCGGGCTTCGATCGTGGCTGGTGATGCAGGCGATCGGCTGGCCGCGGGCCGACCGCGATGCGGCCGGGCGCGCCTACCGCCGCCACTACCGCGGCGACGAGGCCGCGGTGCTGGACGCGCAGGACCTGCGCATCCTGCATTCCCTGGTCCTGCAGGCCCGCCGCCAGCGCTGAGGGCGGGAACGACGGCGGAATCCATTCGCGGCGGCCCACCATTTGCACTAAATTGGTGCAATGGACATGACGGCCCCCGCGCCCACCCTCGACCAGCTCGGCACCCCGGTGGCCTGGACCGACCGCCAGGCGCGGATCACCGGGGTCAATCCGGCGTTTCCGCGCTGGCTCGGGGTCGGTCCGCGGCGCCTGCTCGGCCAGCCGCTGGCGGCGCTGGAACTGGAAGGCGACGCGGTCGCCCGCTTCCTCGCCGAAGACGAGCGCGAGGTGCTGCGCCTGCACCGGATCGCGCTGGGCATGCCCGGCGAGGCGGCGCGCTTCGCCGATGGCTGGATCACCCGCACCGCCGACGGCTGGCTGCTGGAAGCGCACCCGGCCGACGCCTTCCCCGCCGGCGACCCGGCCCAGGCCCTGCCCGGCGCGCTGCAGGCCGCACTCAAGGGCCTGGCGCACGAACTGCGCAATCCGCTGGCCGGCCTGAAGGGCGCCGCCCAGCTGCTCGCCCGCCGCGCCGGGCAGCGCCCGGAGGCCCGCGACGAGGGCGAACTGATCGAGCTGATCGGTGCGGAGATCGACCGGCTCGGCCAACTGGTCGAGCAGCTGATGTCGCCGGCGCCGCAGCGCCCGCACGCGCCGCTGAACATCCACGCCGTGCTCGAGCGGGTGCTGCGCCTGGCCGAGGCCGAGGGCGGCTGGAGCGTGCGCGTGCAGCGCGACTACGACCCGTCGATCCCCGAGTTCGCCGGCGATGCCGACCGCCTGGCCCAGGCGGTGTGGAACCTGGTCCGCAACGCACTGCAGGCCGGTGCCTCGACCCTGGTGCTGCGCACGCGGGTGGAAAGCGGGCTGCACATCCGCGAACACCTGCATGCGCGCGCGCTGCGGGTGGAGATCGTCGACGACGGCCGCGGCGTGCCCGACGAACTGGCCGAGCACCTGTTCCTGCCGCTGGTCAGCGGCCGCGCCGAAGGCAGCGGCCTGGGCCTGGCCCTGGCCCACCAGGTCGCGCGCGAGCACCGCGGTTCGCTGACCTTCCGCTCGCGCCCGGGCCACACCGTCTTCACCCTGCTGCTGCCGCAGAACGAACCCGAAGGAGCCACCACGCCATGACCGCGGACACCGACGACAGCCGCCGCGTCTGGGTGGTCGACGACGACCGCTCGGTGCGCTTCGTCCTGGCCACCGCGCTGCGCGACGCCGGCTACGAGGTCGACGGTTTCGAGAACGCCGCCAGCGCGCTGGCCGCGTTGCGCGTACGCGGCGCCCCGGACCTGCTGTTCACCGACGTGCGCATGCCCGGCGAGGACGGCCTGGTGCTGCTGGACCGGCTCAAGGCCGCGCATCCGCAGCTGCCGGTGATCGTGATGTCGGCCTATACCGACGTGGCCAGCACCGCCAGCGCATTCCGCGGCGGCGCGCACGAATTCCTGTCCAAGCCGTTCGACCTGGACGATGCGGTGGCGCTGGCCGCGCGCGCGCTGCCGGCGGTCGCGGCGCCGCAGCCGGCGCCGGAGCCCGGGCCGGAACTGCAAGGCACGGAGGCCGCGGCCGACCTGATCGGCGATACCCCGGCCATGCGCGCGCTGTTCCGCGCGATCGGCCGGCTGGCGCAGGCGCCGCTGTCGGTGCTGATCACCGGCGAGACCGGGACCGGCAAGGAACTGGTGGCCAACGCGCTGCACCGCGAATCGCCGCGTGCGTCCGGCCCGTTCGTCGCGCTCAACACCGCCGCGATCCCGGCCGAACTGCTGGAGAGCGAACTGTTCGGCCACGAGGCCGGCGCCTTCACCGGCGCGCAGAAGCGCCACATCGGCCGCTTCGAGCAGGCCGACGGCGGCGCCCTGTTCCTGGACGAGATCGGCGACATGCCGGCTTCGCTGCAGACCCGGCTGCTGCGGGTGCTGGCCGAGGGCGAGTTCTTCCGCGTCGGCGGGCGCGAACTGATCCGGGTGGACGTGCGCGTGATCGCCGCCACCCACCAGGACCTGGAGACGCTGGTCCAGCAGGGCCGCTTCCGCGCCGACCTGCTGCACCGGCTCGACGTGGTGCGGCTGCGGATCCCCGCGCTGCGCGAGCGGCGCAGCGACATCCCGCTGCTGGCCGACACCTTCCTGCACCGCGCCGCGCGCAGGCTCGGCGCCGGCGCCAAGCGTTTCGATCCGGCTGCGCGGGCCGCGCTGCAGGTGCTGGACTGGCCGGGCAACGTGCGCGAACTGCAGAACCTGTGCTGGCGCCTGGCCGCGCTGGCGCCGGGCGAGACGATCACGGTGGCCGACCTGGAGGACGTGCAGGCGCCGGCGCCGGGCACCGTCCAGGCCGTGGCCGCCGTCGCCGGCGCGCCGGGCGGATGGGACCACCAGCTCGCGCAGTGGGCGCTGGCCTGCCTGCAGGCCGGAGCGCGCGACCTGCACGCCGAGGCGCGCGAACGCTTCGACCAGGCCCTGCTCGGCGCGGCCCTGGAACACACTGGTGGCCGCCGGGTGGAAGCAGCCGCCCTGCTGGGCGTAGGCCGCAACACCGTCACCCGCAAACTCGGCCCCGCCCGCAAGCGCCGCTGAGACAAGCCCTCGTCGCCCCTTCGCCCCTTTCCGCCCCTCGCCTGCTTCGCCCCCTTCGGCCCCTTCGACCGCCTGTAGGAGCCCACTTCAGGGGGCGACCCGGTGGCATTGAAGGCGCGGAGCTCAACGCGTCGTCTCCGGAGCGGTCGCGCTGTTCGCGGCTGTGTCCGGGCGGCGTCGGGTCGCCCCCTGAAGTGGGCTCCTACAACCGCAGCCCCCGTTCATGCGGCATCGACTGGCGGGTTGCTTATGCTGTGGTCCCCTTCCGGCACGGAGTACGACCATGCGCATCGCCCACGCCTCGCTCGGCCTGCTCACCCTGGCCACGCTTGCCGCCTGCAGCAGCACGCCGCCGGCTTCGACCTCCGCCACGCCCGCCGCGACCAGCACCGCGCAGCAGGCCACGGCCGTACTGGCCTCCGCATCCGGCAGCCGCGTCAGCGGCAAGCTGACCCTGGCGCCGATGGGCGATGGTGTCCACCTGAGCGGCGAAGTCGGCGGCCTGGCGCCGAACGGCCAGTTCGGCTTCCACGTGCACGAGAAGGGCGACTGCAGCGCGGTCGACGCGACCAGCGCGGGTGCGCACTTCAACCCGGCGGCCAGCGCCCACGGTCGCGCCAGCACCGCCGTGCACCACGCCGGCGACATGGACAACATCGCCTCCGATGGCAGCGGCGTGGCCAAGGTCAACGTGCACCTGCGCGGGGTGACCCTGGGCGGCGGCGCGGCCAACGACATCGCCAACCGCGCGGTGATCGTGCACGCGGCGCCGGACGACTACCACACCCAGCCCACCGGCAACGCCGGCGCGCGCCTGGCCTGCGGCGTGATCAAGGTGACGCGCTGACGGAGCGCCGGGCAGGGTCAGCCGAGCAGCGCGCGTGCGTCGTCGCTGCCGTTGCAGTGCACGTACAGCACCGGGATGCCGTGCGCTTCCAGTACCGCGGAGAACTGGCGCTGGCGGGCGAGGAAGTGTTCGTACACCCGCTGCATCCGTTCGCACTCGCCCTCGTTGCCGCCCATCGCGGCGGCGTAGTGCCGGCACCAGCCGGCGGGGTCGAACAGGGCCATGCGTACTTCGCCGCCCTCCAGGCGCAGCAGCGGTTCGGCGCCGGCGTCCAGCCATTCCACCGCCTGCGGCGCCAGCAGCGCGGCCTCGACCAGGTTCCACAGCGGTGCCAGGCCCTGGTTGTCGTACTGCATGGCCATCATCGCGGCCAGGTCGTGCGCGGTGAGGTAGCGGGCGTGCTCGATCCGCGCGCCGAAGCCGTCCTGGGCGAGCAGCGCGGTATCGGCCGCGGCCATGCCGAACTGCAGCAGCTTTTCCTCCAGCGCGTCGGCGACCGCATCGACCGCACCGGCGTCGCCGGACAGCAGGAACGGCAGCACGCGCAGGCCGCCGCCGGCCAGTGCCGGTTCGGCCTGGAACGGCAGCGGCACCACGCCGCCGGCATCGGCACCGAAGGCGAGCACGCGCGGGCCCGCGCCACGGCCCGGCGCACGCGCGTGCAGTTCCTGCAGGCGCTGGTGCAGCGGCCAGCCAGGGCGCAGCGCCTCGGCCGGGTCGAAGTGGGCGGCGGCGAGCACCAGGTCCAGCCCGGCGGCACCTTCGACCAGCCCGGCCAGGTCGCGGCCCACGCGCGTGGCCAGTTCGCCGGCCGCTTCCGGCGCCAGCGCCGGGCGTTCCGGCGCGGCACCGCCGGCCAGTTCCAGCGCGAGCACGCCCCTGGCCACCTTTGACTCAGTCATGGCGGTCGCTCCGGTAGCGGGTGCAGGCGGGCGGGGCGCAGGCGGGCGGCGCGAAGGCATCGCGCCCGCGCAGGGCGTCGCAGGTGGTGGGTCCGTTCATGCCGTGGTGGGTCTGGATCATTGGCCGCCTGACGGGTCGGGGCTACACTTCCACATTATGCATTCGGCTGCGTATGCAGTCCGGCCCCACGAATGGATTCCCGCGAGGCACGCCCCATGACATCCGTCCGCCCCGTCGCCATCCTCGGCGGCGTCCGCATCCCGTTCTGCCGCCAGAACACCGCCTATTCGGACGTCGGCAACCTCGGCATGTCGGTGCGGACCCTCGGCGCGCTGGTCGAGCGCTTCGGCCTGCACGGCCAGCAGCTGGGCGAAGTGGCGATGGGTGCGGTGATCAAGCACCCATCTGACTGGAACCTGGGCCGCGAGGCGGCGCTGTCGTCGGGCCTGTCGCCGCTGACCCCGGGCATCACCCTGCAGCGCGCCTGCGGCACCAGCCTGGATTCGATCATCACCGTCGCCAACAAGATCGCGGTCGGCCAGATCGAGTCGGGCATCGGCGGCGGTTCGGACACCACCTCCGACGTGCCGATCGTGTACGGCAAGAAGCTGCGTTCGCGCCTGCTCGCCGCCAACCGGGCGAAGACCACGAAAGACAGGCTGGCCGCGTTCAAGGGCTTCAAGCTGGCCGAACTCAAGCCCGAGTTCCCCGGCGTGGCCGAGCCGCGCACGGGCAAGAGCATGGGCGACCACTGCGAGGACATGGCCAAGCAGTGGAGCATCGCGCGCGACTCGCAGGACGAGTGGGCGGTGGCCTCGCACCGCAAGCTGGCCGCGGCCTACGAGCGCGGTTTCTTCACCGACCTGGTGGCGCCGTTCCGCGGCGTGGAGCGCGACAACATCCTGCGCCCGGACACCACCCTGGAGAAGCTGGCCACGCTGAAGCCGGCGTTCGACAAGGCCTCCGGCCGCGGCACCCTGACCGCGGCGAATTCGACCCCGCTCACCGACGGCGCCGCGGCGGTGCTGCTGGCCTCGGAGGAATGGGCGCGCGCCCACGGCCACGAGCCGCAGGCGTACCTGCGTGACGCGCAGGTGGCGGCGGTGGATTTCGTCCACGGCGAAGGCCTGCTGATGGCGCCGACCGTGGCCGTGCCGGAGATGCTGAAGCGCCACGGCCTGACCCTGCAGGACTTCGACCTCTACGAGATCCACGAGGCCTTCGCCGCGCAGGTCCTGTGCACGCTGCGCGCGTGGGAGAGCGAGGACTACTGTCGCAACCGGCTGGGCCTGGACGCGCCGCTGGGCCGGATCGATCCGGAGAAGATCAACCCGGTCGGCTCCTCGCTGGCCACCGGCCATCCGTTCGCCGCCACCGGTGCGCGCGTGGTGGCGACGGCGGCCCGGCAGCTGGCCGAACGCGGCGGCGGCCGCGCGCTGGTCTCGATCTGCACCGCCGGCGGCATGGGCGTGGTGGCGATCGTCGAACGCTGAGGCGCCGGTTGATGGACCGGATGGCGCCGCAAGCGACGTAAAAATAACAATTAAAATCAAATAGATATGTGAAAGTAGCAATTTGCTACTAATTTGCTTGAATTTAGTAGTAAATTGACAGGTGCCATGAAGGTCCCTGTCTCCCCGCCTCCTTTCGTGCGGCTGTTCGACGCCCATGCGGGTGATCTGGGACGCCTGCTGCGCCTGCGCGTCGGTCCCGAGGTCAAGGGCAAGTACGAACACTGGGACCATCTGCGCCACCTTGATCCCCCATCCGGCCTGACCCTCGAACAGTGGTGGCTGGCGATCAAGCTGGCCCGGAACACGGCGGTGCGGGATCTGCCATTGCGTGACCGGGACGGCAGGCCTTTCCGCGTAGCGCTGACCGATTCGATCGCCGAAAAGCTCCATGCGATCACCCGGGAGGCGTCCGGTTCGCTGCGTGGACTGGACCGGATGGCCGACGAACGGGCGAAAGAGCGCTATCTGTTCCGTTCGCAGATCGAGGAGGCGATGACCTCATCACAGCTTGAGGGCGCCGGCACTACTCGCGATGTGGCCAAGGAAATGCTGCGCACGGGCCGCGCGCCGCGCGACCACGGCGAGCGGATGATCCACAACAACTATCGTGTGATGCAGGAGCTCAAGCGCTGGCGCGATCAGCCGCTGTCTCCGGAGGCGGTTCTCGAGATCCATCGCCTGCTCACAGACGGCACGCTGGACGACCCTGCGCAGGCTGGCCGCTTCCGCAGCGCCAGGGACAACATCGTCGTCCAGGACGAGGAGGGGCGCGTGCTGCACGTGCCGCCGCATGCCGGCGAGCTGCCGGCGCGCCTGCAGGCGCTGTGCGATTTCGCCAACGGTCAGAACGAGGAAGGGTTCCTGCATCCCGTGGTCCGTGCGATCGCGCTGCATTTCCAGGTCGGCTATGACCACCCGTTCTGTGACGGGAATGGGCGCACGGCACGCACGCTGTTCTACTGGTCGATGCTGCGTTCGGGTTACTGGCTTACCGAGTTCCTGTCGGTATCCAGCGTGTTCCGCCGGGCGAAAGCCCAATACCTGCGCGCCTACCTGTATACCGAGACGGATGAATCGGATCTGGGCTATTTCGTCGATCATCACTTGGACGTGATCCTGGGCGCCATCGACGGATTGCATGGATGGCTGGCGCGCAAGGCTGACGAGCGCCACCGCGCCGAAAGCCTGCTCAGGCCCGGATCCAGGCTGGGCGGGAGGCTCAACCACCGGCAGCGGGAACTGCTGCTGGATGCGATACGCCATCCCGGGAAGACCTACCGCATCGACCGGCACATGCAGGTGCAGAACGTCAGCTACCAGACCGCGCGGTCGGACCTGCTCGCACTGGCCGACCTCAAGCTGATGCACAGCCAGAAGGTGGGCAAGGCCTTCGTGTTCGAACCGGTTGCGGACCTGGTGGAGCAGCTGAAATAGGGAGCAGGCGCGGTGCGGGAGCCGAGCGCGCGAATCAGGGCCTCAGCCGCGGGATGCCGTGCTCGTCGCGGTCCTCGATCACGGCCCGGTCATAGATCTTTTCGCGCAGGTCGCGCCCGGGGAGTTCCTCGGCGGTTTCGCCGCGCGCGGCATGCAGCGCGTTGGCGTAGGCGCGGCGGGCCAGGCTTTCCCCGCCGGCGGCGGCAAAGCCGGCGCCCATTTCTTCCCAGGCTTCGGCGCCTGCGCCCTGGGCCAGGGCGCGGTGCAGGAAGTCCTGTGCCTTCAGCCATTGCCCCTGCTTGCGCGACAGCCGCGCAAGCGCCCCCAGCAGCGCCGGGCTGGCCGGATGCGCGGCCAGCCAGCGCTGCGCGCTGGCGCGGCGCGAGTCGACGTGGCCGATCGGCAGGCGGCCGTACAGGTCCACCAGCGATTCGTCCCAGCGCGAATCGATCGCCTGCTCCAGGTGGCGCAGCGCGGCGTCGTCCCAGCGCAGCGCGACCGCGCGTTCGGCGTAGGCGGCGACCACCGGCGCTTCGGTGCGCAGCGCCTTGGGCATGGTTTCCCAGCGCTCGGCCAGCAGGTTGGCGTCGGCGGCCTCGTGCAGCGAGCGGGTGGCCAGTTCCAGTTCCAGCCGCGCCAGCCCGTCGGCCGGCAGCGCCGCCTGCTGGCGCAGCGCGCCGAGCAGGCCGTAGGCCTCGCCGGCGCGCCCCATCACCTGCAGCGCACGCGCGCGCAGCAGCAGGCCGCGCGGCGGCAGCGGCTGCGCCGCGGCCACGTCCAGCGCGTTGACCGCATCCACCGGCAGGCCGCGCTCGAGCAGGCGCTCGCCCTGCAACATCGCATGCGCGGCCGGATCGCGGGTGGCCAGCGTGGACAGCCAGCCCTGCGCGGCGTCGTCGTCGCCGCGCCCGTCGGCGGCGCGTACCGCAGCGGCCAGCGCGATCGCGCCGACCTCCGGGTCGTCCACTGCGCCGGCGGCCAGGCGTTCGGCGCGCAGCCAGTGCCCGCCCTGCAGCGCGCGCAGGCCTTCGACCAGGCGCACGCGGCCCTGGCGTTCGCGGTAACGGCCCCAGGCGCGGAACGGCAGCCGCAGCAGCGACCAGGCGAAGCCCAGCGCCAGGAACGCCAGCACCAGCAGCAGCAGCGCGCGCGGCAGCGTGGTGCTGTAGTCGTAACCACCGCTGCGCACGATCACCTGGCCCAGCGTGGACTGGTCCTGCTGCGCCAGCCACTGCGCGCCGATCACGCCCAGCACCGCCACCACCAGCATCGCGACCAGCCAACGGTAGGGTTTCATCCCGCGTCCTCCTTGCCGTCCTGGAGCCCGCCGTCCTGCACCGCGCGCAGCTGCCGCAGCGTGCTGTCCAGCAGCGGCGACTGCGGCTGCAGCGGCGCTTCGCGCATCGCCTCCAGTTCGGCACGGACGCCGTGCAGGGCGGGTGAATCGGGCCACAGCCGCGCCAGCCAGCGCGCGCTGCGGTCGAGTGCGGCATGGAACGCATCGGCGTCACCGCGTTCCAGCGCGGCCCGGGCCAGGGTGAGCTCGAGCTGCAGCGCGTCCTCGCCTTCGCGGCGTTCGGCGTCGCCCATCAGCACGGCGCTGCCGGCGGGCCGGATTTCCAGCAGCGGCGAGAGCAGGCGCTGCCACAGCGGGCGCGGCGCGGTGGTGGCGGCCGGCGCGGTTTCGCGCGGCAGCGTGGCCAGGCTTTCGTCGACCGCGTGCAGGCGCTGCAGCAGTTCCGCGCGCGGGCCGGCGCCGAGCGCGTCGAGCGCGGCGCGTTCGGCGGCCAGGGCCTGGCGCAGGTTGAGCAGGGCCGGGTCGTCGAGGCCGTCGAGCATGCCGGCGGCCAGCGCATAGGCGCGGCGCGCGCCGTCGACATCGCCGGCCACGTGCAGGCGCTGCGAGCCCAGCGCCAGCAGCAGCCCGGCTTCGTCCAGGCGCAGCGCCTGGTGGCCCTGGCGGCGGTCGGCGTCGAGGCGGGCGACTGCTTCCTCCAGCAGCGCGTTGCGCTGGCCCAGGCCGAGCACTTCGTCGCGCAGCACGCGGTTGGATGCGGCCGCGTCCTGGAGCAGGCGGCCCTGTGCGCGCAGGTCGCCGCGCAGGGTGTCCATGCGCTGGCCGAGTGCTTCGATCTGGCGTGCGTCTTCCAGCGCGCGCGCCTGCGCGTGCTGCTGGCGCGACTGCCAGGACTGCCACGCGAACCAGCCGGCCGCGCCCAGTGCCACGACCAGCAGCAGCGGCGCGAACGCGCGCCAGCGCGCGCGGCGGGTAGGGGGAGAAACATCGTCCACGGCAGCGTCCTTGTCGGGGCCGCTGTCGCGCTGCCACCCGTGACGCGCGTCGCACCGGCGACCCTGCGTGAAAGGATCGCTTGACGCCCTCACCGCCGCAAGCGGCGACGGCTCAGACCTTGGTCGCGAGCAGGCGTGCGGCGGTGGCGGCGAGTGCGGCCGGACGCGGGCTTCCGGCGATCGCGATGCGTTCCCAGCCCAGGGCCTGGGCGTGGTCGCCCAGGCGCTCGCTGGCCGCGGCCACGGCGGCGCGGCGCAGGGCCGCGGTCGCTTCGGCGGGAAGCTGGGTGAGCAGCAGTTCCAGCGCCAGGCCGCTGCTCAGCGCCACGCAGGCCGGCGCCTGCAGCGCCACCAGCCGGGCCACGGCGGCGGCGGGCGGCGGCAGCGGCACCCGTTCGTAGACGTCGGCGCGGTCCAGCGGCGTGCCGTGCGCGGCCAGGGTCGCGGCGATCAGGCCGCGGCCACCCGGCGCGGTGACCAGGCCCACCCGCGATGCCGTCGCCAGCGCCGGCATCGCCAGCAGGCCTTCGCTGTCCATCCGCGCCGGCGCCTGTACCCCGGCCACACCGGCGCGCGCGAGCGCGGCGGCGGTGCCGGCGCCGACCGCCAGCCAGTGCTGGCCGTGGCGTGGCAGCAGCGGCTGCAGGGCTGCGGCGGCGCGTGCCGCCGCGGGACTGGTGAACACCACCACCGGCGCGCGCAGTGCCTGCCCCAGCGCCTGGCGTGCGTCATCGCCGTCGCGCGGCCGCAACCGCCACGGCGGCAGTGCGAGCAGGCCGCCGCCGTGGCGCGCGGCGGCGCGGCGCAAGGCGGCGTGTTCGCCGCGTGCGCGCAGCGGGACCAGGAACCAGGCGGGGGGACGTGGCACGGGCCTTGCGGCATTATGCGGGCCCCCGCGCCGGGCTCGTGCCTCCTGCGCCAACCCACCGAGCCCGACAGACGATGAGCCCGACCCCACCGGCGGCCGACGCCGCCATTTCCCTGGAATCGCTGCGCACGCGCCTGGCCCTGATCCCGCTGGTGCGCGAAATGCAGATCGAAGTGCTCGGCGAGGCCGACGGCCGCCTGCGCCTGCGCGCGCCGCTGGCGCCGAACGTCAACGACAAGGGCTCGGCCTTCGGCGGCAGCCTGGCTTCGCTGATGACCCTGGCCGGCTGGGCGCTGGCGACCCTGCGGCTGGAACAGGCAGGGCTGGAAGCCGATGTCTACGTGGCCGACAGCCACCTGCGCTACCTGGCGCCACTGGAGGACGAGCTGCTGGCCGAGGCCTGGCTGGAAGAGGGCGACTGGGACGACTTCATCACCACCTTCCGCCGCCGCGGCCGCGCCCGCTGCCAGGTCGCTGCCTGCGTGCGCCTGCCCGGTGGCGGCGAGGCGACCACGTTCGGCGGCCGCTTCGTGGCTCTGGCCAGGACCTGAGGCCAGCGCGCGAAAGCGGAGTCCGGCGCGTCATTGCCCGAGGCCTGGGCCGGCGGTCCGGCCCCGGCAGCGTCCTGCTAGCATGGCGCCGATGCGCACCTTCCTGTTGCTGCTGCTCGCCGCCCTGTCCGCCAGCCTGGCCGTGGCACCCGATGCCATGGCCCAGCGCCGCAGCGTCAAGCTCGACCAGGTGCAGGCGGCATGGTCCTCGTCGGTGCGCTGGAGCGACTTCGAAGCGGCCTGGCAGCTGGTCGACCCGGAGGTGCGCGCCGGGCAGCCGCTCACCGAACTGGAACTGGAGCGCTACCGCCAGCTGCAGGTGTCCAGCTACCGCGAAGGCGGCAACGGCGAACTGGACGACGGCACCGTGGTGCGCACGGTGGAGATCGGCGTGGTCAACCGCCACACCCAGGCCGAGCGCACCATGCGCTTCCAGGAGCGCTGGCGCTGGGACAAGAAGTCCAAGCGCTGGTGGCAGATGGCCGGGCTTCCGGACTTCTGGGAAGGCAAGTAGAGCCGGGCAACCGCGGCATGGGCCGCGCAGTGAGGGCGCGGCAGGGGGCCCCGTGTGGGAAGCGGCGCCGGCGGCTGTGCGACAATCGCCGGCCTTTCCCGCTTCCCCGATCCGGCCTGCCGTGAATTACGAGACCCTGATGGCCTTCTTCGGCCGCCACCCGATGCTGTCGCTGGCGCTGGCGGGCCTGACCGTGGCCATCGTCTACACCGAGATCGCCCGCCTGTTCCGCGGCTACAAGGCGCTCAAGCCGGCCGGGCTGACCACCCTGGTCAACACCGAGAAGGCGCTGGTGGTGGACCTGTCGGCCAGCGGCGACTTCGAGAAGGGTCACATCCCCGGCAGCCGCAACCTCATTCCCAGCCAGTTCGACCCGCAGGGCAAGCTGCTGGCCGCGGCGAAGCAGTCGCCGGTGGTGCTGGTGTGCCGCAACGGCATGGCCTCGGCCGCTGCGGCGAAGAAGCTGAAGAAGGCCGGCTTCGAGCAGGTCTACTGGCTCGATGGCGGCACCGCCGCCTGGGACGCGGCCGGCCTGCCGCTGGTCAAGGGCCGCGGCTGAGCCCCCCGGCCGCGCCCGGTCGGGCGTGCCATAATCCGGGGTTCTTTCCCGATCACGCTGATCGTTCCTTTACCGCATTACTGGAGTCCGTAGAAATGTCCGACGAAACCACCAACGGCGCCGCCGCCCCCGTCCAGCAGGATGCCGCCGCCGCTGGCCCCGCCTTCAGCGTGGAGAAGATCTACGTCAAGGACGTTTCCTTCGAGGCCCCGGGCGCGCCGCAGATCTTCAACGAGCAGGGCCAGCCGGACCTGCAGCTCAACCTCAACCAGCGCGTGCAGCGCCTCAACGAGGCCCTGTACGAAGTGGTGCTGGGCGTGACCCTGACCTGCAAGGTCGGCGACAAGACCGCCTACGTGGCCGAAGTGGCCCAGGCCGGCGTGTTCGGCCTGGTCGGCCTGCCGCCGCAGGGCGTGGACGTGCTGCTCGGCACCCAGTGCCCGAACATCCTGTTCCCGTACGTGCGCCAGGCCGTGGGCGACCTGATCCAGGCCGGCGGCTTCCCGCCGTTCCTGCTGCAGCCGATCAACTTCGAGGCGCTGTACGCCGAGACCCTGCGCCAGCGCCAGGCCCAGGCCGGTGCCGGCGACCAGGCCGACGTGGCCTCGATCGAACCGTCCGGCAACGCCTGAGCCGCGGCCCCCGCTCCATGAGTGCGGCCCCATGACCGCGGCCACCGCCGTGACCGGCACCCTGGCGATCCTCGGTGCCGGCTCCTGGGGCACCGCGCTGGCCGCGCTGGCTGCGCGCAACGGCCTGGCCACCACCCTGTGGGGCCGGGACGCGGCGATCGCCGCGTCGATCAACGAGGCCCACGAAAATCCGCGCTACCTGCCCGGCATCGAACTGCCGGGCACGCTGCGCGCGACCACCGACCTGGCCGCCGCCGTTTCCGGCTGCGACTGGGTGCTGGTGGTGGTGCCCTCGCACGCCTTCACCGAAACCCTGCACGCGCTCAAGCCGCTGCTCCCGGCCGGCGCCGGCGTGGCCTGGGCGACCAAGGGCTTCGAGCCGGGCTCCGGACGCTTCCTGCACGAAGTGGCCGAGGACGTGCTCGGCCCCGGCGTGCCGCTGGCCGTGGTCACCGGCCCGGCGTTCGCCAAGGAAGTCGCGCTCGGCCTGCCGACCGCGGTGACCGTGCACGGCGCCGACCCCGGGTTCGCCCAGGTCGTGGCCGACGCCCTGCACCGCCCGGCGTTCCGCGCCTACACCGGCAACGACATGGTCGGCGCCGAACTGGGCGGGGCGATGAAGAACGTGCTGGCGGTGGCCACCGGCGTGTCCGACGGCATGGAGCTGGGCCTCAACGCCCGCGCCGGCCTGATCACCCGCGGCCTCAACGAGATGCTGCGCCTGGCCGCGGCGATCGGCGCGCGCCCGGAAACCCTGATGGGCCTGGCCGGCCTGGGCGACCTGGTCCTGACCTGCACCGGCGACCTCTCGCGCAACCGCCGCCTGGGCCTGGCCCTGGGCCGCGGCCAGGCGATGGACGAAGCGATCCGCCAGATCGGCCAGGTGGTCGAATCGGTGCAGCCCGCCGACGAAGTGATGCGCCTGGCCGGCCGCCACGGCATCGACCTGCCGATCTCCGCCGGCGTGCAGGCGGTGCTGCACGGGGAAATCACCCCCGTCGACGGCCTGCGCCAGCTGCTGGCCCGCGAACAGAAGCCCGAATACCCCGAAGCCCTGTTCCGGTAACCGCGATCCAAAAGAAAGAGCCCGGCTTGCGCCGGGCTCCGGTCTGGCGTGAGGGAGGGAGCACGCCAGCAGGCTGGACCGGGGGAAGGGGAGAGAGGGCCTGCCCCCGGCCTTGCACTCTTCGCGCTTACCAGCTGAAGCGCGGACCCACGAACCACTGGGTGTCGCCGTCGACGAACTTCACGTCGCCGCTCACGCCCCAGTTCGCGTTGAACTTGGCCTGGGCGCCGAGGCGGCCGTAGAACTCGCCGTCGTAGTTGTCACCGTCTTCGTAGCCGGCCATCACGTAGCCCTCGAAGTTCGGGTGCAGCGCGCCGCGCACGCCGACTTCCGCGCTCCAGCCGTCGTAGTCGAAGCCGCTGCCGGCATCGAACTTCTCGTAGGCCACGCGGGTGACCAGGTCGGCCGCCGGGGCGATCTCGCGGTTGTAGCCGACGCCGAAGCGGTACTGGTCGAAGTCGATCGAGGTGTTGTCGATCTCCTGGTTGCTGTAGCCGCCGAACAGGTGGAAGTTCGGGGCGATGGCGACCGAGCCGTCCAGGCCCCAGCCGTCGGCGTCGGCGCCGTCGGTGTTGGTGGCGGCATAACCGCCCTGGACGTAGTTGTAGGACACGCCCTCGGCCGCGGAGGCGGCGAACGGCAGGGCGGCGAGCAGGGTCAGGGCCAGCAGGGACTTCTTCATTGTTCTATCGACCTTCTATGTCGGTTGTTATGTCCGCCGATCTGATCCGGCGGTGGGTGCAATTATTCGAATTGCGCTGCAATCGATGCTGAATACCAAACTGACCGGTACATAAATTAGGTGGAGCAGGCCGGAACTTCGTGCCCGACGCTCAGTCGGCGCCGGCGAACCCGTTCTGCCGCCACGCCTCGAACACCACAACCGCCACCGCGTTGGACAGGTTGAGGCTGCGGTTGTCCGGGCGCATCGGCAGGCGCAGGCGCTGCGCCGGCGGGATCGCCTCCAGTACGTCCTGTGGCAGGCCGCGGGTTTCCGGGCCGAACAGGAAGGCATCGCCGTCGGCGTACTGCGGCTGGTCGTGGCGGACCTGGCCGCGGGTGCTCAGTGCGAACAGTCGCTGCGGCCGCACCGCGTCGAGCGCGGCTTCCAGGCTGGCGTGCACCTGCACGCGGGCGTACTCGTGGTAGTCCAGGCCGGCGCGCTTGAGCTGCCGGTCGTCCATCGCGAAGCCGAGCGGCTCGACCAGGTGCAGGCGCGCGCCGGTATTGGCGCACAGGCGGATCACGTTGCCCGTGTTGGGCGGGATCTCCGGCTGGTACAGCAGGACGTCGAAAACGGGTGCTCGCATCCTGGCGATTGTAGGCGGGCCTCGCGCTCCGCTTCGCCCGCCGGGGCCGGCCCGCCGTGCCGGCCTCCGGTGCGATCAGCGCGCCGCGGTGGCGTGCGCGGCTTCGACCGCCAGGGTGCTGGCCAGGTGCGCGGCCAGGGCACGGGCCTGCTCGGCGGCGACGATCGCGGCGCGCTCGGCCATCTGCTCGGCGGTCGGGTTCACGTACACGGTCGGCAGGTCGACCACGCGGGCGGCGACGGCGCGGATCGCCAGCTCGGTGCGCAGCGCCGCATCCGGGCGGACGGTGACGGTCGGCAGGTCGACCACGCGGTTGGCGGCCAGTTCGGCGCGCAGGGCGGCGTCGGGCTGGACGGTGATGGCCGGCAGGTCGACGATGTGCTCGACGCGGGCGGTTTCGGCGGCCTGGGTGGACAGGGCAGCCAGCGACAGGACCAGACCCATCGCGGCGGACAGCTTCTTGGTGTTCTTGGCGTTCATGGCGTGCTCCGGTGTTGTGTAGCGGTGGTGTGGTAGTAAAGTAATACACCTAACCAGCAAGTGCAAGCGAAAGTTCAATCTTTCCTGCTTTTGTTCAGTGTTGATTCAGCAGGTGATGGGGGTCTTCTTGCGCACCGGAAAGCAACGCAGGACGCGTGCCAACTGCAAGATATTGATGAACAAGGAATAATCCGCGGACATGGAGTGTCCGGCCTGGTGTCCGGACGTCCGCGCACAACCGCTCCCGCGCCCCTAAGCCCCCTGATTCCCCCCTGTAGGAGCCCACTTCAGGGGGCGACCCGGAAGCGCCTGCCCGCAGCCGCGCTACAACGCAGGGGGTCCGGGGCATCGCGTTGAACGCCGTGCCATCACGCGTGGTCGGGTCGCCCCCTGAAGTGGGCTCCTACAGGGGGCTGTGCAGAGAGCGCGTGGGAGTTGTCATCACCAGGGCAGCGGCTGGGCGTCCGGGCCCAGGAACACGCCGCTGTCCTGCGGGCGCAGGCCATCGAGTACTCCCAGCAGGGCGGCCGCCGCTGCGTCGGCGGCCAGGGTCGCCCGCGGTCCGCCCATGTCGGTGCGGACCCAGCCCGGATGCAGGGCCACCACGCGGATCCCGCGCGGGGCCAGGGCCTTGGCCAGCAGCACCGTGCCCATGTTCTGCGCGGCCTTGCCCATGGCATAGCTGGGCGTGCGGAATTCCTGCCGCTGCGCCAGCGAGCCGATTTCCGAGGACAGGTTGGCCACCACGGCGCCGGGACGGCCGTCTTCGGCGTCGGCCAGCAACGGCGCCAGCGCCTGGGTGAGCAGGAACGGGCCGATCGCGTTGGTGCGCAGGCTTGTTTCCAGGTCGCCCTCGGCCACCTGGCCGAATCGCTCGCCGCCGTGCAGCACGCCGGCGTTGTTGACCAGCAGGCCGAGCCGTTCATCGCCGAGCACCAGCGGCAGTTCGCGCAGCAGTTCGTCGCGGCTGCGTGCACTGGCCACGTCCAGCGGCAGCACGTGCAGGCGGTCGGGATATTCGCCGGCGAGCAGGTTCAGCGCGGTGGCGCGTCCCGGTTGCCGGCACGCGGCGACCACGCGCGCGCCGCGGGCCAGCAGCTGGCGGACGAACTCCAGTCCCAGGCCGCGGTTGGCGCCGGTCACCAGGCAGTGGCGGGTGCCGGACGCGGTCGGCGAAGGGATTGCGGTGTGCGCGTTCTCCGGCATCGGCGGCTCCGCTCCGGCATGGCTTGTGGCCTAGTGTAAAGGCGGGGGGCGCTGGGTAGGATCGGGAATCCACACCCAAGGAGCGTCACCATGACGGCATCCCGTCGGCCACGCACGGCCGCCCTCGTCCTCGCCATCGCCGCTTCGCTCGGCACCGCCGCCCTTGCGCCGTCGCCGGCGCTGGCCGCGAAGGTCGCCGCAGACTCCAGCGAGGCACTGGTGCCGTACGAGAGCTTCACCCTGCCCAACGGCCTGCGGGTGATCGTGCACACCGACCGCAAGGCGCCGATCGTGGCGGTGAACCTGTGGTACCACGTCGGCAGCAAGGACGAACCGGCCGGGCGCAGCGGCTTCGCCCACCTGTTCGAACACCTGATGTTCAACGGCTCGGAGAACCATCCCAGCGAGTACTTCGAACCGTTCGAGCTGGTCGGCGCCACCGACCAGAACGGCACCACCTGGCTGGACCGCACCAACTACTTCCAGAACGTGCCGACCACCGCGCTGGACATGGCGCTGTGGATGGAGTCCGACCGCATGGGCCACATGCTCGGCGCGATCGACCAGAAGACCCTGGACGAACAGCGCGGCGTGGTCCAGAACGAGAAGCGCCAGGGCGAGAACCAGCCCTACGGCCAGGCCGACGACGAGCTGTACCGCGCGCTGTACCCGAAGGGCCACCCGTACCACCACAGCACGATCGGCTCGATGAACGACCTCGACGCCGCCTCGCTGGACGACGTGAAGCAGTGGTTCCGCGCCTGGTCCGGCCCGAACAACGCGGTGCTGGTGCTGGCCGGCGACATCGACCTGGCCACGGCGAAGGAAAAGGCCGCCCGCTACTTCGGCGACATCCCCGCCGGCCCGACCCTGGACCGCATCGAGGCTGGCCCGGCCAGCGGCCGCGCCACCACCCGCGCGACCATGGACGACAAGGTGCCGCAGGCGCGCATCTACCGCGCCTGGAGCGTGGCCCCGTACGGCGACCCCGACGGCGAACGCCTGCTGCTGCTGTCGCAGGTGCTCGGCGGCAGCAAGAGCTCGCGCCTGGACCGCCGCCTGGTGCACGAGGAGAAGCTGGTCGACCGGATCAGCGCCTACATCTATCCGTTCGAGCTGGCCTCGACTTTCTACGTCCGCGCCGACGTGAAGCAGGGCGTGGACCCGGCCCGGGTGGAGAAGATCATCGACGAGGAGCTGCAGCGGCTGCTGGCCGAAGGCCCGACCGCGGCCGAACTGGCCCAGGCGCAGACCGTGCTGAAGGCCGACTTCGTCCGCGGCATCGAGCGCATCGGCGGCTTCGGCGGCAAGGCCGACGCGCTGGCCGAGTGCGCGGTCTACACGGGCGACCCGGGCTGCTTCCGTACCTCGCTGGACGTGATCGCCGCCACCACCGCCGCCGACCTCAAGGCCGCCGGTGGCAAGTGGCTGGGCGAAGGCTCGCACACCCTGGTGGTGCTGCCGGGCGAGCGCACCGTGCTGGAGGAGGAGCCGTCGCCGACCCCGGCGCCGTTCGTGCTGCCCAGGCCGGAGGCGAAGTTCAAGACGACCAAGGCCACGGTCGACCGCAGCCAGGGCGTACCCATGCCCGAGAGTTTCCCGGAGCTGAAGTTCCCGGCGCTGGAGCGGGCCACCCTGTCCAACGGCACGCAGGTGATCCTGGCCCGCCGCGACGCGGTGCCGGTGGTGCAGTTCAGCTACGAGTTCAAGGGCGGCTTCGCCGCCGACCAGGGCCGCAGGCTGGGCACCTCCAGCTTCGCCATGGGCATGCTCGATGAAGGCGCCGGCGAGCTCGACGCGCTGGCCTTCGCCAACCGCGCCGAAGCGCTGGGCGCCAGCCTGGGCGCCGGCGCCTCGCTCGACGGCGGCAACGCCTACCTGTCGGCGATGAAGGACAACCTGGACGCCTCGCTGGACCTGTACGCGGACATGCTGCGCAAGCCGCGTTTCGAGCAGAAGGAGATCGAGCGGGTGCGCGCCACCTGGATCGCCGGCATCGCCCAGGAGAAGGCGCGCCCGAACGGCGCGGCGATGCGGGTGCTGCCGCCGCTGCTGTACGGCAAGGGCCATCCCTATGCGATCCCCTTCAGCGGCAGTGGCACCGAGGCCTCGATCGCCGCGCTGACCCGCGACGACCTGGCCGCGTTCCACCGCCAGTGGGTGCGCCCGGAGAACGCCACCCTGATCGTGGTCGGCGACACCACCCTGGGCGAAGTGCTGCCGCTGCTGGAGAAGCACTTCGGCGACTGGAAGGGCGACGGCGCCGCGCCGCCCGCCCGTGCCGCCATCGCCGACGTGGCGCGCCCGGCGCGGCCGACCGTGTACCTGGTCGATCAGCCTGGTGCGGTGCAGGCCACGATCCTGGCCGGCCAGGTGGTGCCGTCGACGAAGGACCCGGGCGCGATCCGCTTCGACTTCGCCAACTCGGTGCTTGGCGGCGAATTCACCTCGCGGCTGAACATGAACCTGCGCGAGGACAAGCACTGGGCCTACGGCGCCTACAGCTTCGCCTCCAGCGCGATCGGGCAGCGGCCGTGGATGTCGTTCGCCTCGGTGCAGATCGACAGGACCGCCGACTCGCTGAAGGAAGTGGACCGCGAAGTGCGCGAGTTCGCCACCGGCAAGGTGCCGCCGACCGCGGCCGAGGTCGCCAAGATCCAGGCCACCGAGATCCGCAGCCTGCCCGGCGCCTACGAGACCGGCCGCGCGGTGATGGGCACGATCGGCGGCATCGTCCGCTACGACCGCCCGGACGACTACGTGTTCCAGCGCAAGGCGCAGATCGAAGCGCTGACCGTGGACCAGGTGAAGCAGGCCGCCGCCACCCTGGATCCGGACAAGCTGGTCTGGGTGGTGGTGGGCGACCTCAAGCAGGTCGAGGCGCCGGTGCGTGCCCTGGACCTGGGCGAAGTCCACATCGTCGATGCCGACGGCAAGCCCTCCGCGGCGAAGGAGTAAGTGTGCCTGGCGCGCCGCCCCCGGCGCGCCATCGCCCCCCCTGTAGGAGCCCACTTCAGGGGGCGACCCGAAAGCCCCCGATACCGCCGCGTTCAACGCAGCTCCTCCGCAGAAGACCGCGTTGAACGTCGCACCTCAAGCCTGCACCAGGTCGCCCCCTGAAGTGGGCTCCTACAATGGCATTCATCCATGGTCGGGCAGGCTGGTGCCGCCGACCGACGTCACGGACACGAACCATGCCCCACACCCGCCTGCCGCTCCTGTTCGCCCTGCTCCTGCCGCTGGCCGCCTGCACCTGGGTGCCGATCCAGCCCGAGGCCAAGCAGGTCCGCGTGATCCCGGCCGGCGAGGCGCCAGCCGGCTGCACCCGCCAGGGCGAGATCGAGGTCTCGGTGAAGCACAGCGTGGCCTTCTACGAGCGCAATGCAGTCAAGGTTCGCGACGAACTGGAGACCCTGGCCCGCAACGAGGCCCCCGGCGTCCCCGCCAACACCATCCAGCCGCTGGGCGAACCGACCGGCGGCACCCAGCGCTTCGCCGCCTGGCGCTGCGGCGGCTGAACCGGCGGCCCATACCGGCGGGTGCGGTGAGGGCGGCCAACCGGTAGAATCGACCCTCTTTCGCCCGATCCGGCGCGGTCCAGCCATGCTTTTCAAGAACGTCTCCATCGCGGGACTGGCGCACGTCGATGCGCCGCACACCCTGCCCTCGCAGGAAATCAACGAGCGGCTCAAGCCGACCCTGGACCGGCTGGGCATCCGCGTCGACGTGCTCGGCGACATCGCCGGCATCCACGCCCGCCGCATGTGGGACGAGAACGTGCAGGCCTCCGACGTGGCCACCCTGGCCGCGCGCAAGGCGCTGGACGACGCCGGCATCGGCGTGGACAAGGTCGGCCTGCTGGTCAACACCTCCGTCAGCCGCGACTACCTGGAGCCGTCCACCGCCTCGATCGTGTCCGGCAACCTGGGCGTGGGCGAGGAGTGCATGACCTTCGACGTCGCCAACGCCTGCCTGGCCTTCATCAACGGCATGGACATCGCCGCGCGCATGCTCGAGCGCGGCGAGATCGACTACGCCCTGGTGGTGGACGGCGAGACCGCCAACCTGGTCTACGAGAAGACCCTGGAGCGGATGGCCGCCCCGGACGTGACCGAACAGCAGTTCCGCGACGAGATGGCCGCCCTCACCCTGGGCTGCGGCGCCGCCGCGATGGTCCTGGCCCGCCGCGAGCTGGTCCCGGACGCGCCGCGCTACAAGGGCGGCGTCACCCGCTCGGCCACCGAGTTCAACCAGCTGTGCCGCGGCAACCTGGACCGCATGGTCACCGACACCCGCCTGCTGCTGATCGAAGGCATCAAGCTGGCCACCAAGACCTTCGCCGCGGCCAAGCTGGCGCTGGGCTGGGCGGTGGACGAGCTGGACCAGTTCGTGATCCACCAGGTCAGCCGCCCGCACACCGCCGCCTTCGTCAAGTCGCTGGGCGTGGACCCGAAGAAGGTCATGACCATCTTCGGCGAGCACGGCAACATCGGCCCGGCCTCGGTGCCGATCGTGCTGAGCAAGCTCAAGGAGCTGGGGCGCCTGAAGAAGGGCGACCGGATCGCCCTGCTGGGCATTGGCTCGGGCCTGAACTGCTCGATGGCCGAGGTGGAGTGGTAAGCCGCGCCACCGGCAAGTGATGCGAAAGGGCCGGCCTGTCCGGCCCTTCTCTTTTGCAGGAAGAAGCGGCGCCCTTGCCTTTGCAGGAGCCCGCATGAGGGCAACCCGACGCCCTCTCCAGTCCCCGCGCTCAACGCGCCGTCAATTCGCCCCGCAGCACTTCTTGTACTTCTTCCCGCTCCCGCACGGGCACGGATCGTTGCGGCCGGGTTCGGCCTCGCGCCGGATCGGCTCGCGCGGGGTCAGGGCCATCACGCGGTGGTGGTTCAGGTCGGCCATCATCGACGGCAGGTCGAGCACGATCGCCAGGCGTTCGCGGTAGCCGACCGGCGTGGCTTCCGCGGTCGGGTCTTCGGGGTTGATCGCCTCGCCGCTGGCCAGGCGGTCGAGCTGGTCGAAGATCTCCTCGATCCAGTCGTTCTCGTCCAGCCACTGGTCCCACTCGGCCTCGCGCAGCATCACCGCGGTGAAGAAGCCCAGCGCCCAGTCGTGGCCGACGTCCAGTTCGTCCTCGTGCAGGGCTTCCTCGCCGGTCAGCTCGGGGTCTTCGGGCAGCCACAGCAGCGGGGCCAGGTGGTCGGGCAGGCTGTCGCCGTCGTGGCGCGCACGCGCGGCGCAGGTATTCCAGTGGCCCATCAGCAACTGCTGGACCTGGGCCGCTTCCTCCACGCTGTCCCAGCGCGGCGCCTGGCCGCCCCAGACCAGCGGCTGCCATTCGCTGGGCGGGACCAGCGAGGGCGCGACCACCAGCGCCGAGAGGAAGCCGTCCAGCGCCTCCAGGTTCAGGCCCTTGAACGGCACCGCGCGCTGGTCGAGCAGGTCGGACAGGCGCTGGATCTGCTCGTCGTCGAGGTAGGGTGGGGGCGTGGCGGAGATGGACAGGGG
>NZ_PDWM01000011.1 GCF_010093225.1 Pseudoxanthomonas koreensis | reverse complement strand
GATAGCGACGGTAATAGCATGCATGGCGTGGACTCCTCTCGCGATCCCGTGTCCCGATCCAGTATCGGTCTGGCTCATCGAAGCCGTGTGGCGACGCGGGAGGAGTCCATCCCATCATTCAAGCCGAACCCGCTTCGCGGGTCGGCTTAACTCAATCGTTAGGCGCTTACGGAGGGTGGGGTCCTACCCCAACTCACTCCCCCGCCAGTGCCCCGCCCTGCACTTCCCGCAGGCGCCCCTCGTGCAGCTCCAGCACCCGGTCCAGGCGCTGCGCCAGGCGGCGGTCGTGGGTGACCAGGACCAGGCTGGTGCGCTGGGCGCGGTTGAGTTCGAGCATCAGCTCGAACACGTGCGCGGCGGTCTTCTCGTCCAGGTTGCCGGTGGGCTCGTCGCCGAGCACGCAGGCCGGGCGGTTGACCAGGGCGCGGGCCACCGCGGCGCGCTGGCGTTCTCCGCCGGACAACTCGCCGGGCTTGTGCCCCAGGCGATGGCCCAGGCCGACCGACTCCAGCAGCGCGGTGGCGCGCGCACTGGCTTCCTCCACCTCGCCGCCGGCCAGCAGCACCGGCATCATCACGTTCTCGCGCGCGGTGAATTCCGGCAGCAGGTGGTGGAACTGGTAGACGAAGCCGAGCGCGCGGTTGCGCAGGCGGCCGCGCTGGGCGTCGGACAGCGCCGACATCTTCTGCCCGGCCACGTACACCTCGCCGGCGCTGGGCGTATCCAGGCCGCCGAGCAGGTGCAGCAGGGTGCTCTTGCCGGCGCCGGAGGCACCGACGATGGCCACGGTCTCGCCAGCGGCCACGCGCAGGTCCAGGCCGTCGAACACGTGGGTCTTCAGCTTGCCTTCGGCGTAGGTCTTGCCCAGGCCTTCGGCGCGCAGTGCCTCGCCCTCGGCGTGCACGGGGTTGGCGTCCTTCGCGGTCACGACGTCCTCACTCATAGCGCAGCGCCTCCGCCGGCTGGGTGCGGGCCGCGCGCCAGGCCGGGTAGAGGGTCGCCAGGAAACTCATCAGCAGCGCCACCACCAGGGTCAGCACGACATCATTGGTCTGCATGTCGGTCGGCAGGCCGGTGATGTAGTACACGTCTTCCGGCAGCAGGGTGATGTCGAACAGCGCCTCGATGCCATCGAGGATCCGCTCCAGGTTCCATGTCAGGGTGATGCCGCCGATGAAGCCCAGCACCGTGCCGATGATCCCGATCAGGGTGCCCTGGACCATGAACACCTGCATCACCCCGCCGGGGGTGAGCCCGAGCGTGCGCAGGATGGCGATGTCGGCCTGCTTGTCGGTGACCAGCATCACCTGCGAGTTCACCAGGGTGAAGGCGCCCATCAGGATGATCAGCGAGAGCAGGATGCCCATCACCGTCTTTTCCATCTTCAGCGACTGGTACAGGTTGGCGTTGTCGCGGGTCCAGTCGCTGACCCGGTAGAAGCCGGGCAGCTTCAGCGCCAGGTCGCGGGCCACCGCGTAGGCCTGGTTCATGTCGTGCAGCATCAGCCGCACGCCGCTGGCGCCATCCATGCGCAGCACGCGCTGCAGGTCGGCCATGTGCACCACCGCCAGGCCGCGGTCGATCTCGTTGTGCCCGGCCGAGAAGATGCCGCTGACGGTGAAGCGCTTGTAGCGCGGCATCGCGCCGATCGGCGAACCCTGGAACTCGGGCAGCATCACCGTGACCTGGTCGCCGACCGACACGCCCAGCCACAGCGCCAGTTCCTGGCCGAGCAGGATGTTGTAGCTGCCGTCGGCGAGCGATGCGGCCGAGCCGCCCTTCATCTTCTGCGCCAGCACCGACACCTGGTCCTCGAACTCCGGGACCACGCCGCGGACCATCGCCGGCTGCTTGCGCGGGCCGGAGATCAGCGCCTCGGTCTCGATGAAGGGCGCGGCGCCGGAGACGCGCGGGTCCTGTACCGCCAGGTCGAGCGCGTGCTTCCAGTCCTGCATCGGCACCCCGTCGGCGACCACCGTGGCGTGCGCGGCGAACTGCAGCAGGCGGTCGCGGATCTCCTTCTGGAAGCCGCTCATCACCGCCATGGTGGTGATCAGCACGGTCACGCCCAGGGCGATGCCGAGGATCGAGGCCAGCGAAATGAACGAAATGAAGCCGTTGCGGCGCTTGGCGCGCAGGTAGCGCAGGCCGATGGCCACGGGGACGGGTTTGAACATAGGGTGGATGCAGGTCCGTTGCCGGCTCACCCCGGCGGTCGATGGCGGTTATGGTGCCATCGGCCGCACCCGGCGCGAAGCCATGCGCGCGGCCATGGCCAGCCGCAGTTCACGCCGCAGCGGCGCCGGCAGCGTGTCCGGCCACCAGGCCAGGCGATGGCTGCGGCCATCGCGGTCGATCGCATGGACGAAGGCCAGCGGGCCGCGCCAGCCGACATGGCAGGCGCGCAGCGGCTTGCCATCGAGCAGGTCGGTGCCGCTGCCGCCGGCGGCCAGGACCAGCCGGCGCGGCGCCCTGCCCGCTTCCGTCCATGCCAGCCGCAGGCCATGGCCGGCCGCGGCCAGCGCCAGCGGCCAGGCCAGTGCTGGCGCCAGTTCCGAGCCCAGCACCGACAGCGGCGCCAGCAGCGACAGGGCCAGCAGCGCGGCCAGCAGCCAGCGCGAAGGCCGCCACTCAAGCCGGAAGGGCGCGGATCCTGGCAATGAGTCCCGACAGTGCGGCATCCGGGCAGGCCTCGTAGCCCATGAACCAGCGCCAGAGCCTGTCATCCTCGCAGTCCAGCAGGCGTAGGAACACGCCGCGCTCGGCTTCGGAAGCGGCCGGCCAGCCGTGTGCGAGCCAGCGCTCGAACAACTGGTCCAGCTCGCGCATGCCGCGGCGGCAACGCCAGCGGACGCGGCGCAGCTCGGCGGTGGGGTCGGAATCGTGCGAAGTCACGTGGCAGGCAGCGGGAGCCGGGGGAGCGCACATTGTCGCCGTTCGCCACGCTCCTGTAGAGCGGGGCCTGCCCCACTGCCCCCCGCCCGGCCGCGCCCGGGGAACGGTAGCGGCGCCCCCCCTACTCTGCGTGCGGGTTCCGGAAGCGCTCGTCGGCCGGCTACGGATCGGCCACGCAGGCCGGTACGCCGCGGCCCGGCGACGGGCTGGCGGTGGTACGGTTCCACGACAACCACCTGGCCATGCGCTGACCTGGTTCGCGCTGGCCCTGCCGGTGGCCGGCGGTGGCGGGTGCTTCACGCTGGAGGAAACGCGCGTGCACCGCCTGGCGCCAGCGCAGTACGGAGCCCATGGATGCCACCGACACAAGCAGCAGTTGATGCCCTCGACAAGCGCCGCGCGATCGAATCGGCGCGCAGCGACACCACCCGCGGCGCCGGCGTGCGCAGCATGCAGCAGCTGGTGCAGCTGCGCTGGATCGCCCTGCTCGGCCAGCTGGCCACGATCCTGTTCGTGCATTACGTCCTGGGCATCGCCCTGCCGCTGGCGCAGATGCTGGGCGTGGCCGCGTGCCTGGCCGCGTTCAACCTGGCCAGCCTGCTGTACTGGCGTCCGCGCCACGACGTGGGCGACCTGGCCCTGCTCGCCGCACTGCTGGTCGACGTGGCCGCGCTCACCGCGCAGCTGCACCTGAGCGGCGGCATCACCAACCCGTTCCTGTTCCTGTTCCTGCTGCAGGTGGCGGTGGGGGCGGTGCTGCTGCCGGCCTGGGCCAGCCGGGTGGTGGTGGCCGCCAGCGCCGCCGGCGTGCTCGGGCTGGTGCTGTTCCCCGGCCCGGTGGTGATTGCCGCCGATCCCTCGCAGGGCATCGCCGATCACTGGCTGCAGGGCTTGCTGGTCTGCTTCCTGCTGACCGCGATCCTGGCGGCGCTGTTCATCGGCCGCATCGCCGGGATCCTGCGCGTGCGCGATGCACGCCTGGCCGACCTGCGCCAGCAGGCCGCCGAGGAAGAACACATCGTGCGCATGGGCCTGCTCGCCTCCGGCGCCGCGCACGAACTGGGCACGCCGCTGGCCACGCTGGCCGTGCTGCTGGGCGACTGGCGGCGGATGGCCCCGTTCACCGAACACCCGGAACTGCAGCAGGACCTGGACGAGATGCAGACCCAGCTGGTGCGCTGCAAGTCGATCGTCACCGGCATCCTGCTCTCGGCCGGCGACGCGCGCGGCGAGGCACCGGCGCAGACCACCCTGGCCGTGTTCCTGGACGAACTGGCCGGCGAATGGCGCGCCACCCGCCCGGTGCAGACGCTGGACTACCGCCGCCACCTCGGCGAGGACGTGCGCATCGTCTCCGACTCCGGGCTGCGGCAGATGATCGACAACATCCTCGACAACGCGCTGGAGGCCTCGCCGTCGTGGGTGGGCCTGGAGGCCAGTCGCCATGGCAAGGACGGCGAGCTGCTGCGGCTGAAAGTGAGCGATTCAGGACCGGGCTTCACCGCCGAGACGCTGGCCAACTTCGGCAAGCCCTACAATTCCAGCAAGGGCCGCCCCGGTGGCGGCCTGGGCCTGTTCCTGTCGCTGAACGTGGCCCGCAGCCTCGGCGGCCGCCTGCACGCGGCCAACCGGCCCGGCGGTGGCGCCGAGGTCGTGCTGGAGCTGCCGCTGTCCTCGCTGGTCCTCGAAGAAACCGATGATGAATGACACCCCCGCCCCCCGCCGCCTGCTGCTGGTCGAAGACGACGCCGCGTTCGCGCGCACCCTGACCCGCTCCTTCGAACGGCGCGGCTACGAGGTGCGCCATGCCAGCGGCCAGGCGGAGCTGGACGCGGTGCTGGAGGGATTCGCGCCGGGCTACGCGGTGGTGGACCTGAAGCTGGCCGCCGGGAGCTCCGGGCTGGCCTGCGTGCAGGCGCTGCACGAGCGCGATCCGGACATGCTGATCGTGGTGCTGACCGGCTACGCCAGCATCGCCACGGCGGTGGAGGCGATCAAGCTCGGCGCCTGCCATTACCTGGCCAAGCCGTCGAACACGGACGACATCGAGGCGGCGTTCGGCAAGGCCGAGGGCAACGCGGAGGTGGTGCTGGGCGAGCGGCCGACGTCGATCAAGACGCTGGAGTGGGAGCGAATCCACGAAGTGCTGGCGGAAACCGGGTTCAACGTGTCTGAAACCGCGCGCCGGCTGGGGATGCACCGGCGGACGCTGGCGCGGAAGCTGGGGAAGCAGCAGGTCAAGTAGTTCGCGTTCCTTGAAGCATTGAAGCGGTGCGCTTCGGCGGTACCGGGGGCGTCGGGTGTGTGGCCCCTGGGCACTCATGTCCCCCGGCGCCGGCCTGCGGCCGGCACCTCCTCCTTTACTTCCTGCCCAGGGGCCACACACCCGGCGCTTCCGGCATCGCTGTGGCTGGCTGGAGATCAAAAACAACAGCGCGCGGCCGGAGCATCAACCATCTGTGATACGCACGCCATCCCCTGCAGAGCCTCGTCACGGTGTGTGGGCCTCCGTGGCGAAGTAAAGGAGGAGGCATCCGCCTCAGGCGGATGCCGGGGGACATGAGTCATGGAGGCCCACACACCGGGGCGAGGCCCGTCAGGTCGCGTCAAACCCCTGCAACCAGACAAGAAAAAGCCCGGCATTGCCGGGCTTTTCCCATCAAGATCAAGCAAGAGAAAAATCAGGAACGCCGCTCCATCATCAGCTTCTTGATCTCGGCGATGGCCAGCGCCGGGTTCAGGCCCTTCGGGCAGGTGCGCGCGCAGTTCATGATCGTGTGGCAGCGGTAGAGCTTGAACGGGTCTTCCAGGTCGTCCAGGCGCGCACCGGTGTCCTCGTCGCGCGAATCGATGATCCAGCGGTAGGCCTGCAGCAGGATCGCCGGACCCAGGTAGCGCTCGCCGTTCCACCAGTAGCTCGGGCAGCTGGTCGAGCAGCATGCGCACAGGATGCACTCGTACAGGCCGTCCAGCTTCTTGCGGTCCTCCGGCGACTGCAGCCGCTCGCGGTCCGGCGGCGCCGGGGTCTGGGTGCGGATCCACGGCTTGATCGAGGCGTACTGCGCGTAGAAATGGGTCAGGTCCGGGACCAGGTCCTTGACCACCTCCATGTGCGGCAGCGGGTAGATCGGCACCTCGGCCTTGCCGCAATCACCAATGGCCTTGGTGCAGGCCAGGGTGTTGGTGCCGTCGATGTTCATCGCGCACGAACCGCAGATGCCTTCGCGGCAGGAACGGCGGAAGGTCAGGGTCGGATCGATCTCGTTCTTGATCTTGATCAGCGCGTCCAGGACCATCGGCCCGCACGCAGCCAGGTCGACCTCGTAGGTGTCGGTGCGCGGATTGGCGCCGTCGTCCGGGTTCCAGCGGTAGACCTTGAAGGTGCGCGGGTTCTTCGCGCCCTTGGCCGGATAGTGCTTGCCCTTGGTGACGCGGGAATTCTTCGGAAGACTGAACTCTGCCATGGCTGTTCTCGTTGGCTCAGGCGGCCCGCGGCGCGAGCGGGACGCGCGCGGTGCGCGCGTCGTCGATGGAATGGAAGGTCTGGCGCGTCATCGCCGGCTCAGTACACGCGCGGCTTCGGCGGCACCACGGCCACGTCGTCGCTGAGCGTGTACATGTGCACCGGACGGTAGTCGAAGCTGCAGCCGCCCTTGTCGTCCACCGTGACCAGGGTGTGCTTCTGCCAGTTGGCGTCGTCGCGCTCGGGGTAGTCCTCGCGCGCGTGGGCGCCGCGGCTCTCGTGGCGCTGTTCGGCCGAGTTGATCGTGGCGACGGCATTGAGCAGCAGGTTGTGCAGCTCGTAGGTCTCGATCAGGTCCGAGTTCCAGACCAGCGAGCGGTCGGAAACCTTGACGTCCTCGAACGATGCGAAGATGTCCTTCATCTTCGCGCAGCCTTCCTGCAGCGACTTCTCGGTACGGAACACCGCCGCGTCCGCCTGCATCGTGCGCTGCATGTTGTCGCGGATCACTGCGGTCGGGGTGTCGCCACTGGCATTGCGCAGCTTGTCCAGCTGCGACAGCGCCTTGTCGCACGCGTCGCCGGCCAGGGTCTTGTGCGCTGCACCCTTCTTGATCGTTTCGGCGCAGCGGTTGGCCACCGCGCGGCCGAACACGACCAGGTCCAGCAGCGAGTTGGAGCCCAGGCGGTTGGCGCCGTGCACCGACACGCAGGCCGCCTCGCCGATCGCGTACAGGCCCGGCACCACCGCATCGGGGTTGTCGCCGACCTTGCGCACCACTTCGCCGTGGTAGTTGGTCGGGATGCCGCCCATGTTGTAGTGCACGGTCGGGATCACCGGGATCGGCTGCTTGGTGACGTCCACGCCGGCGAAGATGTGCGCGCTCTCGGCGATGCCGGGCAGCTTCTCGTTGATCACTTCCGGGCCCAGGTGGGTCAGGTCGAGCAGGATGTGGTCCTTGTGCTCGCCCACGCCGCGGCCCTCGCGGATCTCGATGGTCATCGAGCGCGACACCACGTCGCGCGAGGCCAGGTCCTTGTAGTGCGGCGCGTAGCGCTCCATGAAGCGCTCGCCGCTGGAGTTGCGCAGGATGCCGCCTTCGCCGCGCACGCCCTCGGTGATCAGGCAGCCGGCGCCGTAGATGCCGGTCGGGTGGAACTGCACGAACTCCATGTCCTGCACCGGCAGGCCGGCACGCATCACCAGGCCGCCGCCGTCGCCGGTGCAGGTGTGGGCGGAGGTGGCGCTGAAGTAGGCACGGCCGTAGCCGCCGGTGGCCAGGACCACGCCGTGGGCGCGGAACAGGTGCAGCGAGCCTTCGGCCATGTCCAGCGCCAGCACACCGCGGCACACGCCCTCCTCGTCGAAGATGAGGTCCAGGGCGAAGTACTCGATCATGAAGCGCGCGTCGTGCGCCAGCGACTGCTGGTACAGCGTATGCAGCATGGCGTGGCCGGTACGGTCGGCCGCCGCGCAGGTGCGCTGCGCCGGCGGGCCTTCGCCGAACTTCGTGGTCATGCCGCCGAACGGGCGCTGGTAGATCTTGCCCTCTTCGGTGCGCGAGAACGGCACGCCGTAGTGCTCCAGCTCGATGATCGCCGGGATCGCCTCGCGGCACATGTACTCGATCGCGTCCTGGTCGCCCAGCCAGTCCGAGCCCTTGATGGTGTCGAAGAAGTGGTAGCGCCAGTCGTCCTCGCCCATGTTGCCCAGCGCGGCGGAGATGCCGCCCTGCGCGGCGACCGTGTGCGAGCGGGTCGGGAAGACCTTGGTCAGGCACACCGTCTGCAGGCCCTTCTGGGCCAGGCCGAAGGTGGCGCGCAGGCCGGCGCCGCCGGCGCCGACGACGACCATGTCGTATTTGTGTTCGGTGATCTTGTAGGCGGACATGCGGGTATCTTTTCCTTTGCGCGCCGGCTCAGCCGGCCAGCGCGATGCGGGCCACGGCGAAGATGCTCACCAGCGCGCCGAGCACCGCGATGAACTTCACGCCGGTCTGCAGGACCAGCGCCAGCAGCGAGTGGTGGATGTAGTCCTCGAGCACGACCTGCAGGCCGAGTTGGGCGTGCCAGAACATGGCCGCCAGGAAGCCGACCAGCAGCACTGCGTTCCACGGACGGGAGACCGCGTCGGTGGCGGTGAGGTAATCGCTGCCGACCAGGCTGATCACGAACCACACGAACCACAGTCCGAGCAGGACCAGGGCCACCGCGGTCAGGCGCTGGTGGATGAAGTGCTCGGTGCCGGTCTTGGCCGAACCCCAGCCGCGCACGTTCTTCAGGGGAGTGCGATAGCGGCTCATGCGCCACCTCCGTTCAGCGCGCAGGCCCAGAGCAGGCCGGTGATGACAAGGCTGCCCACCACCGACAGCCAACTGCTGCGGATGAAGGCCGGGATGCTGTAGCCGATGGCGAAGTCCTGGACCACGTGGCGGATGCCGTTGCACAGGTGGTAGGCGAAGGCCCAGCTCCAGCCGAACAGGAACGCCTTGCCGTACCAGGCGCCGGCCACGCCGGTGAAGCAGGCCCAGGCTTCCGGGCCGAGCATCAGTGACAGCAGGCCCGCGGCGATGACCAGGGCGCCGGCGGCCAGGACGACGCCGGTGGCGCGGTGCAGGATCGAGGTCACCATCTGGATCTGCCAGCGATACACCTGCAGATGCGGTGACAGGGGACGTTGGCGACTGCTCATGCGCTGGATTGTCTCGGCTGTGCGGCCCGCGGGGGTCGCGTGGCTGGTGGCGCGGCGTCAGAAATCGACGCAGCGTCCGTTCTTTTCCCAGTCCCCGTAGCGGGTCGGCTCCGGCCCTTCGCGCCCGCCGATCTCGCGCGGCGGCGTCGCGCCGGCAGCGCCGGTGGACGGCTGCGCGCGACCATCGCGATCGCGATCCTGCGACGCGGCAGGCTCGGGAACGCCGGGGCTTTGACCTATCATGGGACTCCTTGCAACGCACAAAATGTTAATCCCCGGTCGGGCAACTGACAACCGGGCCAAGGATCAGCCTTTGGTATCCCCCTTGTTTCCAACGGGTTTTTTCGCACTGGAGCATGGCGTCCTGGCGCTGGACGGCGTCGACGCGGTCGCTTTCGCGCAGGCCCAGTTCGCCAACGACCTGGCCGCGCTGCCGGTCGGGCACTGGCAGTGGAGCGCGTGGCTGAACCCCAAAGGACGCGTGCTGGCGATCTTCGCCCTGCTGCGCACCGGCGAAACCTCGCTGCGCCTGCTGCCTGCCGATTTCGATGCCGCCGAACTGGGCGATGCCCTGCGCCGCTTCGTGTTCCGGCGCAAGCTGGCGATCGCCACGCGGCCGGACCTGCACCTGTCCGGCGCCTTCGCCGCGCCCGCCAGCGCCGCCGGCGCGGTGCTCGCCGGCGACGAGGCCGGCGTGCTGGAACTGGACTTCGGCGCGCCCGCCCTGCCGCGCACGCTGCGGCTGTCCACCGCACCCGCCGCCGCGGCCGATGCCGCCGCGCGCGAAGCCTGGGCGGTCGCTGACCTGCGCCTGGGCCTGCCGCGCCTGCCCCCCGGCCAGCGCGAGCAATGGACGCCGCAGCAGCTGGCGCTGGACCGCCTGCAGGCCTTCAGCGTGAAGAAGGGCTGCTATCCGGGCCAGGAAATCGTGGCCCGCACCCATTTCCTCGGCAAGGCAAAGCGCGAACCGCTGTTGCTGCGGGTGGCCGGCGCGGTGCAAGCCGGCGCCGACGTGCTGCAGGACGGTCGCATGATCGGCAGCGTGGCCAGCGTCGCCGGCGGCCCGCCGCAGCTGGCCCTGGCGGTGCTGCCGCTGGAGCGCACCGACGCGCCGCTGGAGGTGGCCGGCAACGAAGCGGCCGTCGAGCCCTTCGTGGAAGGCCTGGCGCGCTGAGCGTCCTGTAGGAGCTCCATTTATGGGCGACCGGGGCGCGCCCGGACGCAGCGGTGTGGAACGCGATCTCTCCGGAGACTGCGCGTCAAACGCGACGCCTTCCAGCGTAACCGGGTCGCCCATAAATGGAGCTCCTACACCCGCTCCAGCGACGTGGCGGACGCGGGTCAGGCCGCCAGGCGCGTGCCGTCGGCGGGGTCGAAGAAATGCAGGTGGGCCGGGTCGGCGCGCAGGCGCAGGTCGGTGCCGGGCGCCGGCAGCGACTGTGGCGGCAACCGCGACACCAGCGCGCGGCCGCCGAAATCCAGGTGCAGGAAGGCCTCGCTGCCCACCGGCTCGACCCCGTCCACCCGCGCCTGCCGGCCCTCGCCCGCCGGCAGCAGGTGCTCGGGGCGCCCGCCCAGCGCCACCCGCCGGCCCAGCCACGATCCGGGCACGTCGGCCCCGGGCAGCGGCCCCTCGCCCTGCCCATCCAGCACCAGGCGCAGGCCATCGGCGGCGCGCAACTCGCCTTCGAGTACGTTCATCGCCGGCGAACCTAGGAATCCGGCCACGAACAGGTTCGCCGGCCGCTCGTACAGCGCCATCGGCGTGTCGATCTGCTGGATGCGGCCGGCGTCGAGCACCACGATCCGCTGCCCCAGGGTCATCGCCTCGACCTGGTCGTGGGTGACGTAGACCATGGTCGCGCCCAGCCGCTGGTGCAGCCGCGCGATCTCGGTGCGGGTGGAATGGCGCAGCTTGGCGTCGAGGTTGGACAGCGGCTCGGCGAGCAGGAACACCGCCGGCTCGCGCCCCAGCGCCCGCCCCCGCGCCACGCGCTGGCGCTGGCCGCCGGACATCTCGCGCGGGCGCTTGCCGAGCATGTCGCCCAGGCCCAGCATCGCGGCCGCATCGGCCACCCGCCGCTGCACCTCGGCGCGCGGCATGCCGCGCAGCTTCAGGCCGAACGCCAGGTTCTCGGCCACGGTCATGTGCGGGTACAGGGCGTAGCTCTGGAAGACCATGGCGATGTCGCGGTCCTTCGGCGCGACGTCGTTGACGATCCGCCCGCCGATCCGCAGGGTGCCGTCGCTGATCTCCTCCAGCCCGGCGATCATCCGCAGCAAGGTCGACTTGCCGCAGCCCGACGGCCCGACCAGCACCATCAGCTCGCCATCGGCGATGTCGAAAGTGGCACCGTGCACGGCCACCTGGCCGTTGCCGTAGACCTTGCGCACCCGGTCCAGCTGCAAGCCCGCCAT
Organism: Pseudoxanthomonas koreensis; assembly: GCF_010093225.1. Classification (GTDB taxonomy): domain Bacteria; phylum Pseudomonadota; class Gammaproteobacteria; order Xanthomonadales; family Xanthomonadaceae; genus Pseudoxanthomonas; species Pseudoxanthomonas koreensis. The sequence goes on along the minus strand of NZ_PDWM01000011.1, from coordinate 67,277 downwards.
CGGTCCTCCATGGAATACGTATGCAGCCGCCGTGCGCAGTGCGCCGCGGCCGACCTCGATGCCACGGATCATGTCACGCTGCAGGTTCGCCGTGGTAAAGGGTAAAGGGGACGGAGGGAATTAAGCATGCTTAATTCCCTCCGTCCCCTTTACCCCGAACGGTTTCCAGGGTGACGTTTCCGGAGACTGGACAAGATGCGCGCCGGACGGCGATATTTCCAATGATTTGCACGGGTTTGCACGCGACCGCACGGTCGCCGCCCGTCTCCACCGCCTCCCGCGCGTCCGTCACGGGCGCTCTTGGACCCCAGGGAAAACTACGGACCGATGTCGAACGCCACGGAAGCCCACCGGATGCATGACACCCTGTTGCTGTTCGGCGCCACCGGCGACCTCGCCCAGCGCTACCTGTTCCCCTCGCTGCTGCGCCTGCAGGGCGACGGGCTGCTGCCGGCGGAGTTCCGCGTACGCGGCCTGGCGCTGTCGCCGCACGACACCGATGCGTTCCGCGCGCTCCTGCGCGAGCGCTTCGCCAACCTGAGCCATTACACGCCCGCCGCCGGCCAGGTCGAGGAATTCCTGGCCCGGGTCGACTACCGCGCCGTGGACATGCGCACCCCGGCCTCGGTGGCCGAGGCGGTAGCCGACCTGGTCGACCGCCCCTGCGTGAGCTACCTGTCGATCCCGCCGGGCCTGTACATCAGCACCTGCGAGGGCCTGGCCCTGGGCGGTGCGTTCAAGGCCCCCAACCGGCTGATGCTGGAAAAGCCCATCGGTGCGGACCTGGCGTCGGCGCGCGAGATCAACGCCACCATCGGCCAGCTGATCGACGAGGACCGGATCTTCCGCATCGACCACTACCTGGGCAAGGCGGCGGTGCAGAACCTGATGGCGCTGCGCTTCGGCAACACCCTGCTGGAGGCGGTGTGGAACCGCAACTACATCGACTCGGTCAACATCCTGGTCTCCGAGACCGAGGGCGTGGACGGGCGCAACTCCTACTACGCCCGCTCCGGCGCGCTGCGCGACATGGTCCAGAGCCACATCCTGCAGTTGCTGTGCCTGGTGGCGATGGAGCCGCCGGCGTCGCTGGCCGCCGACCGGATCCGCGACGAGAAGGTCAAGGTGCTGCGCGCGCTGCGCCCGTTCACCGCCGCCGAGGCCGAGCGCCACAGCGTGCGTGGCCGCTACATCGCGGGGCACATCGATGGCCAGCCGGTGCAGGCCTACGCGCCCCCGGATGACAGCGATGTCGAAACCTTCGTCGGGGTCACCGCGCACATCGACAACTGGCGCTGGGCCGGGGTCCCGTTCCACCTGGTCACCGGCAAGCGCATGGCCGAGCGCTCCACCGTGGTCACGGTGACGCTCAAGCCGGTCACCCACTGGCTGTTCGAACGCCCCGACGGCGCCCACGCCGCGCCCAACCGCCTCACCTTCCGCCTGCAGCCGCAGGAGGACATCGAGCTGGGCCTGATGAGCAGCCTGGCCGGCCCGGAATGGGGCACGCTGGAACTGCAGCCGCTGGAGCTGGAACTGTCCTCGGAAACCGGGCAGAACCGCCGCATCGCCTACGAACGCCTGTTCCTGGACGCGCTGCACGGCAGCCACGCCCTGTTCGTGCGCAACGACGAGGTCGAGGCGGCCTGGGCCTGGATCGACAGCGTGGTCGGCGGCTGGAAGCAGGGCGACGTGCCGCTGGCGTACTACCCGGCCGGCACCTGGGGCCCGCGCGAGGCGAACGCCTACCTTCCGGCGCAGTTCGACGCGGTCGGCCGGCCGCCGCGCGGAGGCTGAGCATGGCTGGCGCGATCCTGATCGCCGACATCGGCGGGACCAATGCCCGCTTCGCCCTGGCCGACCCGCAGGCGCAGTCGCCGCTGCTCGACGACAGCGTGCGCGAGTTCGCGGTGGCCGAGTTCCCTTCGCTGGCCGACACCGCACGCCATTACCTGGACCAGGCCGGCGCACAGGCGCGGCGCGGCGTGTTCGCCGTGGCCGGGCGCGTGGACGGCGACGAGGCGCGGATCACCAACCATCCCTGGGTGATCTCGCGCAGCCGCACCCGCGACATGCTCGGCTTCGACCAGGTGCACCTGCTCAACGATTTCGCCGCGCAGGCGATGGCGATCAGCCTGTACCGGCCCGAAGACGTGGTCCAGATCGGCGGCGCCGGCTGGACCCCGGCGCCGCTTCACGAACCGCGCACCTATGCCGTGCTCGGCCCCGGCACCGGCCTGGGCGTCGGTGGGCTGGTGGTGCGCGATGGCCGCTGCTATCCGCTGGAGACCGAGGGCGGCCACGTCAGCTTCGCGCCGGGCACGCCCGAGGAGATCCGGATCCTGGAGATCCTCTCGGCGCAGTTCGGCCGGGTGTCGAACGAGCGGCTGATCTGCGGCCCGGGCCTGGTCAACATCCATCGTGCCCTGTGCGAGATCGCCGGGGTCGACCCGGGCCTGCTGGAACCGAAGGACATCACCGCCCGCGCCGCCGCCGGCGACCCCCTGGGCATGCGCGCGGTGGACGTGTTCTGCGCCGTGTTCGGCGCCATCGCCGGCGACCTGGTGCTGACCCTGGGCGCCTGGGACGGCGTGTTCCTCACCGGCGGCGTGGTGCCGAAGATGCTCGATTCGCTGCGCCATTCCGGCTTCCGCCAGCGCTTCGAATACAAGGGCCGGTTCTCGCCGAACATGGCCCGGGTGCCGTCGCTGGCGGTGATGCATCCGCGCGCCGGCCTGCTCGGCGCCGCCGCCTATGCGGTGGACCTGCTGCGACGGGAGGCTTCATGAAATCGAACCCGCGCGTGGAATGGCACGAGCACGGCGACCCGGAATCCTGGCTGCACGCGGCGGCGGCCGACCTGGAGCGGATCCTCGCCGTCGAGCTCGCGATCCGTGGCCAGGCGCGCATGCTGGTGTCCGGCGGCACCACCCCGGCGCCGGTGTACGCGCAGCTGGCGGTCGCGCCGCTGGACTGGCACAGGATCACCATCGGCCTGGTCGACGAACGCTGGCTGTCGCCGCAGGACAGCGCCAGCAACACCCGGCTGGTGCGCGAAAGCCTGCTCGACCGCGCCGAGGTCGGCCACTTCGAACCACTGGTGCGCGAGGGCCTGAACCTGGCCGAATCGGTGCACGCGGCCAACCTGGAGGCCCAGCACGCGCCGGACGCCTGCGTCGCCGTGCTGGGCATGGGCAACGACGGCCACACCGCCTCGCTGTTCCCCGGCTCGGTCGACCTGGATCGCGCCCTGGCCAGCGAACTGCCATATGCGGCGCTGGACGCCAGCGGTTGCCCGGTGGCCGGCGACTGGCCGCTGCGCATCACCCTGACCCCCGCCGGCCTGTCGCGCACCCGCCACCGCCTGCTGCTGCTGCGCGGCCAAGCCAAGCGCGAGGTTTTCGCGCGCGCCCTGGCGGGCGACGACGTGCGCGAACTGCCGATCCGCGCCGCGCTGGACATCGGCATCGAACCGTTGCGCGTGCACTGGTGTGAATGAAATGAGCCTGCATCCGAAGATCGAAGCCGTCACCGAACGCATCCGCCAGCGCAGCGCGCCCTCGCGCGCCGCCTACCTGGCCGGGATCGACCAGGCCGTGCGCAACGGCCCCAACCGCACCCCGCTGAGCTGCGCCAACCTGGCCCATGTGTTCGCCGCCTGCGGCGACACCGACAAGGGGCGCCTGCGCGGCGCGGCCACGCCCAACCTGGGCATCATCACCGCCTACAACGACATGCTCTCGGCGCACCAGCCGTACGAGCACTACCCGGAGCGGATCCGCGCCCTCGCCCGCCAGCTCGGCGCCACCGCGCAGGTCGCCGGCGGCGTGCCGGCGATGTGCGACGGCGTCACCCAGGGCCGCGGCGGCATGGAGCTGTCGCTGTTCTCGCGCGACGTGATCGCCCAGGCCACCGCGGTGGGACTGAGCCACGACGCCTTCGACGCGGCGCTGTTCCTCGGCATCTGCGACAAGATCGTGCCGGGCCTGCTGATCGGGGCGCTGGCGTTCGGCCACCTGCCGGCGCTGTTCGTGCCGGCCGGGCCGATGCCGGCGGGCATCCCCAACAAGAAGAAGGCCGAGGTCCGCGAGCGCTACGCCGCCGGCGAGGCCAGCCGCGAGGAACTGCTGGAAGTGGAGGCGCAGTCCTACCACGCGCCGGGCACCTGCACCTTCTACGGCACCGCCAACTCCAACCAGGTGCTGCTGGAGGCGATGGGCGTGCAACTGCCGGGCAGCTCGTTCATCAACCCCGGCACGCCGCTGCGCGCGGCGCTCGACGACGAAGCCGTGCGCCGGGTGCTGGCGATGAGCGCACTGGGCGACGACTACCGCCCGCTGGGCCGGCTGATCGACGAACGCGCGATCGTCAACGCGGTGGTGGCGCTGATGGCCACCGGCGGCTCGACCAACCACACCATCCACTGGATCGCGGTGGCGCGCGCGGCCGGCGTGGTCCTGACCTGGGACGACATGGACCAGATCTCGCAGACCGTGCCGCTGCTGGCGCGCGTGTACCCGAACGGCGAGGCCGACGTGAACCGCTTCCAGGCCGCCGGTGGCGTGCCGTTCGTGTTCCGCGAACTGCTCGACGCCGGGCTGATGCACGACCTGCAGACGGTGGTGCCGGAAGGCATGCGCGCGTTCGCCCGCGAACCGCGGCTGGACGGCGGCGTGCTGTCCTCCGCGCCGGCGGCGGCGGTGTCTGCCGACGAATCGGTGGTGCGCACCGTGGCCGCGCCGTTCGAGGCCCAGGGCGGCCTGCGCCTGCTGCGCGGGAACATCGGCCGCGGCCTGATCAAGCTGTCGGCGGTCAAGCCCGAACACCGCTTTGTCGAAGCGCAGGCGGTGGTGGTGGACGCGCCGCAGAAACTCAACAAACTGCACGCCGCCGGCGTGCTGCCGCACGATTTCGTCGCGGTGGTGACGTACCAGGGCCCGCGCGCCAACGGCATGCCGGAACTGCACTCGCTCGCCCCGCTGCTGGGCATGCTGCAGAACCAGGGCCGCAAGGTGGCGCTGGTCACCGACGGCCGCCTGTCCGGCGCCTCCGGCAAGATCCCGGCGGCGATCCACGTCACCCCGGAAGCGGCGCGCGGTGGTGCGATCGGCAAGGTCCGCGACGGCGACCTGGTGCGGTTGGACAGCGAGGCCGGCACCCTGGAGGTACTGGTGGATGCGGCCGAATTCGACGCGCGCACGGTGGCGGCCAACACCAGCCCCGCCGCACACGACATGGGTCGCAACCTGTTCGCGAACAGCCGCGCCCTGGTGGGCCCGGCCGACCAGGGTGCGCTGTCGATCTCCTGCGGCCCGCCCGCGCACGACGGTGGCGCCTGGGACTACGACGCCGAATACGAACTCGGTTGCGACGCCGACGCCGCGCTGGCCCCCCACGAATCCAAGGACGCCTGAGGCCCCTACGCATGAGCATCGCCACCACCCAGGCCCAGGCCGAACAACTGCTGCGCACCTCCGGCATCCTGCCGGTGGTCACCGCCGACAGCGTCGACGAAGCACGCAGGTTGTCGGCCGCGCTGCTCAAGGGCGGCCTGACCGCGATCGAGCTGACCCTGCGCACGCCAGCCGCGCTCGACGCACTGGTGGCGCTGAAGAAGGAACTGCCCGACATTGCCGTGGGCATGGGCACCGTGCTCAGCATCGAGCAGATGCAGAAGTGCATCGAGCTGGGCGCCGACTTCCTGGTCACCCCGGGCACGCCGCCGGAACTGGCCGACGCGCTGGCCCAGGCGCCGATCCCGGTGGTCCCCGGTGGCGCCACGCCGACCGAATTCCTGTCGCTGATGGCGCGCGGCTTCCGCGTGTGCAAGCTGTTCCCGGCCACCGCGGTCGGCGGCCTGGCCATGCTCAAGGGCCTGGCCGGCCCGCTGGCCGAGCTGAAGATCTGCCCGACCGGTGGCATCACCGAGGAGACCGCGGCCGAGTTCCTGTCGCAGCCCAACGTGGTCTGCATCGGCGGCTCGTGGATGGTGCCCAAGGGCTGGCTCAAGGCCGGCGAGTGGGACAAGGTCGAGGCCAGCGCGGCCAAGGCGGCCGCGATCGTCGCCGGCGTGCGCGCACGCTGAGCGTCGCTCCACGACCACGGGGCATGTTCGGCATCATCCCGGGCATCGACCCCGGATCGCACCTGGCCTCGTAGAGCGGGACTTGCCCCGCCCTACGGACGGCGGTCGGTCACGCCGAAGGAAAGCGACATGCGCGCGTCGCGCCAATGCCATGCCTGCAGCAGGTACCAGCCGGCCAGCAGCCCGCCCAGCTGCCATTCCAGCGCGTCGGCCAAGCGGTCCAGCCGCTGCGGGTCGGCGATCAGCGCATCACCGGCCAGTTTCGTCACCCCCAGCGCGAGCATCGCCAGGCACAGTGCGGTCATGGCCACACGCATGCGTGGACCCAGCCTTCCGCGCCGGCGCGCCAGCCGCAGGAACAGCAGCTGGGCCAGGTAACCGCAGCCGAAGTACAGAGTGATGCCGTAGCGGCGCATGAACTCGTAGGCCTTGCCCTCGGTGCCGAGGACAGCGACGTAGATGGCGAGCGCATGCGCGGCGACCAGGCCCAGCGCCAGCAGCCAGGCGCCGGCGGCGTCGCGCACCCGCTCCGGATCGCGCAGCCACCGCCGCGCCAGCCACCAGTGGATCGCCAGCAGCAGCGCGCACGGCAGCATCAGCAGCCGGAACACATGGTTGCCCAGGCCGTGGCGGGCGGCGCGGCTGATCGAGGTGCAGCCGTCCCAATAGGGATTGCAGGCGGGAATGAGCCCGGCCCAGGTGGACAGCCACCAGGCCAGGTGGCCCGCGACCAGCATCGCCAGCGCGATCGCCAGCGGGACGGTCCAGAGCGGCACGCTGGTGCGCGGCATCGCTTCAGCGCGCGACGATGCGCACCTGCGCGCCGGGGCGGGTGATGCGCAGCTCGCCGCTCTCCCACTGCGCCGGCTCGCCATCTATCGTGGTCGCGCCGGGCTCGCCGGCGAACGGCCATGGCAGCACCAGGCCGCCCGGCGGCAGGCCGGCGTCGGCGGCTACATCCAGCCGCAACTCGCCATCGCTCCTGCGCAGCGAGTAGCCCAGCCGCCCATGCGGCGTGTACAGGCCCTCGACCGCAATGCCCTCGCCTTCCAGCCACGCCACCGGCACGCCCGCGGCCAGCACCAGGCTGTCGTCGCGCTCGCGGGTGTAGGCGAACATGTCCAGCGCCGAACGCAGGAAGTCCGAGGCCACCCAGGCGTGCGGCAGGTCGCCGACGAAGAACGGCGTGCGCGGCGTGCGCGAGACCACTTCGGCCCACTGGTTCCAGTCGCGCGGCGCGCGGTCGTCGAAGAAATACTCCACCACCTCCCAAGCCCGCTCGCGCCAGCCCAGGCGCACGAACGCGGCGACATTGCGCCATTCGTACGGGGTGTAGTCCTTCCACTCGCGCTGGCCGTCGCGGCGCTGCACGAATTCGCGCCAGTAGCGCTCGAAGGTGTTCTCCAGCAGGTCGCGCGGCAGCCAGTCCTGCTCGCCGCCGGGGGCCAGCGCGATCGTGGTCGAGGTCGGGTCGAAGTCGCCGAGCTCGGCCGCGCCGGGCAGGTAGTCGATGCCATGGCGACGGGTGGCCGCACGCAGCGAGGCCGCCAGGTCGGCGCGGAACTCGTCGCGCGCCTTCGCCATCCGCGCCGCGTCGGCGTCGCGGCCCAGCGCCCGCGCGATCTCCACCGCATCCTTGTAGCCGCGCAGCGCCCAGAAGTTGTCCCAGTACGAGTGCATCGGCTTGGCCGAATAGCCCTCGTGGCTGATCGAGGCCGGCATCATCCCGTAAAACGCCGGGTCCAGTTTCCGGTTCGCCGCGGTGCGCTCGCTGGCGCGCAACTGCTCCATGTAGCCGAAGGCGCCTTCGACATGCGGCCACATCTTCTCCAGGAAGGCGCGGTCGCCGCTGTAACGCCAGTACTCGGCGATGTTGAAGACCAGCTCGCCGTGGCTGTCGTTCTCCGGCACCGGGTCGCTGCCGCGGTCGTCGACGCAGCACGGCACCTTGCCGTTGTCGAACTGGTACGGCGCGTACCACTCCAGGTACTGGCGCACCACCTCCGGCCGGCCCAGCCGCAGCAGGCCCTCGGAGATCATCGCCCCGTCGCGGATCCAGCTGCGCGAGTACGAACGCGTCCCCGGCTGCAGCCGCGCGCCCACGCGCGAGACCAGCATGTGCGCCAGCGCGGTATGCACGGTATCGGCGAACGCCTGCCCCTGGGGAGGCAGGCGCAACCGTACCTGGCCGAGCAGGTCCTGCCACTGCGCTTCGACCCGCCGCGTCGCCGCCTGCGCATCGAAGTCCTGCGGCATCCGCACCGGCCCGCTCAAGGGCGCGACCAGCGCGACCTCACTTGTTTCACCCGGCGCCAGACGCCAGCGGTACAGCAGCATGCCCGAGGCCAGGCCGTTCGGATCCTCGACCGCCGTCGTCGCCGGCACATCGCCGGCGGCCAGGCGCGCCACCTCCAGCCCGGCGTCGAACGGCGTGGCGAACGCCGCGTCGGGCGCGCGGTCGGCGAACACGCGCGGCCGGCCATCCACCTCGACCGTGCCACCGTCGAAGGCGAGCTTTGCGATCCTGCTGACGCCGCCGATGGTGTTGAGGAACTGGCTGGGCGGATTGACCTGCAGCGGCCGCACCGCCAGCGCCAGGGTGTAGTCGCGCGCCTGCGGATGCGGATTGGACAGCCGGTAGCGCATCACCAGCTGCGAGTCCTGCGGCGTGCCCTGGGCGAAGGCGAGCACGTCCAGCAGCGGCGGCGTGCCGTCCGCGGCACCGGCCTGCGTCCAGGTCACGTTCGGCATCGGGATCCCGCCCGGCCGCAGCCCCTGCCCGGTGCGCACGTCGGCCCAGCTGAGCAGCTTGCCGGCATCGAGCAGGAACGGCTCGATGCTGAAGCCACCGCGCGCGACTTCGACCGCACCGTCCTCGCCGATCAGCCCCTGCTCCACCCCGCCGTCGATGCCGACGATGGTCCAGTACGGCTGCTCCCCGCTGAACCCGCGCGGCAGCCAGCCACGCGGCAGGTCGGCGGCGACCGCCTTGATGAAGTCGTTCGGGTGCGCGGAGAACGCCAGCGGCTGCACCTGCGCTTCGGCCAGCGCATGGTCGCCGCCGTCCAGCACCAGCGCGATGCGACGCGCCTCGGCTTCGGGCAGTGCGATCCAGTCGGTGTCGCCGCGCCCCTGCTCGACCGTGCGCACCTGGCGCCAGCCGCCGTCGCGGGCGTCGTCGAGTTCGATCGAGTACCGCTGCGGCCGCTGCGCCGGCGTGGCCCAGTGCAGGCGCAGGCCGCCGAACTCGCGCACCTGGCCCATGTCCAGCACGAAGCGTTGCCGCCCCGACGCTCGCCAGGCCGTGGCAAGGTCGCCGTCGATGGCCAGCCCCGCGGTCGCCTGCGAGGCGCTGGCTTCGACCGCCACCGCCTGCGGCGGCGTCGCCGGATCCGCTGGCAGCGTTTCAAAGGTGAGCTGGTCGAAGCACACCGACCCGGCGCCACCGGCATTGTTGTAGATGGTGAACTCGATCTTCGCGCTGCGGCGCAGGGTCTTGTCCGGATCAGGGCCCCAGGCTTTCGAAATGTGACGCTGCCGGTAGCGTATTTCGGTCCATTCGCGCGGGAAGTCGAACTTCGGCCGGTTCACCCACCACACGTTGTCGCCGCTGGCGTCCACCAGCTTGAACTGCAGGTCGTTGGCCGGCGAGTCGCCACGCAGCTGGAAGCCGAAGCGGTAGTTCTCCGGGAACTCCAGCGCCAGGTCGCGCTGGATCCCGACGTACCCGGACACGCCATTGAAATCGTAGTCCAGGCACAGCGCCCTGCCCTCCACTCCTTCCACCTGGCGGAGGCTGCCGCTGACCTGGTTGGAGGTAACCACGCGCCAGGGCGTGGCGTCTTCGAAGTCATCCAGCACCCGTGGCTGTGGCTGCGCCCCTTCGGCAGCAATGGCGACTACGGGAGCGATTGCGAAAGCCAGAGCGAAGGCGAAGCCCTGGGCGGCGCGAAGGGCGAGGCATGGCGGCCCTTGGCGAAACCCGCCGCAAGTACGTCCATGTAGGCTCTTCGGCGCCATCCATGGCGCCGAAGGTTGCGCCAGGGGCTGCCATGCCTCGCCTCCGGAATCCAGTGGCGACCTGACCGGAGCAGCAAGAGCGGAAGGTCCGGAAACGGCCGTGGATTCCTGCGTGGTTCCGGCTTCCAGGCTTCTTCCATCCGTCCACGAGAACACCTGGAGGGCTGGTGCGATGCCCCGGGCCGGGACCTTGGGCGCCATGGATGGCGCCCAAGAGCCTCCATGGATGGATTCACGGCGGGTCCCGGCCCGGGGCATCGCGCCAGCCCCGCGACGAAGCACGCAAGCCGACGCCCCACCAACCAGCCCGAAAACCCGCAACAGAAAAACCATCAAACCCACCTCACCCTTTGACACTACCCAGCAACAACCCCTGCAGGTAGTAGCGTTGCAGCAGCAGGAACAGCAGCAGCACCGGCAGCACAGTCACCACCGCCCCCGCCATCATCATCTCCACGTCCATGATGTGCTCGCGTGAAAGCGACGCCAGCGCCACCGGCAGCGTGTAGTGCTCCTGGTTGGTGAGCACGATCAGCGGCCACATGAAATCGTTCCACGCCGCCATGAAGGTGAAGATCGCCAGCGTCACCAGCACCGGCTTGAGCATCGGCAGCACGATCCGGAAGAAGATCCGCCACTCCCCCGCCCCGTCGATCCGAGCCGCCTCCAGCAGCTCGTCCGGGATCGAGCGCGCGTACTGCCGCACCAGGAAGATCCCGAACACACCCGCCAGCGCCGGCACCACCACGCCCGCATAGGTGTTCACCAGCCCGAACTGCTTCATCAGCAGGAACAGCGGCAGCATCGCCACCTGCGCAGGAACCACCAGCGCCGCCAGCAGCCCCTGGAACACCCGCTCGCGCCCGGCGAAGCGCAGCTTGGCGAAGGCGTAGCCGGCCAGGGTGTTGAACAGCAGCGAACCCAGGGTGATCGCCACCGAGACCAGCACGCTGTTGGCGAAATTGCGCGCCATGCCGGTGCGCGCGAACATCTCGTGGTAGTTGGCGAAGGTCGGCGCCGAGGGCAGCAGCGGCGGCGGGAAGCGGCTGGCTTCGCCGGCCGGCATGAACGACACCGACACCATCCACAGCAGCGGCGCCAGGCTTACCGCCGCCAGCAGCAGCAGCGCGCCGTTGACCAGCAGCGCATGCGTGCGCGACTGCCCGACCTCGCGGCTCATCGCACGTCCTCCGCGCCCACGCGCCTCATACCAGCTCCTTGCGCCGGCCCAGCCGCAGCATCAGCGTGGTCACCGCGAGGATGATCAGGAACAGCAGGAACGCCACCGCCGAGGCGCGACCCAGGTTCCACCACTTGAAGCCTTCCTCGAACATGAAGTACAGCACGCTGACCGTGCTCTGCAGCGGGTCGCCGCGGGTCATCACGTAGGGCTCGGCGAACAGCTGGAAGTAGCCGGACACGGTGATCACGCCGACCACCAGCAGCACCGGGCCCAGCTGCGGCAGGGTGATGTGCAGCAGCTGCCGCCAGCGCGAGGCGCCGTCGATGCGCGCGGCCTCGTACAGGTCCTGCGGGATCGCCTGCAGGCCGGCCAGGAAGATCACCATGTTGTAGCCGAAGTTCTTCCACACCGCGAACAGGATGATGGTCGGCATCGCCCAGCGCGGATCGCCCAGCCAGTCCACCGGCGAGATCCCCACGTGCCCCAGCGCCCAGTTCACCAGGCCATAGCTGGTGTGGAACAGGTAGCGCCAGATCACCGCCACCGCCACCAGGGTGGTCACCACCGGCGCGAACAGCGCGGTGCGGTACAGCGCCTTGAACCGCGCCACCGGCGCGTTGAGCAGCAGCGCCGCACCCAGCGACACCGCGATCGACAGCGGCACGCCCACCACCACGAAGTAGGTGGTGTTCCACAGCGCCTTCCAGAACATCGGCGTGCGCAGCAGGTCCAGGTAGTTGTCCAGGCCGATGAAGCGCAGGTTGCCAGGGTCGGCCAACGCGTACAGGTCGAAATCGGTCAGGCTCAGCGCCAGCGCGGCCAGCACCGGCAGGCCGAAGAACACGCCGATCACCAGCAGCGCGGGCGCGGCGAACACCCAGCCGGCGAGCGAGCGGCTCATCGCGGCACCTCCGCAGTCGTGGTCGGCTCTCGCGGGGCTTCGCCTTCGCCAGCCTTCGCACCCGCGCCACCGTCCACGCCCGCGGCCTGGTCACGCTCGTACATCCACCGCCGCTTGGCCAGTATCTCGTCCACCCGCTGGTCCAGCTCGCGCAGCGCCTGGTCCGGGTCCTGGCCGCCGCGGACCACGCGCTCGGTGGCGATGCGCATCTCCTGCACGATCCGCTCCCACTCCAGCACCTTGGGCGGGGACTTGGCCCGCTCCAGCTGTTCGCGGAACGCGCGCGACAGTTCGTCGCCGGCCAGCGACGGATGTTCCCAGGTGCTGCGCCGCGGCGGCAGGTCGCCGATCATGGCGTGGAAGCGCTGCTGGATCTCCGGCCGCGACAGGAATTCGATCAGCTTCCACGCCTGCTGCTGGCGCGGCGAACCGCGGAAGATCACCAGGCTGGTGCCGCCGGCGATGCCCGCGCCCGGGCCGTCGGGCCCCGGCAGCGGCATCGTCCCCCACTGCCCTTCCAGCGCCGCCGGCTGGCGCTTGCGGAACTCTCGGATGTTCCACGGCCCGGACAGGTAGAAGGCGTAGAAGCCGTTGAAGAACTCGTCCCAGACGTTGGAGATCTGCGTCTCGGACATCTTCGGCGCCCACCCCTGCTCGAACATGTTGGCGTAGAACGCCAGCACGCGGCGGAAACCCGGGCTCTGGAAGTTGCCGCGGTTGTCGTGGTCGCGCAGCAGCGGATCGTCCTGCTGCAGCGCCAGCGACAGCTGCTGCTCGAATTCGTTGAGCGGCATCAGGATCGCGTAGCGCTCCGGGCCGACGTGGCGCTTGACCGCGGCCATCGCCGCTTCCCACTCGGCCCAGGTCCGCGGCGGCTGCGCCACCCCCGCCTCGCGCAGGATGTCCTTGCGGTAGAACAGCAGCCGCGTATCCACGTACCAGGGGATGCCCAGCAGCTCGCCGTCGATCTTCGCCGTGTCCCAGATGCCGGGGAAATAATCGTCCGGAGCGATCACCGTGGAGGCATCGACGAACGGCTGCAGCGGCTCCAGCACGCCCAGCGCGGCGAACTCCGGCAGCCAGGTGTTGCCGAGCTGGCACACGTCCGGCAGGCCGTCCGCGGCGAACGCGGTGAGCAGTTTCTCGTGCGCCGCGGTCCACGGGATCTGCTGGATGTCGACCTTGATCCCGGTCTCGCGCTCGAACTCCGGGACCAGTTCGGCCACCACTTCGGCCTCGCGGCCCATCGCCCAGAAGCGCAGCGGCTCGGGCCCCTCGCGGCGGCACCCGGCGACGGCCAGGCAGCCCAGGACCAGCAGCCCGCAGGCGGCCACGCCCGCCGCCGCGCGCACGCGCGCGCCCTTGCCGCGATCGCGCGCTTCGCTCACGGCCGCGGTGGCTGCGCGCGGTTGCCGGCGGGCCGTTCCCGCCGCTGCTGCGCCGCGCCGGCCGCTGCACGCGATTCGCCCATGCCCAGCGCGCGCGCGCCCGCCGCTTCCGGATCGGCCTGTGCGTCGGCCTGCGCATCGGCCCCGGCCGCCCCGTCCGGGCTGAGCCAGCCGCCGCGGAAGCCGGCCTGTTCCAGGCCCTTGCGGATGTACGGGCTCTTCTTCATCACCGTCCAGACGAATTCGTTGCGGTAGTTGGCGATCATCGCCAGGATCGGCCCCTGGTCGATGCCGATGTAGGCGCTGGCCACCCAGCCCTTGCCCGGCACCAGCCGCCCGGTCTTGAGCGGGATCTCGAAATCGAAGCTCGGGTTGAACGAATCCAGGAAGCCATAGCTGGAATACAGGTAGTCGCCGTAGCGGCGGTGGATCTCCTCGGTGGCCGGGATCACCACTTCCGGGGCGAACACGATCGAGGAGATCGCCGCGGTCGGGGCGATGGTGCCGTCGTCGAAGTTCTCGCGCAGGCCGGCGCCGCGCGAGGAGTAGTGCCTGAACTCGCGTTCCTCGCCGCGGTAGATCTGGCGGGTGTTCTGCGGGCCGTCGCCGGCGGTCAGGCCCCACACGTTCTCGCCATAGTCGCGCCACTTCATCGGGTTGGCGATGGCGTACTCGCGGTGGGCCAGCGCGGCGCGGCGGCTGTTGAGGAAATAGTCGATGCCGCGCGCGCGCATGTACTGGTCCTGGATGTCGCGGAAGTCGATCCAGACATGGCTGTACTGGTGGCCGAACATCGGCCCGAACGACAGGTACTCCTGGCCGTAGTACACGCCCCAGTCGTTGTCGTAGGTGCGCGTCCACACCGTCCACGCGTCGGGGCTGACCGGGTGGGTCGGCGAACCCAGCGCCAGGATGTACAGCAGCATGGCCTCGTTGTAGCCCATCCAGTCGTGGACGATGAACCCGCTCTCCGGGAACCAGCCCATCGACACCAGCGGCTCGCGCTGCTGCAGCCAGGACCAGTCGACCTTGCGGTAGAGCTGGTCGGCGATGCGGCGGATCTCGGCCTCGCGCGGGTCCTCGCCGTCGTAGTAGGCCTGGGCGAACAGCACGCCCATCATCATCAGCGCGGTGTCCACGCTGGACAGCTCGACCCAGCTGTCGTAGCGGTGTCCCTGCTGCATGTCCAGGAAGTGGTAGTAGAAGCCGTGGTAGGCGCCCTTGCCGGTGCGCTGCGGCCCCTGCGGGATGTCGCGCAGGAAGCGCAGCGTGGTCAGGGTGCGGTCCACCGCCTGGGTGCGGCTGACCCAGCCGTTCTCGATCCCGATCGGATAGGCGGTGAGCGCGTAGCCGATCGAGGCGATGCTGGCGAACGGCCGCGACGGGTAGCGGTCCGGGGTCAGCCCGTTCTGCTCGTTGGTGGTGTCCCAGAAGAACTGGAACGTGCGCTTCTCGATGTCGCGGAACAGCGGCGGCAGCTCCGGCCGCGGCGGCCGCTCGGGCAGCACCGGCTCGATCATCACCACGTCGGGTTTCGGCGGCGGTGGCTGCGCCGGCGGCGGCGGCGGTTCACGACCGCACGCGGCCAGCAGCCACGCCGCGATGGCCATCGTCGCCCCGATCCGCAATTGCCGCCATCTCACGCCAGTTCCCCTTGCCATTCCGTGCCACGGGCCGTCTCCGCCGCTTCCCGGCCCGCCCGTGCGCGACGGACCGGCGGCGCACGGGCGGGAAGATACGCGGCGACCGTCCCGGGCGGGAGAGGTGTCCCGGGCGGCCGCCGCGCGTTCACCAGTCGATGCCGATGCCGAGCTTGAACGTGCGCGTGGGCAGCGCGATCGCGTTCGGCGTGCCCCACAACGGGTTCTGCGGCTCGGTGGCGCCACCGCGCCAGTCCTCGTACCCGGAGTAGTTGGTCCAGTCGAACACGTTGAGCACGTCGAGCCGGATCCGCAGCGCGATGTTGGTGCCGGTGTCGAACACCTTCTCCACCGCCAGGTCGACCTGCTTGAAGTCGTCCGACGGCGTGTAGCTGTCGAAGTGGCAGTAGGCCCAGGCCGACATGTTGCAGTTCTGGTAGTAGCGCGGGGTCGCATCCGACCACACGCCCTTGCCCGAGAACATCAGCCCCCACGGGCCATCCACGATACCCGAGGCGACGACGCGGTTCTCCGGCACCAGGCCCGGGAACCAGCCGTAGTCCTCGATGTTCTCGGCGTTGAACGCGCCCGGCCAGCCGTTGATCGGGCTGTTCTGCTCCGAGTCGGTCCAGGTGTAGGCGAAGGTCGCGCCCCAGCCGGAGGACCGGGTGTACGGCTTCTCCAGCTTCACGTAGACCGAACTGGTGCGCGTCTCCAGCGCGTTCTGGCCCAGGATCAGGTTGGAGAACGGCGCGAAGCCCTGCCCCCACGGCGGCGGATCGGTCGCATCCGGCGGGGTCGGCGGGAAGAACAGCCCGTCAGGGCGCCGGTTGCCGAGCAGGAAGGCGATGCCGTCGTGGCTGCGCACGTACGAATACATCACCTCGGTGTTCCAGCCGTGGCCCCAGGCGTCGAAGGCGTTGCGCATGCCCAGCCCGAACTGGTCGGAGTAAGGCACCACCAGGTTGTTGTCCATCAGGAAGATCTCGCGCCCGCCGCCGGCGACCGACGAGGCGCGCAGGAACTCCGGATCCAGGTAGCGCGGATCCCAGTCGCGGCAGGTGGCGTCCACGCCCACCGCGCAGGGATGCATCGGCGTGTTGAAGTTGTAGACGTACTGCCCCCAGCTGCCCTTGGACACCTCGTTCTGCAGGTAGTCGAACAGGTTGCGGTCGTAGGAACGCCCGGCGCCGCCGAAGATCACGTGGCGCTGGTCGGCGCCAAGGTCGTAGGAGAAGCCCAGGCGCGGCGCCCAGTTGTTGCGGTCCGGATCGCGGTTGCCGCCGGTGCTGATGTAGTCGTTGATGTCCACACCCGTGTTGGGCAGGTTGGTGTTGGAGTTCTGCAGCGCGGTGACCACGTCGGCCGGGGTCACGAAGTCCTCGTAGCTGGGGGTGGTCTCCACGTCCCAGCGCACGCCCATGTTCACGGTCAGGTGTTCGTTGACCTGCCAGTCGTCCTGGATGTAGATGCCGAACTGGCTGTTGCCCGAACTCACCGTGCCGTCGCCGTAGCCGGCCACCGGCGCGCCGAACTCGACGTGGGTCGGCACGCCCAGGCTCTCGTGGATGTCGTAGTAGAACTGCGGGTTGTACTTGTTCTGCTCGAGCGTATCGAGGTCGACCTTCTTGTACTTCAGGCCCATCTTGACCGTGTGGTCGGCCCAGCCGGTGAAAGTCAGGTCGTCCTGGAACGACCAGCCCTCCTGGCCCTTGTCCTGGTAGTTGTCGCCGCCGCCGCTGCGGACGATGGTGTCCCACCAGTTGCCGTCGCTGAGGAAGTAGCCGGGCATGAAGTTCGCCGGCTGCGGGCTCCAGAACGCGTCCTCGTAGGTGATGTGCGCATCGTTGAGCCAGTCGCCCGCGGTCCACTGCCAGCGCAGGTCCACGCGGGTCTCGTCGTTGGTGTTGAGCGTGGCCGCCGGCGGCAGGCGCTGCCCTTCCACCTGGATGGTCTCGCTCTCGTCGCGATACTTGGCAGTCAGCTCGAAGTAGTGGTTCTCGCCGATCGCCCAGTCGATCTTGCCGAAGTACAGGTCTTCCTTGAACGGCGAGGTAAAGGGGCCGTCGCCGTACTGGCGCTGCAGTTCCGGCGGCAGCTGGTCGACGGTGTAGCCCCGGCCCAGGCTGAAGGTGCGCGGGCTGCTGAACTCCTTGGCCTCATAGGCCAGGAAGAAGTGGGCCACGTCCTTGACGATCGGCCCGCCGAAGGAAACGCCGTACTGTTCCTGCTTGCTCTCGGCCTTGGTCGCGCCGGGCCGGCGCTCGAAGTCGGTGGCCGAGCGCCAGTCGGTCATCGTGTAGTCCCAGAAGAAGCTGCCTTCGAACTCGTTGCTGCCCGAGCGGGTGGCGGCGACCACGGCGGCGCTGCTGAGCTGGTCGTACTCGGCCTTGTAGTTCTGGGTGATGACCTTGTACTCGCCGATCGCCGACTGCGGGAACGGATTGCCGCGGCTGGTGTCCTGGCCGCTGACGCCACCGGTGGTGACGTAGTTCTTCTGGCCCACGCCGTCGATGAAGACGTTGACCGCGTTGGCGTTCTGCGCGCCCGAGCGCAGCCGGGTGTTGCCGCTGGCGTCGGTGATGAACTGCACGCCCGGCACCGTGTCGGCGAAGGCGAGGAAGTTGCGGCTGTTCTGCGGCAGCGCCTCGATCTGCTTGTTGCTGATGTAGGTCGCCACTTCCGAGGTGCGCGTCTCCACCGCGGTGGCCACCACCTGCACCGTATCCAGGGTGGTCGCCGCGCCGGCGGTCGCGGTCTCGGCCACGCCGCCCACGCCCAGATCCACGGTCGCGGTCTGGCCGACCTGCACGGTCAGCTCGCGCACGCTGCTCTGGCCGCCCGCCTGGACTTCGATCCGGTAGGTGCCCGGCGGCAGGCCGGCGACCGAGTACTTGCCGTCCGCGCCGGCCTGCACCGTGCGGCGCAGCCCGGTGGTGGTGTTGACCACGACGATCTGCGCGTCGGCCGCCGGCGCCGAATCGGCCATCACCTGGCCGCGGATGGTGGCGCCGGTGCTCTGCGCCATCGCCGGTGCCGCGCCCAGCGCCAGGCAGCTTGCCAGGGCCGCGGCCAGGATCCTGCGTGCAGGTGTTCTGTTGCGTGTGCCGTTCATCGATTTCCCTCCCAGGAGTGATGCAGCGGGTGTTTCGTCTAGGTTTTCTTCTTCTTGCCGGGACCGGCCTTGGCCGCCACCGGTGTTCCGCTCGACTGGCGCACAACCAGTTCCGGCACCAGCACGTGGCGCTCGGCCACCGCCGGTTCGCCCGCCTCGATCAGCGCGAGCAGTCGCTTCAATGCGCTGTCACCGAGTTCGTCGATACTCACCCTCATCGTCGTCAATGACGGGTGAATGAAGCGCGCCAGCGGGATGTCGTCGAAGCCCGCCAGTGCGATTTCGCCGGGCACGTCGACGCCGGCCTGGGCGAATGCGTAATGGCAGCCGAGCGCCATCATGTCGTTGGCCGCGAACACCGCGTCGGGGCGCTCCTTCGCCGCGGCGATCGCGCGCCCGGCGCGGTGCCCGGAGGCGTCGTCGAAGTCGCCCGGGAATTCGCTGCCGCGCGCACCCGGATGCGCGGCGATCGCGTCGCGGAAACCGCGCAGGCGCTCGCTGGCGTCGTGGTTGTGTTCGGGTCCGCCGATGAAGGCGATGTGGCGGTGGCCCAGCGACAGCAGGTACGTGGTCATCGCCATCGCGCCGGCGTGGTTGTCGATCTCGAACGCAGGCCAGGAAGGCTCGTCCTGGCGGGTGTTCATCAGCACCACCGGCAGCGGCTGCGGCAGGTTCTCGGTCAGGAAGCCCGGCCGCGAGGCATACGGCGACATCACCAGCAGGCCGTCCACCCGCCCGCGCATGGCGCGCAGCGCGGCGGCCTGCTCTTCCGGGTCGCCGTGGTAGCTGGACAGCAGCAGGTGGCGGCCGGCGCTGCGCGCGCGCGCGTCGATGCCACGGATCAGTTCGGAGAAGAATTCGCCGTGCAGGTCCGGCAGGACCACGCCGATGGTCTGGGTGCTGCGGCTGGACAGGCTGCGCGCGGCGGCGTGCGGGCTGTAGCGCATGCGCCGGGCGACCTCGAGCACCAGCTGGCGGACCGGCTCGGCGACGTTGCTGTGCCCGTTCAAGGCCCGGGACACGGTCGCCACCGAGACGTTGGCCTCGCGCGCGACATCGCGGATCGTGACCGCCTGGCGCCCCATCCCGCTCCCTCCCGGTCGGATCAGGCGACCGGCCGCCGCACTGTAACCGTTTTCAGGCGCAATGCAAAGGCCCATTGTGATCGGCGATTCCGTACCGGAATCAGTGGGATAAGCGGCCTATGCGATGTTGCACCGCAATATGGCGACTCGCCCCGGCGCGTCGCGTGCGGGCCGTTCACAGGGTCGGCGACCGGGTCGTCATCTGCAAGTGGGGCGCGCGCGCGGGCCCTGCCCGATCGTCCGGCGCAGGCTTCCTGGCTCCCTGCGCCGCGCCCCCTCCCGGCCAGGCGCGGCCCAACCCGTCCTGACCGCGCTCCCGGCCACGCTGGACAGCGCCGGCCGCCAGCGCTTACCCTTGCTTTCACACGTTGGCCGGAAGCAGCGGCCACGCCGGCAAGGGGACACCCGGGCTCCCACAGGATGTGACCATCCTTCGGGTGCCGCCATTCCCGGCGAACCGCACCGCTGCCCCATCCCGCCACGCGCAGACGACCTCCCCGGCTGTCGGCCACCGCCCCATGCGGTGCCGGGCCTGTATTGATGTGCTTGTAGCGGCGCCCCGTCCCGGCCCTCCGGCGACGGCCGCCATCGCAGGCGCGGCGTGCGCCCTCCATGCGCAGCGCCGCGCGCCCCCTACCGGGCCTGGCTTCCGAGCAGATGAGTTCCGAACCCGCGCAAGACGCGACCCCGACAACGCAGCCGCCTCCGGCCCCGCAGCAGCAGGAAATGCCGCTGGCGATGGTCCATGGGCAGCCGCTGCTGCAGATCCCGCAGGACCTGTACATCCCGCCGGACGCGCTCGAGGTCATCCTCGACGCCTTCGAAGGCCCGCTGGACCTGCTGCTGTACCTGATCCGCCGGCAGAACCTGGACATCCTCGACATCCCGGTCGCCGAGATCACCCGCCAGTACGTGGACTACATCGGCGCGATGCAGGACCTGCGCTTCGAGCTGGCGGCCGAATACCTGGTGATGGCCGCGATCCTGGCCGAGGTGAAGTCGCGGATGCTGCTGCCGCGGCCGGTGAGCGAGGACGGCGACGAGGCCGACCCGCGCGCCGAGCTGGTCCGCCGCCTGCAGGAGTACGAGCGCTTCAAGCAGGCTGCCGAGGACATCGACGCCCTGCCGCGCCAGGACCGCGACACCACCCCGGTGCAGGCCTTCGTGCCGGACCGGGCGGTGGTGAGGCTGCCGCCAGCGGTGGACCTGCGCGAGATGCTGCTGGCCCTGCACGACGTGCTCAAGCGCGCCGAGCTGTTCAGCGGCCACCACATCAGGCGCGAGGCGCTGAGTGTGCGCCAGCGCATGGGCGACGTACTGCAGCGGCTGGACGACGGCCAGTTCCATCGCTTCGAATCGCTGTTCACCGCCGAGGAAGGCAAGCTCGGCGTGCTGGTCACCTTCCTCTCGCTGCTGGAGCTGGCCAAGGAACAGCTGCTGGACATCGTCCAGGACGCGCCGCTGGCACCGATCTATGTGCGCTCGCTGGCGATCGGCAACACCAACGAACCGCTGCAGTTCCACAGCGAGTTCGACGATGGCGACGACGCCAGCGAGCCGGCCGCGGGCTGACGCCGCGCGCACCCCTTCAACCCGGACACCACCGATCCATGGACCAGGCGCTGATCAACCGTATCGTCGAGGCTGCCCTGCTGGCCGCGAACCAGCCGCTGGCGCTTGCGCAGCTGCATGCACTGTTCCCCGAGGACGCCCCGGCCCCGGCCGGCAGCGTAGAGGCCGCGCTGGAGCAGCTCGCCGCCGCCTGCGAAGACCGCGGCGTGGAGCTGGTCGAGGTCGCCTCGGGCTTCCGCTACCAGGTCAAGGCCGACGTCCACGGCTGGGTCGCGCGGCTGTGGACCGAGCGCAAGACCCGCTACACCCGCGCCACCCTGGAAACCCTGGCGCTGATCGCCTACCGCCAGCCGATCACCCGCGGCGAGATCGAACAGGTCCGCGGCGTGGCGGTGAGCAGCAACATCATCCAGGCGCTGGAAGAGCGCGAATGGATCCGCGTGGTCGGCCACCGCGACGTGCCCGGCAAGCCGGCGCTGTTCGGCACCACCAAGGGCTTCCTCGACTATTTCGGGCTCAAGCGCCTGGACGAACTGCCGCCGCTGTCCGAGCTGAAGGACATCGGCGAACTGGAGCCGCAGCTGCCGCTGGATCCGGACACCGCGCCGGTGCAGGCCGGCCTGGCCGCAACCGACGCCGATGAAGCATCGGCCGACGAGACCGGCAACGACGGCGCGGCCAACGACGCGGACGGCGGCGACGACCAGGACCCCGGCGCTGACGCCGGAACCGACGCCGACGCCGAAGCTGGCGCCGACGCGATCGACGCCGACGTGTCCGACGACAGCGACGAAGACACCAGCGAAGGCACCCGAGACACCTCCACCCCGCCCGCGGCCGACCCGGCCGATGGCGATCCCGAAACCCAGGCCGACGACGAAAGCACCGGCCGGAGCAGCAACTGATGAATGATCCAACCCCCCGCAAGCCCCTCGGCAAGCTCTCGCTCAAGCGCGGCGAAGAAAATACCGCCGCCCCCGCGCCGAAGGTCGAGGAGCGCCTGCACAAGGTCCTGGCCCAGGCCGGGCTCGGTTCGCGCCGCGCGCTGGAGCAGCGCATCGCCGACGGCCTGGTCAAGGTCAACGGCGAGACCGCCCAGGTCGGCCAGAGCATCCGCAGCGGCGACAAGGTCGAGCTGGACGGCAAGGCCTTCGTCGCCTCGGCCCTGACCGAGCCGGCGCGCGTGCTGGTCTACAACAAGCCCGAGGGCGAAGTGACCACCCGCGAAGACCCCGAGGGCCGCCCCACCATCTTCGAGTCCCTGCCGCGGCTGAAGGGCGCGCGCTGGATCGCGATCGGCCGGCTGGACATCAACACCAGCGGCCTGCTGCTGCTGACCACCGACGGCGAGATCGCCAACGCGATGATGCATCCCTCGCACGAGGTCGAGCGCGAGTACGTGGTGCGCGTGCGCGCCCCGGAAGGCCAGGACAGCGTGCCGGACAACGTCGTCGACCGCCTCGCCCGCGGCGTGGCGCTGGAGGACGGCCCGGCGAAGTTCGACCAGATCGAACGCATCGGCGGCACCGACTCGCACGACTGGTTCAAGGTCGTGGTCAAGGAAGGCCGCAACCGCGAAGTGCGGCGCCTGTGGGAATCGCAGGGTTGCCAGGTCAGCCGGCTCAAGCGCACCCGCTACGGCCAGGTGGGCCTGCCGCGCGAACTGCTGCGCGGGCATTCGCAGGAACTGCCGGCCGAACAGGTCGAGGCACTGCGCAAGGCGCTGGCGCTGGAGGACACGGCCGCATCGACCCTGACCCTGCAGCCGGTGATCGGCCAGCGCCGCGCGGCCAAGTCGACCGTGCACGTCGGCGGCGGCGCGCGCGCGCCGGGCCAGGCCTACGTCAACGGCCACAACACCGCCGACGAAGGCCGCGAACTGCGCCGCTTCGACCACGTGCGCGAGGACCGTCGCGGCGGCCGCGGCGGCAAGAAGCCGCATGGCGGGCTCACGGTCAGCGGCGAGATGGCGGCCAAGCAGTCGCAGAAGCCGTTCAAGCAGCGCAAGGAAAAGGGTCCCAAGCCGCTGCCGGACGGTAATCCGGCCGCGTTCCGCACCTGGTACGTGCCCGAAGGGGTGAGCACCGGCCCGAGCGGCCACCGCAACGCCGGTCCCGGCGGCAAGCCGCGCTACGGCAAGCCGGGCGGCAGGCCCGGCGGCGGCGCGGGCGGCGGCGGATTTGCCGGCGGCGGCCAGGCACAGGGCCAAGGCGCCGGCGCGCGCAAGCCGCGTCCGTACGGCCATCCGGGCAACGCACCGCACTTCCCGTCCGACCACGCCAATCCGGGCGGTGGCCATGGCCACGGCCATGCGCAGGACCGCAACCGCGGCCCGCGCGGCCAAGGCCCGCGGCCCGGCGGCGGCGGCAACCGTCCCGGCGGCAACCAGCGCCCCGGCGGGCGTCCGGGTGGCGCCCCGCGCGGCGGCAACCGCGGTCCGCGCTGACCCTCAGCGCGGCTCGATCACGAAGTTGCCGAAGGCCACGCCCAGGTCCCAGCCCTTGCCGGTGCCGGCCAGGGCCAGCGAAACCTCGCCCTTGGTCATCACCTGCGCCTTGCTCGACTTGACCGCGCCGGCGTGCGCTTCGGCCGCCGCATAGGTGCCGAGCGTCTCGCGGATGTTGTGCACGCCGGAGAACTCGCCGGTGCCGTTCTCGATCGTGGACTTGCCGAAGGTGATGCCACCGCCCTTGGCGCTGATCCGCACCGGCAGGCTGCTGCCGTCGTCGCAGGTGATGGTGCCGTTGCCCTTGGCGGTCTTGTAGAACGCCGACCAGCCCGACAGGTTGAAGTGCAGCTTGCAGTCGACGTTGCCGGCCGCCTGCGCGGCGGGCGCCAGGACCAGCGCCAGCAGTGCCGGCAGCGCCAGACTCAGGCCGCGCCGGCGCGGCATCGGGGTTTGCGGGGAACGGGACATGGCAACCTCCGGTGGCAGTGACGGTGCACGCCGAGCATACAGCGCAAGCCCGGCCCTACGGGTGCAGGTCGAAGCGGTCGGCGTCGAGCATGGCCGGGAAGCGCTCGCGGTGCGCCGCCAGCGCCGCCGCCGACAGCGTGGTGGTCAGCACCTGCTCGCACCCGTGCGCCTCCACCTGCGGCTGGCCGAGGAAGTCGATCACCGCGCTGTCGCCATCGTAGGCCAGCTGGTTGCCGTCCACGCCGACCCGGTTCACCGCCGCCACGTAGCACAGGTTCTCGATCGCCCGCGCCCGCAGCAGCGTCTTCCACGCGTACGCCCGCGGCGAGGGCCAATTGGCGACGAACACCTGCAGGTCGAAGTCCAACTGCCCCGGCCGCTCCACGTCGAAACGGTTGCGGCAGAACACCGGGAAGCGCAGGTCGTAGCAGACTTGGGGATTGATCCGCCAGCCCTTCAGTTCCACGCACAGGCGCTCGCGCCCGGCGGCGTAGCGCCTGTGCTCGCCGGCGTAGCGGAACAGGTGGCGTTTGTCGTACCACTGCAGCCCGCCATCGGGCGTGGCCCACAGCAGCCGGTTGAACACCTTCGAAGCGCCCGTGCCATCGGCGATGCGCAGCTGCACGCTGCCGGTCACCACCGCGCCGAGCGCGCGCGCCTGGTCGCGGATCCAGGCCACGGTCGGCCCGTCCATGTCTTCGGCCTTGTCGATGGCGTCGTTGGAGAAACCGCTGGTGAAAGTCTCCGGCAGCACCACCAGGTCGGTGGTGCCGGCCAGCGGTGCAACCAGCGCGGCGTAGTAGTCGCGGTTGGCCGCCGGGTCGTGCCAGCGGGTGTCGCCCTGGACCAGGGAAATGCGCAGGTCGTGCATGGCTCCTGGCTCCTTCACAGCTGGCGCAGCCGCTCGATCGCCGCGTCCAGGGTGGCCTGGTTTTTGGCGAAGCACAGCCGCGCCAGGCGCTGCCCGGGCGGCGGGCTTTCGTAGAACGGCGACAGCGGGATCGCGGCCACGCCCTCCTCCACCGTCAGCCACCTGGCGAACTCGAAGTCCGGCAGGTCGCTCACCGCCGAGTAGTCGACCAGCTGGAAGTAGCCGCCCGGCACCGGCAGCGGCTGCAGCCGCGTGCCCAGCAGCTGTTCGCGGAAGCGATCGCGCTTGGTCTGGTAGAACGCGCCGAGCTGCTCGTCGTGCTGCGGCTCGTCGCGGATCATCGCGGCAAAGGCGTGCTGCGCCGGCGCGAACGTGCAGAACACGTTGTACTGGTGGACCTTGCGGAACTCGGCGGTCAGCGCCGGCGGCGCGATCGCGTAGCCGACCTTCCAGCCGGTGCAGTGGTAGGTCTTGCCGAAGCTCGACACCACGAAGGCGCGCTCGCGCAGCTCCGGCCAGCGCAGTGCCGACTCGTGGCGGGCGCCGTCGAACACGATGTGTTCGTAGACCTCGTCGGAGAGCAGCCAGATGCCGGTGCCGTGCAGCAGCCCGGCCAGCGCGCGCATGTCGTCGGCCGAGAACATCGCCCCGGACGGGTTGTGCGGGCTGTTGACCATGATCATCCGGGTCTTCGGCGTGACCGCCGCGCGCACCCGCTCCCAGTCCACGGCGAAGGTCGCCGGATCCAGCGGCACGTGCACCGCACGCGCACCGGCCAGGTCGATCGCCGGTTCGTAGCAGTCGTAGGCCGGGTCGAGCACGATCACTTCCTCGCCCGGGCGCACCACCGCGTGGATCGCGTTGAAGATCGCTTCGGTGGCGCCGCTGGTGACGGTGATCTCGGTGTCCGGGTCGACGATGGCGCCGTAGCAGCGCAGCGCCTTGCCGGCGATGGCCTGGCGCAGCGCCGGCACCCCGGTCATCGGCGCGTACTGGTTGTGGCCGGCGCGCATGGCCGCGTCCAGTTCGTCCACCAGCCGCTGCGGCACCGGGAAATCCGGGAAACCCTGGCCCAGGTTCACCGCGCCGTGCTCGGCAGCCAGCTGCGACATCACGGTGAAGATGGTGGTGCCCACCTTGGGCAGCTTGGTCTGCGGGGTCTGCAGCGGCATCGCGGTCCGGGCCTGGAATGTCGGGACCGCCGAGTGTACGCAAAGGCGATGGCCGGCGAAGTGGCTGGGCCGCCCCATTGCGGCGGCCCGGCCACCGCTACAATGCGCGCCGATGACCAACGCGTCCCCTTCCCCGCTGCTGGCCGCCCGTGGCCTGGCCTTCGCCCGCAACGAGGCGCCCGTGTTCGGGCCGCTCGATTTCGCTGTGGACGCCGGCGAGGCGCTGCTGGTCCAGGGCAGCAATGGTTCTGGCAAGACCACCCTGCTGCGGGTGCTGGCCGGGCTGCTGCGCGCCGACGCCGGCCGGGTCGAGATTGAGGGCCGCTCCGCCGCGCCGGCGCTGCGCGCGCATGCCATCGCCTACCTTGGCCACCTGCCAGCGCTGAAGGGCGAGCTGTCGGTGCAGGAAAACCTGGAATTCCTCTGCGGCCTGCACGGCCGCCGCCCGCGCCAGTCGATCGGCGACGCGCTGGCGGTCACCGGCATGGCCGGTTACGAGGATGCGCCGGCGCGGCAGCTTTCCGCCGGGCAGAAGAAGCGCGTGAGCCTGGCGCGCCTGTGGCTGGCGCCGGCGCCGCTGTGGCTGCTCGACGAGCCCTACGCCAACCTCGACCTGGAAGGCATCAACCTGGTCAACCGGATGATCTCGGCGCACCTGCGCGACGGCGGCGCGGCGCTGGTCACCACCCACGGCGCCTACGCCGCGCCGCCGGTGCGCACGCGCATGCTGGAACTGGGGACGGCGGCATGAGCCGGATCCGCCGCGCCGCGGGCATCGCCGGGGAGCTTCTGTGAGCGCCACGCCCTCGCTGGCGCAGGCCGCCCGCGCCCTGCTCCTGCGCGACCTGCGCCTGGTCTGGCGCCGTCGCGGCGATGCGCTGCAGCCGGCGCTGTTCGCGCTGCTGGTGGTGGTGATGTTCGCCCTGGCGCTGGGCGGCGGGAAGCAGGTGCTGCGCGATTTCGTCGCGCCGTACGCAGTCTGGGTGGCGGTGCTGCTGGCCGGGCTGCTTTCGCTGGACAGCCTGTTCCGCGGCGATGCCGAGGACGGTTCGCTGGAACAGTGGATCCTGGCGCCGGTGCCGCTGGCCTGGCTGGTGGCGGTGCGCACCTTCGGCCACTGGCTGACCACGGCGGTGCCGCTGCTGCTGGTGGTGCCGGTGCTGGGCGAGTTCCTGTACCTGCCGCGCGCGCAGTTGCCCATGCTGATGCTGACCTTGCTGCTGGGCACGCCGGTGCTGAGCCTGCTCGGCGCGGTGGTGGCGGCGCTCACCGTCGGGCTGAAGCGCTCGGGCATCCTGGTGGCGCTGCTGGCGCTGCCGCTGTACGTGCCGGTGCTGGTGTTTGGCGCCGGCAGCGTGGCCGCCAGCGCGCAGGGACTGGACGCCAGCGGCGCGCTGCTGCTGATGGCGGCGATGCTGGTGCTGTCGGCGGTGCTGGCGCCGCTGGCGGCGGCGGCCGCGATCCGGATCGCCCAGGGATAAAGGCGGCACGCCGCCCCTGCGGCGTGTACCGCCATTGCGCCCCCCGGCGGCGGGCGCGCCATTGCGCCCCCCTCTGTAGGAGCCCACTTCAGGGGGCGCCCCCGCGCCGCCGGAAGGCGCCGCGCTCAACGCGTCCCCTCCGGAACGGCCGCATTCACCGCCGCTGCGCCAGATCCGCGTCGGGTCGCCCCCTGAAGTGGGCTCCTACAATGGGGCGGAAGGGGCTGGCGGCGGACGGGGGGGACATTCTGACCAGGGGCTTGGCTTGGCCCGGGGGGCGGAGTCTGGAAAAATGGGCCATTCGAGCCTGTCCGGCCGGGCCCAGGGCCTGCCGGCGCCAAATGCGAGCGATGCGATCTTCTCCATGAACCCGGTGTTCCGCTGGTTCCACCTCCTCGGCTCGCCGCCGTACTTCGACCGCTTCGCCGCGCGCTGGGCGCCGTGGTGCTGGGCTGCGGCGGTGCTGACCCTGGGCGTGGGCCTGTGGCTGGCGCTGTTCCACGTGCCGGCCGACTACCAGCAGGGCGACAGCGCGCGGATCCTCTATATCCACGTGCCGGCGGCCTGGATGAGCATGTTCGTGTTCGCGCTGATGGCGCTGTACGCGGCCATCGCGCTGATCTGGCGGATCAAGCTGTGCGAGATCCTGGCGATGGCCTGCGCGCCCATCGGCGCGGCCTTCACCGTGATCACCCTGGCCACCGGCTCGATCTGGGGCAAGCCGATGTGGGGCACGTGGTGGGACTGGGATCCGCGCCTGACCACCGAACTGGTCCTGCTGTTCCTGTACTTGGGCGTGATCGGCCTGTACCACGCCGGCGACGACCGCCGCGCCTCGGCACGCGCCGCTGGCCTGCTGGCGATCGTCGGCGTGGCCCTGCTGCCGGTGATCCGTTACTCGGTTGAGTGGTGGGATTCGCTGCACCAGGGCCAGACCATCCGTGTGTTCGGCGAATCCAGCCTGGACCCGAGCATGATGGCGCCGCTGTGGTGGATGGTGATCGGCACCAAGTTCTGGTTCGCCGGCTCGCTGCTGGCGCGCGCGCGCGCCGACAACCTGCGCCGCGAATCCGGCAAGGACTGGGTGCGAAAGCTGGCGGAGGACGGGCTGGTGGAGGAGAAGGCGTGAGCTACCTGCCCTACGTGATCGGCGCCTACGCGGTGTTCGCGCTGGTGATGCTGTGGGATTTCCTGGCGCCGCGGCTGCAACTGCGGCGCGAACTGCGTGCCGCGCGCCTGCGCGCCGCGCGCGAACGCAAGCCGGCCGGCAAGCCCGACCCGGCGGTGGAGCTGAGCCGTTGAACCCGACCCGCAAGCGTCGCCTGATCTTCGTGCTGTTGCTGGTGCTGGCTTCAGGCGTGGCCACCGCGCTGGTGGCGATGGCCCTGCAGCGCAACGTCGCCTACCTGTACACCCCGGCCGAAGTGCTGCGCGGAGATGCCGGCGAGCATGCCCGCTTCCGCCTCGGCGGCATGGTCGAGAAGGATTCGTTCAAGCGCGCCGCCGGCTCGATGGACGCGCACTTCCGCGTCACCGACGGCGACGCGCAGTTGCCGGTGGTCTACACCGGCATCCTCCCGGACCTGTTCCGCGAGGGCCAGGCGGTGGTCGCCACAGGGCGCATGCAGGACGGCGTGTTCGTCGCCGAGAACGTGCTGGCCAAGCACGACGAGACCTACATGCCCAAGGAAGTGGCCGACAAGATGGGCAAGGCCCACCAGAAGCACGACGTGCAGGCAGCCGCCGCGGAGCCGTCGCCTTGATGGCGCGCATCTTCGCCGGCCACATCGCCGGAGGCCCTCATGCTGCCTGAGCTTGGCCAGGTCCTGCTGGTCCTGGCGCTGCTGGTCGCGGCGCTGCAGGCGGTGCTGCCGCTGGCCGGCGCCCATCGCGGCAACACCGCGTGGATGGCGGTGGCGCGGCCCGCCGCATACGCGCAGATGCTGCTGCTGGCCGGCGCCTTCGCGATCCTGACCTGGGCCTTCGTGGTCCAGGACTTCTCGGTGAAGTACGTCGCCACCAACTCCAACTCGCTGCTGCCGATGATCTACCGCTACTCGGCGGTATGGGGCGCGCACGAGGGCTCTCTGCTGCTGTGGGCGCTGGTGCTGGGGCTGTGGAGCGCGGCGGTGGCCGTGTTCTCGCGCAAGCTGCCGCAACAGGTGGTGGCGCGGGTGCTCGGGGTGATGGGGCTGGTGGCGGTCGGCTTCCTGGCCTTCATGATCTTCACCTCCAATCCGTTCGTGCGCCTGCTGCCGGCGGCCGCCGAGGGCCACGACCTCAATCCGCTGCTGCAGGACCCGGGCCTGATCTTCCATCCGCCGCTGCTGTACGTGGGCTATGTCGGCTTCGCGGTACCGTTCGCCTTCGCCATCGCCGCGCTGCTGGATGGCAACGTCGATGCGCGCTGGCTGCGCTGGACCCGGCCGTGGACCAACGTCGCCTGGGCCTTCCTGACCCTGGGCATGGCCCTGGGCAGCTGGTGGGCGTACTACGAGCTGGGCTGGGGCGGCTGGTGGTTCTGGGACCCGGTCGAGAACTCGATCTTCATGCCGTGGCTGGCCGGCACGGCCCTGATCCACTCGCAGGCGGTGACCGAGAAGCGCGGCAGCTTCGCCGGCTGGACCCTGCTGCTGGCGATCGCTGCGTTCTCGCTGTCGCTGCTGGGGACCTTCCTCGTCCGTTCCGGCGTGCTGACCAGCGTGCATGCGTTCGCCGCCGACCCGTCGCGCGGCGTGTTCATCCTGGTGTTCCTGGTGGCGGTGATCGGCGGCTCGCTGCTGCTGTACGCGCTGCGCGCCGGGCGCCTGCAGGCCGGCGCCGGCTTCCAGCCGGTCTCGCGCGAGACCCTGCTGCTGGTGAACAACCTGCTGCTGGCCAGCGCCTGCGCCATGGTCCTGCTCGGCACCCTGTACCCGCTGCTGGCCGACGCGCTGGGACTGGGCAAGATCTCGGTAGGCCCCCCCTACTTCGGCCTGCTGTTCTTCGTGCTGATGCTGCCGCTGGTGGCGCTGGTACCGTTCGGGCCGCTGGTGCGCTGGCAGCGCGACCAGGCCTCGAAGGTGGTCGCGGTGCTGCTGCCGTGGGCCGCGCTGGCGCTGGGACTGGGCGTGGCCGCGTACTTCACCGCCCCGCAGGGCCCGTGGAAGACCGCGCTGGGCGTCGGCGGCGCGGCCTGGGTCACCCTGGGCACGCTGCGCTTCGTCTGGGGTCGGTTGCGCAACAGCGGGCGGATGACCGCGGAGATGTGGGGCATGACCCTGGGCCACCTGGGCATCGCCGTGTTCCTGGTCGGCGCCCTGCTGGTGGAGGCGCAGAACGTACAGCACGAGGTCGCGCTCAAGCCCGGACAGTCGCTGCAGGTGGGCCGCTACGGCTTCGTGTTCCAGGGCGTGGACCAGAAGCAGGGCCCGAACTACCTGTCCGACCGCGGCCACGTCCAGGTGCTGCGCGACGACCGGCCGCTGGTGCTGCTGCACCCTGAGAAGCGCGCCTACGCCAGCGGTGGCCAGGTGATGACCGAGGTCGGCCTGCGCCCGGGCCTCACCGCCGACGTCTATGTCGCGCTGGGCGAACCCCTGGGCGACGGCGCCTGGGCGGTGCGCGTGCATATCAAGCCTTTCGTGCGCTGGATCTGGATCGGCGCACTGTTGATGGCGCTGGGCGGCCTGGTCACCGCGGCCGACCGCCGCTTCCGCCGCCTGCCCCAGGAGACACCGAAATGAGTACCCCCGAAACCGGCGATCCCATCACTCCGAAGCAGGGCCTGCCGGTGGTGGCCGTGGTGATCGGCGCGCTGTTCTTCATCGGCCTGGTCGGACTGATGCTCTACGGCGTGGTGCGCTCGGGAGACGCCGACCGCGACGTGCTGCCCTCGGCGCTGATCGGCAAGCCGGCGCCGGACTTCGTGCTGCCGATCCTGCACGACCCGACGATCAGCTTCGGCGCCGACCGGCTGCGCGGCGCGCCCTACCTGCTCAACGTCTGGGGCAGCTGGTGCGCGGCCTGCCGCGACGAGCACCCGGTGCTGACGAAGTTCGCCGAGACCCGCCGCGTGCGCGTGGTCGGCTACAACTGGAAGGACGAGCCGGCCGACGCGCTGCGCTGGCTGGAGCAGTTCGGCAACCCGTTCTTCGTGGTGCTGGCCGATTACGAGGGTCGCTACGCGCTGGACTGGGGCGTGGCCGGCGCGCCGGAGACCTTCCTGGTCGACGGCAGCGGCATCGTCCGCTGGAAGCACACCGGGCCGCTGACCGACGAAGTCGTCGCCAGCCAGCTGCTGCCGGTGCTGGAAAAGGTGGAGCAGGCGCGATGATGCGGCCGCTGCGCGCGCTGCTGCTCGGCATGATGCTGGCCTTCGCGCCGGGCCTGGCGCTGCACGCGCAACCGGTCGGCGACGCCACGCCGCTGCAGTTCGCCGACAGCGCCGAGGAAGCGCGCTTCCGCGCCCTCACCGCCGAGCTGCGCTGCGTGATGTGCCAGAACCAGTCGCTGGCCGACTCCAACGCACAGATCGCCCAGGACATGCGCCGCGAGGTGCTGGCGCTGATGCACCAGGGCAAGTCCGACGCCGAAGTGAAGCAGTTCCTGGTCGACCGCTACGGCGAGTTCGTGCTGTACCGGCCGACGGTGTCCTCGCACACCTGGCTGCTGTGGTTCGGCCCGGGCGTGGTGCTGCTCGGCGGCGCCGCGCTGCTGGCCTGGATCGTGCGCCGCCGGGCCGCCGCCACGCCGGCACGACAGGACGGCGACGAAGGAGAACAGGAATGGTGATCCCGGCCACCGCGGTGTTTGCCGGCCTGGCCACTGCCATCGCCCTGTCGGTGCTTGGCTGGGTGCTGTGGCCGCTGTGGCGCGGCCGCCAGTGGCAGTGGGCCGCCGGCGTGCTCGCCCTGGGCGTGGCCGGGCTCGCGCTGTACCGCGTGGTCGGCACGCCCGATGCGCTGCAGGCCGAGGTCCGCGCCAACCCGCAGAGCCTGGACGAGGCCATGGCCCAGCTCGAGGCCGAACTGCAGCGCAATCCGGACCAGCCCGAAGGCTGGGCGCTGCTGGCCCGCTCGCAGGCCGCGCTCGGCAACGCCGCCGCCGCACGCGATTCCTATGCACGCGCGGTGGAACTCGCCCCCGGCGTGCCCGACCTGCTGGTCGACGCGGCAGAAGCACGCGCCGTGGCCGATCCGCAGCGCCGCTTCGATGCCACCGCGGTGGAATGGCTGCACCGGGCCCTGGCCACGCAGCCGGGTCACCAGCGCGCGACCTGGTTCCTCGGCGTCTCGCAGCGCCAGTCGCGGCAACCGGCCGAGGCGGCGGAAACCTGGGCGTCGCTGCTCGGCGTGGTCGATGCCGCCACCGCGCGCAGCCTGCGCGTGCAGATCGACGAGGCCCGCGCCGAAGCCGGCCTGGAACCGCTGCCTGCCGCCAGCACGACTGCGGCGGCGGCGGATGCGGGCAAGACCGCGGCCACCGCTGCGGCGACGGCCAACGCACTGACGGTGAAGGTCGCGCTCGACCCGGCCTTCGCCGAACGCGTGCGCCTGCGTGGCGACGCCACCGTGTTCGTCATCGCGCGCATTCCCGATGGCCCGCCGATGCCGGTGGCGGTCGAGCGCAGGACACTGGCGGACCTGCCGCTGGAAGTGGTGCTGGACGACGCCGACAGCCCGATGCCGACGCAGAAGCTGTCCGCACTGCAGGAAGTCGAAGTGTTCGCGCGCGTCTCCGCCAGCGGCAGCGCCAACCGCAGCGAAGGCGACCTGCAATCGGCCCCGGTACGTGTAACCCTGCCCGCCACCGCTCCCATCGAACTCCTGATCGCCCCCTGACCCGCCGCACGCCTGCGACGTGCACGCCGATGCCGGTAAACTCCGGCCTCTATGCCCCCCGCATCCACCCACGAATTCATCCCTCCAGGCACGCGCTTCCACGCCCTGCCCTCGCCCTTCCCGATGAAGCGCGGCGGCGCGCTGCACGGCGCGCGCGTGGCCTACGAGACCTGGGGCACGCTGGACGCGGCACGCGGCAACGCGGTGCTGATCGTCACCGGCCTGTCGCCCGACGCGCACGCCGCTTCGCATGCCAGCGACCCCGAACCCGGCTGGTGGGAACCGATGCTCGGCCCCGGCAAGCCGATCGACAGCGACCGCTGGTTCGTGGTCTGCGTCAACTCGCTGGGCAGCTGCAAGGGCTCCACCGGCCCGGCCTCGATCGACCCGGCCAGCGGCGAACCCTACCGGCTCTCCTTCCCGGAACTGTCGATCGAGGACATCGCCGATGCCGCGGCCGCAGTCGTGCGCGGCCTGGGCATCGAACGGCTGGCCTGCGTGATCGGCAACTCGATGGGCGGCATGACCGCGCTGTCGCTGCTGCAGCGACATCCGGGCATCGCCCGCGCCCACGTCAACATCTCCGGCAGCGCCCGCGCCCTGCCGTTCTCGATCGCGGTGCGTTCGCTGCAGCGCGAAGCGATCCGCCTGGATCCGAACTGGAACAACGGCTTCTACGACGATGACAGCTACCCGGAATCGGGCATGCGCATCGCCCGCAAGCTGGGCGTGATCAGCTACCGCTCGGCCCTGGAATGGGACGGCCGCTTCGGCCGCGTGCGCCTGGACGAAGCGATCCCGCTGGCCGGCGCCGAAGACGATCCGTTCGGCGGCCTGGAGTTCCAGGTCGAGAGCTACCTGGAAGGCCACGCCCGCCGCTTCGTGCGCCGCTACGACCCCAACTGCTACCTGTACCTGAGCCGCTCGATGGACTGGTTCGACATCGCCGACCACGCCGGTGGCGACGTGTCGGCCGCACTGGCGCGGATCCGGATCGAGCGCGCCCTGGCCATCGGCGCCAACACCGACATCCTGTTCCCGGTGCAGCAGCAGCAGGAGATCGCCGAAGGCCTGGCCGCAGGCGGCGCACAGGCGCAGTTCATCGGCATGGATTCGCCGCAGGGGCATGACGCCTTCCTGGTCGACTTCGCCCGCTTCGGCCCGGCCGTGCGCGGCTTCCTGGACAGCCTCGACCCCTGACACGGTTGCAGCGGAAACATTCTTCTAACGTCCCGCTGGCTCCCTTGCCCCGGACCCGGACAGCGGACGCGCCCGCGATGCAATTCCCCGGCAAGGACAGGCTGGTCGCCGCGCTGGACGCGGCGGTCCGGCTCGAAGACGAAAGCGCGGTCACCGCGGCGCTGCGCGAAGCGCTGGTGGCGCTGTTCGCCGACCGCGAAGTGGGCCTGCCGCGCTGCGTGCTCGAACCGGTCGCCGACCACTACGCCCGCCGCGAACTGCACGCCAGCCCCACCCTGGGCTACAGCGTGATCGCGATGACCTGGGGCCCCGGCCAGGGCACCCACGTCCACGACCACGACGGCGCCTGGTGCGTGGAAGGCGGGTGGCGCGGCCGCCTGGCGATCACCCAGTACGAACCGTGCGAGCGCGACGGCGAGCGCTGGCGCTTCGAACCCGTGGGCACGATCGAGGCCGGCCCCGGTACCGCCGGCAGCCTGATCCCGCCGCACGAGTACCACGCCATCCGCAACCCCGGCACCGACGACATCGCCGTCTCGCTGCACGTCTACCAGCGGCCGTTGCTGCGCTGCCATGTGTTCGTGCCTGAAGACCACCATGCCGGGAACGCCGGCTGGACGCGCCGCGAGGAACGCCAGCTGGCGACGGACGACCAGGCGGCGGCATAGCCGCGCAGCGGACGCCCCCGCATGGCCGCCCCGGACGAAGCGATCGCGTCGGGCCACGGCGTGTTGCCCGAAGCGCCGCCGCGTAGCCGTCCCGACCCGCCGGCCGCTATACTCGCGCCCTTGCCGAAGTGGCGGAATGGTAGACGCAGCGGACTCAAAATCCGCCGGCCTTAAAACCGTGTGGGTTCGAGTCCCACCTTCGGCACCACCACCAAGCCCCTCCTGTAGGAGCCCACTTCAGTGGGCGACCCGACAGCGCCATACCGCAGCCGCGTTCAAGGCGACCGGTCCGGCGGGGCTGAGTCGACGTCGACTGGTCCAGGGGCACCGCGTTCAACGTGGTGTCTCCCGTTGGCGTCGGGTCGCCCACTGAAGTGGGCTCCTACAAGTGACGTGACCTCAGGCGGTGGCCGCCGCGTAGTGCCGACTCACCAGGCTGGCGATCAGCTCTTCGCACAGCGATTCCAGCGCCATGATCCGCACCGTGCCGTAGCGGGCCAGGCGGACGAGGCGTTCGACGTAGATCTCGCGGCCGTACTCGACGGTCTCGCGCATGGTCTTGGTGAATCCGTGCGGGACGAAGCCGCGGGTGCCGTCCTTGCTGCCGCCGATGTAAAGGACAATGCTCATTCGGCCGTTTCCTCTTGTTCTGTACCGCTTCCGGTCGATGCCGCGCAGTGTGCCGGCGGCGTCGTTAGAAGTTCGTGCAGAACATGTTGGTCGGCCGATATTTCCGTTGCGAGAAACGCACGTTTCCGCGCTGCGAATGCGCGATCATCCATTCATGAAGACAGGTTCATGAAGCGCGCGGCCACGGCCACCAGCCGTGCCCATGCAGCGCATATCGATCCGCGGCGCGCTCGAACCGGTTGCGCACCGACACGCCGCCGCAGAGGAAATACAGCGGCACGAACAGCGGCCCGAGCAGCATGTACTGGTACACATGCGCGCGCTCGTGGTCGCCCAGGCGCACGGCCGGATGCGCGCACCAGCCGGCGCGGTGTTCGTAGGTGATGCAGTCCGCGTCCAGGTCCTGGCCGGTGGCGATGATCACGTTGCCGAAGGTGATCGCCCCGCCCGGGCCCCAGGGCCAGCGCCGGAACACCAGGGCGCGGTCGCGGCGGCTGAAGTGCGCCGAAGCGCCGGCCGGCAGCCCGGCGGCGCCGACGAACAGGCCCAGCAGGGTCCACGGCGAGGCCCAGGCCACGCCGAGGACGAACCCCAGCGCCCGCAGCCAGCGCGGCGGGCGCAGGCGCGTCCGGCCACTCAGTCCGCTTCGTTCGGGATCAGCAGCCACAGGACCAGGTAGACGAGGATGCCGGGGAACGCGGCCGACAGGATCGAGGCCAGCACGTAGCCGATCCGCAGCCAGGTGGAGCTCCATCCGTAGCGGTGCGCGATGCCGCCGATCACCCCGGCGATCATGCGGTCGTTGAGCGATCGGGACAGTCCGGTGGTGGGGGTGCTGGCGTTCATGCACGGGCTCCGTCGGGCTGGCGTGGGCAGTCTAGCGCGGGTCAGGCCATGATGTTCACGCCGCCATCGACGTAGAGCGTCTCGCCGGACAGGCGGCGGGCATACGGCGAGGCCAGGTAGGCGCAGGTGTGGCCGACGTCGAGGATGTCCACCAGCTCCCCCAGCGGTGCGCGCTGCGCCGCCTCGTTGAGCAGCAGGTCGAAATCCTTGAGCCCGGAGGCCGCGCGCGTCTTCAGCGGCCCCGGCGAAATCGCATGCACGCGGATGCCCCGCGGCCCGAGCTCGTAGGCAAGGTAGCGGCAGCACGCTTCCAGCGCCGCCTTCACCGGGCCCATCAGGTTGTAGTTCGGCACCACCTTGTTGGCGCCGTAGTAGCTCATCGCGAACATCGTCCCGCCGTCCTTCATCAGCGGCGCGGCCAGCCGCGCCATGCGCACGAAGGAATGGCACGACACGTCCATGGCCTGGGCAAACCCCTCGGCGCTGGACTCCAGCAGGCCGCCCTGCAGGTCGTCCTTCGGCGCCCAGGCGATCGAATGCACCAGCACGTCCAGCCTGCCCCACTGCCGGGCGATCGCGTCGAACACCGCTTCGATCTCGCCGGGCCTGGAGGCGTCCATGGGCAGGTAGATCGACGCGCCCAGCTCCTGCGCCAGCGGTTCGGTGAAGGCGCGGGTGCGCTCGTTGAGGTAGGTGATGGCCAGGTCGGCGCCGTTCTCGGCGAAGGCACGGGCGCAGCCATAGGCGATCGAACTGTCATTGGCGACGCCCACCACCAGCGCCCTGGCGCCATCGAGGATCCGTCCGGGCCGGTCGGTGCTCATCGTTCCGCTCCTCCGTGCGCCGCGACCAGGCGCCGGGTATGGCGCGCGATCATCAGTTCCTCGTTGGTCGGGATCGCCCAGGCCGAGACCCGGCTGCCCGCGGTGCTGATGCGCGGCCCGCCGGCCTCGTTGGCGCCGGCATCGAACTCCAGGCCCAGCCAGGCCGCGTCGCGGCAGGCGCGTTCGCGGATGACCGCCGCGTGCTCGCCGATGCCGCCGGTGAAGACCAACGCGTCCAGGCCGCCCATCGCCGCGGCCAGCGAGCCCAGTTCGCGGGCGATGCGGTACACGAACAGGTCCACCGCCTCGCGCGCGGACGCCTCGCTGCTGGCCAGCAGGGTGCGCATGTCGCTGGAGATCCCGGACACGCCCAGCAGCCCGGACTCCTTGTAGATCAGCGTCTCGATCGCGCGCGCATCCATGCCCATGTCGTCCATCAGGTAGAGCAGCACGCCCGGGTCCAGGGTGCCGCTGCGCGTGCCCATCGGCAGCCCGTCGACCGCAGTGAAGCCGGTGGTGCTGGCGACGCTGCGGCCGTCGACCATGGCGCACATGCTGGCGCCGTTGCCGAGGTGGGCGACCACCACGCGGCCGGCGGCCGCGCGCGGATCCAGGTCCGGAAAAGCGCTGGCGATGTATTCGTAGGAAAGCCCGTGGAAACCGTAGCGGCGCACGCCGCGATCGGTGATCTTCGCCGGCAGCGCGAAGCGCTGGGCCAGGTCCGGCTGGCCGCGGTGGAAAGCGGTGTCGAAGCAGGCGATCTGCGGCAGCTGCGGCGTCTGCTCCAGCAGCGCCCGGATCGGGGCGAGGTTGTGCGGCTGGTGCAGCGGCGCCAGCCGCGTCAGCGCGTCCAGTGCCTCCACCACGCCCGCATCGACCCGTACCGGGTCGGAGAACGCAAGGCCGCCGTGGACCACGCGATGGCCGGCCGCGCACAGCCGGTAGCGGTCGCGCTGGCCGCGCAGGAAGCCGACCAGGTGGGCAACGGCGCCGGCGTGCCCGATCTGTTCGCCGTCCGGCCAGCGGTGCTCGCCGACCGGTGCGCCAGCCGCGTCACGGGCGCGGAAACGCGGCGCCGCGTACAGCCCCTCGATCTGCCCGGACATCAGCAGCCCGGGGATGCCGGGGTCGGCCGCGAACAGCGAGAACTTGATGCTGGAGGAACCGGCGTTGAGGACCAGGATGACATCGATCATGTCGCGCCCCCTCAGCCCACGACCTTGCGGCCTTCGCGGCGCACGCGGGCCACCAGCACCGCGACCGCGCACGAGGCCAGCCGCGCCATCACCGAGTCGGCGCGGCTGGTGAGGATGATCGGCACGCGGGCGCCGAGCACGATGCCGGCCGCATCGGCGTCGGCGAGGAAGGTCAGGCTCTTGGCCAGCATGTTGCCCGCCTCCAGGTCCGGCACCACCAGCACGTTGGCGCGGCCGGCCACCGGCGATTCGATCTTCTTGATCCGCGCCGAATCCAGGTCGATCGCGTTGTCCAGCGCCAGCGGCCCGTCCAGGATCGCGCCGGTGATCTGGCCGCGGTCGGCCATCTTGCACAGCGCGGCCGCTTCGATCGTGGAAGGCACGGCAGGATTCACCGTCTCCATCGCCGACAGGATCGCCACCCTGACGTCCTGCGCCGGACCCGGCTGCAGCGCGTGCGCCAGGTCGATCGCGTTCTGGACGATGTCGACCTTCTCGGCGATCCCCGGGGCGATGTTGATCGCCGCGTCGGTGATGATCAGCGCGTCCGCGTGCCCGGGCACGTCCATCACGAAGCAGTGGCTGATGCGGCGTGAGGTGCGCAGTCCGGTGTCGCGGCGGACCACCGCGGCCATCACCTCGTCGGTGTGCAGGCTGCCCTTCATCAGCGCTTCGGCGCGCCCCTCGCGCACCAGCGCGACCGCACGCTCGGCCGAGTCGTGGCTGTGGGCGGCCTCCTCCAGGGCGAGGCCGCCGATGTCGATGCCATGCTCCGCTGCAAGACCCTCGATCCGCGCCCGCGGACCCACCAGGATCGGCGCGATGAGCCCCAGTGAGGCGGCCTCGGCGGCGCCGCGCAGCGAGCTCTCGTCGCAGGGATGCACCACCGCGGTCGGCGTCGGTGGCAGCGCCCGGCAGGCGTCGATCAGGCGCTGGTACTTTTCGTGGCGCTGGCTCATTTCGTCTTCCCTCCGGGGCGCTTCGGGGCGGCGGCGGCGCGCTTGGGCGGTGTCCTGGCCGGCGTGGCCGTCCTGGCAGTCTTGGCAGTCTTTCCCGGCTTGGCCGGCTTGCGTCCGAGCAGCCCGCGGATCCTGTCCAGCATGGCGGCCTGCGCGGCCGTTGCCCCGGCGTGCTGGACGCGCTCGTCGGCCAGCAGGCGCCTGCACAGCTGCATGAAGCGGTCGCGGGCCTCGGCATCGGCCAACAGCGCCGGCAGGGTCTCGATCGCCTGCTCGCGCGCGTAGCGGACGATGATTTCCTGCTCGCCGCGGATCCGCCGCCACTGCTCCAGCGACAGGTCCGGCAGCAGGTCGCGGTAATCGCGCGCGACATCCTTGCGCAGCACCAGCCGGGAAAGCGGCATCCCGCCTTGCGGCGCCAGCAGCGCTCCGGCGCGGGCGAAGGCCTCGGCGAACCCGCCCTCGGCGATGGAGGCCAGCGCATCCTGCACGAAGTGCAGTTCGCGGGCATCGCGCCCGGCGTCGGCATCTTCCGCGTCCGGCGGCCCGCCCATGTGCGAGAAGACGCAACCGTAGATCCCGAAGAATGCCGCCTCGCTGGCGGCGTCGCGGATCGCGCGGTAGTGGTCGAGCGAGGCGCTGACGATCTCCGCGAACAGCGCCTCGCCGCGGCGCGAAGGTGCGTCGGCCGGCAACGCCCTGCGCTGCTGCTTCACCGCCCCGGCCGCCGGCCCCAGCCATCCCAGCCATGGATTGCGGTCGGAGAGCAGCCAGCGCTGCATCCGCAACGGGTGGAGTTCGCGCGAAAGCCGTGCCGCCGGCTCG
This sequence comes from Pseudoxanthomonas koreensis, assembly GCF_010093225.1. Classification (GTDB taxonomy): domain Bacteria; phylum Pseudomonadota; class Gammaproteobacteria; order Xanthomonadales; family Xanthomonadaceae; genus Pseudoxanthomonas; species Pseudoxanthomonas koreensis. Next base: position 26,877 of record NZ_PDWM01000011.1, on the reverse strand, counting down.
CTGGCGGCGGCCTGCACCAGCGGGCGCACGAACAGTTCGTAGGCGCGCTGGTTGAACTCGGACACCTGCGCCACCGTCTCGAACGGACGCTCGTCGGCCCGCTCGAACCGGTTCAGGTTCTGCAGCACGTCCTCCAGCCGCCGCTCGTGGAACGCCACCTCGTAGCCGCGGCTGCCATCGGCAGCCTTTGTCTCGCTGATTTCCATGCCGTACAGGCCCGGCGGCAGCAGCTCCACCGATTCGAGCACCGAGACGATCTGCGCGTGTTCCTTCCTGGCCACGCGCCCGGACACGAAGATGCCCAGGTGGCCGACGTCTTCATGCAGCAGCCCCACGATCACCTGGCCGCGCGCCTTGATCTCCTCGGTGCTGCCGTAGACGTCGGCGACCCAGTTGAACGCCTGCTGCGGCGGGGTGATGTTGTCGCCCATCGAGGCGAACAGGATGATCGGCGCCTTGATGTCGCGCAGGTCGAACGAGCGGCCGTTCCTGCCGGCGGTTTCGCCCGACCACAGCCGGTTGCCGATGAACAGGGTGCGCGTGATCCACTCGATCTCTTCGCGGTTCATCAGGTAGAAGCCGCCCCACCAGCGCTCGAACTCCAGGAACCGCGGCGGCTCGGTGTCGGCGGTGGCGAACACGTGGTAGTACTTGTCCCAGAACGTGTTGGCGGGGTTGAGGTTCTCGAAGTTCTGCACCAGCCAGGCGCCGTCGAACAGGCCATTGCCCAGGTCGGCGGTGAGCGAGGCCAGCCAGCTGCCGCCGAGCAGCCCGCCGGAATAGCGCATCGGGTTGTCGCCCTCGCCTTCGTCCCAGGCGCCGCCCCAGTACGACATCGGCGCACCGTTGATCACCAGCGGGCCGGTGTCGTCGGGGTCGGAAGCGGCCAGCATCATCGCCGCCCAGCCGCCCTGGCAGTTGCCGACGATCGCCGGCTTGGGGCTGTGCGGATGCCGCCGGCGCACTTCGTGGACGAAGCGCTGCTCGGCCTCGCACACGTCCAGCAGGGTCTGGCCCGGCTCCGGTTCGCGGAAGAAGATCAGGAAGTACACCGGATGGCCGCCCTGCAGCGCCACGCCGACCTGCGAGTCGTCCTTGAAGCCGCCGATGCCGGGGCCGTGCCCGGCGCGCGGATCGATGATCAGGAACGGCCGCCGCTTCGCGTCGACCTTGACGCCCGCGGGCGGGACGATGGCCACCAGCGCGTAGTTGACCGGCCGCTCGAACTGGCGGCCATCGAGGACCGTCGTGTAGTCGAAGTGCAGGACCGGCGGCTGGCCCTGCTCCACGTGCTCGTTGTAGTTGTTGCCGCGCTGGCGCAGCGTTTCCCAGAACAGGATGGTGCGCTGGCCGGCATCGACCGCGTAGTTCGACCACTCCGACCACAGCTCCCAGGGCGTCGGCAGTGCGGCCGCGGTCCCCGACCCGCTGGAGTACGCCTTCCATGCCTCGCGGAGCCGTTCCTGCAGCCGCCCGTCCGCATGGGCGACGCGCCGGGCGAATACACGGTTGATCTTGCCGGCGACGTCCTGGCTGCGCGCAAGCGATTGGATTTCCATTGCCGGTGCCTCGTGGGGGGGAGGATGGCTCGTGCCGGCCCCCAGCTTAGAAAAAATCCGCGCCGGCCGAATTGGCCCTTTGGCGCACGCGGTGGCGGTGCCGCCGGCATGCGGCCACCACGCGCCATCGCCGTGCGCGATGGATCCCTTCCACGACCGCCGCCCGCGGGCCGGGCAGCCCCGGGTCAGCCGCCCTGGCGCGCCGCCAGCCAGCGGTGGATCGCCGCCGGCACTTCGCGCTGGGCGCGGCTGGAGACGTAGATGCCGATGTGGCCGCCCTGGAAGCTCAGCTCGGTGTAGTCGTCGCTGCCGACCAGGTTGGCCAGGGCACGCGAAGCGTCCGGCGGCACCAGGTGGTCCTGCAGGGCGTAGATGTTCAGCACCGGCATGTCGACGAAGCCCAGGTCCACCTTGCGTCCGCCGATGCTGGCGGTACCGTTGACGAAGGCGTTGCCCTGGTAGAACTGCTTGATGAAGTCGCGGAACGCCTCGCCCGCCTGGTCGGGCGAGTCGAAGATCCACATCTCCATGCGCAGGAAGTCCTCCACCGCCCTGGCGTCGCCCAGGCTGTCGACCAGGCCGACGTATTTCTGCAGGTTCAGCCGGAACGGCTTCAGCATCAGGTAGCTGGCGTTCATCATGTCGGCCGGGACGTTGCCCAGCGCGTCGACGAACAGGTCCACGTCCACGTCGCGCACCCAGCTCGACAGCATGTTGTCCTCGGTCTGGAAATCCACCGGGGTGACCATGGTCAGCAGGTTGCGCACCTTCTCCGGGTGCAGCGCCGAATAGCACAGCGAGAACGCGCCGCCCTGGCACACGCCCAGCAGGTTGACCGGGCCGCCGGTGGCCTCGGCCAGGTGGTCGACGGCACCGTCGATGAAGCGGTTGATGTAGTCGTCCAGGGTCAGGTAGCGGTCGGAGCGGTCCGGGTAGCCCCAGTCCAGCACGTACACGTCCATGCCCAGCGCCAGCAGGCCCTTCACCAGCGAGCGGTCGTGCTGCAGGTCGACCATGTACGGGCGGTTGACCAGCGCGTAGACGATCAGCAGCGCCGGCCCGGTGGCCGGCTTGTCGCCGACGAAGCGGTACAGCACGGTCTTGCCGTCGCGCCAGACCTCCTCGCGCTCGGTAGCGCCGTAGTGCACGTCCGGCGGCAGCTGGCCGAGCGTACGCATGCCCTCGGACAGGCGTTGCTGGAACTTCCAGGCCTCCTGGGCCAGGTCCAGCGGACTGAACTGCAGCGGTCCCGTCGGTCCGGCGCGCATGGCTTACTTCCTCCCCGACTTGCCGCGGCGCACCGGGGCGACCGGCGGCTCGATTCCCGGCAGGTTGCGGCTGACCCAGTCCTTCATCGACACCACCTTCTCCGTGGCCGGGGCTGCCGGCGCACGGGCGGGCCTGGCGACCTTGGACTTGCGTGCGGCGGCAGTGGCCGCCTGCGGCTTGGCGCGGGCCGCGGTCCTGGGCGCCGGTGCGCGGCGCGCGGGCGCCTTGTTGGCGGTTGCGGCCTGCGCGGCGGCAGGCCTGGCCGGCGGCTTGCGCACCGCGGTGCTGCGCGTGGGCGCGGGCTTGCGAGCCGTGGCCGGCTTGGCGGCGGCCTTGTCCGCCTGCGCACGCCTGGCGACGGCCGGCCTTTTCTCCTTGCCCGCCTTCCCCGTCTTGGCCACCTTGGCCGGCCTGGCCACCGGCGCCGCGACAGGCTCCATCCCGGCAACCACCGGCGCGGCGGCAACCGCCGTCCTGGCCGCAAGCGCCGCAGCAGCTGGCCTGCGTGCGGCCGGGGCCGGGGCTGCGGCAACCTTCGCCGTGGCCGCCTTCGCCGCACTCCGCGCCGCATGCTGCGCGCGCTCCAGCTCGGCGACCTTGCGCGCCAGCGCATCGATCTCGGTGCGGCCGGGCATGCCTAGCAACGCGCCGAACTCCTCGACCTCGCGCTGCAGGCCCAGGCGCAGGCGCATCATCGCGTTGGTCAACTCGCCGTAGGCGTGGCGGTATTCCTCGGTGAAGGCCAGTTCGGCCCAGGCCTCCTCGGCCGCATCGATCCACAGGTCGAACAGCGCGCGCGCCGACTCCAGGCGCTTGCCCGGCTCGTCGCACTCCTGGAGCATCACCTCGAAGCGGGCGAACGCGTCCTGTCCGACCCGCGCCAGCAACTGGTTGAATGCATCGTTGCTGCGCTCCCACTCCTGCCAGGCCAACGCCAGCGCCTGCAGGCGTTCCTGGCGCTCGCGCATCAGGCCGAACGCCGGGCGGCGCAGCCATTCGGCGCTCTGCTCGCGCAGCGACCCCAGCATCGCCTCCAGCATCGGCCGCACCTGGTCCATCCAGCTGCCGCCGGCAAGGCCGCCATGCATCGAGCGCAGCATCCGGGCGAACGAGTGGCCCCCGTCCTTGCCCATCATCTCGCGCCAGGCGGCGGCGATCTCGGCGGCGTGGGCGCCGCCGTTGCTGAAATCGGCAGCCAGGCGCTGCATCTGCTGGTACCACTCGTAGGCGCCCGGATCGAATCCGGCCAGCGCCGGCGGCAGGCCGCCTCCCATGCCGCCGAGGCTGGCCAGGCTGGCGGCGAAGGGATTGCCGGCGAATGGCGTGCCGGCAAAAGGATTGTGCATGCCGCCGGCGGAGCCACCGGGAAGGCCCCAGCCATCGAACCCCCCGTTGCGGCCGAGCATCTCGCTCCAGGTGTCCCAGTACTGCCGGGCCAGCGAGTCGAAATCGCCCGGAAACGGTGGCTTGATCATGACGCCCTCCCTTGTCCGCCCGATTCTAGCGCCGTCCGCAGCCGTCCGCCCTCAGGGCTTGGGAATGCGCAGGGTCTTGCTGACCATCAGCGATCCGGACAGGGCGAACAGCAGCACCATCGGATGCAGCTGCCACGGCCCCAGCTGCCAGCGACCCCACCACAGTTCCGCGCCGATGTTGCCGGTGGCCGCGGCAATCGCCAGCACCACCACCAGCGCCAGGCTGGTCGGGATCGGCGTGCCTTCGAAGTACTTCACCTTGTCCTCGCCTTCGGACAGCTGCTCGGCGGTGACGTTGTAGCGCGCCAGGCGGCTGACGCCGCAGCAGACGAAATACGACAGGATCAGCCAGTCCCAGCCGCCCTGCATGCCGCAGGCGTAGGCCAGCGCGGCCGGGGCCACGCCGAAGGAGATCACGTCGGCCAGCGAATCCAGTTCGCGGCCCAGGGTGGAGGACGACTTGCGCCAGCGGGCGATGCGGCCGTCGAGCGCGTCGAAGACGAAGGCCAGCGGGATCAGCGCCATGCCCAGCAGCAGGTCGCGGACGTGGCCGTCCTGCAGGAAGCGCATCGCGGCGAAGATTGCGCCGGTGCCGCAGAAGGCGTTGGCCAGGGTGAACCAGTCGGCCAGGTGGAAGTCGCGCAGCATCGAGAAATGTCGGGTCATGCGGGCGTCCGGCGAAGGCAACGGCCCAAGCATACCCATCCGGCGTGGGCCGGGGCGTCAGCGCGGCAGCGGCAGCTGGGCGGCTTCGACCGCGCCGGTGCCGCGGCCGCGCGCTTCGATCACTGCATCCACAGGCAGCGCGCCCTGCCCGTCCAGGTGCGCCGACACGCGATCCAGCGCGGCGTAGACGAACGGCAGCATCGGCGCGTAGCGCGCCCCGTAGGCCGGGAACGCCAGGAACGCATCGAAATGCTCGCCGTTGCGCACCTGCCAGTAACGCACCTGGTCGCGGCCGGCGGCCTGCGCCGCGGCCACGTACGGCGCACTGGTGAACGCCGGCGGCACCAGGCCGTCGTCGCTGCCATGCAGCACCAGCACCGGCAGGCCGGCGCGCGGCATCGCCGCACGCGTGGCCGCGATCCCGGCACGCACGCCGTCGGCGGCCGCGCCCTGCCCCGCGTACAACCCACGCAGGCACTGCAGTCCCGGCAGGGTGAAGTCCGGCGGCGCCAGCTTCGCGTCGACGATGCCCACGCCATTGCCGGGCGGAATGCCCGCGGCATCGGACCACCACACGCTGCGCTCGGCCGCCGTGGCCGGGCGCGGGCTGAAATCCGGGTTCTGCGCCGAGAACGCGAAGCCGCACGGATGCGCGCCGATCCCGTGGCGGCCATAGGCCGACGCATAGGTCGCCGCCACCGAACGCCACAGGTCGAAGCCCACGCTCAGCGCACCGGCCTGCAGCGCCTCGTCGGTCCAGCCGCTGGCCCGCATCTGGTCGTAGGCCGAACGCGCCTGCGCCGCGACATCGGCGCCCTGCACCATCCCGGCCGCCTGCAGCATCGCGCAGCGCCCCTGCCACAGCGGTTCGACCTGCGCACGCAGCGGCGGCTGCGGCAGGCTCTCGGCCGGCAGGTGCAGCAGCGCGCACGGCATCAGCAGCGCCGCCTCGGTGGAGAAGTCGTACAGCGCGCGGCTGCCGTGGCCTTCGACCAGCACGTTCGGCTCGCCGGCGACCACCGCGTCGAGCCAGTCGCCCTCCAGCTCGGCCGCGCGCAGTACCGCGCCGCCGCCGTTGGAGATGCCCACCGCGATCACCCGGGTGTTGTCGAAGGTGTACGGCGCCGATTGCGGGAAGGCCTGGTCCAGCGCCGACAGCGCGAACTGCGCGGCCTGCCGCACGTGCCGGCCCCAGTCCGCTTCCGGATTGTCCTGCGAGTGCGCGTGCTTGAATGCCACGCCCTTCGCCCCGGCCGGCACCTCCGGCGCAAAGGCCAGGTCGTCGGCCTCGCCCAGTCGCCCCGGCGTGCCGTCCAGGCGCACGCCGATGCCCGCATCCAGGTCGACATAGTCGCTGCCGGCGCCCTTGTCGGTGTAGGCCACCGCGCAGCCGCGCGGCAGCGCCCACGGCGCGGCCACGGCGATCGCACCGTACACGCCGCGCGAACCGGAAGCCGGCGCCACCACCACGCAGCGCTGCTTCGCATCGAACGCATCGGGCACCTGCACCAGCACACGGTGCGGCTGCTTGGCGCCGGGCAGGCGCGCCAGCGCCGAATACTCGCGGCCGGGCACCGCGGCCACGCTGCCGTACAGGGTGCCGTAGCCACCGCCCGGCGACAGGTCGGCGATGCCGCGCCAGTTGCTCCAGATCGCGCGCCGACGCAGTTCGGCCGCGGTCGGGTTGGCCGCATCGGCGAACGCCGGCGGCGTCATCGCGCGCAGCCCGTCCAGGCCCAGGCCGGCGGTCAGCAGGTCGTCGCTGCCGCGATGTTCGGTAACGCGTTGCGGTGCGGTCTCGATGGCGGCGGCTCCGGTACGTTCGTGTTCGCCGGTGCTGGCGCAGCCAGCAAGCATGCCGGCGCCGAGCAGGCCGGTACCGATCAGAAGCGGGAGGAGCGGCAGGCGGGACTGGCGGCGCATGGCGGGGCCCAGGCTGAGGGATGATCGCACGCTACCGTCGGCCCGCAGCGGCGTCATCGTACTTTGGTACCACGCCGGGCACGGCATGGCTTGCTAAGCTGGCCACTGCAGATCAGCGAAGGTCCGGATCCCCCCATGCGCAGCATCCTCATCACCGGCGCGGCCAGCGGCATCGGCGCCGGCATCGCCCACGCACTGTCCGCCGAAGGCCACCACATCATCGTCAGCGACCTGTCGCTGGACGGTGCCGAAGCGGTGGCCGCCACCATCCGCGACCACGGCGGATCGGCCGAGGCCGTGGCCCTGGACGTGACCTCCGACGACAGCGTCGCCGCCGCGCTGGCCGCGGTCTCGCGCCCGATCGAGGTGCTGGTCAACAACGCCGGCCTGCAGCACGTCTCGCCGCTGGAGGAATTCCCGCTGGCCAAGTGGGACTTCCTGGTCCAGGTAATGCTGGTCGGCGTCGCCCGCCTCACCCGCGCGGTGCTGCCGGGCATGCGCGAGCGCGGCTTCGGCCGCATCGTCAACATCGGCAGCATCCACGCGCTGGTGGCCAGCCCGTACAAGAGCGCCTACGTGGCCGCCAAGCACGGCCTGGTCGGCTTCTCCAAGGTGCTGGCGCTGGAAACGGCCGACACCGACATCACCATCAACACCGTGTGCCCCAGCTACGTGAAAACCCCGCTGGTGGACAGGCAGATCGCCGACCAGGCCCGCACCCGCGGCATCTCCGAGGCCGACGTGGTCAGCCAGGTGATGCTCAAGCCGATGCCCAAGGGCGTGTTCATCGAAATGGACGAGCTGGCCGGCACCACCGCCTTCCTGATTTCCGCGGCCGCGCGCAACATGACCGGCCAGTGCCTGGTGCTCGACGGCGGCTGGACGGTGCAGTAAGCGGACCACCGGGCGCCCTGCCCCATGCCTACCCTGCTGATCGCCGACGACCATCCGCTGTTCCGCGCCGCCCTGCGCGGCGCCGCGGCCGATGCCGTGGCCCAGTTGCAGGTGCTGGAAGCCGAATCGCTCGACGGCGTGCTCGCCGCGCTGGAGTCGCGGCCGGACGTGGACCTGGTCCTGCTCGACCTGCACATGCCCGGCAACCACGGCCTGGCCGGACTGGCCGCGATCCGCGCGCAGTACCCCGCCGTGGCCGTGGTGGTGGTCTCGGCCAACGACGACCCGCGCGTGGTCCGCCGCGCGCTGGACCACGGCGCTGCCGGCTACCTGCCCAAGAGCTCGGGCCTGGACGAACTGCGCGAGGCGATCCGCAGCGTGCTGGCCTGCGAGCAGTGGCTGCCGGCCTCGCTGCGCGCCTCGGTGGCACGCGCGCAGTCCTCGCACCAGGACACCGAACTGGCCGCGCGCCTGGCCAGCCTGTCGCCGCAGCAGTTCCGCGTGCTCAGCCTGGTCGCGCAGGGCCTGCTCAACAAGCAGATCGCCGACCGCCTGGACGTGCAGGAACGCACGGTCAAGGCGCACCTGTCGGCGATCTTCGAACGGCTCGGCGTGCGCAACCGCACCCAGGCCGGCGTGGTCCTGCGCGAACTGGAACTGAGCGACCCGAGCCGGCTGCTGGAAAGCTGAGCGCGCCACTGCGTGGAACCTCCGCGGTCGCACGCAGCGCATCCGCCTGCATGCAGGCGCTGGTCATTTTTCCGCCACACCCCTTGACGGGCCCGCCACGCAAGGCGCTGCGGTGGTTATCCACACGCTTGTCCGCGATCCATCCACAGCTGGTGTGGAAAACCCGGGCATCGTCCGGTCATGACCTGGTCAAAAAATAGCCACACATCTTGACAGCCTTGCCGGGCAAGGCGCTGCGCGGGTTATCCACATCCTTCTCCCATCGCTTTCCACACCTGCTGTGGACAGGCGTGCGCGCCGTGGAACCTGCGCCGCTCAGATCCGCGAGAAGCTCCAGGACTGCATCCGCCCGTCGCGGTACGGCATCACCCCGTGAAATGCGCGCGGGTCGGCATCGAACACCAGCGGCAGGAAGTGGCGGTCGCCGTCCCACAGCGGCAGCTCGAGGATGCGCTCCACCTCGATCCACTCCAGCGTGCCTTCCGGATTGGACTGCAGCGGCGTGCCGCTCCAGCCATCGACGACGAACACGAAGCCCAGCCAGTCCTCGCCGTGCTTGCCGAAGCCCGGCCAGCTGATCGTGCCGCGCAGGCGCAGCGTGTCGCATTCGATCCCGGCCTCCTCGCGGATCTCGCGACGCATGCCGGCGACCACGTCCTCGTCGCGCTCGATCTTGCCGCCCAGGCCGTTGTACTTGCCCAGGTGCTGGTCGCCGGGGCGCGTGTTGCGGTGAACCATCAGCACCCGCCGCCGGTCCGGCGAGAGCACGTAGCCGAGGGTGGCGACGATGGGGGTGTAGGGCATCGGCGGAGCCTGCGCGGGAGTCGCGCGATTCTACCCGCCGCGCCTGTTGCACAACCGGGTCTGTTGCCCTTGCTGCCCTTGCGGCGCCTGCTGCGCGTGTTGCGTCGGCGCCGCCAACCGTCCCCCCCCTGTAGGAGCCCACTTCAGGGGGCGACCCGCCGGCGCCGGAACGCGCCACGTTGAACGCGGAATCTCCGGATCGGTCGCGTTGATCCCGGCTGCGTGCGGACGCAACCGGGTCGCCCCCTGAAGTGGGCTCCTACAGGGTCGGGCCGGATGGTCAGCGGCGGGTGGCGGCGAGCATGCGGTCCAGCACCGACTTCAGCGCCAGCGGGCGCACCGGCTTGGGCAGCAGCGCAAGTTCTGCTTCCTGCACCGCGCTGCGGGTGGCCTCGCCTGCATCGGCGGACAGGATCAGGCACGGCGCCGGCCCGTAGCGGCCACGCAGTCGTGCCGCCAGCAGCGCGCCGGTGTCGCCACGGTCGAGGTGGTAGTCGAACAGCCACAGGTCGGCCGGCCGCTGCGCCAGCGCGGCAGCGGCGCCGTCGCCATCGGCGGCGGGGGCCACCTCGCAGCCCCAGCCGGCGAGCAACTGCGCCAGCGCGGCCAGGGCGTCGGCGTCGTTGTCCACCAGCAGGATCCGCCGCCCGGCCAGGCCGCGCACCTTGCCGGCCGCCACGGCCGCCACCGGCCTGGCAGCGGCAGGTGCCTGCGCACGCGCCACGTCCACCGCGAACACCGAGCCGCGCCCTTCCACGCTGCGCAGGGTCAGCGGCGCCTGCAGCAGGCCGGCGATGCGGTCGGCGATCGACAGGCCCAGGCCCAGGCCCTGCCCCGGCGCATCCTCGCCGCGCCGGAACTCCTCGAAGATCGCCGCGCGTGCCGCCTCCGGCACGCCCGGCCCGGTGTCGTGGACCTCGATCCGCACACGTCCATCGCCGCGCCGTGCGCCGAGCACCACGCGCCCGCGCGCGGTGTAGCGCACCGCGTTGCCGAGGAAGTTCTGCAGCACCCGCCGCAGCAGCTGCGGATCGCTGTGCACCCACAGCGCGGTCGGGCGGTAGGCGAAGGCCAGCCCGCGCTCGCCGGCCATCGCCCGGAACTGCTCGGCCAGCGGTGCCAGCACTTCGTCCAGCGGGAAGTCGCGCGGCGCCGGGACCAGGCCGCCGGCTTCCAGCCGCGACATGTCCAGCAGCCCGGTAAGCAGGTCGGTGGTCGAATCCAGCGCGCCGCCGAGCTGGCGCAGGGTCTCGCGCGGCGGCGGCGCATGCGCCGGCGCGGCCTGGGCATCGGGTGCGCCGGAGATCTGCTGCGACAGTGAATCGACGAACAGCTGCGCGGCGTGCAACGGCTGCAGCAGGTCGTGGCCGATCGCGGCGAGGAAGCGGCTCTTGGCGTCGTTGGCGTGTTCGGCTTCCTGCTTTGCCGTCTCCAGCAGCGCGGTGCGCTCGACCACGCGCTGCTCCAGGGTCTCGTTGGCCCGGATCAGGCCGCGCTCGGCCTCGCGGAACGCGGTCACGTCGGTGAAGGTGGCGACGAAGCCGCCGCCCGGCATCGGGTTGCCGCGGATTTCCACGATGCTGCCGTCCGGGAACACGCGCTCGGTCAGGTGCGGGCTGCCGTGGCGCATGAACGCCAGGCGCCGCTCGATCGCCTTGGCGAACTGCCTGGCCTCAAGCCCGCCCGGGGCCTGCCGCCGCAGGAACCATGCCGTCAACTCGGCGATCGGCCTTCCCACCTGCAGCAGTTCCTCGGGGAAGCCGAACAGTTCGACGTAGCGGCGGTTCCACGCCACCAGCCGCTGCTCGCGGTCGATCACGCTGATGCCCTGGCTCATGTTCTGCAACGCCGCCTGCAGCACCTGCTGGTTGAAGCGCAGGTCCTGCGAGGCCTCGCCGACGATCGCCGCCACCGTGTCCAGATCGCCGCTCTCGCGCCGCGCCGCGTCCAGCAGCAGACGCGCCGATGCGGCGCCCAGCACCGCCGACAGCTCGCGCTCCACCCGTGCCTCCACCAGCGCCGGCACCGGGCCGCTGCGCGGCGCCGACGCCAGCAGTTCGGCCACCTTGTCGCCGGGCAGGAAGCGGCGCCCGGCGTCGCGCAGCGCATCGGCATCCAGGTTGCGGCTGGCGCGGTGCGGCGCCTCGCGCCGCCATGCCATCGCCAGCAGGGTCACCAGCGTGCCCATGAACAGGCTGGCGCCGACCGCGCGGCCGAGCGGACTCCAGCCGGTCAGGCCGAACAGCCCGCCGGGCGCGAGCCAGCGCTGGCCGAACGGGCCGTGTTCGATCCAGTGCGCGTCCAGCGCCGCGGCGGCGGCCACGGTCGGCGTCATCAGCACCCAGGCCCAGGTGAGGAAGGCCGCGATGACGCCGGCGATCGCCGCGCGCGGCGGGGTCTGCGGCCGCCACACCGCGAACGCCAGCACCGGCGCCAGCGTGGCCAGCGCCGAGAACGACAGCGCGCCGACGTCGGCCAGCGCCTCGTTGCCGGCCACCAGCCGGCTGTACGCCCAGGCCAGCAGCATGATCGCGGCGATGCCGGCGCGGCGCAGCCGGATCAGGTCGCCGCGGCGGTCGCCGCCGTCGCCGCGCGCCCAGGCGCCGCGCAGCAGGCCCGGCGCGAACCAGTGGTTGCCGATCATCAGGCTCAGGGTGAGCGTGCTGACCACGACCATGCCGGTGGCCGCGCTGAGCCCGCCGAGGAAGGCGAACAGGGCCACGCCCTCGTGGCCTTGCGAGACCGGCAGCGCCAGCGAGTACATGTCCGAGGGCACGTCGTCGCCGAGCAGGGCGCGGCCGGCGTGGGCCAGCGGCAGGGTCGGCGCGGCGATCAGCAGCAGGTACAGCGGGAACAGCCAGCGCGCGGTACGCACGTCGCGCTCGTCGCGGCACTCGACCACGCCGACGTGGAACTGGTGCGGCAGGATGAACATCGCCAGCGCGCCGAGCAGCACCAGCGGCAGGAAGCCGCCCACCGGCGCGGCGGGGCTGGCCGGTGGCGGCGCGGCGGCGATTTCCGGCAGCGCGTCCAGCCCGAACCAGACGAACGCGCCCAGCGCCAGCATCGCCGCCAGCTTGAATACCGACTCGACCGCCATCGCCAGCACCAGCCCGCGGTTGTGCTCGGCCGCGCTGGCCCGGCGGGTGCCGAACAGCATCGCGAACAGGGCCATGGCCAGGGCCACGTACAGCGCGCTGTCGCGCCAGAACGGCCCGTTCTCCACGCCGCTGCGGGTCAGCGTGGCGAAGCTCATCGCCACCGCCTTGAGCTGCAGGGCGATGTAGGGGATCAGGCCCAGCGCGGCGACCACGGTGACCGTGGCGGCCAGCCACGCGTCCTTGCCCAGGCGGGTGGCGATCAGGTCGGCCAGCGAGGTGGCGTTGGTCTCCCGCGCCAGCCGCACCAGGCGGACCATGAAGCCCATGGCCAGCGCATAGAACAGGATCGCGCCGACGAAGGTCGGCGGCAGCGGCCAGCCGTAGCGGGCGGCCTGGGTGACGGTGCCGTAGAAGGTCCAGCTGGTGCAGTGCACCGCCAGCGACAGCGCGTAGACGTGGTTCCAGTGCCGTGCGAACAGGGCCGGCCGGCGCTCGCCGTACAGCGCGGTGCCGAACATCAACGCCAGCCACAGCACCCCGGCCACGGCGACCAGCCCCAGGCTCAGCATGGCGTCCCGGCCTGCATGTTCACCCCACTCCCCCGCCCCGCCTCCGTGCCGTGAGCATAACGCGACGGCGGCGGGCCGAAGCCCGCCGCCGTGCGCCATCACCCCCGATGGAACGGATACCGGTCAGAAGCTGTAGCGTGCGCTCAGGCTGTAGGTGCGCGGCGCACCGTAGAAGCCGGTCAGCACGCCGTAGGCACCGATGTTGTAGCCGGTGGTCCGGTACTCCTCGTCGGCCAGGTTGCTGCCCTGCAGCGACAGCTGCCAGTCGTCGTTGACGTCCCAGATCACGCCGGCGTTGACCAGGCCATAGCCATCCTGCTTGATCACCGGGCTCAGGTCGGTGGTCGGCCACACTTCGCTCTGGTACGCGTAGGTCAACCGCGCCGACAGGTGGCCGCCATTGGCCAGGTCGGTGCGCCACTCCGCGTTCACCGCGCCGGAGAACTCCGGGGCGTTGGTGAAGTACTGGGTATCGGCGATGTTGACGCCACCGCTCATGAACTCGTCGTACTCCGCGTCCAGCCACGCCACGTTGCCGCTGAACAGCCAGTTCTCGGTCGGCAGGAACTGGTATTCCACTTCCACGCCCTGTACGGTGCCCTTGCCGGCGTTGGTGAAGTCGCCGAAGAAGCTCTCCCCGCCGCCCGGCAGCGTGTACGAGGTGAACACCGACAGCTGGATGTCCTCGTACTGGTTGTAGAAGTAGGCCAGGTTCAGGAACGCGCGCTGGTCGAGGAAGGCCATCTTGCTGCCGATCTCGTAGCTGTCCACCTGCTCGTCCTGGAACGGCTCGCCCGAACGCGGGATCGCGGTGGTGTTGGCGCGGATGTTGTAGCCGCCGGACTTGAAGCCGCGGCTGAAGGACGCGTAGCCCATGATGTCGGGCGTGAACTGGTAGTTCAGCGAGGCCTTCGGCGAGACGTTGCTGAAGTTCACCGTCTTGTCGAAGTTGGCCGCCGTGCCCCACGCGGTGTCGTAGTCCAGGTCGGTGTAGAAGCGGTTCAGCGCCACCGCGTGCTTGTCCTCGTCGGTGTAGCGCGCGCCGACGTCCAGCCTCAGGTCGTCGGTCAGGTCGAAGGTCCAGTCCGCATACAGGGCAATGCTCTTGGTGTTCACGTAGCCCTGGGTGTCGCCGAACAGCGGGTTGGCGAGGCCGGGGGCCAGCGCCGGGTTCCAGAAGTGGTTGAGCACCTGGCCGCCGGCGTCGCCGTTGAAGAAGTACAGGCCCATCACGCCGCGGGAGCGGCCGCCACCGTCGTAGTTGACCTGGAACTCGTTGCTGACCTGCTGGTCGTTGTAGAACGCACGCACGTCGACCAGGGTCATCGGCGTGGTGTCGAAGTCGATGTTGGTCTCGGTGTCCGATTCGCGCTTGGCGATGACGTACTTGAACGCCCAGTCGTCGTTGGCGCGCCAGTTCACCGTCATCGACGCACCCTTCATGATGGTGTCGTTGATGTTCTTCATCGCGCTGCGGATGTCGTAGCGGTCGTCCAGCGGCGGGTACGCCGGCGCCAGCGGGTTGGCGGCCAGCATCTTCGCGCCGCGCACGCCGGACTGGTCGTCCATCCAGTCCAGGGCGAACTGCACGTCGAAGTCATCGCTGGCGTAGGCGCCGAACTGGGCGCGCAGGGCGTTGATCTCCTTGTCGGAGACTTCCTGGCCGGTATGCAGGTTGTCGCCGTAGCCGTCGCGGTTCATGCTCGCCACCGCGACGCGGCCGCGCAGCGCGCCGTCGCTGATGGAGCCGCCGATGCTGGCCTTGGCGTCGAGCTGGTTGTAGTTGCCGACGGTGACCGAGGCGAAGCCCGAGGTGTCCTTCTGCAGGCCGCGCGAGACGTACTTGATCGCGCCGCCGATGGTGTTCTTGCCGTACAGGGTGCCCTGCGGGCCGCGCAGCACTTCGATGCGCTCGACGTCGAACACGTCCAGCAGCGCGCCCTGCGGGCGGGCCAGGTAGACGTCGTCCAGGTAGATGCCCACGCCCGGGTCCACGCCCCACAGCGGGTCGGCCTGGCCGATGCCGCGGATGTAGGCGGTGATGGTGCTGGTCGAGCCGCGCGCAGCGTAGACGGTCAGGTTGGGCACCTGCGCGTCGAGGTCGCCGAGGTCCTCGATGTTCAGCTTGTCGAGGGTCTCCGGCGTGAACGCGGTGACCGCCACCGGCACTTCCTGCAGCGTTTCCTCGCGCTTGCGCGCGGTGACCGTCACGGTGTCGAGCTGCGTGGCCTTGACGCCCTTCTCGGCCGCGGCTTCATCCTGCGACCATGCCGGCATCGCCGGCGACACCAGCACGCAACCGATCGCCAGGCTCAGATACTTGCGCTTCATCAGTCCCCTCCTCCCAAGTGCAGGACGTTGTGGCGGGCACATGCCTGCCAATGGTGCGCACCTTAGGCGGCCGCCGGCGGCGGCGGCATCGTCCGTTGGTACAGTGGGCCCGGCCCGGGGGCGCCCGGATACTGCGCCGCACCGCCACGGGAGGCGGGCGGGGTGCGTGGATGTCGTTGTTGATCGTGCTGGCGGCGCTGGCGTTCCTGATGATCGTGGCCTACCGCGGCTACAGCGTGATCCTGTTCGCGCCGGTGGCGGCGATGGGCGCGGTTCTGCTGACCGACCCGTCGCTGGTCGCGCCCATGTTCACCGGCCTGTTCATGGAGAAGATGGTCGGCTTCCTGAAGCTGTACTTCCCCGTGTTCCTGCTCGGCGCGGTGTTCGGCAAGCTGATCGAGATCTCCGGCTTCTCCAAGGCCATTGTCGCGGCGACCATCCGCCTGGTCGGCGCCGAGCGCGCGATCCTGTCGATCGTGCTGGTGTGCGCGGTGCTGACCTACGGCGGCGTGTCGCTGTTCGTGGTGGTGTTCGCGGTCTACCCGTTCGCCGCCGAACTCTTTCGCCAGAACAACATCCCCAAGCGGCTGATCCCGGGCACGATCGCGCTGGGTGCGTTCACCTTCACCATGGACGCGCTGCCGGGCACGCCGCAGATCCAGAACATCATCCCCACCGCGTTCTTCGGCACCACCTCGTGGGCGGCGCCGGTGCTGGGCACCATCGGCAGCGTTTTCATCCTGGCCGTGGGCATGACCTACCTGGAATGGCGCCGGCGCGCGGCCGTGCGCAACGGCGACGGCTACGCCAGCGGCGTGGAACTTCGCAACGAACCGGAACCGTTCCGCGGCGAACGCCTGGCGCACCCGCTGGTGGCGGTGCTGCCGCTGCTGCTGGTGGGCGTGTCCAACTTCCTGCTGACCCGCTGGATCCCGGCGCTGTACGGGACCAGCCACGAATTCATCCCCTCGGTGATCGGCAGCCCGGCGCCGGTGGTCCAGGAGGTGGCCAAGGTCGCGGCGATCTGGGCGGTGCAGGGTGCGCTGCTGGTCGGCATCTTCAGCGTGCTCGCCTTCGCCTGGAAGCCGGTCACGGCCGCCTTCGCCGAAGGCACCAAGGCCGCCGTCGGCGGTGCGATGCTGGCCTCGATGAACACCGCCTCCGAGTACGGCTTCGGCGCGATCATCGCCGCCCTGCCCGGCTTCCTGGTGGTGGCCGACGCGCTGGGCGCGATCCCCAATCCCCTGATCAACCAGGCCGTGTCGATCACCGTGCTGGCCGGCATCACCGGCTCGGCCTCCGGCGGCCTGAGCATCGCTTTGGCAGCGATGGGCGACACCTTCATCGCCAACGCGCAGGCCTACGGCATCCCGATGGACGTGCTGCACCGGGTCGCGTCGATGGCCTCCGGCGGCATGGACACCCTGCCGCACAACGGCGCGGTGATCACCCTGCTGGCGGTGACCGGACTCACCCACCGCACGTCCTACAAGGACATCTTCGCCATCACCGTCATCAAGACGCTGGCAGTGTTCTTCATCATCGGCGTGTACTACGCGACCGGCTGGGTCTGAGCGCCACGCTGCTCGCCGGACAAGGGGCGGAGCGGCCGATCAGTTCGCGCCGGCAGGCGCGTCCGCGGAGGCACGCGCCGCCAGCACCGGTGCCTTCGCCCCGTCGCAATCGCCGGCGAGCAGCTGCGAACGCTGCAGCCAGTCGCGGTCCGGGTAGTAGGCGAAGACGAAGGTGCCACCCCGGATCGAATCGATCAGCTGCCGCGCCACCTGCGGCCGCACCGCCGGGCAGCCCAGGCTGCGGCCGAGCCGCCCCTGCAGCTTCGCCGCCGCCGGGTTCACGTAGGGCGCACCGTGGATGACGATGGCGCGGTCGCGGGCGCGGTCGTTGAAGCCCGGCTCCAGCCCGCGCAGGCGCAGCGAATAGCCGTTGCCACCGTTGTACGCCTCCTGCGCGGTGAACCCGCCCAGGCTGGTCATGTAGCTGCCGTCGCGGTTGGAAAAGTGCGTGGTCAGGTTCCCGCCGCTGTTGCGGCCGTGCGCGACCCACTCCTCGAACAGCAGCTTGCGCGCGGCCAGGTCGAACACCCACAGCCGCGGTTCGGTCGAGGGGCGCGAGTAGTCGATCACGCCCAGCCGCTGCGGATCGACGCCGAAGGAAGGATTGCGCAGCGCGCAGGACATCGCCCGCGCCGCCAGTTCCAGCACTTCGCGGCTGGCGGCCGGCGCGGCATCGGCCAGGCGCATGGCCAGGTCGCTGCCTG
The DNA here is from genome assembly GCF_010093225.1 of Pseudoxanthomonas koreensis. Taxonomy (GTDB): domain Bacteria; phylum Pseudomonadota; class Gammaproteobacteria; order Xanthomonadales; family Xanthomonadaceae; genus Pseudoxanthomonas; species Pseudoxanthomonas koreensis. The sequence goes on along the minus strand of NZ_PDWM01000011.1, from coordinate 9,318 downwards.
CAGGCGGAAGGGATGGCAGGTCCGGAAGCACCGCGGCGACCGCCGGCAGGACCTGCGGCGGTGCGGCACCCCTGGGAGAAGACGGACTGGCCGCGGCGGGCAGCAGCAGCGGGGCCAGAGCACCGGGGCCAGCCGCCCCGGGGAAATGGCCAGCCAGCGGCCGGCGGAACTTTTCGACAGCTTCATGCAACGGTGTTCCAGGGACGGGCGCCGGCCCGGCGCTTGCCCGGGCCCGCCCCCGCAGCTTGCCGGCTCAGCCGTCCGATTCCAAGACCGGCTGCGGCTCCTGTTCATCGTCCAGCGGGCGCAGCGCCGGCAGGTCGGTGACCAGCACGGTCGTGCCCGGGACCAGCGCCGCGTACAGCCGCTGCGAGAACCCCTCCGGCAGGCGCACCGGCAGGCTCGGCTGCTCCAGCAGGTCCAGCGGCACCTGGCCCGCGGCCACGCTGCCGTCGGCGGCCGGGCGCGGGTCGTCCAGGATCGGGTAGGCGGTCCAGCGGTGGCCGGGGCGTTCCGGGTCCAGCATGCTGGCGCGGGCGCTGCTGCCTTCGCCCATCACGAACAGCGTGGTGCCGTGGAAGTCCGCCGCGCCGGGCCCCAGCTCCAGCGGCGCTTCGCCGACCGGCACGCCGCCACGCAGCACGTAGACCCGCTGGTCGGCCAGGCTGACCACGATCCCGACCTGCCCGGCCGGGGCGGGCGCGTCGTCCCAGCTGTAGCCCGGTCCGCCGGCCTCCGGGATCGCCAGCGGTGCGCCGCTGGCGGAGACCGGCGCCAGCACCGCCGGGTACACCAGGTTGGTGGGCGCGGCGCGTGCGTCGGTGACCACCACCGTGTCGCCGTTGCGGGTGATGCCGAACAGCTTGGCCGCGAACGGATGCGGCAGGCGCACGCAGCCATGCGAGGCCGGGTAACCCGGCAACGCACCGCCGTGCAGGGCGATGCCATCCCAGGTCAGCCGCTGCATGTAGGGCATCGGCGCGTTGTTGTAGAGGTTGGACTTGTGGTCCTTGTTCTTCTGCAGGATGGTGAACACCCCGGTCGGGGTGTCCTTGCCCGGCTTGCCCGAACTGATCGTCGACACGCCGATCACGATCCCGTTGCGGTACACGTAGGCGCGCTGCTGGTCGAGGCTGACCACCAGCACCACCGGGCCGGACGGGGCGATCTCCGGGTGCCAGCGGAACTCGCCGGGCTCCAGCCCGAGCGGCCCGCGCGGCGCGTCCTGGGCCAGCGCCAGGCCGGCGACCAGCAGCAGCGCGGCCATCATCCAGCGTGCGACTGAGCCCATCGCGCGCATTCCACCGGCATTCCCCGTCATCGCGTCCCCCGTCCCCTGCTCAGCCGAGCAGATGATCGCGCAAAACGCCGTAATCGGGGGGCGCCGGCTCGGCGTGTGCCGGGCGTGCCAGCAGCGCGGCCAGCGCCGGCGGCACCTCCACCGCATGGCCGACCAGCGGCTCGACCACCGACTCGAACTTGGCCGGGTGCGCGGTCGCGGCCACCGCCCAGTCGCCGTCCACGCCACCGGCGCGCAGGGTTTCCAGCACGTGCACCGCGGTGGCCGTATGCGGGCAGAACACCTCGCCGTGCAACTCCCGGCGCCGGCGGATGGTGGCGCGGATCGTGTCGTCGTCCACCGCCATCGCGGTGAACGCGGCGCGCAACGCCGCGTCATCGCCGGCGTAGAGCCAGCGCAGGCGCTCGAAGTTGCTCGGCGCGCCCACGTCCATGGCGTTGGCCACGGTGGCCACGCTGGCGCGCGGCGCGTAGTCGCCGCCGGCGAAGTACTCCGGCAGCACCCGGTTGGCATTGGTCGCCAGCACGATGCGGCCGATCGGCACGCCCAGCGCGCGCGCCAGGATCGCGGCCAGCGCGTTGCCCAGGTTGCCGGTGGGAATGACGAAGTGCAGTTCCCTGCCGGTGGCGGCGCGGTGCGACAGCGCCGCATGCGCGTAATAGCTCATCTGCGGCAGCAGCCGGCCCAGGCTGATGCTGTTGGCCGAGCTCAGCGGCACCTGCGCCTGCAGCTGCGCATCGTTGAGCGCGCGCTTGACCAGCGCCTGGCAGTCGTCGAACGAGCCGGCCACGCGCAGCGCGCTCACGTTGCCACCGAAGCAGCCCAGCTGGTGCGCCTGCCGCGGCGACACCCGCCCGTCCGGATACAGCACCACCACCCGCAGTCCGGGCTGGCCGTGGAAGGCCGCGGCCACCGCCGCGCCGGTGTCGCCCGAGGTCGCCACCAGGATGGTCAGCGGCCGCTCCTGGCCGCGCCGGATCCGCGCCAGTGCCGCAGCGAGGAAACGCGCGCCCACGTCCTTGAACGCTGCCGTGGGGCCGTGGAACAGCTCCAGCACGTGGTCGCCCGGCGTGGCCAGCGGCTTCAGCGGCACCGGGAAGTCGAAGGCTTCGGCGCAGATCGCGGCCAGCTCCGGCGCCAGCGCATCGCCCTCGAAGAACGGCGCCAGCAGCGCGGCGGTGGGCGCGGCCAGGCTGTCGCCGGGCTGCAGCGCGCGTGCTGCGGGCAGTTGCGCCGGCACGTACAGGCCGCCATCGGGCGCCAGGCCGGCGGCGATGGCGTCGCTGAGCGAAACGGCGGGCGAGTTGTTGCGGGTGGAGACGAATTTCATCGGGATCCCATGCAAGGAGAACGGCTACAGCAGGTGCGCGCCCGGGCTGTCGACCGGCGAAACCCAGGCCTGGCTCTCGAAACCGGCGGCGGCGAACGCCACCTGCACCAGCGGTGCGGCAGCCTGCGCGCGCTCGCGCGACTCGAACCAGGCGAACACGCTGGGCCCGGCGCCGGAAATGCTCGCGCCCATCGCGCCGGCGTCCAGCGCCGCCGCCTTGGCCGGCCCGAAGCCGCCGATCAGCGGCGCGCGCCGCGGTTCGACCAGCACGTCGCGCAGGCCGGCGCGAACCAGCTGCGCATCGCCGGCATGGCAGCCGGCCAGCACCAGCGCCAGGTTGGCGCTCTGCGCGACGAAGTCGCCAAGCGCATACGCACCGGCCAGCACCTCGCGCGCACGGCGCGTCTCCAGCACCGCGTCCGGATGCACCAGCAGGCTGTGCCAGGCGTCCGGCACCGGAATCCGCACCAGCCGGTCGGCGGTGGCCAGCACCAGCCCACCGAGCAGCATCGGCCCGAGGTTGTCGCCATGGCGGCCACCGCTGGCTACCGCCTCGCCGGCCAGCGCGAACGGATACAGCGCCTGCCGCGGCAGCGGCGCGTCGAGCAGCGCGTTGGCCGCCACCAGCGCGGCCACGCACGAGGCCGCCGAACCGCCCATGCCCGAACCCAGCGCGATGCCCTTGTCGATCTCGATCTCGAACCCGTACGGCAACGCCAGCGCCTCGCGCATCGCGATCAGCGCCGCGCCGGCGGTGTTGCGTGCGGCTTCCCGCGGCAACGGGAACGGCGCGCCGCGGATCGCGGCGATGCGCCCCTCCGGTTCGACGATGCGTCGCGCGGTGACGGTGTCGCCGACCCCGGCCAGCGGATGGCCGAGGATGTCGAAGCCCACCGCCACGTTGCCCACCGAGGCCGGCGAGAACGCGGCGGCCTGGCGCTGCGCCGCGGCCGTGCCACGCACACCCGGCGACGCAGGCGTCGTCATCGCCTCGCTCACAGCCGCGCCCCCCGGCCGGCGGCCACCCGCAACAGATCGGCGAACACGCCGGCTGCGGTCACCTCCGGGCCGGCACCCGGGCCCTGCACGATCAGCGGGTTGTCGCAGTAGCGGCGGGTGGTGAACTGGACGATGTTGTCGGTCTGGCGCAGGTTGGCGAAGGCATGCTCCTGCGGCAGCTCCACCAGGCCCACGCTGGCGCCGCCGGCGGCATCCAGGCGCGCCACGTAGCGCAGCACCCTGCCCTCGGCCCTGGCCTTGGCCAGGCGCGCGGCGAAGCCTTCATCCACCTCGCGCAGCCGGCCCATGAAGTCCTCCACGCTGGCCTGGCGCAAGGCCTCCGGCACCAGGCTCTCGATCCGCACGTCCTCCAGGCTCAGTTCGCGCCCGGCCTCGCGCGCCAGGATCACCAGCTTGCGACCGACGTCAGTGCCGGACAGGTCGTCGCGCGGATCCGGTTCGGTATAGCCCAGCGCGCGCGCTTCGGCGACCAGTTGCGAAAACGGCACGCTGCCATCGTAGCGGTTGAACAGCCACGCCAGGGTGCCGGAGAAGACGCCCTCGATCGAGGTCACCGCGTCGCCGGTGTCGAGCAGGTCGCGCAGGGTCGAGATCACCGGCAGCCCGGCGCCGACCGTGGCCTCGTAGCGGAAGCGCGCGCCGCTGGCGGCGGCGGCCTCGCGGATCGCGACGTAGCGCGCCAGCGGCCCGGCGCCTGCCTGCTTGTTCGGGGTGACCACGTGGATGCCGGCGGCCAGCCACTGCGGGTAGCGGTCGGCCACGTCCGGACTGCCGCTGCAGTCGACGATGGCCACGTGCGGCAGGTGCGAATCGAGCAGGTGCGCGGTGAAGCGGTCCAGGTCGGCCGCATCCGTGGCCGCAGCGAAGCGGCCGCGCCAGTCGCCCTCGATCCCGCGCGGATCGAGCAACTGCCGCCCGCGCGAGGCGATCGCGCGCAGGCGCAGGTCCAGGTGGGCGCGCTCGAGCAGGCCGTCGCGCGCGCCCAGCATCTGGTCCAGCAGGGTGCCGCCGACGTTGCCCGGGCCGATCACGCCGACCGCGAAGGTCTGCGGCGACAGGTAGAAGCCGGCATGCGCGGCGCGCAGCGCGCGGGTGGCGTGGTCGCTGTCGATCGCCACCGAGATGTTGCGCTCGGACGAACCCTGGGCGATGGCGCGGATGTTCACCTGCGCCCGGCCCAGCGACTGGAACAGGCGCGCGGCCACGCCCGGCTGCCCGGCCATGCCGTCGCCGACCGCCGCCAGCACGCTGATCCCAGGCACCTGCTGCACCCGCTGCACCTGGCCGACGGTGAGCTCGTGGGCGAACGCATTCACCAGCGCGGCCTGCGCGCGGTCGGCATCCTCCTGCTTGACCACGCAGCAGATCGAATGCTCCGAGGAGCCCTGCGAGATCATCACCACCGAGACCTTGGCGTTGCGCAGGGCGGCGAACACGCGCTCGGCGGTGCCCGGCACGCCGATCAGGCCGGTACCCTCCAGGTTCAGCATGGCCAGGTTCGGACTCAGGGTCAGGCCCTTCACCGGGCCGTCGAGGTCGCGCGCGGCGGTGATCCGGGTGCCCGGGTGGTCGGGCTGGAAAGTGTTGCGGATGATGATCGGCAGGCCGCGCTCGATCGCCGGGTACATGGTCTGCGGATGCACCACCTTGGCACCGAAGTAGGCCAGTTCGCAGGCCTCGTCGTAGCTCAGCGACTCCAGCTGCACCGCCTCGGGCACCACCCGCGGGTCGGCCGAGAGCACGCCATCGACGTCGGTCCAGATGTGCAGCTCGTCGGCCTCGAACAGCGCGGCGAAGATCGCGCCGGAATAGTCGCTGCCGTTGCGGCCCAGGGTGGTGATCCGGTCCTGCGCGTCGCGGGCGACGAAGCCGGTGGCGACCACCCGCGACTGCGGGTTGGCCTGGCGCCAGCGCGCCAGGCGCTGCGCGCTCAGGCCCCAGTCCACGTCCACGCCCAGCTCGCCGTGGCTGACCACCAGCACCTCGCGCGCGTCGAGCACCGCGCAGTCCTCGCCCAGGGTGCGCAGGTATTCGCCGAGCAGCCGTGCCGAAAGGACCTCGCCCTGCCCCTGTACCCGCTGCAGCACTTCGTCCGGCAGACCACCGATCACGCTCAGCGCGGCGAGCACCTGGGCCAGTTCGTCGAAGCGCTGGTCCAGCCATTCCACGGCGGCGCCGGCGTTCTCGCCGAGCAGGGCGACGGCGGCGCCGCGGTGGCGGGCACGCAGTTCGTGCCAGCGTTCGCGCCAGTCCGGCAGGCTTTCGCCGGCCGGGGTAGCGGCGGCCACCTGCGCCAGTTCGATCAACGCGTCGGTCACGCCCTTCATCGCCGAGACCACGGCGACCTGCACGGTTTCGTCGCGCGCCAGCAGCAGGCGGGCCACGTGCCGGTAGCGCTCGGCGTCAGCCACTGAAGTGCCGCCGAACTTGTGCACGACGGTGCGCGCAGGCGCGGCGGCGGCGGCGGGTTGGGCTTGTGCTGCGGACGACGACATGGAGGACCTCGATGGTTGAGGCCCCGCCAGCACCAGGTCGCGGATCGCCCCGCTCCCTGATCCAGGTGCGGGGCCGTGGGTTCGCGGGTTACGCGAGTACGACGGGCCGCACCGGGCGGGTAATACCGGTGGTGGTGATGGTGGTGGTAATGGCGGTCGCGCCGATCGCCGGGGCACGCGCGGGCATCGGCCGGAGCGGCCGGATTGCGCGGGCGTTGGCGTTGGGCATCGACATGGGTCCAAGGGGACACGATGGCACCGGGGGCTGTCAAGCGTTGCAGCGCAACATCGGCAAGAAAACCCGTTGCGGGAGAAACGTTTACGGCGCACTGCCCCGCCGGAGCCGCCTTGCCGGAGGCTGCCACCGCCCCGCTTCCATGGGCATGACGGCCTGGCCGGCCATGTGCCCATGATCCCCACATGACCACTCGCACGCGGCCACCACTACCCAGGAGAACCACCATGCACCCCCTGCCCCGCCGTCGCCGCATCGCACCGCTGGCCGCCGCACTGGCCGTGGCGACCGCGGCGTCGCTGCCCGCCTCCAGCGCGCCCTCGCAGACGCCCGAAACCCAGGTCTGGATCGACGTGGCCACCCACAACTTCGCCAGCATGCCCGACATGGGCGCGATGGGCGGCCTGGCCGGCATGATGGGCGCAGGCGCGCAGGAGAAGATGGCCTACCCGACCGCGCTCAACCCGGCCTCCTCCGGCCAGTACCTCGACATCGCCATGCACAACAGCCCCCGGCCCGGCGTGGAGGCACAGCAGGCGATCCCCGGCGGCCTGAAGCTGGGCAAGGCGCTGCCGCTGCTGCCGCCACTGGCCGAAGTGAAGGACTACGAGCCGGGCATTCCCACCCAGGGCAAGCAGCAGATGCCCGACGGCGAAATGACCATCCACGAATACTGGGGCTGCGGCGACACGGTGCGTCCCGGCCAGCCGAAGACCTTCAAGATGAAGTTCCGCGGCGGCAAACTCGAGACCAGCGGCAGCGTGACGCAGACCCGGCTGGCCCCCGCGCGCGACATCAGCGTCACCCCGGCCTTCGTGGTGTGGCCCAACCGCAAGCACGACAAGCGCGTGCCCAACGGCGCCGTGCTGGCGGGACAGCACCGGATCAGCGGCACCGACGTGCCCGCATCGCTGCAGTTCGACCTGGGCGGCAACGCCGAGTTCATGCCGAAGATCGCGCTCAGGACCTCGGGCCAGGCCACCGATGCGATGGCGCTGGGCTGGCAGCCGGTCGATCGCGCCCGCGCCTACTTCCTCAACGCGGTCGGCGCGCAGGGCCAGAACACCATGGTGTTCTGGAGCAGCGCCGAGTCTCCCGGCGCCGGCCATGAACTGCAGCAGTACCTGAGCGGCTCCTACGTCGACCGCTGGCTGAAGGAGAAGGTGCTGCTGCCGCCCTCCGCCACCAGTTGCACGATCCCCAAGGGCATCTTCGCCTCCGCCGGCGGCGACCCCGCGCAGGGCGGCATGGGCGGCATGGCCATGCTCAGCATGATCGCCTACGGCCCGGAAACGCACATGGTCTGGCCGCCCAAGCCGACCGACCCGGAGGAACTGAAGAAGTGGGATCCGGAGTGGAACCTGCGCGTGCGCACCAAGTCCACCGCCAGCGCGATGCTGGGCATGGACTTCGGCGGCGCGTTCGACGGCATGCAGCCGGAACCTCAATCGGACGAGGCCGCCGACGGCCAGCCGCAGGAAAAACCGGAAAGCACGAGCAAGAAACTGCTCAAGGGGATCCTGCGCAACCTGTAGTTTCCAGCCCGACCTGGTCGAGCAGAACGTGGACCCCTTCAAGCCGCTGGTGATCCGGGGAGACCGGCCATGCGCAAGACCTTCCTGATCGTGGCGGTGCTGGCAGCGCTGGCCGGCTGTTCGCCCGGAACCGACAGCCAGTCGGCGTTGGAACAAGCCGCGCAGTCGCAACTGCCCGAGGCGCCGCCGCCCGATCCCGATGGCACGCCGGACCCGGTCTTCGTGCAGAAACTGGTCGACGCCGGCGCCGACCCGGACGAGGCCCGGGCGCTGGCCCTGACCACCTGGAACTACACCACCCCGGAGCCGGGGGTGCTGCACATGGTGATGACCTATCCCTGGGGCGACACCACCCGGATCGAACTGCGCCTGAGCCGGGTCGATGCCAGCGAGATTGGGCCGGCCGTGCTGGAAAGCTCGGTCGAGCCCGGGCGGATTACCAGCACCCTCCGCTACTACATCCCGGAGGAGGATCTGTCAGGACTGGACCCCATCGCCCTGCTGCAAGGACCGGGCGCACCGTTCAATCCCATCGACCTGCTGATCCCCAGCGCCCATGCGCAGGCGTCCGGCAACGGCGGCTTCGCCAAGGTGGTCCAGAGCTGGTTCACCGAAACGGCGAGCGACGAAATACGCGACAAGTACCTCGAAGCATCTTTTGGCAAGGCCGGCGGCAAGATCGCCGGCGCATTGAACGTGGCCAAGGCCGGCCAGGAACTGCAAGGCATCTCCGACCAGAAGCAGGAAACGCTGGATGAGATCGACAAGCTGCGCAAGTGCACCGAGGACAATCCCGGTGGCGTTCAATGGCAGCCCGGCGAGCGCGAGAAGATCCTCAAGCAGATGGACGAGCTTCGCGAAGCCATCGTCGCCGACCTGCACGTCATCGCCGCCAACACCGTGGCCTCCACCGCCGCGGGCATGCAGCCGCTCAAGGTACTGGGGGTTGCCGCCAGCCTGGTCATGGCAATGACGTCCGAACAGCTCCAGCAGCTCATCAACGACCGGATGGACGACATCCGCAAGAGCGTGTCAAAGAAGTGCGGCAGGAAATACGCCATCAGCGGCTGCGACCTCAAGGGCGACATCGCCGACATCGAAGCCCCGTTCCAGGTGGCAGGCCCGCCTGGCTACACCTTCCACTTCAGCGGCGGCAGCAACGGGACCTGGGGCGTGTCAGCCACGGGCATGAATGGCAACGGGCCCTACAACATCGAACTCAATGGCGACCGCAAGCGCGGCAAGCTGCGACTGGCCCAGGGGGTGAACCACATGGGGGAACCTCGAACAACCCCGTTTTGCACTTCGCGGGGCGTTCCAGGCACGTGGGGTCACTGCGTGCGGGCAGTGCGAAGGGAAGTTGGAGGTCATCCACGCCCCCAGCGTGGTCCCGCCAAGGGCTT
>NZ_PDWM01000010.1 GCF_010093225.1 Pseudoxanthomonas koreensis | reverse complement strand
CCGCATTCTCCCCGGGATGTCCTCCACCGCAGAATCTACCGCACCTTCAGCATCGCCGGCTGTGCCGGAAGGCCGGAATGCAGCGCGGCCAGCCATCGCCACGCTCACTCGCTCAACTTGCGGATCAGCTTGTCCCAGTCCTCGCGCAGCTTGCCATCGGTTTCCATCAGGTTGCGGATCTGGCGGCAGGCGTGCAGCACCGTGGTGTGGTCGCGCCCGGCGAAAGCGTCGCCGATCTCCGGCAGGCTGTGCTCGGTCAGTTCCTTGGTCAGGGCCATGGCGACCTGCCGCGGCCGCGCCAGCGAGCGGGTGCGGCGCTTGGACAGCAGGTCCTTCATCTGCAAACCGTAGTAGTCGGCCACGGTCTTCTGGATGTTGGGGATGCCGATCGCCTGCTGCTGGGCGCGCAGCAGGTCGCGCAGCGTCTCCTGGGCGAACTCGATGCTGATCGCACGGCCAGTGAAGTTCGCGCGTGCGGCCAGGGTGTTGAGCGCGCCTTCCAGGTCGCGCACGTTGCTGCGCATCTTCTTGGCCAGCAGGAACGCGACCTCGTCGGGAATGTGCGCGCCGCGCTCGTGCGCCTTCGCCAGCACGATCGCCGCGCGGGTCTCGAAATCGGGTGGATCGATCGCCACCGACAGGCCCCAGGCCAGGCGCGACTTCAGCCGCGGCTCCAGGCCGTCGACCTCTCGCGGGTAGCGGTCGCAGGTCATGATGATCTGCTGGCGGCTGTCGAACAGCGAATTGAAGGTGTGGAAGAACTCTTCCTGGGTGCGGTCCTTGCCGGCGAAGAACTGGATGTCGTCGATCAGCAGCGCGTCGATCTGCTGGAACTGGCGCTTGAACTGGTCGGCGGTCTTCTCCTGCAGCGCGCGGAAGAAGGCACTGTAGAACTGCTCCGAGCGCAGGTACAGCACCCGCGCGCCGGGGTTGGCCGCGCGCATCGCGTTGCCGGCGGCGAACATCAGGTGGGTCTTGCCCAGCCCGGTGCCCCCGTACAGCAGCAGCGGGTTGTGGGCGCGGTCGCCGGGGCGCTGCGCGGCCTGCCAGGCGGCGGCGCGGCCGAGCTGGTTGCTGCGGCCCTCGACGAAGTTCTCGAAGGTGTAGTGGGTGTCCAGGTTGCCGTTGAACGGCTCCACCGGGGCGGCCGGGCGGGGCGCGGCGGCACCACCGGCGGCGGTGGCCAGCGGCGCCCGCGCCGGTTCGGCCGCGCGCGGGCGCGAGCCGATCTCCAGGGCGACGTTCAGGCCGGCGAAGTGCTGGGCCAGCTCGCGGATCCGCGGCAGGTAGCGGTCGCGGACCTGCTCGACGATGAAGGCGTTGGGTGCGTACAGCACCACGCCGTCCGGGCGCTCCTCGGCCTGCAGGGGTTTGAGCCAGGTATGGACATCCTCGGGCGGGAATTCGGCTTCGAGGCGTTCCAGACAACGGGGCCAGGCATCCATCGGAAAGGCAAAACTCGTGGAGGATCGCCCCGACGCCTTCGCGTCGCCGGGCGACCGCGGTGGGTCGGATTCGGACTGGGCAGACTACCATCGGGCCGGCCTTTTCCCAAGATTCATCCACAGGGCATCCACAGGCCCTGTGAAGGCTCCTGGCGCCCGCGACCGTGCCCGGGGTTGACCCGGGCCGTAGCGACCCCCTAGAATTTCCGGTTCTTTCGATCCGAACAGCCGAGTGCCGCCATGGCCACCAAGCGCACCTACCAGCCCAGCAACATCAAGCGCAAGCGCGACCACGGTTTCCGTGCCCGCATGAAGACCGCCGACGGCCGCAAGATCCTTGCGCGTCGCCGTGCCAAGGGCCGCAAGCGCCTCACCGCCTGATCGCCTCGCGGCGCCCCCGTTCCCGGTGGGCCCCAGCCGCGGCGATCCGTCCCCATCGATGAATTCCGGCCCGCGCGCGCGATTCCCTCGCAGCGCGCGGGTTCGTTTGCGCGCCGAATACACCGCCGTGTTCGAGCAGGGCAGCCGCTCCGGCGATCCGCTGTTCGGGCTGCACTGGGTGCCCGGTCCGCAGCCGCCGCGGCTGGGGCTGGCGGTTTCGCGCAAGGTCGACCCGCGTGCGGTCGGTCGCAACCGGATCAAGCGCGTCCTGCGCGAAACCACCCGTCGCCTGCGCCCGCAACTGGCTGGCGGCGACTACGTGGTGGTGGCCCGACCGGCTGCCCGCCGCGCCGGCAACGCCGAGCTGGTCGAGGCCTTCCTCAGGCTGCTGCGCCGCGCCGGCGCATTGCCCGCTCCGGCCACCGGCGGCACAATGCCCGCGGCCACTGTTCCTCCCGTGTCCGGAACCGATTCCCCGACCTCCTCTCCAACGCCGGACCCCCACTCCGGCTGAGCCTGCCTGCCCGATGAACCAGACCCGCGTATTCCTGATCCTTGCCTGGCTGATGGTGGCGATGCTGCTGTGGATGGAGTGGGGCAAGGAACGGGTCGCCCCGCCTGCCCCCGCGACGCCCGCCGTGGCGACCACGACCGGCGCGGATGCCGCCGCCATTCCCGGCGCGGTTCTGGCACCGGCCGCCGTTCCCGCCCCGGGCGATGCCGCGGTGCCGGCCGCGTCGGCCGCGCCGCCGCCGGCCGTGGCCGTGGCTCCGGACGCGGCCGCCCACCGGATCAGCGTGCGCACCGACGTGCTCGACCTGGTGCTGGACGGCGGCAGCGTGCTGCAGGCCGATCTGCTGCAGTTCCCGCAGACCCGCGAGCCCGGCAGCGCGCCGGTGCGCCTGTTCGACACCGACCCGGCGAAGTTCTACGCCGCCCAGGTCGGCTGGGTCAGCGCTGGCGGCGCCGCGCCCAGCCACCAGTCCGGCTTCGTGCCGGACGGCCCGCAGCGCGAGTTCGTGCTGGCCGACGGCCAGCAGCAGGTGGTGGTGCCGTTCGTCTGGCACGGCCCGGACGGCGTCAGCATCCACCGCACCTACACCCTCACCCGCGGCTCCTACGCGGTGGAAGTGCGCGACGAGATCGCCAACCAGGGCAGCGCGCCGTGGCAGGGCCAGGTCTACCGCCAGCTGATCCGCAAGCCGCCGCTGATCAAGCGCGGCTACACCCAGCCGGAGTCCTTCAGCTTCACCGGCGCGGCCTGGTACGACGGCGAATACCAGCGCCGCAAGTTCGACGAGGACTACCTCGAGGACGGCCACGTCAACGCCAGGGCGCCGCGTGGCTGGATCGCGATGCTGCAGCACCACTTCTTCAGCGCGTGGATCCCGGAAGGCGCGCAGCCTTCGACCATCGCCCTCGACGCCCCGCCCAGCGGCGCGCTGGTGCGCGAACTGGGCGAGACGATCCAGGTCGCGCCGGGCGCCACCGCCACCAGCCAGGCGCGCCTGTACGTGGGCCCGAAGCTGGTCTCGCAGATCCGCGCCCAGCAGGTGCCGGGCCTGGAGCGCGCGGTGGACTACAGCCAGTTCTCGATCCTGGCCATCCTCGGCGAAGGCCTGTTCTGGGTGCTGAGCCACCTCTACGGCCTGCTTGGCAACTGGGGCTGGGCGATCATCGGCCTGGTGCTGCTGGTCAAGCTGGTGCTGTATCCGCTGTCGGCGGCGCAGTACAAGAGCTTCGCCAAGATGCGCAAGTTCCAGCCGCGCATCCAGCAGCTGAAGGAACGCTATGGCGACGACCGCCAGAAGTTCCAGGAAGCGATGATGGAGCTGTACAAGAAGGAGAAGATCAACCCGATGGGCGGCTGCCTGCCGATCCTGGTGCAGATGCCGGTGTTCCTGGCGCTGTACTGGGTGCTGGTGGAGTCGGTGGAGCTGCGCCACGCGCCATGGATCTGGTGGATCCAGGACTTGACCGCGCGCGACCCGTACTTCATCCTGCCGGTGATCAACGTGGCGGTGATGTTCTTCACCCAGAAGCTGCAGCCGGCGCCGGGCATGGATCCGGTGCAGCAGAAGATGATGCAGTTCATGCCGGTGGCGTTCGGCGTGATGATGGCGTTCTTCCCCGCCGGCCTGGTCCTGTACTGGGTCACCAACGGCTCGCTGGGCCTGCTGCAGCAGTGGTACATGATGAAGAAGCCCGGCGAGCCGGCGACCAAGGCCGCGCCTGCGAAGTAGGGCGCCCACCACCGGTTGCGAAGGAACCCGCCGCAAGGCGGGTTCTTTTTTTCTGGGCTCTGCTTCTTCTGCGGGGCGGCCCCCTCCGAAGACCATGCTCCACGACCCCCGAATGCACATTCGCTGTATCGAACCGCTACGCTTTCCCGCACCCGCACCCGCACCCGCACCCGCACCCGCACCGCAGCCATGAACCAGACCGACACCATCGCCGCGATCGCTACCGCCCCCGGCGCCGGTGGTGTCGGGATCGTCCGCCTGTCCGGGCCGCACGCACTGGAGATCGCGCGTGCGGCGTGCGGCCGTGAAGCGTTGCCGCGGCGCGCCACCCGAGCGGAGTTCAGCGAAGCCGACGGCGCCGTGATCGATGACGGCATCGTCCTGGTTTTCCCCGGCCCGCACAGCTTCACCGGCGAAGACGTGGCCGAACTGCAGGCGCATGGCAGCCCGGTGCTGCTGCGGCGCCTGGTCCAGCGCTGCTGCGAACTGGGCGCGCGCCCGGCCCGCCCGGGCGAGTTCAGCGAGCGCGCCTTCCTCAACGGCAAGCTGGACCTGGTCCAGGCCGAAGCGATCGCCGACCTGATCGCCGCCGCCGACCTGCGCGCGGCGCGTGCGGCGCGGCGTTCGCTGGAAGGCGTGTTCTCGCAGCGGATCGACGCCATCGCCACAATCCTGCTGCGCCTGCGCATCCACGTGGAAGCGGCGATCGACTTCGTCGACGAACCGATCGAGACGCTGGGCATCGGCCAGGTGCGCACCGACCTGGAGCATCTGTGCGCGGATCTGCGCGCGCTCGTCGCCGAGGCCGAACGCGGCCGCCGCCTGCGCGATGGCGTGCACGCGGTGCTGCTGGGCCCGCCCAACGCCGGCAAGAGTTCGCTGCTCAACGCACTGGCCGGCGATGCGCGCGCGATCGTGGCCGACGTCGCCGGCACCACCCGCGACGTGCTGCGCGAGACCGTGCGCATCGACGGCCTGGAACTGGAGCTGTCCGACACCGCCGGCCTGCGCGAGGGGGGCGACGAGATCGAGCGCGAAGGCATGCGCCGCGCCCACGTCGAACTGGGCCGCGCCGACGTTGCCCTGCTGGTGCTCGACGCGCGCGACCCGCAGGCCGGGCGGGCGGCGCTGGAGGCCGCCGCCGCGCAGGCCCCGGCGCGCCTGTGGATCCTGAACAAGGCCGACCTGCTTGGTGCCGACGTGGCTGCGCGCGCGCCGGCGGCCGACGAAGTGCGGGTCTCGGCGTTGACCGGCGCCGGCCTGGACACGCTGCACGCGGCCTTGCGCGGCCTGGCCACCAGCGGCAGCCCCGACGCGGCCGAAGGCGAGTTCAGCGCGCGCGCGCGCCAGGTCGAGGGCCTGCAGGCGACCCTCGTCAACGCCACCGCGGCTGCCGCAGAACTGTCTGCCGAGAGGCTGGAGCTGGCCGCCGAGGAACTGCGCCTGGCCCATGCCGCGCTGGGCCGGATCACCGGCCAGACCAGCGCCGACGACCTGCTCGGCCACATCTTCTCCAGCTTCTGTATCGGCAAGTAGTCCGCCGGGAGTTGATGGCCGTCACGCTTTTCGCCCCCGGATCCGCCCGCTCCCGGAAGACCGCCGCCGCCGCCGCTTGTGGCCGGCACCCGGCCGGTTGACAATCCCGGCGGATGGCGCGATCAAGGGGGCCATCGGGGTATCACTGGTTTTCAAGGGGGAGTTGCAAATGTTGTCCATGACGATTTCGGCGAAGTCGCGCCTGTGCGCGTGCGTGCTGCTGGCCCTGGCGCTCGGCGCCTGCTCCAGGCAGGAAGAATCCGCCCCGGCCACGGCCGCGCCCGCGCCCGGCGCGCAGACTGCCGCAGCCCCGGCGGCCGCACCGCCGCAGCCGGCGGTTGCCGCCAGCGTGCAGGCGATGAGCGCCGAGCAGTTGCGCGAAGCGGCCAGCCAGGCGCTGCGCGAGAACCGCATGTACGCACCGGCCGGCGACAACGCCATGGAGTACTACCTGGCGCTGCGCGACAAGCTGCCAGACGACGCAACGGTGGCCAGTGCGCTGACCGACCTGATGCCGTACACGGTGATCGCCGCCGAGCAGGCGGTGACCCGCGAGCAGTTCGACGAGGCGCTGCGCCTGGTTGCGCTGATCGAAAAGGCCGACAAGACCGCGCCGGCGCTGCCGCGCATCCGCCAGAGCGTGGCAACCTCGCAGCAGGCCGTGGCCAAGCGCACCGAGGCCGAGGACGCGCGTGCCAAGGCCGAAGTCGAGGCCCGTGCCCAGGCCCAGCAGCAGCAGGTCGCACAGCAGGCAGCCGAAGCCGAGGCCGCCAGGCGCCTGGCCGAACAGCAGGCCGCCGCGCGCCAGGCTGAAGCCCAGCGCGAGGCCGAGCAGCAGGAGGCCGCGCGCCAGGCGGCCGCGGCAGCGGCCCAGCCGGCGCCAGCCGCCGCCACGCCCGCACCGCAGCGCGCGCTGCGTCCGCTCAACATGCCGCCGCCTCGCTATCCGCCCGACGCACTGCGCGCGGGCCTTTCCGGAGAGGTCCTGGTCGAGTTCACCGTCGGCACCGATGGCGCGGTCACCGATGCACGCGTGCTGCGCGCCAACCCGAGCCGCACTTTCGACCGCGAGGCGCTCAATGCGGTGCGCCGCTGGCGCTTCGAGCCGGTCGACGCGCCGATCACCACCCGCCGCACGGTGGCGTTCAACCCGGGCACGTAAGCCGCGGCGAAAGCCGGCGCAGCAGGAAAGCGAAAGGCCCGGCAATGCCGGGCCTTTCCTTGTCTGCAGAACATACCGTGGCTCTTGCAGGAGCTCCACGCCTCCGGTCAGGTGGAGATGGCCAGCTTCTCCTGCCGGTAGCGGATCACGGCTGCCAGCCACAGCAGCAGGGCCAGGCCCACACTGCAGCCCAGGTACACCGCCCACACCTGGACGGAGATCGCCTCGGCGCGGATCACTTTCAGCAGCAGCTGGTTCTGCGCCAGGAACGGCACCGCGAACTGCCACAACTGGGTCTTCACCGGATTCACCATCAGCATCATGGTCGGGATCATCGGCAGCAGCATCAGCCAGGTCATGTGGCTCTGCGCCTCCTTCAGGCTCTTGGCGGCGGCGGCGAGGAAGGTGAGCAGCGAGGTGCCGATCAGCAGCATCGGCAGCAGCACGAACAGCATCTTCGCGATCGACCGGAACGACATGTCCAAAGTGCGGGCGAAGCCGGTGGCGAACTGCGCGCTGAACTTGATCGCCAACAGCGTCAGCAGCAGCGACACGATGCCGAGCACGCAGGCGGCGACGATCTTGCCGCTGACGATTGCCCCGCGTGGCGCTGGCGTGGCCAGCAGCGGTTCGAGCGATTGCCGCTCGCGCTCGCCGGCGGTGGCGTCCAGCACCAGCGCCGCGCCGCCGAGGAAGGCGGTGATGATCAGGAAATACGGCAGCATCACCGACAGCATCAGCCCGCGCTTGGCCTCCGGCGTGGACACGTCGAGGACGCCGACGTTGACTGGTTGCGCCACCGAGGAATCCACGCCACGGGCCAGCAGCCGCAGCGCGCCGACCTGGCCGCTGTAGGCCGACAGCGCCGCCTGCAGGCGGTTGCGCGGGATACCCGAGTCGCGCTGGGTGGTGTCGAGCATCACCTCCACCAGCGCCGGGCGGCCGGCACGCCAGTCCTCGGCGTAGCTTTCGGAAATGCGCAGGCCCACGTCCTCGACCTGGTCGCGCAGGGCGATTTCCAGGTTCGGTGGCGCTTCCACCGCCTTGATCCCCTGGGTGGCCAGAAACGCAACCAGGTTCGGCGCGCGCTCGATGCCGATGGTCGGCACCTCCAGCACCTGCTCGATCTGGGTGCGGGTGCGCTTCTCCATCAGCGCGCCCATGCCCAGGATCAGTACCGGGAACAACAGCGGCCCCAGCAGCAACGTGAGTGCCAGGGTGCGGCGGTCGCGGCCGATGTCGCGCAGTTCCTTCAGCATCACGGTCCACATCGTCGACATCGCGCTCATGCGTGCAGGCCCTCCTCCGAACCGATCACCTTGACGAACGCGTCCTCCAGGTTGTCCTCCCCGGTCTGCGCGCGCAGCTGGTCGGCGGTTCCGGCCGCGACCACCTCGCCCTTGGCGATGATCACGATGCGGTCGCAGAGTGCGGCCACCTCCTGCATGATGTGGCTGGAGAAGATCACGCAGCGGCCCTCGTCGCGCAGGCTGCGCAGGAAGCTGCGCATGGCGCGCGTGGTCATCACGTCCAGGCCGTTGGTCGGCTCGTCGAGGATCACGTTGCGCGGGTCGTGGACCAGGGCGCGTGCGATCGCGGTCTTGGTCCGCTGGCCCTGCGAGAAGCCCTCGGTCTGCCGGTCCAGGATCTCGCCCATGTCCAGTGCCTGCGACAGGGTGGCGATGCGCTCGGCGGTGCGTGTGGCGGGGATGCCGTGCAGCCGCGCGAAGTACTCGATGTTCTCGCGTGCGGTCAGGCGCTTGTACACGCCGCGTGCGTCCGGCAGCACGCCCAGCGCGCGGCGCACCGCGACCGGGTCCTTGGCCGTGTCCACGCCGTCCACCTCGATCTGGCCCTGGTCGGGCTTCATCAGCGTGTAGAGCATGCGCAGGGTGGTGGTCTTGCCGGCGCCGTTGGGCCCGAGCAGGCCGGTGATCTGGCCGTCGAGCGCCTCGAAGCCGACCCCGGCCACGGCGTTCACCGTGCCGGTCTTGGTCTTGAAGCTCTTGTGCAGGTCGTGGGCGCGGATCATGGCGTGGCTCCCGCTGGAATGTGTCGGCGCATCAGGGTTCCCATCCGTTGAAACTGGTGAAAGGAGGCACGTAGGTCATCGTGTCCAGGCAGCCGGCATCCAGTGCCTTGGCATCGGCCGATTCCATGAACTGGCCGAGCAGGCGCGGCATGCAACCCAGCGCCAGGGTGCCGTGGCCCTGCCCGCGCAGGACCAGGTGGCGGCCGTTGGGCAGGCCTTCGAGCACGCGTTCGGCGTAGCGCGGCGGCGTCACCGGGTCGAACTCGCCCGACAGCAGCAGCACCGGCAGCTCCGAGCGCAGCGGCTCGGTGAAGCCTTCCGGCCGGGTGCCATGCGGCCAGCCCGGGCAGGCGGCGAAGAACATCCGCGCGACTTCCGGGCCAAGCAGGGTGTCCCTGGCCGCGGCGTCTTCGACGAAGCGGTCCGCATCCTCGGCGCAGATCACCGACCACTGCATGCCGCGCGCCATCGAGCCGGCGGTATTGCGGCCCATCAGCTCGGACAGCGACCTCAGCGGCGCGTAGCGCCCGTGCGCGGCCTCGTCCAGCACCAGCGGCAGCAGCGAGGCGGTCTGCGGCATGTACGAGAACATGAAGGCCAGGCCGGTGACGGTGCCGGCGTCGACCGTACCGCTGCGGCTCTCGCCGCTGGCCGGATCGCGGAACTCGACCTGCGCCGGTGCGTCCTTCAGCGTGGCCACCAGCGAGGCCAGCTGGGCGTGCGCATCCTGCGGGAAGCGCTCCTTGCAGGCCGGCAGCTGATGGCACTGCTGCGACTGCAGGCGGATCGCGTCCTCGAACGTGTGTGCGAACTCGCCGCCGACCACCAGGTCGTTCGGCGCCACGCCGTCGAGCACGATGCTGCGCACGCGGTCCGGGAAGCGTGCAGCGTACTGCTGGGCCACGCGGGTGCCGTAGGAGCCGCCGACCAGGTTGACCTTCGCCGCGCCGATCGCCCCGCGCACCGCCTCCAGGTCGGCGATCGCGTCACTGGTGGTGTAGAAGCGCGGGTCGGCGCGGTCGGCGACCTTGGCCGCGCATTCGCGCGCCAGCGCGGCGAAGGCCTCCGCGTCGGGCGTGGCCTCGGCCAGGTCTTCCGGCGGCTTGCATTCCAGCGCGTTGGACGCACCGGTGCCGCGCTGGTCGACCAGCACGACGTGGCGCTGCTTGCGCACCGCGGAGAACGCCGGATCCAGCTGCGGCCACACCTGCACCGCCGACTGGCCGGGGCCGCCGGCGAGGAAGAACACCGGGTCGTCGCTGG
This sequence comes from Pseudoxanthomonas koreensis, assembly GCF_010093225.1. Taxonomy (GTDB): domain Bacteria; phylum Pseudomonadota; class Gammaproteobacteria; order Xanthomonadales; family Xanthomonadaceae; genus Pseudoxanthomonas; species Pseudoxanthomonas koreensis. The sequence continues at coordinate 70,958 of NZ_PDWM01000010.1, read as the reverse complement.
CCGAGCCCTCTTCGGTGGCCGGCAGCCAGGCCAGGTTGAGCGCGATGTGGCGGCTGGCCGGGTCGGCGCGATTCTCGGGAACCTCGAACGTGGCGCATTGCGCCTGCACGTTGCGCGCGGTCCAGCCGCTGGCCAGGGTGCAGGGTTCGAACGCGATGCCACCGTAGTGGCGGGTGGCCGAGGCGGGCCCGGCGGCGGGGTCGGTGCCGGATTCGCAGCCGCCGAGCAGGGCGGCCGCGGCGGCCAGCGCGGCGAGCGCGGGCAGGTGGCGGATGGTGCGGGACTTCATCTAAGCGGGCCTCGCGGTGCCTGGAAGGGAAAGTTGGAGCGTTGAATCTGCAAGGGCAGGAGTTGCGGTGGAAGTGCCGGTGGTGATGGCGTGGCTATGCATCGGGCAGGAACACGTCCTCGATCCGCAGCCCGAACAGGCGCGCGATGCGGAACGCCAGCGGCAGGCTGGGGTCGTACTTGCCGGTCTCCAGCGCGTTGACCGTCTGCCGCGACACTTCCAGCCGCTCGGCCAGCTCGCCCTGCGACCAGCCCTGCGCATCGCGCAATTCGCGCAGGCGGTTGTTCACGGGTGCGTCTCCATGCGCCGGCACCCTCAGCGGTAGCGCCGCGTCACGGCCAGCTTGGCCAGGCCGTAGGCGAAGCACACCAGCGGGAACATCCACAGCATCGCGAAGGCGGCCGGCATATCGATCACCTTCGCCGCCTGCAGGAAACCGCCACCCATGTACAGCAGCGAGACGAACGCGGTGGCGATGCACACCGCCTCCAGCTCGATGCGCTGCTGCATCTCGTCGACATCGCGGATGTAGCGGACGATGGCGCGCATGGCCAGCGCGATCGGCGGCAGCGGCGCCAGCGCGAGCAGGGCGCGCAGCAGCGGCTCCTCGGTCCGCTTGAGCAGCAGGGTCGAGGCGAACAGGACCAGTGCGTAGCCGCCCATGGCCAGCATCAGTTCGCGGGTGTAGCGGCGGCGCAGGGTCGCCGGCGCGGCATCGCAGGGTTCGGGCAGGCCGTGGCGCAGCAGCGCGGTGAACGCGAGCACCAGCGCGGCGAGGTAGAGCATGGCGACGAGCACGCCGGGGATGCTGCCGGGCAGCAACCGCGGCAGCAGCGCCGCGGCCACGGCCACCACCACGGCGGCGCACAGCAGGTGCCAGGGACGGATGCGTTCCATCACGGAATCTCTGTCAAGGAAGCTTGACAGCGAGGTTAGGCGACGGCCCGGCGGCATGTCAAGCGACCTTTACAGCCTCCCGGGCCGGGCCACCAATGGCCCCACAGGGCGCGCCGCTACTTGTTGCTGACGTATTTCTCCCGGCGCACCTGCGGCACCGGCAGCCCGTATCCCTTCAGGGCCTCGAAGCAGGCGTCGACCATGTCCGGGTTGCCGCACAGGTAGGCGATGTCGGTGGCCGGGTCGGGCGCGAATTCGGCCAGCTGCTGCTGCACGTAGCCGTGGCGCACGTCCGGGTGCGCGTGCGGCGAACCGGCGCCGGGCAGTTCGCGCGACAGGCAGGGCAGATAGCGGAACTGCGGGTGCGCGTCGGCGAAGGCGCGGAAGTCCTCGGCGTAGAGCAGTTCGCCCGGCGTGCGCGCGCCGGCCAGCAGCACCACCTCGATGCCGCGCTCGGCGATCTGCCGGGCCAGCACCGGCAGCATCGAGCGGTACGGGGTGATCCCGGTGCCGGTGCCGATCAGCAGGTAGCGGCGGTTGCGGTCGCCGGGCATCAGGCAGAAGCGCCCGTACGGGCCGCTGGCGTCTATCCGTGCGCCCGGCTCCATGCCCTCGAACAGCGCGGTGGCCGCGCCGCCGGGCACGTGGCTGACCGCGATCTCCACCGCCTCGCCCGGGCCCAGCGCGTGGTCGTGGATCGTGGCCAGCGAATAGCTGCGCCGCGCCGGCGTGCCGTCGGCGTAGTCGAAATGGATCTGGATGAACTGGCCGGGGACGAAGTCCAGCGGCTGGCCATCGTCGCGGGCAAGCACGTAGTGGCCGATGGTTGGCGCCAGCATGCGGCGGTCGACGAGGCGGAGCGGGAAATGGACGGGCACGAGGTCGTTTTTCGCAACAGTCTGTGGCCGGGCCGGGGCCCGGCGGCGACCTATAATAGCCGCAGCCCCGAATCAGGCGCCGGCAGCGGCGCGAAGGCCTGCATGACTTCCCCCGGCCAGGCAGCGGTTCCCGCCCTGCGCGTGCGCGACCTGCGCAAGACCTACGACAACGGCGTACAGGCGCTCAAGGGCGTCTCCCTGGACGTCATGCCCGGCGATTTCTTCGCCCTGCTCGGCCCCAACGGCGCCGGCAAGTCGACCCTGATCGGCATCGTCAGCTCGCTGGTCAACCTGAGCGAAGGCAGCGTGGAAGTGTTCGGCACCGACCTGGTCGCCCGCCGCGGCGAGGCGATGCGCCTGATCGGCCTGGTGCCGCAGGAGATCAACTTCAACCTGTTCGAGCTGCCGTTCGACATCCTGGTCAACTACGCCGGCTTCTACGGCATCCCGCGCGCGGAAGCCGAAGCCATGGCCGAGGCCGAACTGCGCCGCGCGCACCTGTGGGACAAGGCGCGGGTGATGAGCCGCACCCTTTCCGGTGGCATGAAGCGGCGGCTGATGATCGCCCGGGCGATGATGACCCGCCCGCGCCTGCTGATCCTGGACGAGCCCACCGCCGGGGTGGACATCGAGATCCGCCGCGACATGTGGCGGGTGCTCAAGGAGATCAATGCCGCCGGCACCACCATCATCCTGACCACGCATTACCTGGAGGAAGCGGAGAGCCTGTGCCGCAACCTGGCGATCATCGACCACGGCACGATCGTCGAGCAGGGCCCGATGCGCGCACTGCTGGCGAAACTCGACGTGGAAGGCTTCCTGTTCGACATCGACGGGACCCTGCCGGCGGTGCTGCCGGCGATCGAAGGCACCACCCTGCTGGCACTGGACGACCACACCCTGGACCTGGACATGCCGCGGGCGATGGACCTCAACCGGGTGTTCGCCGCGTTGGCCGCCGCCGGCATCCGCGTGCGCTCGATGCGGACCAAGAGCAACCGGCTGGAGGAACTGTTCGTGCGCCTGACCGGTTCGAAGCGGGAGGCAGCCGCATGAAACAGGACGCCGACACGGTCGACACCGCCGTGACCGCCACCGCCACGACCCGCAGCGACGCGGCGCGCAACTGGATCGCGCTGGGCACCATCGTCCGCCGCGAGATGCGCCGCATCCTGCGCATCTGGGGCCAGACCCTGGTGCCGCCGGCGATCACCATGACCCTGTACTTCCTGATCTTCGGCGGCCTGATCGGCTCGAGGATCGGCGACATGGGCGGCTACAGCTACATGCAGTTCATCGTCCCCGGCCTGGTGATGATGAGCGTGATCCAGAACAGCTACGGCAACATCTCCTCCTCGTTCTTCGGCGCCAAGTTCGGCCGCCATGTCGAGGAGCTGCTGGTCAGCCCGATGCCGAACTGGGTGATCCTGTGCGGCTACGTCGCCGGCGCGGTGCTGCGCGGGCTGATGGTGGGCGTGATCGTGCTGGGCATCGCCATGCTGTTCACCCCGGTGCGGATGCCGCACCCGCTGGTGACCCTGACCACGGTGCTGCTGGGCGCGACCATCTTCTCGCTGGCCGGCTTCGTCAACGCGGTCTATGCGAAGAAGTTCGACGACGTGGCGATCGTGCCGACCTTCATCCTGACCCCGCTGACCTACCTGGGCGGCGTGTTCTATTCGGTCACCCTGCTGCCCGGCTGGGCCCAGGCGATGACCCACGCCAACCCGATCTTCTACATGGTCAACGCGTTCCGCTACGGCCTGCTCGGCACCTCCGACGTGCCGCTGTGGGTGTCGTACACGCTGATGCTCGGCTTCGTCGCCGCGCTGGCGACGCTGGCGCTGTGGCTGCTGCGCCGCGGCGTGGGCCTGCGCAGCTGAGCGTGGCCGTGCGCATCCTCGTGCTCGGCGCCGGCGGCACCGGCGGTTACTTCGGCGGCAGGCTCGCCCAGGCCGGCGCCGACGTGACCTTCCTGGTTCGCCCGGCGCGCGCGGCCCTGCTGCGCGAACGCGGGTTGCGCATCCGCAGTCCGCTGGGCGACGCCGGCCTGGCGGTGGCGACGGTGGTGGCGGAAGAAGTCGCCATGCTGCCGCCGTTCGACCTGGTCCTGCTCAGCTGCAAGGCCTACGACCTGGACAGTGCGATGGACGCGATCGCCGGCGCGGTCGGCGATCGCACCGGCGTGCTGCCGATCCTCAACGGCCTGCTGCACTATCCGGCGCTGGACGCGCGCTTCGGCCGCGAACGCGTGCTGGGCGGGCTGTGCTTCATCAGCGCCGTGCTCGGTGCCGACGGCGAAGTCCAGCACCTGGGGCGCCCGGCCTCGATCACCTTCGGCCTGCGCGAAGGCAATGCCGACACCGGCGTGCTGGCGCGGCTGGCCGATGCCTGCGCGGCGGCGGGCGTGGACCACCACCACGCCGCCGACATCGGCCAGGCGCAGTGGACCAAGTTCAGTTTCCTCGCCGCGCTGGCCGCCGGCACCTGCCTGATGCGCGGCAGCGTCGGTGCGATCGTCGCCGGCGAAGGCGGCGAAGCGTTCATGGCCGCCCTGCACGAAGAATGCCTGGTGGTGGCCGCCGCCGAGGGCCATCCGCTGCCGGCCGACGAAGTGGCGATCGCGCACGGCCACCTGACCCGTGCCGGCTCCCCGGTCACCGCCTCGATGCTGCGCGACCTGGAAGCCGGCCGCCGCGTGGAAGCGCTGCAGATCGTCGGCGACATGGTCCACCGTGCGCACGCGGCCGGGCTGGAAGTGCCGCGGCTGCAAGCAGCCTGGGCGCACCTGCAGGTCTACGAAGCCGCCACCAGGTAACCCAGCGGCATTTCCGGGCTACCCCCTGTAGGAGCCCGCACGAGGGCGACCCGACGCCGCCCGACCATCACCGCGCTCAACGCGACCTTCCCCTTCACCCCTGCACCGGCAACCGGAACAACACCCGCGCATTGGCCGTCGTCCGCGCCGCCACCGCCGCCACCTCCTCACCCCGGTCCCGCGCCAGCTCCTCCACGATGTGCGGCAGGAACGACGGTTCGTTGCGCCGGTCCTTCGGCATCGGCCTGAGCGTGCGCGGCAGCAGGTACGGCGCGTCGGTCTCCACCAGCAGGCGGTTGGCGGGGATGTGCTTCACCAGCTCGCGCAGGTGCGCGCCGCGGCGCTCGCGCACAGCCAGCCGGTGATGCCGATGTACCAGTCGTTGTCGAGGTAGTCGAACATCTCCTCGCGGGTGCCGGTGAAGCAGTGCACGACCGCCGGGCCGAGCCGGCCGTCGAAGTCCTTCATGATCGCCATGAAGTCGGCGTGGGCGTCGCGCTGGTGCAGGAACAGCGGCTTGGCGGTGTCGGCGCCGATCTGCAGCTGGCGCTCGAACGCCCGGCGCTGTGCCGGGCGCGGCGAGAAGTCGCGGAAATAATCCAGTCCGCATTCGCCCACCGCCACCACTTGCGGGTGCGCGTGCAGGGCGCGCATTTCCGCGTCGCATTCGTCGGTGTATTCGCTGGCGTGGTGCGGGTGCACGCCGGCGGTGGCGTAGAGCATGCCGGGATGCCGCTGCGCCAGTTCCAGCGCCAGCGGCGAGTGCTCGCGGCTGGCGCCGGTCACCACCAGCTGCGCTACCCCGGCCGCGCGGGCGCGGGCCAGCACCTCATCGCGGTCGCGGTCGAAGCTGTCGTGGGTGAGGTTGGCGCCGATGTCGACGAGCTGCATGCGGGAACTACCGGTGGGGGCCCCCTATTGTAGGAGTGGACCTGGCCGCGACACGAACGTCGGAATGGCGATGACGTCGCCTGTGCCGCAGACGCCGGGTCGCGGTCATGCCCGCTCCTACAGTGGGCGGCCCCGTATCCTTGCGCCCATGGATTCCGCTTCGTTCCCCATTGCCCCGCTGCTGCCGGCGATCCGCGACAGCCTCGCCGCGCACCCGCGCCTGGTGCTCGAGGCTCCGCCCGGCGCCGGCAAGACCACCCAGGTGCCGCTGGCCCTGCTCGACGCTCCATGGTTGCAAGGCCGCAGGATCGTGATGCTGGAGCCGCGCCGCGTGGCCGCACGCAGCGCCGCGATGTTCATGGCCCGCCAGCTCGGCGAGGAGGTGGGGGGCACCGTCGGCTACCGGATCCGCTTCGAGAACCGGGTGTCCGCACGCACCCGGATCGAGGTGGTCACCGAAGGCATCCTCACCCGCATGATCCAGGACGATCCCCTTCTGGAAGGGATCGGCGCGCTGCTGTTCGACGAGTTCCACGAGCGCCACCTGTCCGCCGACCTCGGCCTGGCCCTTGCCCTGGACGTGCAGGCGCAGCTGCGCGAGGACCTGCGCCTCATGGTGATGTCGGCCACGCTGGACGGCGAACGGCTCGCGCGCCTGCTCGATGCGCCGCGGCTATCCAGCGAAGGCCGCAGCTTCCCGGTGCAGGTGTCGCACTTCCCGGCGCGGCGTGAGGAATCGATGGAGACGCAGGCGCGGCGTGCGGTCGAAGGCGCGCTGGCGAAGCATCCCGGCGATGTGCTGGTGTTCCTGCCGGGGCAACGCGAGATCGCGCGGGTGCAGGCCGCGCTGGAAGCCGCTGCGCTGCCGCCGGGGATCGAGGTCCTCGCCCTGCACGGCGAACTGCCGGTGGAACAGCAGTCGCGCGTGCTGCAGCCTTCGCCCGACGGCCGCCGCCGCGTGGTCCTCGCCACCAATGTCGCCGAATCCTCGGTGACCCTGCCCGGCGTGCGCGTGGTGATCGACAGCGGCCTGGCGCGCGAGCCGCGCTTCGATCCCAACAGCGGTTTCTCGCGCCTGGATGCGGTCGCGATCTCGCAGGCTTCGGCCGACCAGCGCGCCGGCCGCGCCGGGCGCGTCGCCGAGGGCTGGGCCTGGCGGCTGTGGCCGGAATCGCAGCGGCTCGAAGCACAGCGCCGGCCGGAAATCGCCCAGGTCGAACTGGCCGGGTTGGCGCTGGAACTGGCGGCCTGGGGCAGCGACGCGCTGCGTTTCGTCGACCTGCCGCCGTCCGGCGCCCTGGCCGCCGCGCGCGAACTGCTGCAGCGGCTGGATGCGCTGGATGCCGATGGCCGCATCACCGCCGCCGGCCGCGCCATGCTCGCCCTGGGCACGCACCCGCGCCTGGCGGCGATGCTGCAGGCTGCGCGCGGGCCGCGCGAACAGGCGCTGGCCGCCGACCTGGCCGCGCTGCTGGAAGCGCGCGACCCGCTGCGCAGCCGCAGCGATGCCCTGGCCGGCCGCTGGCGCGCGCTGGCCGCTTTCCGCAGCGGCCGCGTGCCACCCGACGCCGGTCGTTCCGCGCTGGCCGCGATCGACGCGGCGGCGAAGCAGTGGCGCCGCCGCCTGCGCAGCGAAGCCGCGCCACCCGCCGACATCGAAGCGCACGAACTCGGCGACCTGCTCGCCCATGCCTTCCCCGACCGCATCGCCGCGCGCCATCCGTCCGATCCGCTGCGCTACCAGCTCGCCAACGGCCGCACCGCGAAGCTGTTCGACGACAGCGCCCTGCGCGGCGAGCCGTGGCTGGTGGCCAGCGAGCTGCGCTTCGAACCGCGCGGCGATGCGCTGCTGCTGCGCGCCGCGCCGGTGGACGAGGCCCGCCTGCGCCGTGATTTCCCCGCCCGCTTCGTCGACCACGAAGGCGCGGTGTGGGATGCGGAACGGCGTGCGCTGGTGGCGCGGCGCGAATCGCGCTTCGACCGCATCGTGCTCGACAGCCGCCCCGCGGGGCGGGTGGATCCGGCGCAGGCCGCGCAGGCACTGGCGGACGCGGTGCGCGAACTGGGCCTGGAAGCGCTGCCGTGGACGGAATCGCTGCGCCAGTGGCAGGCACGCGTGGTTTCGCTGCGGGCGTGGATGCCGGAGCTGGCATTGCCCGATGTCTCCGACATGGCATTGCTGGCCACGCTGGACGACTGGCTGAAGCCCGCCTTCGCCGGCAAGACCCGGCTCGATGCGCTGTCGGAGGACCAACTCGGCGAAGCGCTGAAGTCGCCGCTGGAATGGAGCCTGCGCCAGCAGGTGGAACGCCATGCGCCGTCGCGGATCGGCGTGCCCTCGGGCATGGAGCGGCGGATCGAATACGCGCTCGACCACGAAGGCGTGCCGCAGCCGCCCGTGCTGGCGGTGAAGCTGCAGGAACTGTTCGGCCTGGCCGACACACCGCGCATCGCCGACGGCCGCGTGCCGTTGACCCTGCACCTGCTCTCGCCCGGCGGCAAGCCGCTGCAGGTCACCGGCGACCTGCGCAGCTTCTGGGACCGCACCTACCCGGAGGTGAGGAAGGAGATGAAGGGGCGCTACCCGCGGCACCCGTGGCCGGAAGATCCGTGGAGCGCGGCGGCGACGCACCGGGCGAAGCCGCGGGGGACGTGAAGCACCGCAACCCGTGGCGACGGTGCCAGGCTCCGGGACTCCCAAGACCTGCCTTGCGCTGCCGGATGAACCGCGGCCATCGCCGCACCCGGCTCGCGGCCTGCCGCCGCCGCCGCTGACGTATCGTCCACATGCCATCGCCGACACTGGCGATGCCTCCCACCCTCCTCCCGGGGATTTCCTATGAGCAAGCTGACCATCATTTCCGACCGCGCCCTGGAACTGGCCGGGCACGCCGGCGCCGGGTTGCGCCATGCCGGCGCGAGCCTGCGCGATGCCGGCGTCGGCGCCGAGCAGTGGATCAGGACCGGCGCGGCGCTGGGCGCGGCCAAGGCCGGTTTCAGCGTGGCCCGCGGCACGGTGCGGCGCCATCCGGTGGCGGTGGCCACCGCCGCGGCGGTGGTCGGTGCCGGCGTGCTGGCCTACGTGCTGTACCGCAAGAAGCGCGAGCGCGACCTGCAGCAGCCGATCGACGGCGAATCACTGCGGATCCCGCGCGAAGCCGGCGGCACCGCCACGCGCAGCCGCACCACGCGCACGCGCCGGACCTCGACCAGGGCCTGAAGCCTCGGCGGGCGATTCTGCTGCCGTCGGCTTCACCTGTAGGAGGCCACTTCAGGGGGCGACCCGATGCCGTCTGAAGGCTGCTGCGTTGAACGCGTGATTTCCGGAGCGGCCGCGTTGAACGCAGCGTGTTTCGTTGCCACTAGGTCGCCCCCTGAAGTGGGCTCCTACAAAAGGCGCCACTGGCCGGGTTGCAGCCAGTGTCCGGTGTCGCCCGCCGGGCCGAGCGAGTGGCTACCCATCGCCACGCGCACCAGCCGCAGCGTCGGCAGGCCCACCGCCGCGGTCATGCGCCGCACCTGGCGGTTGCGGCCTTCGGTGATGACGATCTCCAGCCAGGCATCGGGTACGGTCTTGCGGTAACGCACCGGCGGATCGCGCGGCCACAGTGCCGGCGCCGGATCGAGCCGGCCGACCTTCGCCGGCAGGGTCGGACCATCGTTGAGCTGCACGCCCTGCCGCAACGCCTGCAGCTGTTCCGGCCGCGGATCGCCCTCCACCTGCACCCAGTAGGTCTTGGCCTGTTTGTGGCGCGGATCGGTGAGCCGGTGCGCGAGCGCGCCGTCGTCGGTAAGCAGCAGCAGCCCTTCGCTGTCGTGGTCCAGGCGCCCGGCCGCGTACACGCCGGGCGGCAGGCCGAAGCCGGCCAGGGTCGGCCGCGGCGGCACGCTGCGGTCGGTGAACTGGCACAGCACGCCATAAGGTTTGTTGAAGGCGATCAGCATGCGTGGGCGGGCGTGGCGACCAGGCCGAGGGCCACCGGACCGTTCCGGGTCCAGGCCGTGGCCGCGGGTGGCCGCGGCTGCATGTACGGATCGAAGCCGGTCGTCATGGGGGCGCGGGGGAGCCGCGGTGGCTTCAAGGGCGCGGGGCCGCGGCGGCGGCCCACACCCCCCACTCTTCACTTCATTCCCCGCGCGGCTTCACGAAGCGCAGCGTCATCCGGTCGCTTTCGCCGATCGCCTGATACTTCGCGCGTTCGGCTTCGGGGTGGTTGTTGGATGGCGGCAGGGTCCACACGCCGTTGGGGTGGTCCTTGGTGTCGCGCGGGTTGGCGTTGACTTCGCTGGTGGCGTCCAGCTTGAAGCCGGCGGCCTCGGCCATCGCGATCACCTGGTCCTGGCCGACGTAGCCGCTCTTGTCGTCGGCCGGCACGTCGCCCTTGGCGCGGTGCTCGGCCAGGCCGAGCACGCCGCCGGGCTTGAGTACGTCGTAGAAGCCCTTGAACATGCCCTCGGCCTGGCCCGCGCCGCGCCAGTTGTGCACGTTGCGGAAGGTCACCACCATGTCGGCCGAGCCCGGCGCGCCGAACGACGGCGCCTTCGGGTCGTAGGCGACGACGGTGGCCTGGTCGAACTGCGCCGGCGCGTCGGCGAACTTCTTCGCCAGCCCGTCCTTGCCCTTCTGGTAGTAGTCGCGCTGGCGGCCGGCCTCGTAGGCCGCCGGATCGACGATCGCCGCTGCGTACTTGCCGTGCTCCTTCAGGTACGGCGCCAGGATCTCCGCATACCAGCCGCCGCCGGGGGAGATCTCGACCACGGTCATGTCCGGCTTGATGCCGAAGAACGCCAGGGTCTGCCCGGGATGCCGGTACTGGTCGCGCGCGGTGTTGGCCGGGTCGCGCCAGCTGCCGTCGATGGCGGCCTGCAGCGTGGCATCGGGTGCGGGCACGGTGGCGGCGTCGGCGGGCTTGGCGGCATCCGCGCCCGGTACCGCGGCGGCGAGGGCGATGGCGAGCAGGGAGGCGAAGGACATCGGGGTACGGATCATCTCGGGTCTCCGGTGCGGACGTGGCGCGAGCCTAGCACGCGCGTCCGGCCCTTCCTGTAGGAGCTCCCTTCAGGGGCGACCCGAAGGCGTCGGGGATACGACGGTCAACACGACAATCGCCGGAAGTGCGCGTTCAGCGCGGCGTTGTTCCTGCGGCGTCGGGTCGCCCCTGAAGGGAGCTCCTACAGGAATGCGTCCGCCGTGCTCTACGCCAGTTTCAAGGCTTCCGGGTACGGCGGCATGTCCGGCCATTCGCCGTCGCGTAGCTGCGCCTGCAGCTGCCGCCACCACTGCGGCCGGAACAGCTGGCCGTGCACGGTCGCCAGCGCCGCGGCCAGCGGCGCCGGCAGGCCCATGAACTGGGCGAAGCGTTCCGGGAACACGTCGCCGGGCGCAACGTGGAACCACGGCTCGGCCGCCATCTGCTCCTCGAAGCTGGCCGGCTGCGGCCACTCGCGGAAGTGGCATCCGCTGACCGGCATGATCTCGTCGTAGTCGTAGAACACCACCTTGCGGTGGCGCGAGACGCCGAAATTCTTCAGCAGCATGTCGCCGGGAAAGATGTCGTTGCGGGCCAGGTCGACGATCGCCTGGCCGTAGTCCAGTGCCGCCGCATGCGCGCCTTCGGGCGTCTGCTCGCGCAGGTACAGGTCCAGTGGCCGCAGCCGGCGCTGCACGTAGCACAGCCGCAGCACGATGTCGTCGCCGTCCTCGGCCAGGCTGGCCGCGCAGCTGTCGCGCAGTTCGGCCAGCAGCGAAGGTTCGAAGCGCTCGCGCGGGAAGCGCAGGTGGCGGAACGGCTGCGCATCGAGCAGGCGCCCGACCCGGTCGAGGCGGAATACGCGCTCGTACTGCGCCTCCACTTCCTCGCGCGTGGTCGTCTTCGGCCAGGCGAAGCGGTCGCGGATCACCTTGAACACCAGCGGTTGCCCGGGCAGGGTGAACACCGCCATGACCATGCCCGGCGTGCCTTCGGCGCGCACCAGCCGCTCGGCCGGATGGGCGTGGAAGTAGCGGAAGAAGCTGCGGTAGCGCTCGGTCTTGCCCTGCTTGGCGCGGCCGAGCACGGTGTAGAGCTCGTCGATCGGCTTGTGCGGCAGCAGCGAGCGCAGGAACACCACCGCATCGCCCACCGTCGGCAAATCCGCCTGGAAGTAGCTGCGCGATACGCCGAACAGCTGGGCCACGTCGGCGCGGCGGGTCAGCACCGCTTCGGCGCGGATGCCGTCGGTGCCGTTCACCAGCGCTATCACGCAGGGCGAGAAGCGGTGCTCGCCGAACACGCGCCCGACCAGGTAGGCGCGGCGCTCGCGGAAGAACACGGTGTCCAGCAGCTCGATCCCGCGCACCGGGTGCTCGCCCCAGTGCGCAAGGTCGTCCTGCAGGCGCACCGCGATCGCCGCCGCGCAGCGGGTGCGGTGCGCCCAGGGCGCGTCGAAGCGCTGGTTTTCCAGCACGCGGATGAAGGCGTCGGTCGGTCGCGATTCGGACACCGCGTAGGCGTGCCGCGCCACCGGGCGGGTGATCGCGTCGGTGGGCTCGATGTCCAGGGCCACGAACTCGATCGCCGGGTCCACGCCGCGGGTGCGGAAGAAGCGCCGGGTCAGGGTGTTGTAGAAGGTCTTGTACAGCTCGCCGTCGATGGCGCCGGCCACGAGCGTGGCGAACGCGTCGCGCACCGCGCTCCACAGCGCACGGTCGTGGGCCTGCGTGTCCAGCTGCGCGGCCAGGCGCCGGCTGCATTCGTCGATGCAGGCGTCGTACAGGTCCAGGCGCTCGGCCGCGTCGGCGCGCGCGCCGGCCCAGTCGCGCGCCTCGAAGCGTCCGCGTGCACGGCGGCTGGTCGCGGCGAAGCGCGCGTTGTAGTCGTCGAAGGCGTCGCGGATCAGCGCGGCGATGGCGGCGGCGTTGGGCATGGCCCGATCTTAGGCGCTGCCGCCCCTTTCCTGTAGGAGCCCACTTCAGGGGGCGACCCGATGGAGCTGGGTGAAGCGGTGTTCAACGCAACCGGTCCGGAGACGTCGCGTTGAACGTGGCGTATCCCGACGGCGTCGGGTCGCCCCCTGAAGTGGGCTCCTACAGGGGGCGTAACCGCGAGGGGGCTAGAGGGCGGCCAGCGCGGCGTTGAAGGTCGCCGACGGCCGCATCGCCGCGCCGGCCTTGGCCAGGTCGGGGTGGTAGTAGCCGCCGATGTCCACCGCCTTGCCCTGCGCGCCGCTGAGCTCGCCGACGATCTTCGCCTCGTTCTCTGCCAGGGCCCTGGCCAGCGGCGCGAACTTCGCCTTCAGGCCGGCGTCCTGGTCCTGCGCGGCCAGCGCCTGCGCCCAGTACAGGGCCAGGTAGAAGTGGCTGCCGCGGTTGTCCAGCTCGCCGACCTTGCGCGCCGGCGAACGGTTGTTGTCCAGCACCAGGCCGTTGGCCTGGTCGAGCGCGGCGGCGAGCACGCCGGCGGCGGCATTGCCGGTCTGTTCGGCCAGGTGCTCCAGTGAGGCGGCCAGGGCCAGGAACTCGCCCAGCGAATCCCAGCGCAGGTAGTTCTCCTCGACGAACTGCTGCACGTGCTTGGGCGCCGAACCGCCGGCGCCGGTCTCGAACAGGCCGCCGCCGGCCATCAGCGGCACGATCGACAGCATCTTGGCGCTGGTGCCCAGCTCCAGGATCGGGAACAGGTCGGTCAGGTAGTCGCGAAGGACATTACCGGTCACCGAGATGGTGTCCTTGCCCTTGCGGATGCGCTGCAGCGAGAACTCCGTCGCCTCCACCGGCGAGAGGATACGGATGTCCAGGCCGTCGGTATCGTGGTCCTTGAGGTACTTCTCGACCTTGGCGATCACCTGGCGGTCGTGCGCGCGCGCGCTGTCCAGCCAGAACACCGCCGGGGTGTTGCTCAGGCGCGCGCGGCTGACGGCCAGCTTGACCCAGTCCTGGATCGGCGCGTCCTTGGCCTGGCACATGCGCCAGATGTCGCCGGCCTCGACCTTGTGCTCGAACACGACCTGGCCGGCGTCGTCGGTGACGCGCACGCTGCCGTCGGCCGGGATGCGGAAGGTCTTGTCGTGGCTGCCGTATTCCTCGGCCTTCTGCGCCATCAGGCCGACGTTGGGCACGCTGCCCATGGTGGTCGGGTCGAACGCGCCGTGCGCCTTGCAGTCCTCGATCACCACCTGGTACACGCCGGCGTAGCAGCGGTCCGGGATCAGCGCCTTGGTGTCCTGCAGCTTGCCTTCGGCGTTCCACATGCGGCCGGAGTCGCGGATCATCGCCGGCATCGAGGCGTCGACGATCACGTCGCTGGGCACGTGCAGGTTGGTGATGCCCTTGTCGGAGTTGACCATGGCCACGGCCGGGCCGGTGGCGTATGCCGCCTCGACATCGGCCTTGATCGCTGCCTGCTGCGCTTCGGGCAGGGATGCGATGCGCGCGTACAGGTCGCCGATGCCGTTGTCCGGCGAGAAGCCGACCGAGGCCAGCGCGTCGGCATGCTTCGCCAGCGCGTCCTTGTAGAACTCCGAGACCACCACCCCGAACATGATCGGGTCGGAGACCTTCATCATGGTCGCCTTGAGGTGCAGCGAGAACAGCACGCCCTGAGCTTTCGCGTCGGCCACCTGCGCTGCGACGAAGGTCGCCAGCGCCTTGCGGCTGAGAGTCGAGGCATCGACGATCTCGCCGGCCTTGACCGCGGTCTTCTCCTTCAGCACCACGACCTGGCCGTCGGCCTGGTGCAGCGAGATCTTCAGCGCGCCGGCCTGCGCGACCGTGGCCGACTGCTCGCTGCCGTAGAAGTCGCCGCCGTCCATGTGCGCCACGTGGGTCTTCGAATCCCGGCTCCACGTGCCCATGCGGTGCGGATGCTTGCGCGCGTAGTTCTTCACCGAGGCCGGCGCGCGGCGGTCGGAGTTGCCTTCGCGCAGCACCGGGTTCACCGCGCTGCCCTTGGTGCGGTCGTAGCGGGCCTGGATGTCCTTTTCCTTCTCGTCCTTCGGCGCGTCCGGGTAGTCCGGCAGCGCGAAGCCCTGCGCCTGCAGTTCCTTGATCGCGGCCTTGAGCTGCGGCACCGAGGCGGAGATGTTGGGCAGCTTGATGATGTTGGCTTCCGGCTTCGTCGCCAGCTCGCCCAGCTCGGCCAGGTGGTCGCCGATCTTCTGCGCGTCGCCGAGGTAGTCCGGGAACTGCGACAGGATGCGGCCGGCCAGCGAGATGTCGCGGGTCTCGACCTGGATCCTGGCGGTGCCGGCGAAGGCCTGCACGATCGGCAGCAGCGACTGGGTCGCCAGGAACGGGGCTTCGTCGGTGGGCGTGTAGATGATCTTGGGCGGGTTCGACATGGTCTGCGGGGGCTCTCTTGCGGATCGAGTGACAGAACAGGAGGCGGCCGGGACGGGGGCGGGCGCGGGGCGCGGCGGGTCCGGCGGCGGCGGAACCCCCGTATTGTCGCGTGTTTTGCCGGCCGGCGCCCGCCGCGGTGCGGCCGGCGGGCCATGCTCCGCGGTATGCGCGGGCCAGCCCGGAGCCGCGGCCCGTACAATTGCCGCATGACTACCCCCAACCCCACCGTGCGGCTGAAGAACGCCTGGCGTTCCAGCCATCCCTGGATCTTCCAGAAGCTGGTCGAGAAGCCGGCGCAGAAGCCCAGGCCGGGCGAGATCGTCGATGCCTTCGACGTCGACGGCCAGTTCATCGGCCGCGGTTTCTACAACGGCCATTCGCGGATCGCGCTGCGCATCCTGGAGACCGATCCGGCGGTGCAGGTCGATGCCGGCTGGTTCGAGCGCAAGATCGGTGCGGCCGTGGGCCTGCGCCGCGAGGTGCTGAAGCTGGACGAGGTCTCCAACGCCTGGCGCGTGGTCCACGCCGAGGGCGACGGCCTCTCCGGGCTGGTGGTGGACCGCTACGACGACCTGCTGGTGGTGGAGTTCTTCAGCGCCGGCATGTACCGCCACCGCGAGTGGATCTACGCGGCGTTGCGCCGGCACTTCGACGGCGCGCGCATCTACAGCTTCGCCGACGAGCACGTGCAGAAGCAGGAGAGCTTCGACTACCGCCCGGTGTACAGCGAGGGCGGCTCGCCGGAGCCGGCGGTGATCACCGAGCATGGCATCCGCTTCCGCGCCGACCCGGCCGGGGCGCACAAGACCGGTTTCTTCGCCGACCAGCGCGAGAACCGGCAGTGGTTTTCGCAGCAGGTCGCCGGCAAGCGCGTGCTCGACCTGTGCTGCAACACCGGGGGTTTCGCCGTGTACGCGGCGGCGCGTGGCGCGGCCGAGGTCACCGGCATCGACATCGATGCCGACGTGATCGAGATCGCCAAGGGCAACGCGAAGCTCAACAGCGTGCGCCCGAAGTTCGTCCAGGCCGACATCTTCCCGTGGCTGCGCGACGCGGCCAACCGCGGCGACCGCTACGACGCGGTGATCCTGGACCCGGCGAAGATGACCCGCGACCGCGACCAGGTCATCCCCGCGCTGAAGAAGTACCTGGACATGAACAAGCTGGCGCTCGGCGTGGTCAAGCCCCGCGGGCTGTTCGCCACCTTCTCCTGCACCGGGCTGGTGTCGGAGGAGCAGTTCCTCGACATGCTGCGCCGCGCCGCGTTCTACGCCGGGCGCACCGTGCAGGTGCTGAAGGTGTCCGGCGCCGGGCCGGACCACCCGTTCCTGGCCAACGTGGCCGAGTCGCGCTACCTCAAGGCGGTGTTCTGCCGGGTGCTGGACTGAGCCGGGCCCGGCAATGCCGGGCCGCGGTCAGTACCCGTTCTCGCGCAGCGTGGCCCGCACCTGCTCGTGGCGGGCCTGCACCGGCGCCGAGGGCGCCTTGCCGAGCAGGCTGACGACCACGATCGCCACGGTGGCCGCGATGAAGCCCGGCACGATCTCGTACAGCGCGCTGCCGGTCTGCTTCCACAGCACCACCGTCAGCGCGCCGACGACCACGCCGGCCAGCGCGCCGTTGCGGGTCATCCGCTTCCAGAACACCGACAGCAGCACGACCGGGCCGAACGCGGCGCCGAACCCGGCCCAGGCATAGGCCACCAGGCCGAGCACGCGGCTTTCCGGGTCGCGTGCGATCCAGATCGCCAGCAGCGCCACGGCCAGCACCATCGAGCGGCTGAACCACACCAGTTCGCGATGCGAGGCCTTCGGCCGCAACAGGCCGCGGTAGAAGTCTTCGGTCAGCGCGCTCGAGCACACCAGCAGCTGCGCCGACAGCGTGCTCATGATCGCGGCCAGGATCGCCGACAGCAGCACGCCGGCGATCCACGGGTTGAAAAGCAGTTCCGACAGCGCGATGAACACCCGCTCCGGATTGGCGTTCACCGGACCGGCCACCTCCGGATGGGCGGCGAACCAGGCGATGCCGAAGAAACCTGTTGCCACCGCGCCGGCCAGGCACAGGGTCATCCAGGTCATGGCGATGCGGCGCGCGCGCGGGATCGTGGCCAGGCTGCCGGCGGCCATGAATCGCGCCAGGATGTGCGGCTGGCCGAAATAGCCCAGCCCCCAGGCCAGGGCCGACACCACGGCGATCGCGCCGCCGGCACCGATCCAGTGCAGGCGCGACGGATCGACCTGCTCGATCAGGACCATCGCCTGCGACGGGCCGCCGGCACCGGTGATCGCGAACACCGGCACCAGCAGCAGCGCGAAGATCATCAGCGAGGCCTGGATGGTGTCGGTCCAGCTGACCGCCAGGAAGCCGCCGACGAAGGTGTAGATGATCGTCACCGCGGCGCCCCAGAACATCGCCTGCGCGTACGGGATCCCGAGCAGGCTCTCGAACAGCCGCGCGCCGGCGACAATGCCCGAGGCGCAGTAGATGGTGAAGAACACCAGGATCACCAGCGCCGAGAGGATCCGCAGCAGGCGGCTGCCATCCTCGAAGCGGTGGGTGAAGTAGTCCGGCAGGGTCAGCGCGTTCTCGGTGCGCTCGGTGTAGACGCGCAGCGGCCCGGCGACCCAGCGCCAGTTGCACCAGGCGCCGATGACCAGGCCGACCGCGATCCACGCTTCCGACGCGCCGCTCAGGTACAGCGCGCCCGGCAGGCCCATCATCAGCCAGCCGCTCATGTCCGAGGCGCCGGCCGCCAGCGCGGTCACGAAGCTGCCCAGCGAGCGCCCGCCGAGGATGTAGTCGTCGAAGGTGCGGGTGCGGCGCCAGGCGGCGAAGCCGATGCCGACCATCAGCAGCAGGTAGGCGCAGAAGGTGAGGAGCAGCGGCGTGCTGGCGGTCATCGGGATCCCGGGGCTGGCGGTGGTGCGGCCGTCGCGCGCGGATCTGTTCCGGTGCGCGGACGGCGGCGGTGACATGGCCGGGAAAATGCCCGGCCGGCGCAGCCTAAGTGCCAGTGCGTGCGTCTGGCAATCTGCGCCGCACCGTGGTTCGCCGCATCCGGCGCGTCACCGTCCGCGCAGCAGGTAGTCGCGCAACGCCACCGCGTTGTTGTGCTCTTCGTCGCGGGCGGCGTAAAGCAGGGTTACCGGACCGCGCGCGCGGTAGGCACGCAGCTGTGCCAGGGCCTCTGGCTTGGCCTCCAGCTCTTCGAAGTAACGGGCGCGGAAGGTGTCCCAGCGTGCCGGATCATGGTCGAACCACTTGCGCAGCGCGGTGCTGGGGGCCAGCGCCTTGAGCCAGGCCTCCGCCGCGAGGTTCTCCTTCGACACCCCGCGCGGCCACAGCCCGTCCACCAGCAGGCGCTGGCCGTCGCCCGGCGCCGGCTCTTCGTAGGCGCGCTTGAGGTGGATGGGGTGGCGCGTGCTGGTGCCCATGCCGCCAAGTCTGGCCCGGCCGGCCTTGGGGCCGCGTGAATGGCCGGGCGCAGCCTCCGGTCGCGACCCCTGCGACCGCCCCCGCTAGACTGTCCGCATGACCGATACCGCCCTGCTCTATCTGGTCGCCGGCCTGCTGCTGGCGGTCCTGGCCTTCCTGCTGGCGTTGCTGCTGCGCCGCCCGGAGGCCGCGCTGGAGCGGGTGCGGGCGCAGCTGGAGGAGGCCTTGCGCGCCGAGCAGCGCGACGGCCGCCTGGAACTGCGCCAGCAGCTGGACGGCCTGGCCTCCACCCAGGGCCAGCGCATCGACGCCTTCGCGCGCAACCTGGCCGACCTGGGCACCCGCACCGACGCCCGCCTGGACACCCTGCGCGACACCCTCACCGAGGACGCGCGCAAGCACCGGCTGGAATCGGCCGAGTCGCAACAGCGCTCCAGCGGGAACCTTTCCACCCAGCTGCGCGAGCTGACCCAGCGCAACGAGCAGCGCATCGGCGAGATGCGCGCCACCCTCGAACAGCAGCTGCGCGCGCTGCAGGCCGACAACGCGCAGAAGCTGGAGAAGATGCGCGAGACCGTGGACGAGAAGCTGCAGAGCACGCTGACCACGCGCCTGGATTCCTCGTTCAAGCTGGTGTCCGAGCGGCTGGAGCAGGTGCAGCGCGGGCTGGGCGAGATGCAGCAGCTGGCCACCGGGGTCGGCGACCTCAAGCGCGTGCTGGCCAACGTCAAGACCCGTGGCGGCTGGGGCGAGGTGCAGCTGGAGAACATCCTCGAGCAGACCCTCACCGCCGAGCAGTACGCACGCGGGGTGAAGATCCGTCCCGAGGGTGGCGAGATGGTCGATTTCGCGGTGCGCCTGCCCGGCCGCGGCCAGGCCGATGCGCCGGTGTGGCTGCCGATCGACGCCAAGTTCCCGCGCGAGGACTACGAGCGCCTGCTCGACGCGCAGGAACAGGGCGACCAGGAACTGGTGCGCACCAGCGGCGCCCAGCTCGAGCGCGCGATCCGGGTCCAGGCGAAGTCCATCTGCGACAAGTACATCGCGCCACCGCACTCCACCGATTTCGCGGTGATGTTCCTGCCCACCGAAGGCCTGTACGCCGAAGCCATCCGCCGCCCGGGGCTGACCGATGCGCTGCAGCGCGAGCATCGCGTGGTGGTGGCCGGGCCGACCACGGTGACGGCGCTGCTCAACAGCCTGCAGATGGGCTTTCGCACCCTGGCCATCGAGCAGCGTTCCAGCGAGGTGTGGGCGCTGCTGGGCGCGGTGAAGAGCGAGTTCGGCAAGTTCTCCGGGATCCTGGAGCGGGCCGAGAAGCAGATCAACACCGTCGGCAAGAGCCTGGGCGACGCCAGCCGCAAGACCCGCACCATCGAGCGCCGCCTGCGCGGGGTGGAGACGCTGGGCCAGGAACAGGCGCAAGCCCTGCTCGGCGACCCGCTCCCCGACGACCCCGACCCCGAAGAAGACCCCCTGTAGGAGCCCACTTCAGGGGGCGACCTGGCAACGCCTGGATACGCGGTGTTCAACGCACATCCTCCGGATGGGTGCGCGTTCATGCGTGGCTTCGACCTGCCGCATCGGGTCGCCCCCTGAAGTGGGCTCCTACAAAGGGCATGCACGCGCTTCGCGGCGTTATGGCATCGGCGCCGGCGTGGGCGGCGGCGAATCCGGCATGCGCACGTGCGCGGCGGTTACGGCACCGTCACCGGGATCGGCATCGCGTTCGCCGGCACGGTCGGATTGCGTTCTTCCTCTTCCTCTTCGCGCAGGTAGTCGGGAAGGTCGCCGTCCTGCGACCGGTTGCGGCGGTCGCTCTCGATCTGGAAGGTGCGGCGCTTGAGCCAGGCGTCGCGGGTGATCGCGTATTCGTCCGGCGCCGCGTCGCGCAGCGCGTCCAGCGCCAGCAGCTGGGCGCGGGTGTCCACCAGCTGCAGGCCCTGCAGGGCGATGCGTACCTTGTCTTCCTCGATCCGCGGCGTCATCGACAGCGGCGCGTCGCCGGCCAGGCCCATCACGTCGCGCAGGGTGCGCGGGCCGAAGAACGGCAGCTCCACGTAGCGCGAACTGCGCCAGCCCCAGATGCCCAGGGTCTGGCCGAAATCCTCGCTGCGCCGCTTCATCTTCAGGTCGCTGGCGGGGTCGAACACGCCGCCGATGCCCAGCGTGGAGTTGACCAGGAACCGGCCCACGGTCTGCACCGCGTCGCGCGGCCGGCCCTGCAGCACCTGGTTGACGAAGGTCAGCGGCGAGGACAGGTTGTCGAAGAAGTTGGTCACGCCCAGCCGCACCGGCTGCGGCACCACCGCCACGTAGGCGCGGGCGATCGGCCGGGCCACGGCGCGGTCGACCATGTTGTTGAAGGCGTGGATGCCGCGGTTCATCGGCTCCCACGGGTCGTAGGCGACCGCGGCCGGGGCGGTGTCCACGGCCGGATCCGCAAGTGGTGGCGCCTCGCCGTAGAGCGCGGCGTAGTCGTCCTCGGCCGCGGTGGGCGCGCCGGAAGCGGTGGCGGCTTCCGCGCCCGCCGGAGGCTCCGCTGCGATGGCAGCGGAACCATCGTCCGGACCCGCGGCGGCACCCGCATCGGCAGGGCCTTCGACACCGGCGCCAACTTCCGTCGCAGTGGCGGCAACAGTGCCGCCCTCACCCGCCGGCGGCAAGGACGAGGAAGCGGCTGACTCCGGTCCGGTCGCCACTTCCGTGGCACCGGCCATGCCGGCCACCGGCGTGCCGCCAGGCGGCGTCGCCGCCGGCCCGGGGGTGCCGGCGCAGGCGGCCAGCGCCAGCAGCAGCGCAACGGGCGCCAGCGGGCGCAGCACGCGATCGATCACGGAGCGGCGTCCGCGTAGCCCAGCGCGGCATCCAGGCGATAAGCCGCGCGCAGTTCGGCCAGGCCTTCGGGCGCACCGTGCAGCACCGGGGGGGTGCCCTGTGCGGCCGCGCACGTCATCGCTTCGGCCAGCAGCGCCAGCCCGGCGCTGTCCAGGCGCGTCACCGCGGTGATGTCGATGCTGCGGATACCGGCCAGCAACGGCGGCAGCGACGGCCACGCCGCGGTAGCCGCGGCGCGGTCGAGCTCGCCGGCCAGGTGCAGCACCTCGCCTTCGCGTCGCAACTGCAGGCCGGCCATGGTCGCGTGCGTGCTCACTCCGCCTGCGGCTGCAGGGCGCCGGCGCGCAGGTCGGCGGCGACCTGGGCGATGGACTTCTGCCGCAGCGGGGCGTCGAACTGGCTGCGGAAGGTCTGCACGTAGGACACGCCTTCCACCATCGCGTCGAAGATCTTCCAGCCGCCGTTGTCGCGGACCAGGTAGTCGACCGGGATCGGGTTGCCGCCGTCGCGCACCACTTCGGTGGACACCTTGAAGCCGCGGTTGCCCGGCAGCGCGGTTTCCGACTTCAGCCGGATCCGCGGCTTGCCTTCGATGTTGACCAGCGCCGCGCCGTAGCGCTGCATCAGGTTGTCGGTCATCGCGTCGGCGAACAGCTTGACGTCGGCGTCGCTGGCGCCGCGGCCGTGCGGGCCCAGCACCAGGCGCGCGGCGTACTCGCGGTCGAAGGCGGCGCTCAGTTCGCTGTTGACGAAGGCCTTGGGCGCGGCCGGGTTCTTCTGGAACTCGGCGGGGCGCTGCTGCAGGGTGTCGAGGATGCGGGTGCCGTTGGCGACCACCTGCTTGCCGGCCGCGGCGGGGGCCGTGGCGGTGGCCTGCTGGGCGCGGGCGGCGTCCGGCGCGGCCGCCAGCAGCGGCAGGGCCAGGGCGAGGGAGAGGATCAGGGGCTTCATGGTCACTGTGCTTCCGTGGGGGGCGGTTCCGTGGCGGGAATTTCCGCCGGCGGAGGGGAGGCCGCGCCGGAACCGCCGGCGCCGCCGAACATGTACTTGCCGACCAGCTGGATCAGGTCGATCGCCGGCTGGGTGTAGGCGATCTCGTCGCCGGGCCGCAGCGCTTCCGGATCGCCGCCCGGCTGCAGGCCGATGAAGCTTTCGCCGAGCAGCCCGGAGGTGAAGATGCCGGCGGAGGTGTCCGCGGGCAGCTCGGCGTAGCGCTTGTCGATCGCCAGGGTGACGATGGAATCGAACTTCACCGGATCGAGGTCGATCCGGTCGACCCGGCCCACGACCACGCCGCCGATCTTCACCGGCGCCTGCAGCCGCAGCTGGCCGAGGTTGGAGAAGCGCGCGGTCAGCTCGTAGCTGCCGCCGCCGATGCCGAACTGGCGGTTGGTCGAGGCGAACGCCAGCACCAGCAGCGACACCAGCGCCAGCACGAGGAAGGCGCCGACCGCGAATTCGAGCCTGGGACCACGGATTGCCATGGGGATTACCTATAGGAACCGGTTTGAACGAAGAAACAACGCGGTGAACAGCGCCGCGGCTACTGGAAAAGCAAAGCCGACATCACGAAATTCAGCATCAGCACCAGCAGCGAGGCGTTGACCACCGCGCGGGTGGTCGCCACCGAAGTGCCCTCGATGGTCGGCTCGGCGTGGAAGCCCACGTAGGCCGCCACCAGCGCCGCGGTGCCGCCGAACACGGCCGACTTCAGCAGCGCAACGCCGAAGTCGTCCCAGAAATCGACGCTGCCCTGCAGCGCCGACCAGAACGTGCCGTTGTCCAGGCCCAGCACCTGCACCGCCTGGAACCAGCTGGCGCTGATCGCCAGCGAGCAGAAGAACACCGTCAGCAGCGGCACGCACAGCACCGCCGCCCAGAACCGCGGCGCCACCGCCTTGGCCACCGGGTCGATCGCCATCAGCTCCAGCGCCTTGATCTGGTCGGTGGCGCGCATCAGCCCCAGTTCCGCTGCGATGGAGCTGCCGGCGCGGCCGATGAACAGCAGCGCGGTCAGCACCGGGCCCAGTTCGCGGTACAGCGACAGGCCCAGCAAGGTGGACAGCGCGTCGGCGGCACCGAAGGTGGTCAGGGTGCGGTAGCCCTGCAGGGTCAGCACCAGGCCCACGAACGCGCCGCCCACGGCGATGATCGGCAGCGAGCGGCCGCCGATCTTGTAGATCTCGCGCACCAGTTCGGCGAAGAAGTCGCGCGTGGGCAGCGAGGCGCGCAGCACCGACAGCGAGAACAGGCCGGCGCGGCCCAGCGATTGCACGGTCGCGGCGAAGGCCATTACGCGGCCTCCGTGCGGCGCGGCGGAACGCTCTCGAACGGAATCGGTCCATCCGGCTGGCCATCCAGGAACTGCCGCAGCAGCGGGTCGGAACTGGCCTGCAGCTGCGCCGGGGTGCCGTCGAAGACGATCCCGCCGTTGGCCACCACCACCGCCTGGTCGGCGATCGGCAGGGTCTCGTGCACGTGGTGGCTGACGATGATGCTGGTCAGCCCCAGGCTGCGCGACAGCCGCCGGATCAGGCTCATGATCACGCCCGAGGCAATGGGATCCAGCCCGGTCAGCGGTTCGTCGTACAGCATCAGCGGCGGATCCAGCGCCAGCGCCCGGGCCAGCGCCACGCGCCGGGCCATGCCGCCGGACAGCTCGCGCGGATACAGGTCGGCGGCGGCGCGCAGGCCCACGGCATTGAGCTTCATCGCCACCAGCCGCTGCAGCAGCGGCTCGGGCAGGGCGGTGTGCGCGCGCAGCGGCAGGGCCACGTTTTCGGCCACGCTCAGGTCGGTGAGCAGGCCGTTGCCCTGCAGCAGCACGCCCAGGCCCTTGCGCATCTCCAGCAGCGCGCGCGCCACGCGCGGCACCGGCTGCCCGAACACCTGCACCGAACCGGTCGCCGGCACCAGTTCGCCGGTCACCGCGGCGAGCAGGGTCGACTTGCCGGTGCCCGACGGGCCCAGCACGGCCGTGATGCTGCCGGCCGGCACCACCAGGTCGAGGTCGCGCAGGATCGTGCGCGAGCCGCGATCGAGGCGGGCGCCTTGCAGGACGACGGCGGGGGCGGTCGGAGCGGTCATCGGGAGGGGGTGGCGATCCGTGGCGGCACGTGCGAACCGCGCATCATGCGCACTTCATACTGAATCCAGACCCTATATTAAACCTGTGGGTACAGGAATTATCCGTTCCGTGGACGGGTCTTGCCGTCGCGCGTCTCCGGGCTGCCGTCGCCGTGCGCGGCAAGCTGTCGCAGGCGCTGCAGCGACGCCGGCTCCTCGGCGAAGGCGGAGACCTGGCGCAGGCTGCGGTAGATGCGTTCGGCGTAACCCTGGTCGTTGAGCAGCGATCCGGCTTCCAGGCCATCGAAGCGGCCGTTGCGCACCTGTTCGAACAGGTCATCGCGGAACCGCGCGTCGAACGCCTCCGCCTGCCGGTCCAGTTCGTCCAGCCGCAGCGTGCTGGCGCCGCCATCACCGGCGCGGGCGATGCCGTGCAGCGCCCGGCCCTGGCCGAACAGGTTGCGGCGCAGCGCCACGTAGGCCTGCCGCACCGCCGAGTCCGGCTCGCGCAGCCGTGGCCCGAGGTTCTTCTGCAGGTGCTTGGCGTCCTTGACCGCGTTGACCAGCTGCAGCGCCGCCATCTGGCTGCCGGCCCAGAAGCGCTGGTGCTCCTGGTCCAGCGGCGCCTCCAGCCGGCCCATGAAGCCGAGCAGGTCGCCATACACGCCCTTGACCCGCTGCTGGTAGAGCAGCTCCACGTCG
The DNA here is from genome assembly GCF_010093225.1 of Pseudoxanthomonas koreensis. Lineage (GTDB taxonomy): Bacteria > Pseudomonadota > Gammaproteobacteria > Xanthomonadales > Xanthomonadaceae > Pseudoxanthomonas > Pseudoxanthomonas koreensis. Next base: position 45,822 of record NZ_PDWM01000010.1, on the reverse strand, counting down.
TGGCAAGCCTCGGCCAGTGGCCTCGCATCGAGCAGGGCATCGTCGATCTCGGCGCGGGCGTAAAGATCCGCCGGCAGGCCCAGCGCCTGGCAGATCACCTCCAGGCTGAGCCCGCCCAGATGGCGCAGTTCCAGCGCCACGGCGGCGGATGCGGCATCGGCCGACTCCAGCGCCGGCCCGCTGAGATGGCGCGCGCGCAGCCGCTCGACCGGCGCGGCGCCTTCCATCGCCACCGTCGCCGGCACCGCCGGTTCGTCGCGCTCGGGCAGCCACTTCAGCAGCAACGCCGCCAGCTGGTCCTGCCAGGGCCAGAACAGGGCCACGCCGCCAGCGTTGAACAGGGTGTGGAACAGCGCCAGCTGCAGCAGCGCGTTGTCGCCGAAGCCGGCCAGCCCGGCCAGCGTCCGCATCGTCCAGGTCAGCGGCACCAGCAGCAGCAGCGCCAGCAGCGCGGTCACCCCGTTGAACAGCACGTGCGCCAGCGCCAGCCGCTGCCCGCTGCGGTTGCCGCCGAGCATGCCGACGAAGGCGGTGCTCACGCTGCTGCCCACGTTGGAACCGATCGCGATGGCCAGGCCCTGGTCCAGCTGCAGCTGACCGCCGGCCAGCGCGGCCAGGGCCAGCATCAGCACAGCGTGGGTGGACTGCAGCACCACCGTGGCGACCAGCCCGACCAGCACGAACAGCAGGGTCTGCGCCCAGCCGCTGCCGCCGGCTTCGGCCAGGTCCATGTTGCCGCCCATCGCCTCGAAGCCGGCGCGGATCTGGTCGATGCCCAGGAAGATGAAGGCCACGCCCATCACCACCCGCCCGGTGGCCTTGCCGCGCGGCCCGAAGAAGCCGCCCATCACCCCGAACACCAGCAGCGGCAGCGCCAGCGGCGACAGGCTCAGGTTCTGTCCGGCCAGCGCCAGCAGCCAGATGCCGGTGGTCGCGCCGAGGTTGGCGCCGAAGATGATCGCGATGCCACCGGCCAGCTGGATCAGCCCGGAACTGATGAACGCGATCGCCAGCAGCGACACCAGCGTGCTCGACTGCAGCACGGTGGTGCCGACGATGCCGAACAGCAGGCCGCGCGCCGGGGTGCCGGTGCTGCGCGCCAGCAGCTGTTCCAGCTTGCCGCCGGCGAGCTGGCGCAGCCCGTCTTCCAGGCACTGCAGGCCGAACAGGAACAGCGCCAGCCCCGCGCACAGCTGCAGCCAGCCGCCGCTGCGCCAGAACGACCAGCCCAGCGCGGCGACGAGGAGCACGAACAGCGGCAGGCGCAGGGTCTTCCAGGTCAAGGCGGTCGGCTTCGGTGGCAAAGGCGGGGGCCATTATCCGGGTACAGCGCGCGCAGCGCGTCTCGCGCCATGAGAGCGGGCTGCGGCAAGATGGCCCGATGACGGCCGCCCCGGACTTCCGCCTCTACCACTCCAACGCGCTGGACGTGCTCGCCGGGATCCTCGCCGAAGTGCTGCGCGAACCGGCGCCGGGGCAGCCGCTGCTGGCGCCGGAGGTGGTGCTGATCCCGCAGGTGGCGATGCGGCGCTGGCTGCAGGCCACGCTGGCGGCTGCGCACGGAGTGGCGGCGAACATCGAGTTCCTCACCCCCGGCGAATTCGTCGGCCGCGCGCTGGCGGCGAACCCCGGGCCGGAACAGGCTACCGATGCCATCGTGCGCGATGCCACGCGCGATGAGCTCGACGCGGCGATGCTGCACTGGCACCTGTATGCGGCGCTGACCGATCCGGCGGTGCTGGCGATGCCGGGAATGGCGGCCATCGCGGCGCATGTGGGCGGTGGCGGGGAGGCAGCGGGGCAAGCCCCGCTCTACGGAGAGCACGTCGCGCGTTCTGGCGGCGGCGATCCGCTGCGGGCGTGGGCGCTGGCCGGCGAGCTGGCCGGGGTGTTCGAGAAGTACCAGGCCTGGCGCCGCGACTGGCTGCTGCGCTGGGAGGCCGGTGCCGACCGCGACGATCCGCAGGCAATCCTCTGGCGCCGCGTGGCGAGTGGCCGCGCGCACCGGGCGCGACGGATCCAGCAGTATCTGGAGCGCTTCGGCGCGCACGACGGGCCGCTGCCACGGGGATTGCCGCCGCGGCTGTCGGCCTTCGCCACGCTCAATGTCTCGCCGGACGTGCTGCGGGTGATCGCCACCCAGGCGCGGGTCGGCAGCCTGCACCTGTTCGTGCCCTCGCCGGTGGCCGACTACTGGGGCGACCTGCAGCGCCAGCGCCGCGGCGAGGCTGCGGAGGACGCCGGCGAGCACCCGCTGCTGCAGCGCTGGGGCGCGGCCGGCGTGGACTTCATGCGCATGGTCGGCGACTACGAGGTGGTGCACGCCTCGGCGGAGTTGCAGGCGAATGTCGACCCGGGCGCCGTGCCGGCACTGGAAGCGGCTGGGGCCGGGGCTGGCGGACCCCCGGAAGCTGGCGCAGGGAACGCCGGCTCCGGTGCCGCGCCCGGCCTGCTGCGGCGCCTGCAGTCGGACCTGTTCCATCGCCGCGCCGCCCCGGGTTTCCCGCCGCGCGACGAGGTCGATCGCGGCGACCCGAGCCTGCAGCTGCACGCCTGCCACACCCGCCTGCGCGAACTGCAGGTGCTGCACGACCAGTTGCGCGGGCTGTTCGACGATCCGCGCTTCGATCCGCCGCTGCAGCCGCGCGAGGTCGCGGTGCTGGCGCCGGACATCGATCCCTACCTGCCGTACCTGGACGCGGTGTTCGGCCGCCGTGGCCAGGACGACGCCATTCCCTACGCGCTGGCCGATGCCAGCCCGCTGGCCAACGAGCCGCTGGCCGAAGTGTTCCTGCGCCTGCTGGCGCTGCCGGTCTCGCGCTTCGGCCTGCATGAAGTGCTGGACCTGCTGTCCAGCCCGGCGCTGGCCGAGGCCAACGGCCTGGATGCGCCGGCACTGGAACGGCTGCAGTCCTGGCTGGAGCAGGCCGGTGCGCGCTGGGGTATCGATGCCCGGCATCGCGCCGGTTTCGATGCGCCGGAAGACGAGGCCTACACCTGGGCCTTCGCCCTGGACCGCCTGCTGCTGGGCCACGCCACCGGCAGCGACGCGCCGGTGCTGCTGCCCGGTGGCCAGGTGCTGGCGCCGCTGCCGGAGCTGGAAGGCGGCGCCCTGGATGCGCTGGATACCCTCGTCCGCCTGCTGCGCGTGCTCGCCCTGCATGCGCGCGTGCTCGGCGAAGCGATGCCGCCGGCGCACTGGCGCGACCGCCTGCTGCACCTGCTCGACGCACTGCTGCCGCGGGCGCCTTCGAACCCGGCCACCCAGCGAGCGCTGGACCGCCTGCGCAGCCTGGTCGACGCCTTCGCCGCCACCGCCGCGCGCGCCGGCTACGAGGCGCCGGTGCCGGCCGAGGCGGTGCGCGCGCACTTCGCCGACGCGCTGGCCGAGGCCGATCCCCGCGCGCCGCTGCTCACCGGCGGCGTCAGCGTCGGCCGCATGGTGCCGATGCGGCTGCTGCCGTTCCGGGTGGTGTGCGTGCTGGGCATGAACGATGGCGAGTTCCCGCGGCGCGATCCGGCCGCCGGGCTCAACCGGCTCACCGCCGCCCTGGGCAGCGACCGCCGCCGCCCCGGCGACCGCTCCACCCGCGACGACGACCGCTTCCTGTTCCTGCAGCTGATGGTCGCCGCGCAGGACGTGTTCTATGTCAGCTGGATCGGGAATGACCCACGCGACGGCAGCGAGCGCGAATCATCGGTGCTGGTGTCCGAGCTGGTGGACGTGGCGAAGGCGCATCACGCCGATCCGGAGGCCGCCGCGCGCGAACTGGTCGTGCGCCACCCGCTGCAGCCGTTCTCGCCGGCCGCGTTCGGCGCCAGCGGTGAATCGCGCCGTTTCTCCTATCGCGAGGCCTGGCGCGACGCCGCCGCGCAGCCGGCAACCCGCCGCATCGCACTGCCGCCATGGTTCGCCGGCGAGGCGTTGCCTGCGATCACGGACGAGTCCGCGCCTGCGCTGCAGGTCGACGAACTGCAGCGCTTCCTGCGGCATCCGGCGCGCGCGCTGGTGCGCCGCATGGGACTGCAGCTGCCGGAGGTGGAGGCAGCCGGCGAAGACATCGAACCGCTGTCCGCGCCCGGCACCGGCCTGGAAAAGATGCACCTGCAGCAGGCCGTGTTCGAAGCGCTGCTGCGCGACGAGGATTCCGCCGCCACCCATGCGCTGTTGCGTGCCCGTGGCCTGCTGCCTTCGGGTGCGTCGGGCCGGCGCGTGCTGGCCGTGTTGCGTGGCGGGCTGGCGCCATACGCGGAAGCCTTCCGGGGCTGGCGTGGCGATGCGCAACCGCAGTCGCTCGTGCTGCCCGGGCTGGAGATCGATGGCGTGCGCCTGCAGGGCCGGATCGGGAACGCCTGGCCGCACGGCCTGGCCCGCCTGCGCTTCGGCGAACCCAATGGACCGTCTTCGATCCGCCACGGCCTGGACTGGCTGCTGGCGTCCGCGGCCGGCCTGGCACTGCCGCTGGTCGAGTTCCACGAAACGAAGGAGGGGCCGGGCCCGCACATCCGTGAGCCGCTGCCGCCGGCGCAGGCCCGGCAGGCGCTGGGCCGCCTGCTGCAACTGCGCGCGCAGGGCCTGCGCGAACCGCTGCCGTTCGCGCCTTACAGCAGCTGGGAGCTGTACTGCTGCAGCGACAACTTCACCAGGGCGGTGAAGCAGGCCAGCGCGAAGTGGCATGGCAACGGCCGGGGCTTCGCCGAAGGCGAGGACCCGGCGTTGCGGCTGGCCTTGCGCGGGCGCGATCCGTTCGCCGACGACGCGATGCTGCTGCGGTTCGCCGACACCACCATGGTGGTGTTCGCCGCGGTCGTGGAAGGCAGGGTCTACGAAGGCGTGGATGCGGAAGCCCTCCGGGGCCTGGCCGATGCCTGGGACGCGGAGGACGCGGCATGAGTGCGCAGGACGCCTACCTGTCGCTGCCGCTGTCCGGCGTGCGCGCGATCGAGGCCTCGGCCGGCACCGGCAAGACCTTCACCCTGGCCACGCTGGTGGTGCGCTTGGTGCTCGAACGCGCGTTGCCGATCGAGCGCATCCTCGCCGTCACCTTCACCGAAGCGGCCACCCAGGAACTGCGTGCCCGCGTGCGCCGGCGCCTGCTGCTGGCCGCCGGCATCGCTGCCGGCGTGCCGTACGACGGCGCCAGTCCCGAGGCTACGCTCACCGCTGCGCTGATCGACGCGCACGTCGCGAGCAGTGGCGAAGCACGCGAGCAGGTGGCGCGCCGCCTGCGCGCCGCCGCCGACGGCATCGACCAGGCCGCGGTGTTCACCATCCACGGTTTCTGCGCGCGGGTGCTGCGCGAGCACGCGCTGGAAAGCGGCCAGGGCTTCCACGCCCAGGAACTGCTGGCCAACGACCAGGCCCTGCGCGAGGCCATCGCCGCCGACCTGTGGCGCGCGCATGCCCGCGACGATGACAGCGTCGAGGACCTCACCACCCTGTGGTCGCAGGGCCACAAGGCGCTGGCGCAGGACCTGTCGCTGCTGGTGCGCGAAGCGGTGCTGCTGCCGCCACCGCCCGCTCCGTTGCCGGACCCCACGTCGCTGCTGCACGCCGCCGCCGGAGCGCTGGTGGAATCGGCGCGCACCCACGCCGAAGGCTTCCGCGAGTCGCTGCTGGCGGCGGTCGAAGGCAAGGTCCTGAACGCGAACAGCTACAAGGTCGAATGGATCGAGGACCTGTTCGCCGCGCTGCGCCGCTGGTGCGCGGCTGGCGACCCGCGGCAGCCGTTCACGCACGGCAAGCTGGGACAGCTGCAGCGGCAGACCCTGCAGGCGCGCACCCTCAAGGCCGCAGCCGGGCGCACGCCCGATTCGCCGCTGTGCACCGCGGTGGAGGGCTACGCCGTGGCGCTGGCCGCGATGGGCGACTACCGCGAGGCGCGCCGCGCCACCTTGCTGCACCGCATCCGCGAAGACGCACGCAGGCGCCTGGCCGCGCACAAGCAGCAGTTGCAGGTACAGACCTATGACGACCTGATCGACCGCGTCGCCGCCGCGCTGGACGGCCCGCACACCGCCGCATTGGCCCAGCAGCTGCGCGCGCAGTACGCGATCGCCCTGGTCGACGAGTTCCAGGACACCGACCCGCGCCAGTGGAAGATCTTCGACCGCGTGTTCGGCGCCGGCAGCGACGATCCGGCGCTGTTCGTGATCGGTGATCCGAAGCAGGCGATCTACGGCTTTCGTGGCGGCGACGTGGAGACCTACCTGGCTGCGCGCGCCACCGCCGAGCAGGCGCCGCCGCTGTCGCACAACTTCCGCTCCCGCCCCGCCGTGCTCGGCGCGATCGAGGCGCTGTACGCGCAGGCTGATGCCGCGGCCCGTAGCAATGACAAGCTGTCGCCGCCGTTCGTCGATGAGCGCATCGAGTTCCACGCGGTCCAGCCCGGCGGCAAGCGTGCCGACGGCGACTACCTGCGCGCCGGCGTCCCCGCGCCGGCGCTGGTGCTGTGGCAGGCGCCGCCACCGAAGGACAAGGCGCACAAGGCCGGCGAGTCGCGCGAACTGGCCACCGCCGCCTGCGTGGCTGCGATCCACGCGGTGCTGGGCGATGCCCGCGCCGGCCGCGCCACCATCGATGGCCGCCCGGTACAGCCCGGCGACATCGCCGTGCTGGTGCGCAAGCATCGCGAGGCCACGATGATTCGCGAGGCGCTGGCCCGGGTCGGCATCCCCGCCGTGGCCGCGGGCAAGCAGAGCCTGTTCGCCACCGCAGAGGCGCACGAACTGCACGTGCTGCTGGAAGCACTGCTGCATGGTGGCGACGAGTCGCGCCTGCGCGCGGCGCTGGCGACGGTGCTGGTCGGTGAGGACGCGCAACGCCTCTCCGCGCTCAAGGACGACAGCCCGGCGCTGCGCCAGTGGCAGGACACCGCGCTCGGTTGGCGCGAACGCTTCGACCGCGGCGGCCCGCTGGCCCTGGTCAACGAGCTGTGCGCCTGGCATGCCACCCGCCTGCTCGCCCTGCTCGACGGCGAGCGCCGCCTCACCAACTACCTGCAGCTGGCCGAACAGCTGCAGGAAGCGCAGCGCCACGCACCGGCTCTGCACGGCCTGGTCGACTGGCTGGAGCAGGTCATCGCCGCGGCCAGTGCCGACGACGATGCGCAGCTGCTGCGCCTGGAGTCGGATGCGCGCCGCGTGCAGGTGGTGACCCTGCACAAGAGCAAGGGCCTGGAATACCCGCTGGTGTTCCTGCCTTACGCCGGCATCGGCGGCAAGCCGCCGGACGCCGGGCGCCGGGTGGTCGTGCACGAAGGCGAAGGCCGCGTGCTGCACTGGAAGCTGCAGGCGGAAACCAGCGGCTGGGAGCCGGCCGTGGACGCCTGGAAGCGGGCCCAGCGAGCCGAGGACGCACGCCTGCTCTACGTTGGCCTGACCCGCGCCCGCGACGCGCTGTGGCTGGCCACCGGCGCGTTCTACAGCCACGCGCAGTCGCCGCTGTGGACGATGGTGCAGGACCCGGCCGCGCTGGCCGCGCGCGCGCGCGGCAGCATCGTCATCGATCAGGAGCCGCCGCCGGCCGCACTGCCTTGGCTGCCGCCTCAGGCCGAGGGCGAGGTGCCGCCGGTGCGTCGTGCGACCCGCACGCTGGCCAGCGACTGGTGGGTCTACAGCTTCACCCAGCTGGCCAACGCGGACACTGGCCACGATCCTTCCAGCGCGGCGCCCCAGCCGGCGGCCAGCGGTCGCGACGAGCCTGGCGAAGCGGACGCCGTCACCGAAACCGCCAGCGCCGACGACGGCTTCGATCCACGCTTCGCCGGTGCGCGTTTCGGCGTGGTGATGCACGAAGTGCTGGAGACCGCCGATTCCGCCGCCTGGCGCGACTGGCGACCCGGCGATCCGGCACCCGCCGGCGAACACGGACGCATCGTCGAGTCCCTGCGCCGCGGCGGCTACGGCGCCGACGAGGTCGAAGCCGGCACCGGCCTGCTCACCGCACTGGCCGGGCAGGCGCTCACCGTGGCCCTGCCCGAAGGCACGCGCCTGGCCGACGTGCCCGAGCCGCAGCGCCGCCCGGAAATCGAGTTCCAGTTCGCGTTGGCGCCCACTCGCATCGACCGCCTGCTCGCCCTGCTCCACGCGCATGGCCTGCTGCGCACGCGCCAGGGCTTCGGCGGCCGCCGCCAGCTCGAAGGCCTGATGACCGGCCTGATCGACCTCACCTATGTCCACGACGGCCGCTGGTACGTGCTCGACTACAAGTCCAACCGCCTGCCCGCCTACCACGCCGCCGCCATGGACGAGGCGATGGAGCATAGCGAGTACCCGCTACAGGCGCTGATTTACACGATAGCCCTGCACCGCTGGCTGCGCTTCCACCTTGGTGCCGGGTACGACTACGCGCGCGATTTCGGCGGCGTGCGCTACCTGTTCTGCCGCGGGCTCGATGCAAGCCAGGTCGATTCACCCGGCGTGCAGGCATGGCGCTTCGCGCCGGAACTGTTGCACGCGGTCGACGCGCTGTTCGCCGGCCAGTCGCAGGAGGCGGCGGCATGAGCCTGCTCGATGCCCTGCGCGGCCAGTTGCGTACCGTCGACCACGCGCTGGGCCTGAGCCTGCGCCGGCTCGATCCGGACACGCCCGATGAAGTCGCCGCCGCCGCGGCACTGGCATCGCTGGCGGTGTCCGCCGGCCATGCCGGCTTCCGCCCCACGCATCCGTTCGACCTGGTCGATGCCGAGGTGCCGTGGCCCGCAGCCGGCGAATGGCAGCGCATCCTCGAAGCCTCGCCCTGGATCGCCACCCCGCAGGCCGGCGACGCCGAAACCGCCGCCGATGCGCCGCTGGTGCTGGAACACGGCCTGCTCTACCTGCGCCGCTACCGCGAATACGAACGCCGCCTCGCCGCCGGCCTGCAGCGCCTCGGTGGTGTCGATGCCGTCGATGAGGCCGCGCTCGCCGCGCTGGCGCCGCTGTTCGCATGCTTGTTCCCGCAGGCCGCCGGCGGCGACGACCGCCAGGCCCGCGCCGCCGCCGTGGCCCTGCGCCAGCGCCTGCTGCTGGTCACCGGCGGCCCGGGCACCGGCAAGACCACCACCATCGCGCGCCTGCTGGTGCTGCTGGTTGCGCGCGCGGCGGCCACCGGCGCTGGCGCGCCGAGGATCGCCCTGGCCGCGCCCACCGGGCGCGCGGCCGAACGCATGGCCGAGAGCCTGCGCAAGGCCACGGAACTGCTCGCTGCGGACGGCATCGACGCCGGCCTGCTCGCGCCGCTTTCCACCAGCGGCTCCACCCTGCACCGCCTGCTCGGCACGCGCCGGGATTCTTCGGAGTTCCGCCACCACGCCGGCAATCCGCTGGACCAGGACCTCATCGTGGTCGACGAAGCCTCGATGATCGACCTGCCGCTGATGGCCAAGCTGGTCGAAGCCGTGCCCGACGGCGCGCGTCTGATCCTGCTCGGCGACCCGGACCAGCTGCCCTCGGTGGAGGCCGGCGATGTGCTCAGCGGCATCCTCGCCGCCGCCGGCGACGGCCTGCGCCTGGCCGCCGACGACGCCAGCGCGCTGCGCCCGCTGCTGGGAGACATCGATGCCGCGGCCATCGACTCAGCAGGCAGCGACACCGCGACCCTCGACACCGCACCCATCAACAGCACTCGCAGCGCATTCCCCGCGCGCCACGTGCACCTGCTGCGTGGCAGGCGCCAGTCCGACGCGCTGGACCTGGCGCCGCTGGCCGCCGCCGTGCGCGCAGGCGACACCGGCGAAGCGCTGCGCCTGCTGCATGCCGGCCAGCTCAACGGCGTGCACTACCACCCCGCCCTGGCCGATCCGCTCGCCGATGCCACCCAGCGCGAGCGCCTGCTCGCCCACTGGGCCGCACTGGCCGATGCACCCGACCCGGCTACCGCACTGGCCTGTGCCGCCAAACTGCGCCTGCTCACCGCCGTGCGCGAAGGCCCGCAGGGTGCGCGCACCCTCAACACGCGGATCGAAGCGCTGCTCACCGGCCGTCTGGCCGCGTCGGCGGTGCGCAGCCATGCCCGCCACGCGCGTGGCGACGGCGCCTTCTTCCACGGCCGCCTGCTGCTCATCACCGAGAACAGCTACCGCCACCGCCTGTTCAACGGCGACACCGGCATCTGCCTGCGCGACGCCGACGGCCAGATGGCGGCCTGGTTCCCCGGCGACGCGCCCGACCAGCCGCGCGCCTTCCACCCGGCGACCCTGCCGCGCCACGACAGCGCCTTCGCCATGACCGTGCACAAGGCGCAAGGCTCGGAGTTCGATGCGGTGTGGCTGCTGCTGCCCACCAGCGACAGCCGCGTGCTCTCGCGCGAACTGGTCTACACCGGCCTCACCCGCGCCTGCCACGAACTGCACCTGGCCGCCAGCCCGGACATCCTCGCCACCGCATTGTCGCGTCATGCCAGCCGGATTTCCGGGCTGGCGTGGCGGTTGGGGGGTGAAAAAACCGGGCGCTGACCGGGTACCTGCGAAACCGCGGCGATCCGCAGGGCTGGCCGCGGCCCCCCGTTACTGGAACGTGCGCGCAAACCTCGCCACGATTTCGCGATTGGCAGCGGCTACCGCGTGGATTTCCTCGGACTGGATCGACGTTGCCTCCGCAACGTGCTCCCAGAACCGCAGCGCCGCTTCCGCAGCCCGAGTGATGTGGGGTGTCTGCCCGGTACGCTCGGGCGGGCGCGGGGTGATCGGCGCGACTGGTCGCACCGCACCGGTCCGCGACGGCGCCAGGTACATCGGCAGCATGTCGTAGGCCGGTGCCAAGGGCAGCGGACCGGCATCGACCAGATGGAAGCCGAGGTTGCCCGGGTGCATGTCGCTGTTTCCGATCAGCCGGCCGAACCAGTGCAGCACGGCCATGTCGGCTGCGGTGGCCGCGTCGATCCAGCCCAGTGCCACCAGCTGCTCGCCGGCCAGCGACCAGTCGCGCGCACCGCTGCCGACGAAGGCCGCGTCGAGTGCCAGCAACGATCCGAAGCCGCGCCTTCCGAGCACGTCGGGCGTGCGGTCGAAGCGCCGCACTTCCAGGCACAGGTGGCGCTCAGCCTGGACCAGCTCCGCTTCCGATGCGGGCAGGCCGGCCTCGCGCAGGCTTTCCAGCGCCAGCTGTTCGCAGGCCAGCAGGTCCGCCCAGCGCGTGGCGGCCTGCCCGCTGTCGCGCACGGCGAACTTCACCAGCGCTGCGTAGCGGCCATGTGCAGTGCTGACGGTACTGGTGAACTTCGGCTGTTCGCCGCCGGGCGAGGAGCCGATGTCCTCGCCAGCCAGGGCGTCGTCCGCCCAATGCGAATAGCGGCGCGCGCGCGCATCGGCGGCGACCGCATCGGAGGCCGCGTCGAGCTCGGCCAGCGCCAGCTCCAGCGCACGGCTGCCTGGCAGCAGGTCGCCGATGCCGGTGCCGCCGGTGCGGGTGATGGCCAGGAGCGTGTCGCGCAGCTGCCAGCGGTTGAGGTCGGTAGGCACGCCCAGTTCCGCGCCGCGGCGGTGGGCAAAGTTGCGACCCAGGAAGCCCTGTGGCCGGAGGTCATCCAGGAACCAGGGCAGGCTGGGGAAGTGTCCGGCGATCGTATCCACCGCGCGAGTCAGGTTCGGCCGGTCCGCCTGGGGCTGGAACTGGAACCGTTCGCCTTGCAGCACGTAAAGGGTGCCGAGCTCTTCCACGGTCGCGTCCGCGCGCATGCGCCACAGCGGCCATGTGCTGTCGGCATCGGTGCCGGTCCGTGCCACGTAGTGCGTGGCACGGCCCTTGCCCAGCCGCAGCACCCGCGTACCCGCCTCGCGCACGAGCCGCGACAACACCGGGCGACTGATGCCCAGCAGGGCCAGCAGCCGGGACGCTGGGACCGGATCGCCCGAGGCCAGCAGGGCCAACAGGTCCGGAACGGTCGTGGCGAGTGGGCGGGCCATCGAAGAACATTTATTTACGATTGAAGAACGATACAACCACGAATAAGGACAGTCAAATCTTTTATATTCAATACCTTAACAAGCACATAGCGCCATATTTCTTTACGATTTCAAGTATGGATAGCTGGTATGGCTGTTCCGCTATCCTGCAGCCATGGCCACCCCGACCGGACCCATCCGCTTCAAGGCGCGCCTGTTGCGCCCGGCGCAGCCGGACGTCGCCGACTGGACCTTCCTGCTGCTTCGACCGCTCGGGAAAGTACAGCGGAAGTTTCAGCGCCCCGGTGGCGGCGGAATAACGCGGTCGACGCGGGCTGTGTCGCGGCTGCCGCCTGCGCTCAGACCTCGCCCTTCTTCGACAGCAGCACCGCGATCGGCCGCCCGCCGTTGAACTCGGCCAGCACCATCACCAGGCACGCGGTCAGCGGTACCGCCAGGAATGCGCCGGCCATGCCCCACAGCGCGGTCCACACGGTCAGGCAGACCAGGATCACGAACGGACTGAGGTTGAGCGAGCTGCCCATCAGGTACGGGTCGAGCAGGTTGCCGTTGAGGAACTGCACCACCGACAGCCCGCCGGCGAGCAGCAGCGCGGTCTTCAGGTCGCCGAACTGCAGCAGCGCGAACAGCGCCGGCAGGGCCACGCCCAGCACCGAGCCGATGTAGGGCACGTAGTTGAGCAGCCCGATCAGCAGTGCCCAGAAGCCGGCCAGTTCCACTCCCATCGCCGCCAGGATGATCCAGCTGGCCAGGCCCAGCAGGAGGCTGAGCAGGGTCTTCAGCGCCAGGTAGGTGCCGATCCGGTGGTTGATGTCGGTGACGATGCGGCGCACCTGGGCCACGCGCGCCGGATCGTCAGACAGCGCGGCGACCTTGGCATCGAAGTGGCCGCGCTCGACCATCAGGAACACCACGTACAGGCCGATCACGGTCAGCCCGGCCAGGATCGCGCCCAGCGACAGCAGCAGCGAGGCGGCCAGCTTCTGCAGGCTCAAGCGATCCAGCGCGCCGCGCCGGATCGTCTCCCAGCTCGGCTCCGATTCCAGGCCCAGCACGGTCGCGCCGCGCTGCGCCAGCGCCACCAGCTGCGCCTGGTAGTGCGGTGCCTGCGCGACCAGCGCGTCCACGCTGTCCATCACCAGCCAGCCCAGCAGCAGCAGCGCCGCCAGCATCGCCAGCGCCGAAAGACCGTAGCGCAGGCGCGGCGGCAGCGCCGGGCCGATCACCGGCGCGCGTTCGAGCAGCCGCGCCGAACCGAGGATCACGTACATCGCCATCACGCTGAACACGATCGGCACCAGGATGTCGCGGCCCAGGTACAGCACCCAGCCGGCGAGCACCGCGAACACGGTGGCGTACACGAGTACGCGGAATCCTTCGTTCATGCGGCATCCCCGTCAGGTCGCGGCCATTGTGGTGCAGCCTGTGGCTCCGTGCACCTGCCCTCGGCGCCGGGCGCCAGCTTCGCTCAGGCGTGGACCGGACCGGGCAACGCGCGGTAACGGAAGTCGCGGAAGCGCACCGCACCCCGGCCCGCGCTGTACAGGCCCGCGCGCAGGCTGAGGAAGCCGCCGAACACGTTGTGGTGGATCCCCGACACTTCCATGCGCGTGGGATGCAGCCGCCAGCTGCGGCCGCCGTCGAACGAGTAACGCCAGGTCAGCACGTGCGCGTCGTTGCTCAGCCGCACGCGGACCGGCCCATTGCCCGGGCGTGGCACCCGCGCCCACGGATGTTCCTCGGCGTACTGGAAGGTCTTCACCGTCTCCGGCGTGAAGCCCAGGCCGACGAAGGCGCGGTGGCTGTAGAACAGCAGCAGGCCGCCCTCGCCATCGTCGGACACCTCCACGGTCACTTCGATCTCGTAGCTGCGGTCGACCAGCGTGCACAGCAGCGGCGCGCTGTCGGCCGGCGAGGTGCCGGCGCCGGCCAGCACGAGCGCGCCGCCCGTGCGGCTGATCCGCGCCAGGCCGTCGGTGCCCGGCTGGAACAGGCACCACTGCGTGCCGAGCCGGTCGCTGGAAAAGTCGTCGGACAGCGCGGTGCCGGCCGTTGGCGTGGATGCGGGCACCGGCTTGCGCAGCGGCCGCGAAAGGTCGCCGCCTTTTGCGTGGAACCAGCCATCGGCGTCCCATTCGACCGGTTCGAGCAGCGCCTGCCGGCCCAGCGTGCGATAGCCGTTCTCGTAGCCGTGGTAGACCATCCAGGCATCGCCGCCCGGTCCTTCGACCACGGTGGCATGGCCGCGCGACCACCACGGTTCGGCGGTCGACAGCGTGCGCACCAGCGGGTTGTGCGGGCAGTGTTCCCACGGCCCGTGCACCGAGCGCGAGCGCGCGGCGATGACCATGTGCCCGGTGACCGGCCCGGCGGTGCCGCCCACCGCGGTGACCAGGTACAGCCAGCCATCGCGCCAGAACAGCTTGGGACCTTCCGGGGCGAAGTTCTCGGTGATCCATTCCTCCGGATAGCGCCATGGTTCGTAGGCCATCTCCAGCTCGCCGTCGGTGGCCAGGCCGTCGTCGGTGAGCCGCACCTTGCGGATGCCGTTGACGAACAGGTAGCGCTTGCCGTCCTCGCCGACCACGTGGCCCGGGTCGATGCAGTGCTCGATGCCCAGGTCCACCGGAGCGCTCCAGCGGCCGCCGCGGATGTCGTCGGTCCAGATCACGAAGATCCGCCAGCCTTTGTCGCCCGGATTGGCCGGCAGGTAGATGTAGTAGCGGTCGCCGTGCCTGCACAGGTCCATCGCCCACACGTCGCCCAGCGACTGCCGCAGCGCCGGGCCGAGCGGTGTCCAGTTCACCAGGTCGGTCGAGTGCCAGAGGACGATGCCGGGCACGTCGCGGAACGACGAGAACGTCATGTAGTAATCGTCGCCATCCTTGAGGATGGTCGGGTCCGGGCGGTCGCCGGCGACGATCGGGTTGAGGAAGGTGCCATCACCCAGGTCGGCGCGGCGCTGGTCTTCCACGCCGCGGCGCCAGCGTGGCGGCACCGGCACGCACGGTTCGCCCGGGGTGGCGGGAGCGGCCGTGGCGATGCTTCCGGCAAGCGCGGACAGCGGTGCGGCCACCGCGCCGGCAGCCAGGGTCCTGAACAGGTCTCGGCGGGTGGTCATCGGCATTCCTGCGGCATCCGTGGCGAATCTAGCCGCCGGGGCCGCCGGCATGCCAGCCATGCCCGGATGGCATGGCGCCGTCGCCGCCAAAGGAAAGGGGCAGGCCCATGGCCTGCCCCTCGTTAGCTTGCTTCCGCGGCCGCAGGAGTTACGCGGCGGCCTTCTTCTCCGAGATCCAGGTGTCCACCCGGCGCTCCAGCAGGTCCAGCGGCATCGCGCCGCCGCCGAGGATCACGTCGTGGAAACCGCGGATGTCGAACTTGTCGCCCAGTTCGGCCTCGGCCTTCCGGCGCAGTTCCTGGATCCTGATCATGCCGATCTTGTAGGCGGTGGCCTGGCCCGGATTGACCAGGTAGCGCTGCACTTCGGACTTGATCGCCGCCGCCGGGACCGAGCTGTTGGCGGTGAAGTACTCGATCGCCTGCTGCTCGGTCCAGCCCTTGGCGTGCATGCCGGTGTCCACCACCAGGCGGATCGCGCGCCACATCTCCGACATCAGCCGGCCGAACTCGGCGTAGTCGGTCGTGTAGGTGCCCGGGATCTCCTTGGCCAGCCACTCCGAGTACAGGCCCCAGCCTTCAGCGTAGGCGGTGGTGTTGTACTGGGTGCGGAACTTCGGGATGCCGGTCAGTTCCTGGGCGATCGCAATCTGCATGTGGTGGCCCGGCAGGCCCTCGTGGTACGCGATGACTTCAAGCTCGGTCTTCGGCATCGCGTTCATGTCGGACAGGTGCGCGTAATACACGCCCGGGCGCGAGCCGTCCGGAGTGCTCGGGTAGTAGTGCTGGGCGGCACCGGGCTGCTCGCGGAACGCTTCCACGCGCTTGACCACCAGGTCGGCCTTGGGCATCAGGCCGAAGTATTCCGGCAGGTGGGTCTTGATGTTGGCGATGTCGGCGGTGGCCTGGTCGATGTAGGCCTGGCGGCCGGCATCGGTGTTCGGGTAGACCCGCGCCGGATCGTGGCGCACGTGCTCGAAGAACGCCTGCAGGTCGCCCTCCACGCCCATCTTCTTCTGTAGCGCCTCCAGCTCGCCGCGCAGGCGCGCCACTTCGGCCAGGCCGAGCTCGTGGATCTGCTCGGCGGTCATGTCGGTGGTGGTGTTCTGCCGGAGCTGGTACTCGTAGTACGCCTTGCCGTTCGGGTGGGTGGTGCCGACGCCGGTGGCGTTGACCGCGGCCTTGGGAAGTTCGCCCTCGGCGAAGGCGATCACCTTCGCGTAGCCGGGGGCCACGTTCTCCAGCAGCGCCTTCTTCGCCAGTTCCTTCAGCTCGGTAGCGCGCTCGGCGGTGACCTTGCCATCCTTCGCCAGCGCATCGGCCTTGGCCTGGGCATCGGCCCACAGCGCGCTGTCCGGCCCGTCGCTGAACGGCGCGCCGGCGACGACCTTCTTCGACTGGTCGATCACGCCCTCGTAGGCGAACTTCGGCGGGCGGATGCCCTGCGCGGTCGCCGCGCCGGTGCGCTCGAGCAGCTGGTCGAACGCCACCGGCACCTTCTGCAGGCGCGAGACGTAGGCCAGGTAGTCCTTCTCGCCGTCGACCTTGTGGAAGTTGATCAGGAAGGTCGGCACCAGGTTCTGCATGCCGCTCATCTGGTCGAACGGGTAGCCGTCGGCCAGGAACGGCACGCCGTCGCGCGCGCTTTCGTACTGGCGCTTCCACAGGTTCCAGGACAGCTGCGTCTCCGGATCGAGCTTGTTGTAGTCGAAGCCGGACTCCATCTCCTTGACCGAGGCCTCCATCCAGGCCAGCTGCTTGCGGAAGCCGGCCTCGGACATGTCGTCGATCTGGTCGTTGAGTTCCTTGCGGCCCTGGAACGAGAGCTGGATCGGGCTGAACTGCAGTTGCTCTTCGTACTTGGCGTCGAACCAGGTGTTGAGGCGTTCGGACTCGGCCTTGATCTGCTCCGGAGTCGCGGCGGCGGATTCGGTTGCGGTCGGCGAGCCGGCGTCGCCGGCCGGCTTCGAGCAGGCGGGCAGGAACAGGGCCAGCGACAGGGCGAGGGCCAGGGGGGTCAAGGCGGAAGCTGGGCGCACGGCGGAGTCTCGGATGAAGGGACAGCCGATTCTGCGCCCAACCGGCGGCCATGGACCATGCGGATGGTCATGCCCCGACCGATCCCGCCGGGCGCTGCGGGCGGACGTTGCCGGCGGCATGGACGCGGTCGTGGGCGCCCGGACTCCCGGGGTCCGCCGGCGACGCACGGCGCAAACACCGGCTGGCCGGTGCGACTCGGGTACGATGCATGCCCCCGCCATCGGTGCCCGAGCCATGACCGACCAGGACAAGTCCGCCCCCGTCACCCGGGACCAGGCCGAAGAAGCGGTGCGTACCCTGCTGCGCTGGGCCGGTGAAGATCCTTCGCGCGAGGGCCTGCTCGACACCCCCAAGCGCGTGGCCGAGGCCTACGGCGACTGGTTCAGCGGCTACCGTGAAGACCCGCGCGGCTACCTGGAGCGCACCTTCGAGGAGGTCGCCGGCTACGACGAGATGATCGTGCTGCGCGACATCGAGTACGAAAGCCACTGCGAGCACCACATGGCGCCGATCATCGGCCGGGTCCACGTCGGCTACCTGCCGGACGGCAAAGTGGTCGGCATCAGCAAGCTGGCGCGGGTGGTGGAAGCCTATGCGCGTCGCTTCCAGGTGCAGGAGAAGATGACCGCGCAGATCGCCCAGTGCATCCAGGACGTGCTGCACCCGCTGGGCGTGGGCGTGGTGGTCGAAGGCGCGCACGAGTGCATGACCACCCGCGGCATCCACAAGCGCGGGGTCAGCATGGTCACCTCGAAGATGCTCGGCAACTTCCGCGAAGACGCGCGCACCCGCGCCGAATTCCTGCGCTTCATCGAAGCCGGCCGTCGCTGACCCCGCGCCCGATGGCCCGCCCCTCCTTGTAGGAGCCCCCTGTAGGAGCCCACTTCAGGGGGCGACCCGATCCCGCCGGAATGCGCGCCGCTCAACGCGCCCCCTCCGGAACGACCGCATTGAACACCGCTGCGCCCCAGCCACCTCGCGTCGCCCCCTGAAGTGGGCTCCTACAATGGGTTCACCCCGCCACGGATGCCGCCCATGCGCCCCCCCGCATCGTCATTCCGGATCACCGCGCTGCCTGCGCTGTTCATGATCGCGAACGCCGCGACTGCGACCGCCGCGCCATCGCCCGCACAGGCCCCCAACCCCGCATTCCAGCGCTGCCTCGCCGCGATGCAGCCGCTCGCCGCCGCGCGCGGGATCGATGCGGCCACGTTCGCGCGCTACACCGCCGGCCTCCAGCCTGACCCGACCGTGCTGCCGCTGCTCGACGCGCAGCCGGAATTCACCACGCCGATCTGGGACTACCTGGCCGGGCTGGTCGACGACCAGCGCGTGGCCGACGGCCGCGCGATGCTCGCCACCCACCGCGCGCTGCTGGCGCGATTGCAGGGCGAGTACGGCGTCGATCCGGAGACCGTGGTGGCGGTGTGGGGCGTGGAAAGCGACTACGGCCGCATCACCGGCAAGCGCCCGCTGCGCGTGTCGCTGGCCACCCTGGCCTGCGAAGGCCGCCGCCGGGAATTCTTCCGCGGCGAATTCCTCGCGCTGCTCTCGCTGCTCCAGTCCGGTGACCTCACCGATCCGGACCTTACCGGCTCCTGGGCCGGCGCCTTCGGCCAGACCCAGTTCATCCCCACCACCTATGCGCGCATCGCCGTCGATGGCGACGGCGATGGCCGCCGCGACCTGGTCGGCAGCATTCCCGACGCGCTGGCCTCCACCGCCAACTACCTCCAGCGCGCCGGCTGGCGCAGCGGCGAGCCGTGGGGCTACGAGGTGAAGCTGCCGGCCGGCTTCGATGCCGCGCTGGCCGGCCGCACCGCGCGGCGGCCGTTGTCGGACTGGGTTGCGCGCGGCATCGTCCGCGTCGACGGCAGTGCGATCGCGCCGTCGGACGCGCGCAGTGCGCTGCTGTTGCCCGCCGGCCGCGAAGGCCCCGCGTTCCTGGTGTTCCGCAACTACGACGCGATCCATTCCTACAACGCCGCCGAAAGCTATGCGCTGGCCATTACCACCCTGGCCGACCGGCTGCGCGGTGGCGAAGGCGTGGTCGCGCGCTGGCCGACCGACGACCCGGGCCTGTCGCGCGCGCAGCGCAAGGAGCTGCAGGCGCTGCTGCTCGCACGTGGCCACGACATCGGCGCCGCCGACGGCATGGTCGGCAACGCCACCCGCAGGGCGATCGCCATCGAGCAGCAGCGACTGGGCCAGCAGCCAGCCGATGGCCGCGCCGGGCATCGCATCCTCGACGCGCTGCGTACCGCCGCGCCTGCGCCCGCCGCGCCGCTGCCGGCAAGCACCGCGTTCGCGCTTCCCGCCGGCTATCCTGCGCTGCTGCAGTCGCCGTCGCCGACCACCGCAAGGACAGTGAAGAACATGCACGACATTCCCGGACTGACCGTCGGCACGTTCCAGGGCCTCGATGCGCTGCTGGTGGACACGCCGTTGGGCAAGGCGGCGGTGTCGCTGTTCGGCGGGCAGCTGGTGTCTTGGACGCCGGCCGGGCAGGAAGACGTGTTCTGGCTCTCGCCGCTGCGCGCGGACCTGCCCACGCCGATCCGCGGCGGCACGCCGGTGTGCTGGCCGTACTTCAGCCGCCAGGGCCAGTCCGACGCCGTGCCCGCGCACGGGTTCGTCCGTACCCTGCCCTGGCAGCTGGCCGCGGCGCGGCGCGAGGCCGACGGCACGATGGTGCTGGAACTGGAACCGCCGCCGCTGCAGGAGTTGGCGCTGAACCTGCGCATGCAGCTGCACATCGGCCGCAGCCTCGAACAGCGCCTGGTCACGACCAATACCGGCAACCAGCCGCTGCGTTTCACCGAGGCCCTGCACAACTACTTCCGCGTCGGCGACGTCGAAGGCGTGCGCATCGAAGGACTCGATGGCCTGGTCTTCCTCGACAAGAACGACGGCGGCAGCCGGCACCTGCAGCAGGGCGACTGGACCCTGCACGACCCGCGCGACCCGGGTCGCGCCGACCGCCTGTTCCCCGGCGCCGGTGGCCGTTACCGCCTGGTCGATCCGGGGCTGGCGCGCAGCATCGCGCTGGAGGTGGAGGACGGCCGCACCGCCATCGTCTGGAACCCCGGCGAAGCCGCCGCCGCGCGCATGGCCGACGTCGGCGCGCACTGGCGCCACTTCGTCTGCCTGGAAGCCGGCAACGCCGGCCCCGACGTCGTCGACCTCCCCCCCGGCGCCACCCACACCCTCACCCAGAAAATCACCGTCACCCCCCTGTAGGAGCCCACTTCAGGGGGCGACCCGATCCCGCCGGAAAGCGTCGCGCAGAACGCGCACTCTCCGGAGGCTCCGCGTTGAACACCGCCGCATGATGCCACCGGGGTCGCCCCCTGAAGTGGGCTCCTACAGGGGATGCGGCGCGAACGGATAGACTGCGCCCCTTCCGCACACGGCCGCCCACGGCCACAGGACCCCCCTTGCAGCCACCTTCCGGTGCGCGCCGCGCGGCGCTGGCCTTCATCTTCGTCACCGTGCTGATCGACGTGCTCTCGTTCGGCGTGATCATCCCGGTGCTGCCGCACCTGGTGGAAGAGTTCACCGGCGGCGACATCGCCAGCGCCGCGCGCTGGGTCGGCGTGTTCGGCATGGTGTTCGCCGCGGTGCAGTTCGTCTCCACACCGGTGCAGGGCGCGCTGTCGGACCGCTACGGGCGGCGCCCGGTGATCCTGCTCTCGTGCCTGGGGCTGGGCCTGGATTTCATCTTCATGGCCGTCGCCAGCTCGCTGGGGATGCTTCTGATCGGCCGCATCATCTCCGGCATCGCGTCCGCCAGCTTCACCACCGCCAACGCCTACATCGCCGACGTCACCGCGCCGGAGAAACGGGCCAAGAGCTTCGGCATGATCGGCGCCGCGTTCGGCCTGGGCTTCGTGCTCGGCCCGCTGGTCGGCGGCTGGCTCGGCGGGATCGACCTGCGCCTGCCGTTCTGGTTCGCCGCCGGGCTGGCGCTGCTGAACTTCCTCTACGGCTGGTTCGTGCTGCCCGAGTCGCTGCCGCCCGAACGCCGCACGCAGCGCTTCGATGTCGCCCACGCCAATCCGTTCGGCGCACTGGTGCTGCTGCGCGGCTACCCGCAGGTGTTCGGCCTGGCCGCGGTGGTGTTCCTGGCCAACCTGGCGCACTACGTCTACCCGAGCATCTTCGTGCTGTTCGCGGACTACCGTTACCAGTGGGGCCCGCGCGAAGTGAGCTGGGTGCTGGCCGCGGTCGGGGTGATGAGCATCATCGTCAACGCCGGCCTGGTCGGGCGCACCGTGGCCGCACTGGGCGAACGGCGCACGCTGCTGCTGGGGCTGGGCTGCGGCGTAGCCGGCTTCGTCATCTACGGGCTTGCCGACACCGGCTGGCTGTTCCTGCTCGGCCTGCCGGTGAGCGCGCTGTGGGCGCTGGCCACGCCGGCGACGCAGGCGCTGATCACCCGCCAGGTCGGGCCGCAGGTGCAGGGCCGCATCCAGGGCGCGCTGATGAGCCTGACCAGCGTGGCCGGGATCATCGGCCCGCTGCTGTTCGCCAACGTGTTCGCGCTGTTCGTCGGCGCCAGTGCGCCGGCGCACCTGCCTGGCGCACCGTGGTTCCTGGCGGCGTTCGCGCTGGCCTGTGCCTGGCTGGTGGGCTGGCGCTACGCCCGCGCCCCGTAGAGCGGGGCTTGCCCCACGCTACGGGCTGGCGATCGCCACCCGGGTTTCACCCAGCGCCACGCCCATCGGCCCCCAGCGGCGCTCGACGACCAGCGCGGCTCCACCATGGTCGACTGCGAGCACGGTACTCGCGCGCGTGCCGTACTCCTCGCCGCGGATGAACGCCGACGACAGCCAGCGCTCGCGTTCCAGGCCGATGCCGGTGTCGGGAAGCCGCGCATCCGGCCAGCGCGTCTCATCGGCAAGCGCGGCGAACAGCGGCTCGAAATCGCCGTCGCCGCCGTCTTCGATCCAGCCGCGCAGGGCATCGCCCAGCGCCACCGCCTTCGGCCACGGCGTGTCGAGCTGTGCGTTGGACAGCACGTGCACGCCCGCCGTGGCCATCGCCATGCGTACCTGCGGCAGGTTGCCGATCCAGGCGCACGCCTGCGCATCGACCAGCAGCAGGTTGAATGGCCGGTACGCCGGCGCGGTGGACTGCAGCATCTGCGCGCGCGTCGCCGCATCCTCTTCGCCGCGCAGGTAGTCGCTGGCGAGCAGCCCGCGCGACAGGCCGCCCTGCGGCTGGCGGAAGTCGCGCACGTTGGTCACCAGCGCGCAGCGCCCGCGCCCGTCCACGCCCAGCCAGGTGCCGCCGGCTTCCAGGTCGCGGCCGGCAACAATACCCGAGCCATCGTCCCAGGCCGCCAAGGGCGCGGTTGGCCGCGCATGGAACTCGTCGCGGTTGCCGGCCAGCACGAAGCGCCAGCGCGGATGCGCGTTCCAGGCGAAGGCGACCACGCACATGGCGGATGATTCCGTGCCGCTCAGGCCGCGCGCCAGCGCGCGCGCCGGCCGACCGCGTCCATCCAGCGCGCGGCCACCACCGGCGAAGTGATGCACATCGCGTCGTCGGTCACCGTCGTCACCGCACGCTCGAGCAGCTGGATGTCGGCCTCGTGCTGGCGTGCGACGTGCGGATCCTCGAAGAACACCGCGCGCTGGCACTGGCGCTCCAGCACCAGGTCGGCGATCTGCGCATCGCCGCCCATCGGGCCGCTGTGGAAGCGGTGCACCCACGGCGTGTCCTGCGGCCAGCCGCGGCTCCAGGCCATCTCGTTCAGGCGCTGGCCGGTGGTGCCGGTGGCCACGCGCCGGGCGAACCGCGACAGCGCTTCGTAATGCGCGGCGGCGAACGCCAGCATCTGCGGCTTCATCGCATCATGCGCGATCAGCGCCAGGGTCTGCGCTTCGAAGGCATGCAGCGCATCGGCCCCCGGGTCCGGCGCCAGCCCGGCGAGAACGCGCTCGTTCTCGATCCAGTCGCGCGCGCTGGCCACGGTGGAGAGGAAGGGCTTGCCGTGGATCACGCACTGGCGCTTGAGCGCCGCCGCCTCGGGGAAGATCGAGGATGGGTCGACCGGATCGATCAGGTAAATCGCCCCGTCCAGCGTGCGCGCGTCGCCTTCCATGCCCACCACTTCGGCGACCAGCTTCATCAGGCCGCCGTCGCGCCCGTACGGGTAGCGCTTCAGGCCTGCATGGCCATCGAGCAGACCCGCCGCGGCGATCGCGTCGTGGGTGCGGCCCACCGCATGCAGCTCGATCCCCAGTTCGCGGATCCCCGCACCACTGGCGCGCAGCCAGCGGAACAGCGCGGCGTCCGCGGTGGCGTGGTGCAGGCGGTTGGCGGCGAGGCCCAGGCGCACCGGCACGTCAGCGGATGAACGCGCCGCTGCGGCGCAGGTTGCGCGTGCGTGCCTGGGCCAGGAAGCTGATCACCGCCAGCAGCGCGAACACCACCAGCGTGCGCGCGTTCACCGGCATCATCCCGTTGGCCGCCTGCGAGCCGAAGATCAGCGCCAGGCCGGTGACGCTGAAGTAGGCACCGGCCACCGCCGAGGACAGGATCGTCAGCCAGCTGCCCAGGTAGCGTCCGCCGAAGGCGCCGGCACCGACGCCGGCCAGAGCGAGCACCGTCAGCATCCAGCTGCCGCCGATGCCCACCAGCGAGGCGAAGAACAGCGCCACCACCAGCCCCAGGATCGCACCGGCCGCGTATACCGCGAGGGAAGCGAACGAATACAGCACTCCACCCAGCGCCGCGCCAAGGATGATCGCGACGATGGTCTGCAGCGCCGGGCTGGGCCCGCTGCCGATCGAGCCGATTGCGGCCGAGACCACGCCGAAGCCGATGTAGAAGCCGGCGAAGGCCAGCACCACCCGGAACATGGTGGAACCGTAGACGATCATTACCGTGCCGCAGGCCAGGGCGATGACGCCCCAGAGGAACGCATGGTCCATCGCACAGCTCCGCGTCGGGTGGGATGTGCCGGGATCGTAGCAGAGCGTGGCGATGCCGCCACGGCAGTGGGGATGGACGGCTCGATCCCGGTCAACGGCGTGATAACGGCACGGGTGTAAGGTGGCCAAACCTGCCCTCCCGCGAGGATCCGCCATGGACAAGACGATGAAGGCCGCGGTCGTGCGCGGCTTCGGCCAGCCACTGGTGATCGAGGAAGTACCGGTGCCCCGCCCGGGTCCTGGCGACGTGCTGGTCAGGATCGAGGCCTGCGGCGTCTGCCATACCGACCTGCATGCGGCCGAGGGCGACTGGCCGGTGAAGCCCAGCCCGCCCTTCATTCCCGGGCACGAGGGCGTGGGCCACGTGGTCGCGGTGGGCGCCGGCGTCACCCACGTCAGGGAAGGCGACCGCGTCGGCATCCCGTGGCTATACTCGGCCTGTGGCTACTGCGCGCACTGCCTGGGCGGCTGGGAAACCCTGTGCGAGCAGCAGCAGAACACCGGCTATTCGGTCAACGGCGGCTTCGCCCGGTACGCACTGGCCAATGCCGGTTACGTCGGCCACCTTCCCAAGGGCATCGGCTTCGTCGAGATCGCGCCGGTGCTGTGCGCGGGGGTCACCGTCTACAAGGGCCTGAAGGTGACCGACACCCGTCCCGGCGAATGGGTGGTCATCTCCGGCATCGGCGGCCTCGGCCACATGGCCGTGCAGTATGCGAAGGCCATGGGCATGAACGTGGCCGCCGTCGACGTGGACGACGAAAAGCTCGAACTGGCCAGGCGCCTGGGCGCCACGGTCACCGTCAACGCGCTCACGACCGACCCGGCCGCGTTCCTGAAGAAGGAGATCGGCGGCGCACACGGCGCCCTGGTCACCGCGGTCTCGCCCAAGGCCTTCGAGCAGGCACAGGGGATGATGCGCCGCGGCGGCACCGTCTCCCTGGTCGGCCTGCCGCCGGGCAGCTTCCCGCTGGATATCTTCGGCATGGTCCTCAACGGGATCACCGTGCGCGGCTCGATCGTCGGCACCCGCCTGGACCTGCAGGAATCGCTGGAGTTCGCCGAACAGGGCAAGGTCGCCGCGACCGTGGCATCGGACCGGCTGGAGAACATCAACGACATCTTCGCCCGCATGCACAAGGGCGAGATCGAAGGCCGCATCGTCCTCGACATGTCCGCCTGACGGACCATACAGGCCGCGCCGCTCAGGCTGCCGCCGGCTCCGTCGTCCGCGCCTGCGCCGCCAGCATCCCGGCGATGCTTTGCGCCGCATCGCGGCCCTCGGCCACCGCGGTCACCACCAGGTCCGCGCCGCGCACCGCATCGCCGCCGGCGAACACGCGCGGGTGGCTGGTCTGGTACGGCAGCCGGCCGGCGCCGCCGGTGACGATGCGGCCGTTCGGCGTACCCTCGATGCCCAGCGCCGCGGCCCACTCCGGCACTTCGGCCGCGAACCCGAACGCGATGATCACCACGTCGGCCTCGAGCACCGACTCGCTGCCTTCGATCGCCACCGCATTGCGCCGGCCGCGCGCGTCCGCATCGCCGAGCCGGGTCTCGACCACGCGCACGCCAATGACGCGGCCATCGGCATCGGCCTCGATCGCCAGCGGCTGGCGGTTGAACAGGAAGCGCACGCCTTCCTCGCGCGCGTTGCCGACCTCGCGTGCCGAACCGGGCATCGATGCCTCGTCGCGGCGGTAGGCGCAGGTGACCTTGCCGGCGCCCAGGCGGATGGCACTGCGCACGCAGTCCATGCCGGTATCGCCGCCGCCGAGCACGACCACGCGCTTGCCGGCCAGGTCGGGCAGCCTGATCGTGTCTTCCCAGCCGGCGATCGGCCGGCCCATGCTGGCGACATGCGCGGGGTCGTTGCCGGCGACGATGCGACCGTTCTGCACCAGGAACGGCAGCGCCGGCAGCACGCCCTCGGCGTCCTGGCCCGGCAGGCCGCCATCGGTATAGCGGTAGGCGCCGGTGCCGAGGAACACCGCGTCGTATTCCTCCAGCAGCTGCTCGACGGTGACGTCGCGGCCGACCTCCACGCCGAGGCGGAACTCGATGCCCATGCCTTCGAGCACTTCGCGGCGCTGTGCGATCACAGTCTTGTCGAGCTTGAAGGTGGGGATGCCGAACTGGAGCAGGCCGCCGATCTGTTCGTAGCGGTCGTAGACCACCGCCTGGATGCCGGCGCGCGCCAGCCGGTCGGCGCAGCCGATCCCGGCCGGACCGGCACCGACCACCGCCACGCGGCGGCCGGTCGGAACCACTTCGGACAGGTCCGGGCGCCAGCCCTGGGCGAAGGCGGTGTCGACGATGTACTTCTCCACCGCGCCGATGGTGACCGCGCCGAAGCCGTCGTTGAGCGTGCAGCTGCCCTCGCACAGGCGGTCCTGCGGGCAGACCCGCCCGCACACTTCGGGCAGCGGATTGGTCGAGTGGCACAGCTCGGCCGCCTCGAGGATGCGGTTCTCCTGCACCAGCTGCAGCCACTGCGGAATGGCGTTGTGCACCGGGCACTTCCAGCTGCAGTAGGGATTGCCGCAGTCCAGGCAGCGACCCGACTGGTGTGACGCCTCGGCGTGGCCGAACTTCCCGTACAGCTCGCCCCAGTCGCCCGAAGTGCGCAGCTCCACAGGAATGCGCCGTGGCATCTCCCGCGGCAGGTCAAGAAACTGGAATACCTGCTTGCGACTCATGCAGCCCTCCGCAGCGTATCGGCCAGCGATTCGATGCTTGCCGCCTTCGGCTTTACCAGCCAGAACTTGCCGACGTAGTCTCGGAACTCGTCCAGGATCTGCTGCGCCCAGATGCTGCCGGTGAGTTCGCGGTGGCGGCTGACGAGGCGGTGCAGGTGCTGGCGGTAGCTCTCGAAGCCTTCCGGCGAGATCCGGTGGATGTCGATCAGCTCGTGGTTGTAGCGGTCGACGAAGTCGCGGTCCTGGTCGAGCACGTAGGCCAGGCCGCCGGTGAAGCCGGCGCCGAAGTTCAGCCCGACCTTGCCCAGCACCAGGACGATGCCGCCGGTCATGTACTCGCAGCAGTGGTCGCCCGCGCCCTCGATCACCGCCAGCGCGCCGGAGTTGCGTACCGCGAAGCGCTCGCCGGCGCGGCCGGCGGCGAACAGCTCGCCACCGGTGGCCCCGTACAGGCAGGTGTTGCCCAGGATCGGCGTGCTGCGTGCTTCGTAGCGCGCCGCGCGCGGCGGGCGCAGCACCAGCCGGCCGCCGGCCATGCCCTTGCCGACGTAGTCGTTGGCCTCGCCTTCCAGCTCAAGCTGCAGGCCTCCGGCATTGAACGCACCGAAGCTCTGCCCGGAGGTGCCGCGGAAGCGCAGCGTGATCGGCGCCTCGTCCATGCCGTGGTTGCCGTGCGCCCGGGCGATCGTGCCGGACAGCCGCGCGCCGATGCTGCGGTCGGTGTTGTGGATCAGGTAGCGGTGCTCGCCGCCGGACTTGCCGGCGATCGCATCGGCCAGCTGGATGTCGAGCTGGGTGGCCAGGCTGTCGGGCGACTCGTACAGGCGCGCCGCTGCACAACGGCCGTCGTCGCGCGGGGCTGGATGCAGCAGCCGCGACAGGTCCAGGCGCACGCCTTCGCGCGGCGCCGCGTCGATCTGCCGCAGCAGGTCGGTACGGCCGACAATCTCGTCCAGCGAACGCGCGCCCAGCAGCGACAGCCAGCCGCGCACTTCCTCGGCCATCAGCCGGAAGAAGTTCTCCACCCGCTCCGGCAGCCCGGTGAAATGCTGCGAACGCAGCCGTTCGTCCTGGGTGGCCACGCCGGTGGCGCAGTTGTTGAGGTGGCAGATGCGCAGGTACTTGCAGCCCAGCACGATCATCGGCCCGGTGCCGAAGCCGAAGCTGTCGGCGCCCAGCAGCGCGGCCTTGACCACGTCCAGGCCGGTCTTCAGGCCGCCGTCGGTCTGCAGGATGGTGCGGTCGCGCAGGTCGTTGGCTACCAGCGCCTGGTGCGATTCGGCCAGGCCCAGTTCCCACGGCCCGCCGGCGTAGCGGATCGAGCTGATCGGCGAGGCGCCGGTGCCGCCGTCGTGGCCGGACACGGTGATCAGGTCGGCGCCGGCCTTGACCACGCCCGCGGCAATCGTGCCCACGCCGGCGTGCGAGACCAGCTTCACCGACACCAGCGCCTGCGGATTGACCTGCTTGAGGTCGTAGATCAGCTGCGCCAGGTCCTCGATCGAATAGATGTCGTGGTGCGGCGGCGGGCTGATCAGGCCGATGCCCGGGCGCGCGTAGCGCAGCCGTGCGATCAGCTCGTTGACCTTGTGCCCGGGCAGCTGGCCGCCTTCGCCGGGCTTGGCGCCCTGCGCGACCTTGATCTGCAGCACCTCGGCGTTGACCAGGTACTCGGGGGTGACGCCGAAGCGGCCGGAGGCGACCTGCTTGATCTTCGAGCGCTTTTCCGTGCCGTAACGCACCGGATCCTCGCCGCCTTCGCCGGAGTTGCTGCGTCCGCCCAGCCGGTTCATCGCGATCGCCAGCGCCTCGTGCGCCTCCGGCGACAGCGCGCCCAGCGAGATCGCGGCGGTGTCGAAGCGGCGCAGCAGGTCCGAGGCCGGCGCCACTTCGTCCAGTGGCGTCGGCGTCTCCGCCGGGCTCAATGCCAGCAGGTCGCGCAGCGCCGACGGCGGCCGCGAATGCACCGCCTCCGTATATGCATTCCAGTCCTCAGCCTCGCCCGTGCGCGTGGCGTGCTGCAGGGTCATCACCACGTCCGGGTTGTACATGTGGTACTCGCCGCCATGGACGTACTTGATCAGTCCGCCGATCTCCGGCTTCTCCAGTTCGTTCCAGGCCGCCGCCTGCAGCCCGCGCGCATCGCGGTCCAGGCGCTCGAAGCCGGCGCCGCCCACGCGCGAGGGCGTGCCGCCGAAGCACCGCTCGACCACCTCCTGCTCCAGGCCGACGATCTCGAACAGCTGCGCGCCGCGGTAGCTGGCGATGGTGGCGATGCCCATCTTCGAGATGATCTTGGACAGGCCCTTGTAGACGCCCTTGCGGTAGCTGCGCCCGACCTGGGCGACCTCGCCCTTCTTCAGCTGCAGGATGCCGCGTCGGCCCATGTCGAACAGGGTCTGGTAGGCCAGGTACGGATACACCGCGGTGGCGCCGTTGCCGAGCAGGCAGGCCATGTGGTGCGCGTCGCGCGCGGTGCCGGTCTCGATCACCAGGTTGGCGTCGCAGCGCAGCCCCGCCCTGCACAGGTGGTGGTGGACCGCGCCGGTGGCCAGCAGCGCATGCACCATCGGCCGTTCCGGCACCGGGTAGCGGTCGGACAGCAGCAGCATGACCATGCCGTCGCGCACGGCCTGCTCGGCCTCGCGGCAGATCCGCGCGATGCCGGCCTCCAGTCCCTCTTCGATCGCGTAGGACAGGTCGATCAGCCGGTTCTTCTGCGCGTACTGCGGCATCACCATCAGCTGGCGCAGCTTGCGTTGCGAAAGCACCGGCGAGTTGAGCAGGATGTGGTTCACCGTCTCCGGGCCGGCGTGGAAGATGTTGGTCTCCCGGCCCAGCTGGGTCGCCAGCGACATCACGCAGTCTTCGCGCAGCGGGTCGATCGGCGGGTTGGTCACCTGCGCGAAGGCCTGGCGGAAGTAGTCGTACAGCGGCCGGTTGCGCCGGCTGAGCACCGCCATCGGCGTGTCGTCGCCCATCGAGCCGGTGGCTTCCTGCTCGGTCTCGGCCATCGGCCGCAGCACCAGCTCGATCTCCTCGGAGGTGAGCTGGAACAGCTTGTGGTAGCTGCGCAGGGTCTTCTCGTCGAACGGCTCCTCGGCCAGCGACGGATCGATCAGTTCGGTCTGCAGGTAGGTCACGCCCTGCTGCAGCCACTGCTTGTACGGCGCGCGGCCGCGGTTGATCCGGTCCACCGCCTCGGAGTCGAGCAGGTCGCCGCGCTTGAGGTCGATGGCGACCATCTCGCCCGGGCCGAGCTTGCCCTTGCGCACGATGCGTTCGGTCGGCACTTCCCACACGCCCGCCTCGCTGGCGACGATGAAGTGGCGGTCGGAGGTCAGCAGCCCGCGCGAAGGCCGCAGGCCGTTGCGGTCCAGGGTGCACGCAGCGTAGCGCGCATCCATGGTGACGATCCCGGCCGGGCCGTCCCACGGTTCGGTGTTGAGGCCGTAGAACTCGTAGAACGCGGCCAGGTCCGGGTCCTTGAACTCCAGCGACTGGGTCGCCGGCGGCACCAGGATGCGCAGCGCCTGGATCAGTTCCATGCCGCCGGAGACCAGCAGCTCGAGCATGTTGTCCAGGCTCTGCGAGTCCGAGCCGTGCATCGACACGATCGG
This sequence comes from Pseudoxanthomonas koreensis, assembly GCF_010093225.1. Classification (GTDB taxonomy): domain Bacteria; phylum Pseudomonadota; class Gammaproteobacteria; order Xanthomonadales; family Xanthomonadaceae; genus Pseudoxanthomonas; species Pseudoxanthomonas koreensis. The sequence continues at coordinate 15,517 of NZ_PDWM01000010.1, read as the reverse complement.
CTGCAGTTCGGCGACGTCGAACTTCGGCGTCTTCCACACCTGGCCGCGGGCCTGCGCCCAGCGGCGGTTGCCCTCGATGGTGTTGATCTCGCCGTTGTGCGCGAGCATCCGGAACGGATGCGCCAGCGGCCAGCGCGGCAGGGTGTTGGTGGAGAAGCGCTGGTGGAACACCACCGCGCTGGAGGCCAGGTCCGGGCGTTGCAGGTCCAGGTAGAAGCCGGTGAGCTTGTCCGGCAGGACCATTCCCTTGTAGCCGATGGAATGGGAGGACAGGGTCACGACGTAGTAGTCGGTCATGTCGCGCAGCTGCTGCTCGCTGCGGCGGCGAGCCAGGAACAGCGCCAGGTTGAAGCTTTCCTCGTCCTGCCCGGCGCCGGCCTGGACGTAGATCTGTTCGATTGCAGGCAGTGTCTGCCTGGCCAGCTCCCCACAGACACGCGTGTCTGTGGGTGGCGTGCGCCAGCCCAGGATGCTGAGGCCGGCCCTCCGCAGCTCGTGCTCGAGGGTTTCGCGGCAGCGCTGCGCCAGTGCCACCTCGTCGGGCAGGAACACCAGGCCGGAAGCGAACAGGGCGCCGTCGCCCACGGCGATGCCGGCCTCGCCGGCCATCGCGCGCAGGTAGGGCACCGGTTTGCGGATCAGCAGGCCGCAACCGTCGCCGGTCAGTCCATCGGCGGCGACGCCGCCACGGTGGGTCATGCGCGACAGCGCGGCGATCGCGGTGTCGACGAGGGCGCGCGAAGGCTGGTCGTCGAGCTGGGCGATCATGCCGAAGCCGCAGGCATCGCGTTCGGAGTTCGGGTCGTAGAGCCCGTGGCGGTTGCGGGGGGCCATCTGCATCTCGAAACATGCATGCCGGGCGCTGTTTCCCGGACGCGAGGGAAGGCGACACCGCACCGGTTTCATTCGAAACGGGCGCTGCCAGAATGTCACCGGAAGCCCGACTAGACCACAAGTGCTGCACTGCCGCAACAGGCGTACGGCCCACAAAAAAGATGCATCCGAAACCGTCCCGCGAACGGGGATGCCCCCTGTAGGAGCCCGCATGAGGGCGACCCCAGGTGGCAGGAACGCAGCCCCGTTCAACGCGACCGATCCGGAAGCGATGCGTTGAACGCAGCGCCTTCAGCGGGATCGGGTCGCCCCCTGAAGTGGGCTCCTACAGATGGATGCCGGTCACGCCCGTAGCGGCCGCCCGGCAGTACACCACCTCAGCCGCAGCGCAGCGCCACGATCTTCCGCTCCCCATCGACCTCGATGTTCAACCGCTCGCCGTCGAACTCCATGGTCACCATCTGCCCCGGCTCGAGCACGCGCACGCTCTTCGCGCCGGCGTCGACACGGGCCTGCTCGGCAGTGGACTCTTCCAGCACCTGGCCGACCAGCCCTTGCACCTGGGTGTCGTCGCACTCCAGCGGCGGCGCGGCGGCGCCCGTGCCTTCGGGTGGAGTGGCCGCCGACTCCGCGGCCTGCTGCGCGTCGGCGAGCGCCTGCTCCTGTTCGGCGCCATCGTCTTCCGGCGCGGTGCCGGCGGAGCAGGCGCAGAGTGCGGTGGCCAGGGCGAGCGGCAGCAGGGTGCGGAGCAGGTGCGTTTGCATCGGCGGTTTCCGGAGGACAGAGGCGCCGAGATTGCCGCAGCCCGCATTCGGGAGTCGTTAACCGCGCTGCGCACAGCCCTGCCTTGAGCGGATGGGGGTCCGCCTCGTCCGGGTGCGACGCATCGAACGTGCCCATCGGCGCGCCGCGGCGGCCTGTCGCGTACCCGGAACCCGGCGGATGCGCGACGCCCGGTCTGGCGCGGTCGACGCCGGCCAGCTGACGGACGCACCGCGCCCTCAGCCGCAATGCATCCCCGTGATGGCGTTGTTGCGGCCGGTTTCGATGGTCAGGCGCGGTCCGCCGGAAGTGGCCTCCACTGGCGTGCTGGCCCCGCCCGTGCGCTTGTCGGCCCCGCGCACGACCTGCACCTCGTTACTGTCGCTGTCGATCCGCGCGCGCTGGACCGTGGCATCGGACGCGGCCAGGCCCACCGCACCGCGGGCCATGCCGGTGTGGCACTGGCCGGAGATCAGCCCGTCGATCGGCTGGACCCCGGCGATCTGCGGCCCGGCGCAACCGGCGAGCAGGCCGGTGGCTAGGGCGAGGCTGCAGAGGATCGTGCGGGACATGGGACGGCTCCGTCGGAAGGGGCGTCCAGCCTGTCGCGGCCGGCGTTGGCACCGGATGAAGAAGTGGCGGGGAGTTCCGGGCCGACGGGATGGATGCCGCTGGTCGGGCCGGTGGCCCGGTGCTGCCCATTCATGCGTTCGGTTTGAGGTACGCAACCCAAGCACGGACCGTCCCCAAGGAGCATCGCCATGCAACACGACGCCAGCCACTCGGCCATTCGCAAGCTGGAAGCGTTCTACACGGGCCTGGAACCGGACGAGCGCAAGGTCATCGCCCTGATCATCGGTTCTTCGCTGCAGCGCGCGGCGCGAGCCCAGGCCGAACGTGACTGGCTGGCGTCCGGCGAAGGGCTGCTGGCATTGATCACGCCGCAGCTGGCTCCGAACATCGTCGCGGAACTGGGCACCTACGTCGCCGGCCAAGCGGCTCCGATGCTGACTGAAAAGAGGCCGTTGCGCTGATGACCTTCGCGGCGGCCAGTCCGGTGTGCCGTGCCGCCGATCAGGTTTCCGTCGACATGATCCTGCCATCGGGCATGGTTGTGGCCGATTCGCGTTTCGATTGTCCGGCGCCGGCGCGATCCGCGCCGCCTGCGCCCACAGGCCAGTGGGTGCTCACGCCCGGTGTCATCGCGCGCCTGCACGACGATCGCCTGACCCTGGCGTTCGACGTCCTGCCCGATGCGGTGGGCCGCGACCATGGCCGGGTCGTCGTATCGCGGACGCGGCGTACGGTGGAAATCGAGGGTGACGCCCGATGCCTGGACACGTGGCTGGATGCTTGGGCGCAGGGCATTGATCCGGAGGCCATGGGCCTGCGCTGGGGCGAACTGGCGCGCGTGGTCACCCAGGACCTGATCGGCTGGGAGGCACTGACGCCGGCGGAAGGGGCGCGTCCGCGGCAGGCGCACGCCTGGTCGATGCGCGGTGCCGGCGCGCAGACCCTGCTGACCCCCGATCGGCTCGCGGCGCTGACCTTCGATCCACCCGGCCGGATCGCCGATGGCGCGTGGCTGCCGCTGGCTGCGCCGGACGCGTTGCCGGACGACTCGTTGTCGTCCGCCCTGCGCCATCGGCGCTCGCCGACCCGCTATGCCGGACGGCCCGTGTCGCTGGAGCAACTGGGGCAATGGCTGGGTCGCGCCTGTGGCATCACCGGCGAGCTGGCGTGGGGCGAGAGGCGGCTGGGCCTGCGTGCCTATCCGTCGCCGGGTGCGTTGTATGGCGTGGACGTGTGCGTCATCGCGCATCGGGTCGATGGCCTCGAGACGGGCGCCTACCGGTACGACCCGGCCCGGCACGCATTGCAACGCGTGCATGGCCGTGCGATCGATCCGGCCGATCTCTGCCTGCCCGATACCCGCCCGATCGCCGCTGGCGCGGCGGCATTCATTGCACTGACCATCCGCTTGTCGAGGGTCACGCCAAAGTATGCTGACGTGTCGTACCGGATCCTGATGGCCGAAGCCGGTTGCATCGTCCAGAACCTGCTGCTGGTGGCGCAGGCGCAGGGACTGTCGGCCGGCCCGTTCACCGGCGTTTTTGACGCACTGGTCGACCAGGCCATCGAGACGGACGGGACGCAGGAACATTTCGTCCTCGGGGTTCTGCTTGGACATGGCGCGCCATGAGCGTGGTTCCGGTTCCGACGCGGCTCGAGGCGGACGACACCGCGGTCGCGACCCAGCTCGACGCGGCGACACGCCCGGACAGCACGCTGGCGCGCATGCGCGACGATGGGCGGGTGCAATGCATCGCCTGCGCCCATCGCTGCGTGATACCCCCGGGGCGACGCGGCGCCTGCAAGGTCCGCTTCAACCGCGACGGCCTGCTGCACGTACCGTGGGGCTACGCCGGCAGCCTGCAGATCAATCCGATCGAGCAGGCGCCCTTCATGCATGCGCATGCCGGCGAGGACGTACTGACCCTGGGCATGCTGGGCTGCAACCTGCGCTGCAGCTATTGCCAGAATTGGCACCTGTCGCAGGTGCTGCGCGACGTCGAAGCGCCGGAACGGCCGACCGCGGTGTCGGCCGAGGAAATCGTCGCCACGGCGCACGGGCGCGGTATCCGCGTGCTGCTGAGTTCGCTCAACGAGCCCCTGATCACGGCCGAGTGGGCGGTGGAGCTATTCGCCCGTGCCAAGGCCGCCGGCATGACCACCGGCATCGTCTCCAGCGGCTACGCCACGCCGGAGGTCCTGGATTTCCTGCGTCCGCACGTCGACCTGGTCAAGATCGACCTGAAGACGCTGTCGCCGCAACGCTACCGTTCGCTCGGAGCGCACCTGCAGCCGGTGCTGGACACCCTGCGCATGGTCGCCGAGCGCGGTTTCTGGCTGGAATTGGTCACGCTGGTCGTCCCGGGTTGGAACGACAGCGAGGACGAGTTGCGCGGTGCCGCACGCGCGATCGCGTCGGTGTCGCCCGACATTCCATGGACCCTGTGGAACTTCCACCGCGATTACCGCATGCGTGGCGGCTCGGACGCCGGCGCGGCCGACGTCGTACGCGCGGCGTCGATCGGTCGCGCTGAGGGGTTGCGATATACCTATGCGGGCGTGCAGCCGGGCCGGGTCGGTGACTTCGAGAACACCCGTTGCCCGGGGTGCGGGACGGCGGTGGTCGAGCGCATGGGCTACCAGGTCACTGGCTACGCGCTGGACGCGGCAGGGCAATGCGCGGCCTGCGCCACGCGGGTGCCCGGACGATGGTCGCCGCAGGGTGCGGTGGTGCGGCCGGCGGGACTGTGGTTCGAGCGCCAGCCGCAGCGCTTCGTCTGAGGCGGCCATGCGCATTGCGCCACGCCTTGGATATGAGGGTCCGCCGCCGCTGGAGCCGGGGTGGATTGCCCAGGCCATGCAGCAGCTGGCGCAGTTGGGCTATGTGGTGCTGCCCGGGGTCGTGGATCCGGCGGCGCTGGATGCGCTGCGGCTCCAGCTCGAGCAGGACACGGCGGTATTGGCTGAGCGCGTGGACTGGGCGGCGGAAGCGAACGCCTATGGCCATTTGCCCCAGGCGATGCCGCCGCAGGCACGGCACATCCACCGCTCGATCGTGGCCAACCCGCAGGTAGTGCAGGTCACGCACGCGATGCTCGGCGCCGGCGTCCACCAGCACTTCTATACGTGCAACACCAACATGCCAGGAAGCGGCTTCCAGGTCCTGCACCGCGATGCACCGAATGTCGGCAACGACGTGGTCCATCCGTTCGTGTCGGTCATCGTCAACGTGCCGCTGGTCGACGTGGATGAAGGCAACGGTGCCATCGAACTGTGGCCCGGCACGCACCGCATCCCCGGGTCCACGCGCATCGACGCACAGGCGCAATGCGCGCGGGCCGACGTCGTGGCGCCTGTCCGGATCCGCAGCAGGCAAGGCGACGTGCTGTTGCGCGACCCGCGCCTGTGGCATCGCGGCATGCCCAACCTGTCGTCGGCCAACAGGCATATGATCGCGATGGTGCACAGCCGATGGTACTACCAGCCCGGCACCACCCTGCCCGTGACCCTGGACGCGGTGCACGCCTTCGACGATCCGGTGTTGACCACCCGTGTCCATGTCGTGCCGGGCGATCACGACTATCTCGCCGCGACCCTGCGCTGACAGTCGATTCCCAATGCGCAGCCCCGGGCATTCCAGGCGAGTACCAATACCGCCGGCGGCGTCCGCGGTTGGCGCTGTCGAATAGGCCGGCACCTGGCCCATGAGTCCGTTATCGCCCGTCGCGATTCCGGCGATCTCGGGTCGCGCGCAAGACGGGCCCCTGCAAAGGGGCGTCAGCGGATCGACAGCGGCTCAAACCCCTTCACCAGCTCGTCGATCGCCTTGACCTGGGCCAGGAACGGCTCCAGCACCGCCAGCGGCAGCGCGCTGGGCCCGTCGCAGCGGGCGTTGTCCGGATCCGGGTGCGCCTCCAGGAACAGCCCGGCCAGTCCCACCGCCATGCCGGCCCGCGCCAGTTCCGCCACCTGCCGCCGCCGCCCGCCCGAGGCCGCCGCGCCGGCTTCGCGCCGCTGCAGGCTGTGGGTCACGTCGAAGATCGCCGGCAGCCCGCCGGTGGCCTCGACCATCTCGCGAAAGCCGAGCATGTCCACCACCAGGTTGTCGTAGCCGAACTGCGCCCCGCGCTCGCACAGGATGATCCGCTCGTTGCCCGCCTCGCGGATCTTCTCGGCGATGTTCTTCATCTGGGTGGGGCTGAGGAACTGCGGCTTCTTGATGTTCACCGCCCGCCCGGTGGATGCGATCGCATGGACCAGGTCGGTCTGCCGGGCCAGGAACGCCGGGATCTGCAGCACGTCCACCACCTCGGCCACCGGCGCGGCCTGGGCCGGCTCGTGCACATCGGTGATCACCGGCACCCCGAAGCGCGCCTTCACCTCCTGGAAGATGCGCAGCCCCTCCTCCATCCCCACCCCGCGGTAGGAGCGGATCGAGGAACGGTTGGCCTTGTCGTAGGAGGCCTTGAATACGAACGGGATGCCCAGCCTGCCGGTCACCTCCACGTACTTCGCCGCGGCGGACAGGGTCGAGTCCAGGTCCTCCAGCACGTTGAGCCCGCCGAACAGCACGAACGGAGCATCGTTGGCGACGCGGACGCGGTCATCGATCTGGACGGACACGCTCATGGAAAACCCCAAGCACAGAACAGGCCCCGATTATGACCCCCGCCCCCCACTTGTAGGAGCCCACTTCAGGGGGCGACCCGAAGGAGTCCGGCGCAGCGATGTTCAACGCGGCCCATCCGCAGCCGTCGCGTTGAGCGCGGCGCCCTCACAGGTGCACCAGGTCGCCCCCTGAAGTGGGCTCCTACAGGGGCAGGCGGGTCGTGTGCGGGGATCCCGGATCGGGTTCACCCTCGCCCGTACACATCCTCGAAGCGGACGATGTCGTCCTCGCCCAGGTAGCTGCCGGACTGCACCTCGATCAGCTCCAGCGGCACCTTGCCCGGGTTGCGCAGGCGGTGGGTCACGCCCAGCGGAATGTAGGTGCTCTGGTTCTCCGACAGCAACAGCACTTCCTCGCCGCGGGTCACCTCGGCGGTGCCGCTGACCACGATCCAGTGCTCGGCGCGATGGTGGTGCATCTGCAGGCTCAGCGCCGCTCCGGGATTGACCGTGATCCGCTTGACCTGGAAGCGCTCGCCCATGTCGATCGAGTCGTACGCGCCCCACGGCCGGTAGACCTTCCGGTGCAGGGTCGGCTCCGGGCGCCCCTCGGCCTTGAGCCGGGCCACCACCGCCTTGACCTCCTGCACGCGGTCCTTGTGCGCCACCAGCAGCGAGTCGTCGGTGTCCACCACCACCACGTCGCGCAGCCCGATCATCGCCACCAGGCGGCCGTCGCCCCAGGCCAGGGTGTCGCGGCAGTCCAGCGCGATCACGTCGCCGTGGTGGGCGTTGCCGTCGCCGTCCTGCTCGGCCACTTCCCACAGCGCCGACCAGCTGCCTACGTCGTTCCAGCCCACGGCGATCGGCAGCACCGCCGCGTCGGCGGTCTTTTCCATCACCGCGTAGTCGATCGAATCGGACGGGCAGGCGGCGAAGGCATCCTTGTCCAGGCGCACGAAGTCCGCATCGCGCTTCGCGCCCTCGAACGCGGCGCGGCACGCGGCCAGCATCGCCGGCGCGTGCCGTTCCAGCTCGGCCAGGTAGCGCGAAGCCTTGAACAGGAACATGCCGCTGTTCCAGAAGTATTCGCCCGAGGCGACGTAGCCCTCGGCCGTGGCCGCGTCGGGCTTTTCGACGAAACGCTCGACCGCGAGGACGGCCGCCGCGCCCTGCCCGGCCGCGGCCTTGATGTAGCCGTAGCCGGTCTCCGGGCCGGTGGGCACGATGCCGAAGGTGACCAGCCTGCCCGCCGTCGCGGCCGGGGCGGCGGTGGCGACCGCGGCACGGAACGCGATCGCATCGGCGACCACGTGGTCCGAAGGCAGCACCAGCAGCAGCGGATCCTCGCCGCCGGCGGTGGCCTGCAGCGCGGCCACGGCGATCGCCGGGGCGGTGTTGCGGCCCACCGGTTCGAGCAGGATCGCCGCCGGCGTGCAGCCGGCTTCGCGCAGTTGCTCGGCGACCATGAAGCGGTGGTCCTCGTTGGCCACCACCAGCGGCGCGCCCGTGGCCAGCGGCGCGACCCGGTTCCAGGTGGCCTGGAGCATGGTGTCGCTGCCGGCCAGCGGCAGGAACTGCTTGGGGTAGGCCTCGCGCGAGAGCGGCCAGAGGCGGGTGCCGGACCCGCCGGAAAGGATGACGGGGATCAGGCAAAGCCTCGATGGCGATCAGCCCCCAAGAGTACCAGCCACTATCGCCGGGGCGGGGCGGGGCGGCGCGGGCGACGATGGCTTAACCTTCGCACCATGGCTTACGAACGTTTCGAATCCCCGTACCGGGCGCCGCTGCCGCGCTGGCGCGAGCGCCTGGGGCAGTACTGGAAGCTGTGCCGTGGCGACCGTCCGATCGGGGTGCTGCTGCTGTTGTGGCCGACCTGGTGGGCGCTTTGGCTGGCCGCCGGGGGCGTGCCGCCGCTGTGGATGCTGTTTGTGTTCACCGCCGGGGTGTGGCTGACCCGCTCGGCCGGTTGCGTGATCAACGACTACGCCGACCGCTGGCTCGACCCACAGGTCGAGCGCACGAAGGCGCGGCCGCTGGCCACGGGCGCGGTATCCGGGCGCGAGGCGCTGGCGGTGTTCGCGGTGCTGATGCTGGTGGCGTTCGCGCTGGTGCTGACCCTGAACCGGCTGACCGTGTGGCTGAGCTTCGCCGGCCTGTTCCTGGCCGCGACCTATCCCTACCTCAAGCGCCACACCTATCTGCCGCAGGTGTACCTGGGCATGGCCTTCGGCTGGGGCATCCCGATGGCCTTCGCCGCGGTCCAGGGCACGGTGCCGCCGCTGGCCTGGCTGCTCTACTGCACCAACATCCTCTGGGCCACCGCCTACGACACCTGGTACGCGATGGTCGACCGCGAGGACGACATCCGCGCCGGTTCGAAATCCACCGCGATCCTGTTCGGCGACCTGGACCTGGTGGTGCAGGGGATCCTGTATGCGCTGGTGCTGCTGGGGCTGGCGCTGGTCGGGCGGCAAGCGCAGCTGGGGCTGTATTACTGGATAGCGCTGGGCGCGGCCGCGGTGCTGGTGGGGTACGAGTTCTGGCTCGCACGCCGGCGTGAGCGTGGGCCGTGCTTCCGGGCCTTCCTGCACAACAACTGGATCGGCGCGGCGATGTTCGCCGGCATCGCGTTGCATTACGCGCTGGCGAGCTGACTGCGTGGCTCTTTTTGTAGGAGCCCGCATGAGGGCGACCCCCGGTCGTCGGAACACACGGCGGTGAACGCGGCGATCCGGATGCGTCGCGTTGACCGCCGCCCCTTCCAGCGGCGTCGGGTCGCCCTCATGCGGGCTCCTACAGAAAAGCAACGAAGATTTCGGGCGACGAGGCCGGCGGCCGTGCTGCGATGCGGGATGAAGCGGGGGGCGACAATGGATAACGTTACCTGCGGCCTGCCGCGCCCTGCGTGGGCATCATCGGAACGGACGCGGCGACCGTATCGCCGCCACTGAGGAGCGGCAAGATGCAAGTTTCGGGACCCCAGGAATCCGCCTTCGGCACCATCGCTGCCGGCGCGTCGGCGACCGGCGCGACCACCACCGGCCCCGCGGGCTCGCGCCTGTTGCCGCTGGTCATCACCCTGTTCTTCGCCTGGGGCTTCTGCACGGTGCTGGTCGACGTGCTCATCCCCAAGCTCAAGGCCACGTTCTCACTGAACTACGCCGAGGCGATGCTGACCCAGTTCTGCTTCTTCCTGGCGTACTTCATCGTCTCGATCCCGGCCGGGCTGCTGGTCAGCCGGATCGGCTACATGCGCGGCATAGTGATTGGCCTGGTGATCATGGCCGGCGGCTGCCTGATGTTTTCGCCGGCCGCGTCGATGGGCTTCTACCCGGCGTTCCTGGCCGCGCTGTTCGTGCTGGCCGGCGGCATCACCATCGTCCAGGTGGCGGCCAACCCGCTGGCCGCGGGGCTGGGCGATCCGGCACGCGCGCACAGCCGGCTGACCCTGGCGCAGGCGTTCAACTCGTTCGGCACCATGATCGGCCCGCTGTTCGGCTCGGCGCTGATCCTCGCTGCGGGCGTGGCCGAGCCGACTCCGGGCATGGATGAAGTGGCGCTGGCCGCGTTCCGGGTCGAGCAGGCCAGCCACGTGCGCTTGCCGTACATGATCATCGCCGGCGTGCTGCTGGTGCTGGCCGCGCTGTGCTGGTGGCTGCGCCGCGCGCCGGTGCCGGCGGTGCGCGCGGTCGGCCACGGCGACTACCTGCGCCTGCTGCGCATCCCCCGGCTGAGCCTGGGCGCGCTGTCGATCTTCCTGTACGTGGGCGCCGAAGTGGCGATCGGCAGCGCGCTGGTGAACTACCTGATCATGGCCGGTGCGGTCGGCTCCGAACATGCGGCCGGCAACCTGATCGCGGTGTACTGGGGCCTGGCCATGGTCGGCCGCTTCATCGGCGCGTGGGTGCTGCGCTTCGTGCCGCCGGGCGTGGTGCTGGCGGTGTGCGCGCTGTGCGCCGGTGGCCTGGCCCTGCTGGCGGCGACCACCCTGGAAGGCGTGCCGGCGGCGGTGGCGATCCTGTCGATCGGCCTGTTCAACTCGGTGATGTTCCCGACCATCTTCACCCTGTCCATCGACGGACTGGGCGAAGACACCCCGGGCGGCTCGGGCATCCTCTGCCTTGCCATCGTCGGAGGCGCGATCGTGCCGCTGCTGACCGGCCTGGCCGCCGACCGCATCGGCCTGGCGCTGGCGCTGCTGGTGCCGGCGGTGTGCTACGCGTGGATCGCCTGCTACGGGTTGCTGGTGCGGTCGCGCGTGTTGGCGCCGCCGGTGGCCGCCGCGCCCGCCGCCGGGGAAGCCTGAGCCGGACGCGACGGTCGTGACCGGCGCAGCGGACGCACTGCCACGCCTGGTCGTGTTCGGCGAAGCGCTGACCGACCTGGTCCGCAGCGGCGAGGACAGTTGGCGCAGCATCGCCGGCGGCGCCTGCTGGAACGTGGCGCGGGTGGCGGCGACGCTCGGCGTGCCTACCGGATGGGGCGGTGCGGTCAGCGACGACCTGTTCGGCCGCGAGATCATCGACCTCTCACGCGCCGCCGGCCTGGACCCGCGCTTCTGGCAGGTAGTGGCGAAAGCGCCGCTGGTCGCGGTGGTCCACCAGCTGGACCCACCGCGGTACTTCTTCCTCGGCAACGACAGCGCCGACCTGGCCTTCGATCCCTCGCGCCTGCCCGAAGGCTGGGAACGCGCCTGCGAACTGGCCCACTTCGGCGGCATCAGCCTGGTGCGGCAGCCGCTGGGCGCGCGCCTGGTCGCGATCGCTGAAGCCCTGCACGCCGCCGGCGTCCCGGTCAGCTTCGACCCGAACTGCCGCAACCTGATGGACGCCACCTACCCGCCGCTGTTCGAGCGCATGGCCGCACTGGCGACGGTGCTGAAGCTGTCCGACGAGGACCTGTGCCACGTCTATCCGGCGCTGGCCACCGAGGACGCCCTCGCACGCGTGCGCGCGCTGGCCCCGGCCGCGACCCTGCTGTACACGCGCGGCGGCGATGGCATGACCGCGTACCGCGGCGACGAACGGATCGAGCAGCCCGCATTCGAAGTGGCGGTGGCCGACACCGTCGGCGCCGGCGACGCGTTCGTCGGCGGCTATCTCGCCAGCCTGCTGCAGCGCCCGGCGGCGTCGCTGGTGGAACATGTCCGCTTCGCCGCCGCCGCCGCGGCCGCCGCCTGCACCCACGCCGGCGCCCACGCACCGACTACGAGTGAGGTCCAGGCTCTTCTATAGGAGTCGCGGGGAACAATGGTGCGCCGGAGGAATTCGACGCACGGATCATGGCGACATGGCTGCCAGTGCTGCTGCGGATTTCTCCAGCCCTCCCAGGAGGGTGTTGGCCACATGGTCGGAGAACCCGGCTGGAAGTTCGGCAGCCACCTGGGCGATCGCGGCAGGCGTGCGGGCGAGGATTTCCCCGATCAGGGACTCGGCATCGGCCCCGTAGTTGACGATCCGGGCAGTGCTGTTGAAATGCCGCCGCTGGATGTTGTGCATCCTGTAGTGCCTGTTCTTGCCCAGCAGCGCCATGGACAGCTTGACCGAGAACGGGGACCACTGGGCAGGTCCATCCCCAAGCACGGGATAGCTCGACATGACGTCATACATCGGGGTCAGCCGATACCGGCCACGTGCCAGCAGTTCGATGCTGAAATTCTTGGCATGGCCATCGGGAGCACGCAGGAGCCAGAACAGGATCTGCGAGGCCATCAGCGTGCGCATGTCGTCCTCGGGACGCTCGGATCCGGCCAGGGTGGCGAACAGGTCCTTCAAACCCGGCCCGCCATCGCTCTCGTACTTGAGCAGCGGCGAGAGCCCTGCCACCTGGCAGAAGTCTTCCTGCATCAGGCGCAGCAGCCAGGATCCATCCGATGACGGCCGCCGGTCGAAACGCTCCACGACCAGTACGCGCTGCTGGCCGAAGGTGGCGATCTCCGCGTTGGCGGCAGGCAGGCCGTAAGCCTTCAGCAGCCGCAGGCACAGCCATTCGTTGTCCACCGATGTGGTCATGTCGGCGTTCTTGTTGCCGACCAGGCCCAGTGGCAGTTTGAAGATATGCGTGGTGGGCGTGGCACCACGGGGCACATGCCAGGCGCCGTTCCAGCGCAGGAGGGCGGTTTTTTCCTGCGCGCCGGCCAGCGACATCCGGAAGTCGTCGTCCGGATCCTGATGCCCGGCGAATCCCCTCGAGGTTACCGCCCCGATCAGGTGGCGTTCGACGTCCTCTTCGGACAGCGGCACGCCTTCAACCCGGTCCAGACCCTGGGGCCAGTCGCCGTCGGGAAGGATCTGGAGGGCGCCCACGCAATCCCGTCCGACGGCCTGGAGCAGGTCGAATGGATCCACCGAGCCGGTGGCGAAGCGCTCGGCGATGCGCCGCCGGATCGCATCGCTGTCCGGCAGCAGGTTGTCGAAGTAGTTGGCGACAGCCTGGCCCTTGATGGCCTGGCCGTGCAGGTTGAATGGCAGGGAGAGCGAGAGCGGGCGTCCGCGCGCGTCGTCGACCCATGCTTCGTCGTATCGCAGCTCCATGTCCCCGCGGGTGGGAATGGTCCACCGACCGACATGGACGCCATTGGCCCAGAGGGTCAGGCTGCGGCTGTGCGAGGGTCGCCCCATGTCACCAGTCCTCGCCCGGGGCGGCGGCAGCCTTCGCTTTGCCGCGCGTCCCGATCGTCAGTTCCAGGCCGAGCACCGCGCATACCCGCAGCAACTGCCCGACGTTGATCTCGGCAGCGTGTTTCTCCAGGTAGGAGATCCGGGATTGGCTCATGCCAACGCGCTCGGCCAGCTGCGTCTGGGTGAGCCGTTGCGCCTTGCGCGCGGACCGCAGGATCGTCCCGAGTTGCCGTGGATCGATCAGGGGGTGGGCAGGACCAGGCATGACGAGTACCCGCTATGCAGATAAACACAGAATAGCTGTTTTTCGAATATACACTGATTACCTGCAATGCAACTAATTTCGGTTAAGGGCCCGCAAGGCCCTTCAGGGCGAACGCATCATCCTCGGCCACGGACGGGCGCCACCGACAGCGGGGCGGAGTGCACCCGTGCGGGGGCGCGGGGCCGCCCCTGAAACGACAAACCCCCCGCCGCTGGCGAGGGGTCTGTACATGGCGCGCCCGGAGGGATTCGAACCCCCGACCAATGGCTTCGGAAGCCACTACTCTATCCGGCTGAGCTACGGGCGCGCGGCCGGGCATTGTAGCGGAAATCGTTCGTCCCGAACCCTGGCGACGGCCTGCTGCCCGACCGGAGCGCCGGGTCGGCGCGCCTGCGGCCGCCGCCTGCGCTCAGCCGCCCTTGCTCTCCAGCCCCGGCTCGCCGCAATCCACGGCCGGCTCCATGATCGCCTCCGCGCCGGCCTTGGCCCCCGCACGCTCGCGCACAACCGCCAGCCCGCGATGCATCGCAGCAAAAAACGCGCACGCGCGTTCGCGCTTCAGCGTGAGTACGCACCAGGCCGTGCAGGCCAGCAGGAACAGCCCCAGCAGCAGCGGGTTGGGCACGTCCAGGCGCATGGCCTGCCCGACGGCCAGCCCGGTCAGCAGGCTGAAGGCGGTGAGGGTCAACGCCACCTGCAGGGTGCTGAAGCCGGCATCGCGCATCAGGTGGTGGATGTGGTCGCGGTCGGCCGAGAACGGCGAGCGGCGTTGGCGGATGCGGCGCACGATCAGCACCAGGCAGTCGATCACCGGGATCGGGATCAGCCACAGCGCCAGCACCGGATTGACCGGGTGGCCGTCGTTCTGGGTCAGGCGGAACACGATCCAGGCGATCGAGTAGCCCAGAAACGCGCTGCCGGCGTTGCCCAGGAACACCCGTGCCCGCGACCGCCACGGCAGCGGGAAGTTGTGCAGCAGGAAGCCCAGGGTCGCGCCGAAGATGGCCGCGGCGACGAAGGCCACGCCATCGTTGCCCGCGTACCAGGCCGCCGCGGCCAGCATCGCCAGGGCCGCGGCCACCAGCGAGCCGGCGATGCCGTCGGCGCCGTCGATCATGTTGATGGCGTTGATCAGGCCGACCGTGGCGAACACGGTGAACGGCACCGACAGCACCCCCAGCGAAAGGTCGGGCAACCCGAACGCCGGGCCCAGCTGCTCGATCCGCACCCCGCCCAGGTAGACCATCAGCAGCGCTGCGACCACCTGGGCCAAGATCCGCCACCACCAGCGCAGGTCGTGGTGGTCGTCCAGCAGCCCGACCAGCAGCAGCAGGCCGGCGCCCAGCAGGTAGGCCAGCTTGCCCAAGGTCATCGGCAGCGGCACCAGCGCGAACAGCAGCAGCAGCGACAGTGCGATGCCCAGCCCGCCGGTGACCGGCGTCGGCGCCGCATGGTCCTTGCGTCCTTTCGGATGGTCGAGCAGGCCGAAACGGTGGGCCAGCGGCTGCAGCAGCCAGATCATCGCCCAGGCGACCAGTGCGGTGGCGAAGACGCCCAGCGCTACCAGTACCGGTTCACCGATCAACGACAGAATCGCACCTTCCCCCCTGTCCAACATCCGCACCCCCCAAGTGCAGTACCACGTGCGGCTGGAAGGCTCTCTTCCGAACCTAAGCGTGCTGTTCTGTGACGTATGTCGCCAACTTGCGACAAACGGCACTGTACCCAGCCCGCATGACAGCTTCAAGCAAAGCCGCGCAACGCCCCGCGGAGCCGGGATTGCCCGGCTACCCCCGCCCGATTGCCCGGGGAACCGGACGGCGGCAGCAGCGGGGCAAGCCCCGCTCTACGG